>JAZRZZ010000013.1:0-40239 GCA_045601665.1 Lachnospiraceae bacterium
ATTTTAGCACATAATGGTATTACTTGTCAATAATTTTTCTGTTTTTTAGGCATTTCACACAATCAGCAAGGGCAAATTTTCTTGTATTAGGTAAATATTAGAGGTTTTTGCGGTTATTTTAAGTAATTTTTATTAACAGAATATTTCGAAACGACAAAAAAGAGGACTCCGAAGAGTCCTCTTTTAAAAAGCGAAATTATTCGTTGATAGCGATAACAACGCCGGAACCAACTGTTCTACCACCCTCACGGATAGCGAAACGGAGGTTCTGCTCGATAGCGATAGGTGTGATCAGCTCAACATCCATTTCAATGTTGTCGCCAGGACGGCACATCTCAACACCCTCAGGCAGAGTGATGATACCTGTAACGTCAGTTGTTCTGAAATAGAACTGCGGTCTGTAGTTGTTGAAGAACGGTGTGTGACGGCCGCCTTCTTCCTTCTTCAGAACGTAAACCTGACCTCTGAACTTTGTGTGGGGGTTGATGGAGCCGGGCTTGCAGAGAACCTGGCCTCTTTCAACGTCCTTTCTCTGAACACCACGGAGCAGAGCACCTACGTTGTCACCAGCCTCAGCAAAGTCGAGCTGCTTTCTGAACATTTCCAGACCAGTTACTGTAGTCTTGGAGCTTTCTTCCTTCAGACCAACGATCTCAACTTCCTCACCAACGTTCATACGACCTCTCTCTACACGGCCTGTTACTACAGTACCACGACCGGAGATTGTCATTGTATCCTCGATAGGCATCAGGAAGGGCTTAGCGTCGTCTCTCTCAGGAGTCGGGATATACTCATCAACAGCAGCCATCAGTTCCAGAATCGGAGCGTATGCAGGATCGTTGATGTCATCGCTAGCGTTCAGAGCTGCAAGTGCAGAACCCTTGATTACCGGAATATCATCGCCCGGGAACTCATATTCAGACAGAGTCTCACGGATGTCCATCTCAACGAGCTCGAGCAGCTCTTCGTCGTCAACCTGGTCAGCCTTGTTCATGAATACAACGATAGCCGGTACGCCTACCTGACGAGCCAGCAGGATGTGCTCCTTAGTCTGAGCCATCGGGCCGTCGGAAGAAGCTACTACGAGGATAGCACCGTCCATCTGAGCAGCACCGGTGATCATGTTCTTAACGTAGTCAGCATGGCCGGGGCAGTCAACGTGAGCGTAGTGACGAGCCTTGGACTCGTACTCAACGTGAGCGGTAGAAATGGTAATACCTCTTTCTCTCTCTTCGGGAGCCTTGTCAATGTTCTCAAATGCAACTGCCTCACCGGTACCAAGTCTCTCATGAAGAGTCTTAGTAATAGCTGCGGTCAAGGTAGTCTTACCATGGTCTACGTGACCGATGGTACCGATATTACAATGCGGTTTGTTTCTTTCAAATTTAGCCTTTGCCATTTTGAAATCCTCCTTAAAATTTTGGAATAGTTTTTAAGTTTAAAATACCATATGCACCTATTATATTTCATCTGCGAAATATTTTCAAGCACATTTTTATTGGCTATTGGCGTTTTCGAAAGGAAATGAAGCATTTCCCTCCGAAAACGACTTTTACATAATTACTTTCCGCTCTTTGCGCTCAAAAGCTTTTCCTGAACGCTCTTCGGAACACGCTCGTAGGAATCAAAGAACATGGAATAAGCACCACGTCCCTGAGTCTTAGAACGAAGGGTGGTTGCATAACCGAACATCTCACTAAGCGGCACATGTGCACGAATCAGCTTCGTTCCGTTTACATCCTCAGTTCCTTCGATCTGACCACGACGGGAGCTTACATCACCCATAACGTCGCCCATATAATCCTCGGGAACCGTAATCTCTACTCTCATGACAGGCTCGAGAAGTACAGGCTCTGCCTTACGCATAGCGTCCTTGAATGCCATAGAACCGGCAATCTTAAATGCCATTTCGTTCGAGTCTACTTCATGGTAGGAACCGTCATAACAGTTTGCATGAACACCGAGTACAGGATAACCACCAAGGATACCTGCCTTCATAGCGTCCTGAATACCTGCGTCTACCGCAGGAATATATTCCTTCGGGATAGAACCACCAACGGTGGTATTCTCGAATTCATACGTCTTCTCGGCATTTGCATCCATAGGTGTGAAGATAACCTTACAGTGACCATACTGACCGCTACCACCGGACTGCTTCTTGTACTTGCTGTCGATGTTAACTTCCTTCGTAATGGTCTCCTTATATGCTACCTGAGGTGCACCTACGTTTGCCTCTACCTTAAACTCACGAAGGAGACGGTCAACGATAATCTCAAGGTGAAGCTCACCCATACCTGCGATAATGGTCTGGCCGGTTTCTTCGTTCGTAGATACGCGGAACGTCGGATCCTCCTCTGCAAGCTTAGCAAGTGCCTCGCCCATCTTGTCCTGACCTGCCTTCGTCTTAGGCTCGATTGCTACGTCGATAACGGGTTCAGGGAATTCCATGGACTCAAGAATAACGGGAGCCTTCTCATCACAGATGGTATCACCGGTGGTAGTAATCTTGAAGCCTACTGCTGCGGCAATATCACCGGAGTAAACCTTGTCAAGCTCCTGTCTCTTATTTGCATGCATCTGAAGAATACGTCCTACACGCTCCTTCTTTCCCTTCGTTGCGTTCAACACATAAGAACCTGCGTTCATGGTACCGGAGTACACACGGAAGAATGCAAGCTTACCTACGAACGGGTCAGCCATAATCTTAAATGCCAAAGCTGCGAAAGGCTCCTCGTCAGAGGACTTTCTGGATACTTCATTACCGTCTTCGTCAACACCCTTGGTATCCGGGATATCGGTCGGTGCGGGAAGGTACTCGATAACGGCATCCAAAAGCTTCTGAACACCGCGGTTTCTGTATGCAGAACCGCAAAGCACAGGGATAATCTCCGTAGAGATGGTTGCTGCACGAAGCGCCTTCTTAAGAGCGGGAACTTCCGGAACCTCTCCCTCCAAGTACATCTCGATCAACTCATCGTCGGTCTCACAGATAGCCTCAACCATCTTCTCTCTGTACTCTTCTGCTTCGTCCTTCATGTCATCGGGGATCTCGCGAATTTCAACCGCGTCACCCTTCTGATCGGTATAATAGTAGGCCTTCATCTCCATAAGGTCAATGATTCCTTGGAAGAAATCCTCCTTACCGATCGGCAACTGCAATGCAACCGCATTCTTGCCCAAACGGCCTCTAATCATATCGATAACGTTATAAAAGTTCGCACCGGAAATGTCCATCTTGTTAACGAATGCAAGTCTCGGTACGCTGTACTTGTCTGCCTGACGCCATACGGTCTCAGACTGAGGCTCAACACCACCCTTTGCACAAAATACACCAACGGCACTATCAAGTACTCGCAGGGAACGCTCAACTTCTACAGTGAAGTCTACGTGTCCGGGAGTATCGATAATGTTGATTCTGTGCTCAAGCTCGCCAGCCTTCGGCTTATTGTTCTCCTCAAGAGTCCAATGACAGGTTGTTGCTGCAGACGTGATGGTAATACCTCTCTCCTGCTCCTGCTCCATCCAGTCCATGGTTGCAGTACCTTCGTGAGTATCACCAATCTTATAGTTTACACCTGTGTAATACAGGATACGCTCAGTGAGAGTTGTCTTACCGGCATCGATGTGTGCCATAATACCGATATTTCTGGTTCTCTCAAGCGGGGATTCTCTTCCAGCCAAGATCTCTTACCTCCTATCTTAGTTTTGGTTTGCGCACCATATTCCACTGTTTCTTCAGCTTCGCGGAGCGTAATTGATCTCTGATCAATTACTTGTGTGCGCGCCTCTCAGTCGCACACTACCGTCCACTGTTTCTTCAACTTTGCGGAGCGTAATTGATCTCTGATCAATTACAGGTGTGCGCGCCTCTCAGTCGCACACTACCAACGATAATGTGCAAATGCCTTATTGGCCTCAGCCATCTTATGCATATCTTCTTTTCTCTTAACCGCATTTCCGGTGTTATTGGACGCATCGATGATCTCGTTAGCGAGTCTATCAACCATGGTCTTCTCACTTCTCTTGCGGGAGAACATTGTAAGCCAGCGAAGCGCCAAAGCTTGTCTTCTCTCCGGTCTTACTTCTACGGGTACCTGATAGGTGGCACCACCGATACGGCGAGCCTTTACCTCAAGAACAGGCATAAGGTTGTTCATGGCAGCTTCGAATACTTCCATAGCTTCCTTACCGCTCTTTGCGGCAACCTGCTCAAATGCACCGTAAACGATCTTCTGTGCGGTTCCCTTCTTACCATCCAGCATGATGTTGTTGATCAACTTCGTAACAACCTTGCTGTTGTAAAGCGGATCTGCCAGAACGTCTCTTTTCTGAATATGTCCTTTACGTGGCACGTTACTTCCCTCCTTAATTATTACCGGTTCACTCCGGTGATTAATTCTACGGTACTCACATTACTGTGTTCATGCTCGGAAAATCTATCTCAGTTCGCACCTGCAACCACAAAGTCCTGCGACTGTATGGCGAATGGATTCGCCAAGTGAAAGTCTGCCTTGCATCTTCTTATAGTAATGGAAAACAAAATGTTACATTTCTCTGTTCGAAGCCTGCGCTTCTACCCGAGAACGGTATTACTTCTTAGCGTCTTTCGGTCTCTTAGCGCCGTACTTGGATCTTGCCTGGCGTCTCTTAGCAACACCTGCGGTATCCAAGGTACCACGAATGATATGGTAACGAGTACCCGGAAGGTCCTTTACACGACCGCCACGGATAAGAACTACACTATGCTCCTGAAGGTTATGTCCTTCACCCGGAATGTAGCTTGTTACCTCAATACCGTTAGACAGACGTACTCTGGCAATCTTTCTAAGAGCGGAGTTCGGCTTCTTAGGGGTTGCGGTACGAACAGCGGTACACACACCTCTCTTCTGAGGAGCGGATGCTTCAACGGACTTCTTTCTAAGAGAGTTGAAGCTTCTCTGCAATGCGGGAGCGGTAGACTTCTTTGCTTCCGACTGACGACCCTTCTTTACTAACTGGTTAAATGTAGGCATTCCTTCACCTCCTGTTTTATTTGAAAAACTGTGGTTGCCGGTTGCAGAAGATTCTGCAATTTCAACTGCGCTATGAGAGCGCACAAAAAACAACGCCTCAACGCGCATTGTCTATTATACTAAGCATATTTTGCAATGTCAAGCAGAAAATATTCATAAGATGACGGATATTTTTCAGCTATTTTCCTTGCATATTGTTGAACAAAACGATTTTCGACATAAATGATACCTCCCAAGTAGCATTTCGGTTGTTCGCCTTTTCTACTTAGGAGGTATCATAGAACACCTTCGCTATTTCTAATTAAAATATCTCATAGCCCTTGAGCATCTTTGCACGGCTCGGGTGACGAAGCTTTCGAAGTGCCTTAGCTTCAATCTGTCGGATACGCTCGCGTGTTACATTGAACTCACGACCAACCTCCTCAAGCGTCCGGCTCCTACCGTCGATCAGCCCAAAACGCAGCTTCAACACACGACGCTCGCGGTCAGTCAGAGTATCAAGCAGCTTTTCAATTTGCTCCTGCAGCATCATATAGGAAGTAGCATCCTCAGGACTGAGCATTTGGTCATCCTTAATGAAATCACCCAAATGGCTGTCGTCCTCCTCTCCGATCGGTGTATCAAGAGAGATCGGGTCCGCACTAACCTTGAGTACCTCACGCACCTTTTCGACAGGCATCTTCATTGCTTCGGCAAGCTCATATTCCGTAGGTTCGCGTCCGAGCTCCTGTAGCAATGTTCGCCCAACACGGTACGTCTTGTTAATCACCTCAGACATGTGAACCGGGATACGAATCGTTCTGGACTGATCCGCAATCGAACGAGTAATCGCCTGACGAATCCACCAGGTTGCATACGTACTGAACTTGTAGCCCTTCGTGTGGTCAAATTTGTCCACGGCCTTAATCAAGCCGAGATTGCCCTCTTGAATCAGATCAAGAAAGGAAAGCCCCCGACCGACGTATCTCTTTGCAATACTAACAACAAGGCGCAGATTGGCCTCGGTCAATCGTTGCTTTGCCTTCTCATCGCCCTCTCCGATACGTGTTGCCAATTCAATCTCCTCGTCGACCGACAACAATGCATATCCCCCGATCTCACGCAGGTACTGCTTCACCGGGTCGTCGGACAGAGCATTGGCCATTTCGTTTAGATCTTCGTTGTCCATCGGAAGAATCAAATCATCTTCCATATTAAGAATGGCGCTGTCGTCGGGATCGCTGTCCTCCTCAAGCTTCGTCAATACGACGATCCCCTTGCTCTCCAAATATTCGTGTACGCTCTCTATCTGAAGATCGCTGGTACAGACACCCTTCATCACTTCTGCTACCTGCTCGCTCTCCAAAACCCCTTTGCTTTCCTGTCCGAGCTTCACCAGCTCTGCAAGCTTTGCTTCAAAGGTTGCCATCTGTTCATTCATGAAATCTATGCCTCCATGCGTCTCTGACGCTATTTCTTTTCTTTGTTCTTCGTCTTATCGTAGAAGTTATAGAAATATTGAATAATATCACTTCGTCGGATGATTCCGATAAATATATCGTTGTCATCGATAACCGGCACAAAATTCTGCGTCTTCGCCATCGTAATCAAATCTTCTACGTTTGCATTCACATTCACCGCATGATTGTGGATCCGTCTGGGCACCTTCGTAATCGGCATCGACTCCGCTTCCTTAAGATTTAGACCGGCCACGCCCTTGATTGCCCACAACAAGTCGCCCTCTGTGATTGTTCCGACATAATGTCCGTGCTTATCAAGCATCGGAATCGAACCATAGCGATGATATTCCATCTTCTCAAGCACCTGCCTAAGTGTCGATTCATTCGTCACATATGCCACTTCACTTTTCGGTGTAAGAAAAAACAACAAATTCATAACCATCACCCACCTTTCGCTCCCTGTAAACGCACACCGTCCCGAATTATAGCACCGTTCTTCCCCTCATGTCAAACACTTATTCGCATACTTTGCACGTTTTTTGCCGAAATCACTCCCCCTGTCGGATATTCTGTAATCTCCCGTTGTATTCTTGACAAATGTCCTTCCTTGAATTATAGTAATCTCTAAGCTCGTCACAGCATATGTGACGGATGCACATTACGGTTTGCCACGTTTTCCGTGGTAGAAAGAGAGGTTATCCCATGAAGATTCGTACCAGATTCGCTCCCAGCCCCACCGGGCGCATGCATGTCGGCAATCTGCGTACCGCTCTCTATGAGTTTTTGATCGCAAAGCATGAGGGCGGCGATTTTATTTTAAGAATAGAAGATACTGACCAAGAACGCTATGTCGAAGGTGCCGTGGACATCATTTACCGTACCATGGACAAGACCGGTCTCCATCATGACGAAGGTCCGGACAAGGACAAGGGCTTTGGCCCTTATGTTCAGAGCGAGCGTATGGCGACAGGCATTTACATGGAATATGCCAAGCAGCTGGTTGAGCAGGGTGAGGCATACTACTGCTTCTGCACCAAGGAGCGTTTGGAATCCTTGAAAAGCGCGGTTTCCGAAAGCGATGAAGAAAAGGAGATTACGAAGTACGACAAGCATTGCCTTTCCCTCAGTAAGGAGGAGATCGCGGCAAAACTTGCGGCCGGTGAGCCCTTTGTCATTCGCCAGAACATTCCGGCAACGGGCACTACCACATTTACCGATGCGATCTACGGAGAGATTACGGTAGAGAACAGCGAACTCGACGATATGATTCTTATTAAGAGCGACGGTTATCCGACATACAATTTTGCAAATGTAATCGATGACCACTTGATGCAGATTACTCACGTTGTTCGCGGAAATGAGTACCTCTCTTCTACACCAAAGTACACCCGTTTGTATCAAGCATTCGGTTGGAACGAGCCGGTATACGTGCACTGCCCATTGATTACCGATGAGTCACACAAGAAGCTGTCTAAGCGTAGCGGACATTCTTCCTTCGAAGACCTTTTGGAGCAAGGCTTTGTGACCGAGGCCATTGTTAATTTTATTGCACTGCTGGGTTGGAGCCCGACAGAGAACGAGGAAATCTTTACTCTGCAGGAGCTGATCGAAAAGTTCGATTACCACCATATCAGCAAGTCGCCCGCGGTATTTGACATGACAAAGCTTCGCTGGATGAACGGCGAGTACCTAAAGCGCATGGACAACGACGAGTACTACGAGCTGGCATTGCCTTATATTAAAGAAGTCATCCGCAAGGATTACGATTTGAAGAAGATCGCGGACCTCGTGAAGACTCGCATTGAGGTGTTGCCGGATATCAACGAGAAGATTGATTTCTTTGAGAAGCTTCCCGAGTACGATATCTCTATGTATACGCACAAGAAGATGAAGACGAATTCCGAGAATTCGCTCGTGGTTTTGAACGACATGCTGCCACGTCTGGAGGCACTTCCGGACTTCTCCGCCGCTTCGATCGAACAAGTTTGCATGGACTATGTCGCCGAAAAGGAAATTAAAAACGGTATCTGCCTATGGCCTCTTCGTACCGCGGTTTCCGGTAAGCAGATGACCCCGGGCGGTGCCTACGAAATCATGGACATCTTAGGAAAAGACGAGAGCTTGCGCCGTATTCGCATCGGCATTGCTAAGCTTTCCGCATAAAGGAGGATTCAATGAACAGCAACCAAGGTCAGACCGAGGCCATCTGCCACGGAGACGGACCCATGCTTGTTCTTGCCGGCCCCGGCTCGGGAAAGACGTTTGTCATTACCAGCCGGGTTCGACACCTCATCGAGCACCTTAGCGTCCACCCCGAGCACATTTCGGTCATCACCTTTTCTAAGTCGGCCGCCCTTGAGATGAAAGAGCGTTTCGATCTTCTTACAAACCACTCTTATCCCGCCGTAACCTTCGGCACCTTCCACGCATGCTTTTTCCGCATACTGCAACAGGCCTACAACTACAGCACCTCCAATATATTAAAAGAATCGGAGTCCATGCGTCTACTAACGGACATTTTGTCTCGCATCGCCCCCGAGCTTTCGGAGGATCGTGACCTTGTGGTCGGTGTTTTGAACGAAATCCTCTCCTTCAAAGGAAACTACGCCCTCTCCTCAGAGGCAGAACGTGCCGCCTTTCGTCCTGTTTCGTGCGATCGCGAACACTTCTTTGCTGCATATCGACAGTATGAAACGACTCTACGACGGGAAAACCGCATCGACTTTGAGGATATGCTTCTGCTCACCTACGAGCTTCTTTCCGAGCGCGGAGATATCCTGGCCTATTGGCAACAACGCTACCACTATCTGCTCATCGATGAATTTCAAGACATTAACCGTCTGCAATATCGCATCGTACAACTACTAACCGGCGCGTCCCGTAATCTTTTTATCGTCGGAGATGACGACCAATCCATCTACGGCTTCCGCGGTTCCAATCCGGAAATCATGCTCTCCTTCCCAAAGGACTATCCGGACTGTAAACAGGTACTTTTGTCCGTCAACTATCGCTGCCGCCCCGAAATTGTAGCTGCCGCCGGCAATCTAATCTCCGCCTCGGCTGATCGCTTTCCGAAACAGCTTACCTCCGCAAAGGCACCCGGCTTGCCGGTCGAATATCCGGTCTTCGAAACGGTTGCCGAGGAAAATGCGTTCCTTGCCGATCGTGTAGTCACATTGCTTTCGGAGGGGATTCCCGCTTCGGAAATTGCTATTTTGTTCCGAACAAATCTGCAGATGCGAAGCTTGGCAGAGCTGCTCGGCAGGCGTGGCATCCCTTTTCGCATCCGCGGTGTGCCTCCCTGCATCTATGACAATCCCTACGTTACCGTGCTACTCGCCTATCTCAGGGTCGCTCTCGGCAGTCGAAATCGGAGAGATCTGCTGGCGATTGCCAATAAGCCGGTACGCTATATTGAACGAAGTATGTTGCACGAAGAAGAAACCGATCTCGATGAACTGATTGCCTATTGCGATACACACGGCAAGGAATATGTAGCAGAGCGCCTCCGCCGTCTTCTGTACGATCTCGATGCCATTTGTCGAATGAACCCCTACGCCGCCATCCATTACATTTGTCACGTTGTCGGCTTTCACTCCTACCTTGCGGACAACATACACAATCCGGAAGAAGCCTTGGAGACGGTACGCGAGTTCATGGACAGTGCCAAAGAATATGCAAGGCTCGAAGATTTTCTCTCGTATGTACAGGACTACCGCGAGCATTACCAAGAGCATTTTCGCACCCAAGACGACAGCCGTGAAGATAGTATTCTTCTAACGACCTTCCACAGCTGCAAGGGACTTGAGTTTGAATATGTATTTTTGGCAGATTGTAACGAGCTTTTGACTCCACACAAAAAAGCGCTCCTCCCGGAACACATCGCAGAGGAACGCCGTCTGTTTTATGTTGCTATGACCCGTGCCAAGGAGCAACTGATGCTCTGCTGGGTTCGAAAACGGTTCGGTCGTGAAATGGAGCCTTCTCGTTTCCTTGGCGAAAGCCGTCTTTCCGTCAACGCCTTCCGCCCCGGAGTTCACATACGCCACAAGCAATTGGGCAACGGAACCGTACGGCACATCGACGGAGACCATATGACGGTTCGCTTCGACCGTCACCTCTTGCCAAAGACACTTTCGCTTCGATATTGCATTGAGGCGCAACTCATCAGCGTCGTATCCGAGGACTAGACCTCCTCATCAAAATCCAACTCTTCGTCCAAGTCCACTTCTTCCATGTACTCGTCGAATGCCTCAGACACTTCTTCAAACTCCTCGTCGGAATCGATGTTATCAAGCTGTATATCGTTCTCGTCGTCGGGGTTTTGGAAGAAGCGGTAGAGGTATACCGGCGCGTCGTCTATCTGCGGCAACAGCGCAATATACTCTCCGTCTCTTGCCGGAAAGATTGCCAACACATCACAAAGCAATTCCTTTCCGTCATCCAAAATCAGTGTTACCTGGTCATGATCCAGATTTTCCGAATAATCTGCCATACTCTCCTCATTTCTGCGCTGCACATTGCGTGATGATCCGGTCGTACAGCGCTCGACCGGTCCGCCCTGTGGATTTTCCACAATTCTATTCGTGCCCTCATTATATCTCAAAATAGCGCGAAGCACAACAGGAAAATGCGTTGTCTTACCGATATTCGCATGCTATAATAGACACATACGACACGACGAACATCATACGTCGGGAAAGGAGTATCCCGTGTCCAAAAACGAAGCCCCTGAGATGAATGACCGTACCGATACCATTTCCATACACATGTCCGTTCGTGAGCTGGTAGAATTTCTCATCCGAAGTGGTGACATCGATAATCGTTCGGCCAGACGTGACCCCGATGCTATGCTGGAAGGTGCCAAGCTTCACCGAAAGCTCCAAAAGCGCAAGGGCAGTAACTACACCGCGGAAGCATCTCTCTCCCATACGAACACGGTCTCCTACGAGGGCTACCATTTTGCATTTACAATTGATGGGCGTGCTGACGGCATCATTTCACTGCATTCCTCAGAGCTTCGGCTCGCCGAGGATAATGAAGCACTCATTTTTTCCGACGTTCCCGTGGCAATCGACGAAATCAAATGCATGCTCCGCGACGTCACTGCCTTGACCGAGCCTATTCCGGTTCACTTAGCGCAGGCCAAATGCTACGCACATTTCTACGCATTGCAGCATGACCTCGCCACCATTGCCGTTCAGATGACCTATTGCCACTTGGATACCGAGCGCATCCGCTATTTCACGGAATTCTATACCGCGGAAGAACTGTCTGCGTGGTACCACAATCTATGCCTTTCCTATTGCAAATGGGCTCTATGGCAGCACAAACACTTCCTTGCGCGAAACGCATCCATTGACGGACTTGCCTTTCCCTTCCCCTACCGCCCCGGACAAAAGGAGCTTGTTTCCGGTGTCTACCGCACAATCCTTCGGGAACGCAAGCTCTTCATCGAGGCTCCGACCGGCGTCGGAAAGACCATTTCTACGATCTATCCTGCCGTCATCTCCATGGGACAGCAGCTGACTGAAAAAATCTTTTACCTTACGGCAAAGACAATTACTCGCACCGTGGCCGAAGAAGCCTTTCGCACTCTGATCTGCCGGGGTGCCGCCCTTCTTCCGATTACGATTACCGCAAAAGAAAAGGTCTGCGTACTCGACAAGCCGGACTGCAATCCACTCGCCTGTCCTCGCGCAGGAGGACATTTTGATCGTGTCAACGAAGCGGTCTTTGCTCTATTGTCTACAGTTGTAGAACGTAGTTTTGACGGGGAGTCTCATGGAGGCGGTCTGTTTGACCGCGAGCTTCTGTTGTCCTTTGCGGAGCAATACGAGGTCTGTCCCTACGAGATGAGTCTCGATGTAGCGCTCTTCGCGGACGCAGTCATCTGTGATTACAACTATGCCTTCGATCCGGCGGTATATTTCCGACGTTTCTTTGAAGGTGATACCAAGCATAACTATGTCTTCTTGATTGATGAGGCGCATAATCTTGTCGAACGTGGTCGGGAAATGTACAGTGCCACGCTCACCAAGGAGGACTTTTTGTCGTGCAAGCGTCTTCTCAAGCATCGCGAAAAACTCGCAAAGACCTTGGATGGTGCGAACAAAGCCTTTCTTGCCATCCGAAGCGAACATGACCGTTTTTCCGTTCTCGACGAGGTTGACACACTGGTGCTAAAATTGATGCGTGTTCTTTCGGCTATGGAGGATCTACTGGCGGACCGCCACGCAGAATGTCCGGAGGAAGCCACGACGCTCTATTTCGAAATTAGGCATTTCCTTGCCATGCACGATACCATGGATGATCGGTATACCATCTATTGTGACTACCGTGAAAACGGAGAATTTTTCATTCGGCTACAATGTATGGATCCCTCCGCCCTGCTAACGTCATGTCTGAACAAGGGCCGTTCGGCCATCTTTTTCTCCGCGACCCTCCTCCCGGTACGCTACTATTTGGAGCAGCTGGGAGGAACCGACGAGGACTATGCCATCTATGCCCCTTCGCCGTTTTCATCTGAACACCGTCTGATTCTGTCCGCACGCGACGTTAGCACTCGCTACACACGGCGCACCGACGAGGAATATGCCAAAATTGCCGACTACATTCGTACCTTTTGTCTTGCCAAAGAGGGAAACTACCTTGCCTTTTTCCCGTCATATCAATATCTCGCATGCGTAGAGGAATGTCTGCGTAACGATGCACCGTTTGCACTTCTATCACAGACCAGCAATATGAACGAACCGGAGCGGGAGGCATTTCTTGACGCATTTTCCTCAGACAATGAGGGAACGCTCCTCGGACTTTGCGTTATGGGCGGAATCTTCAGCGAAGGAATCGACCTACACGGCGAGCGGCTCATCGGTGCAATTATTGTCGGAACCGGACTACCCATGGTGTGCAACGAGCGCGAGCTGTTCCGATCCTATTACGAAGAACGAAGCGGAATGGGTTTCTCCTATGCATATCAGTATCCCGGAATCAACAAAGTCCTCCAGTCGGCCGGACGTGTAATCCGAACGACGGAGGACATCGGTGCAATTCTTTTATTGGACGAACGCTTTCAGGCTCCGTCCTATCGAGCTTTATTTCCGCGTGAGTGGGAAACGATTCACCTAATTACACGCGACTCTATGACAGAGGTCCTTTCCTCTTTTTGGGCTAAGCATCAGGCATGAAAAGACTTCGTTTTCCGCAGCTGACGCGAATATGACGAAACTTGCCGATGACTTCACCATCCGTATGAACATACTGCTTCCGGTCTGTTATCACCTCAATACTGTTGCAATCAAAGGTCAACACATTGGGGTGTTTTACATGTGTTCCACTCAACAAACGCGGCAAAAGTGTAAGCACACGCCAAGGGCTTACACCGTATGCCAGCACCACGGAAATCTTTCCGTCTGCAGGATCCGCCTGCGGTGCCATCTTCAAACCACCACCTTCGTAGCGATGGTTCATGAAGCTCGCAAAAATCACATCCGATAGGGTACGCGACTGCCCGTCCGCAACAATTGTCATATGACATCTCGGGTTCGCAAACACCTGCTTAATCGCTACCAATAGATATGTAAGTTTGCCGAGATGTAGTTTGTTCAGCAACGGCTTCAGCGGTGACGCATCCACCTCTACACATACTTTTGCATCATAACCAATGCCGGAGCTTCCTGCAAAACGGAAGGTGCCGGCACCCTCATAAGTTGTCAGTTCACCGTAATCATAGGCACGAATGCCCTTAGCATTCATCAGCTTCTTCAGGCAGGGCACAAGCTTTGTCGGTAGCTGCAAGCCCCTCGCAAAATCATTTCCCGAGCCTGCGGGCAGATATGCTAACGTCAACGATTCATCAATGTGCAATCCATTCATGACTTCGTTTATAGTCCCATCGCCGCCAACCACCCAGAGCGTCTTCTCGCCGGGCGTCGCGCTAATTTGTCCCGCAAGTCGCTTTGCATCTCCTCGCTTCTTCGTAGGATAGATGCGATATTTCACCGGGTACTTCTTCATCTCGTCGTGCAACAATGCGCAAATGCTCTGACGACTCCCCACACGTGCATTTTCATTCACAATCATATGTATCATTTCTTCACCCCCGGCCACACATTCATTCGGTTGCCTTATCAATGCCGTGCATTTCCTTCGCAATATAAATCGGCCTCTTCTTTATCTCCATATAGGTCTTCGAGAAATACTGTCCCAAAATACCGATCATCAGCAGTTGAATTCCTCCCATCAGTAGGATCACCGTAACCAACGTCGGATATCCCGCAACAGGGTCCCCCCAGATGCACGTCTTCACAATTACCCAAACCATCATGAAAAACGCCAATCCGCAAAAGATCACCCCCAGCAACGAAGCAATCGCAAGCGGCACTGTCGAAAAGGCAACAATACCGTTCAGCGAATACTTGAGAAGACTCCAAAACGACCACTTGGTCTCACCTGCGGTACGTTCTACATTATGATAACCGATCCAGCGCGTCCGGAAGCCGACCCACGCAAAGATCCCCTTTGTAAATCGATTGTATTCTCCGAGAGAAAGCACCGCATCCACCATCTGACGCGTCATCATACGATAGTCGGTAGCACCTTCGACGATATCCACACCGGAAATCTTCTTGTTCAGCTTATAGAACATTTTCGAGAAAAAGGAGCGAATTCTTCCTTCTCCTTTACGGTCAACTCGCTTCATCGCAACGCTATCATACTCTCCACTGCGAATACTTGCTAACATCTCCGGAATATATTCCGGCGGATGCTGCAAATCGGCATCCATTACAACCACATAATCTCCGGTCGCATTGCACAGTCCGGCATAAATTCCGGCCTCTTTCCCAAAGTTCCTTGAAAAAGACACATAAGATACACGTACGTCCGATTCCGCGAGTTCTCGTAAAATCTCCAACGTCTTATCCTTCGATCCGTCGTCGATGAACAGAAAGCGACAATCCACCTGTTCACGTACCTTCTCCGCAATCTTAATAATCTCTCCATAAAATGCCCGCAACACCGCTTCTTCGTTGTAACAAGGCACGACAATCGACAAACATTCTTGTTCCATATTCCCTCCATATAGGCAAACACAACTCTGCCCCTCATCGAATACCAGTGTACCACAACGCCCGCACATTTACAACGACAATCCTTCTGTGCTTTCCCACTTTTTCTTCCGAGTTCGGAACTCCTTTGCACAATCCGACATATATTGTATAAAACAAATTTCGGAGTTATGCATGAATTATAATCGAAGCATTCCTTATGCACGCCCGTGTACGCCACCCAAAGCGCCCATGATGCCGAATCCCGAAGGTCGACCGTTCCACGCGAAGGACAGTCGTCCGCTGGCAATGGCGTATGTTCCGTGGCAAGAATACAAAGACCTTTATGATCCCGAGACCGCTTGGAAGCGGGGTACTTTGTTTCAAGAACTGGACTTGGCATTTGCCGGAAAGCGAGGCTAATATGGAAAATCAAACTTCCAGAGCGGAATTGGTATGTGCCATTTCCCGCATTTCCTTTATTATGGACGATTTGCGTCTCTTCCTCGACACACATCCCGGCAATGCAGAAGCAATTGCTTATTACAACGAATGTCAGCGAACACGGAAACACCTGCTCCATGAGTACACTTCTCGCTTCGGCGGCATGACCTCCTACTGTCCGAACGAGCATGCCGATACCTGGATGTGGAACTGTCAGCCTATGCCTTGGGAAGGAGTGTGAGTCTATGTGGAGTTATGAAAAACGTTTGCAATACCCTGTAAATATCAAAGAAACCGACGCCAAACTCGCCACCGTCATTATGGCACAGTTGGGTGGCCCCAATCGTTTGCGCTCACTTGTATTTTCAAAACTTTCATAAGTCTTTTTGTTACTTACATAAGTTGTACATATCGTTTTCGCATTGCAATAATGGGATGAATTTGTTTTCATTTTCAGGAGTTTTTTTATGCCGAAACCAGAATGTTGTGATTGTGTAATACAAGCAAATACTTCAATGGAACAGTTACGTCTGATAAAGGCCAATGTGCTTACCAGACGTCTGTTTCGGTTGCCGAAAGACTATATCGGAATGACAATTTCCGATCTTTTCGGCGATCGCTATATTAAGATGTTTCAAACCCTTTTCGTACAAGCAAATGGTACCCCTACCATCTATCGTTTTGCCATTGTTAGTCCCAACGGTGCCTTTTGGTTAATACACTGTACCTGCCGCGGCTATCTGCTTCATCTCCGAGCCACTAAGGCGACTTTTGAAGATTTTTGGAGCGGAAGTCTACAACAGCGCCTCCGGAAAATGCCTTTGGCAACCTATCTCGACAGCAAAATCGGAGATATGATTCTTCATTGTACCTCCTCAAAGATCCATCTTTACAGCGTTTCACATTCACTGGCACGTAAGCTCGATCTAACAACGGGCAACACCCTTGAGGATTTTCTTCAGAATTGTCTCGAGCTTCGTCATCGTTCCCTTTTTCTCGGTGTACAACGCTCCGGACAGGCAACGTGCATTCTATGCCACTATCAAAAGAAAACGCAGCTAAAGCATTTGCTCCTCATACTGGAGCCTCATTATCAGTCACGCGAACGCCTGTTAATCAGTGTACATCTTCTGACTCAGCATACGTTCTATGCCTTGGCCTCCCATCAGATCCCGAGGCTCTCGAAGGATGACTCCTTGCAGCCATCCCCGATAGATGAACTGGCAGCTTCCCTTACCCCGAGAGAGCAACAGATTACATCAATGCTGGTAGAAGGACTTCCGATCAAGGAAATTGCCTCCGAACTCAGCATTGCGGAGGGAACCGTCAAAAAAACGTCCAATAACATCTACCGAAAAATGAACATATCGAGTCGTACGGAACTAATGCATCTCTTTTACACAGAAACTCCGGAGACGTTGCTCCGGCGTATGAACCGACCGTAATATACTTTCTTTTTCAACCAAAATGCCGAAACGTCGTTCAATAACGTTTCGGCATTTTCCAAGCTCATGCAAACAAGGCTTCGCTTTCATACAAAGCATCACTAATGATATCCACCATATGTACCAAGGACACATGGTAATTTATTAAGAGTTCGCAGATATACTTTACCAAAGAGTAATTCGTGGAAATGTCCGCAAGCTCATGACATTCGTCATTCCTCTCATCTACACCTTTGATTCCATAGGTGATCACTTCTCCATACTCGTTGGTTCTTTTCGTCTCCGCCGTGACACGGTATGTCACATTTTCTCCCTCCATATACTCCATTCTCTCGTAGCATGTGCTACCTTCTGTTTCCATTAACCCGTTTTCTCCTTCCATAAGAATCGCGAACACGAGACACATTATTACACAGATTGCTATATTTGAAAATACCCAATAAGTTTATTTCTACTTCCCCCTATGGAGCATGTGTTCCTTCGCCCGGAGAAACAATTCTTCCGCTACGATCGGCTCCTGCGTGCCACGCACGTAGTTCTCCCCCCGCCGTTGATACCCGAGGTAGAATGGATTTTTGAGAATATACCCCACCTCTCTCGCATGGAACCTCCCTCCGCGTCTCGTACATATCTCTGCAGCATTCAGCATTTCCGCAATTCCGCGCAGGGTATTTCCCCGCACATACTCAGCAAACATCCGACGTACCCAGAAAGCTTCCTCTTCCCGCACAACAAAGACTCCGTCCCTTACGCCATACCCAAATGGCGGCACAGAGACAACTCCACCCCGCAGAAATTTCTCTTCCATCCCACGCCGAACCTCTTGCCCAAGATTCAGTGAGTAATACTCATCCATCGCTTCGAGCACTGCCTCCATTAAGACCGACGTGGCATCCTCACACAGCGGTTCCGCAACCGACACCACACGAATTCCGGCCTTTCTTAAAACCGATTTGTACAGAATACTGTCGCTACGATTTCTTGCGAAGCGAGAAAACTTCCATACGAGTACAATATCAAATGGCCGCGGCTTCTGTTTCGCGCAGGCGATCATCCGAATAAATGCCGGACGGTTGTTTGCTTTCCTTCCACTGATTCCTTCGTCCCGAAAGATATTCTCCTCGCACAGGAGATACCCGCAACTTTCTGCATATTTCTGAATTTCTTTTCGTTGGCTTTCCGGCGAAAATTCTGTCTGTTCTTCGGTTGACACACGGATGTATGCTGCAGCCCTTACTCTACTTTCCTCTGTCACGCTGCCTCCTTATATGTCTTTGCGATAATATATGTACCTTTGTTCTTGCATATGTGCACCGTTTCACGACATTTTGACACGAAAAAACCATCGGGTGGTCCCGATGGTGAATTGGCAGCGAGTCTCCGTTATATCAGCCAACGCTATACAATGCCGTATCGCGAAGTCAGCGGCCTTCTCACCGATATCGGTACGGAAGAGCTTGCGCATCTCGAAATCATTTCCGCGATCATCTTCCAGCTGACAAAGGATCTTTCTATGGAGGAAATCGAATGCCAGGGCTTTGACAAATACTATGTCAATCACACCTTGGGTATCTACACGCAGAACACTACGGGCGAGCCCTTCACGGCAGCGTACTTCCAGTCAAAGGGCGATCCGATTACGGATCTGCACGAGGATATGGCGGCAGAACAGAAGGCACGCACCACATACGATAATATTCTACGCCTTGTCCGCGACTATCCGGACGTAGCCGACCCGATTCGCTTCCTTCGTGAAAGAGAAATCGTACACTATCAGCGCTTCGGGGAAGGACTTCGCATCGTACAGGATCATTTGGATTCGAAGAACTTCTATCTCTTCAACCCGGCGTTTGACAAGGGCTGCAAATAGCATTGAGATGAGCGGCAAAGGGCAGATGTGGTGAAAACATCTGCCCTTTTACTATAATCAATTCCTCTATCACTTTCGAAAACGACCAAGAGGAATAGCAGTCGCAACAAAAATACTAAGCACCGCCACCAATGCACCGAGGCTAATCAGCACCGGTGTTTCAAACACGTGACTTAACACAATCAGAAAAAAACCGATGTCCACAAGACAGGTAACACCTCCGGCAAAGCGGCAAAGCTTGCGGAAATCATACTCATCGATTTCTTGTGTAGGAATGCGATAAAGCATACACAAAATGTGTTTCCCCTGTCCGAGAAAAAACACTGCGGCAAGAACCGAAAAAAGCAACAGTAAAACAATCAATAAGACCATTTCTTTGCCTCCTCTCTTATAGGAACAAATACGCCGAAAGCATCAGCCCACTGAGGGCTGCGAGCAACGCAGCGATTCCGATACGAAGCCCATAGGATAAAAACCGCGCAAATCCGAAGGCAATGCCCATACGCTTGAGAATCGACATCCACAGAATTCCCGCAAGTGCACCGATCGGTGTTAAGTATGCACCGAGGTTCGAGCCGATCACCGCAGCATAAACCGCAATCGGCGCGGCACTGTAGGATAAAAGCGATTCGAACAGTACACTCATCGGAATGTTGTTGATTAGGTTCGACACAAGCGCCGACGTGATTCCGTACGTCCACACCGGATTGCCGTGGTTTAGAATCTTCGCCAGCTCCGCTGAGATTCCACAATGCTTCATTGCAAGTACCAGAGCAAACATCGAAATCACAAAGGGAATCAACAACCACGGGAGGCGTTGTATGCTTCGAAACAATAAGCGTGGTCCCCTATGCTGCACAGCATTTGCAATGACGGTGGTGAGCAATAAGCTCCCGGCCGCACATACCGCAATCAACCACATCGGAAGGCTTACATACGAGGAAAGGATAAGCAATACCGTTGCAACCGACAGATGTATCAGTCCCAGCGTGACTGCGGTGCGATGCTTTATTTTACTTGGTTCTACTTCTGTAGAAATCACTTTTTTCAATTCTTTTCGGAAGAGCATACGTATCACTGCATAGGCAACGATACCTGCCGCAAGCGTCGGAAGAAACATCACCTTACAATATTCCGCAAAGCCAATTCCACTACCGGTGGCCAAATATATATTTGTAGGATTTCCGATGATAAACACCATGCTGAACGTGTTGGCGGCAACGAACTCTGCAACGAGATAAGGAATCGGCTGTATTCCGGCCGCACGTGAGAAATACGCAATAAACGGTGTGAAGGTCAGTACCACAATATCATTGGATGTGAATACCGTCAAGACAGCCACCGTTACATATAACGTCCTCAAAAGCTTCGTCTGACTTCCTCCCGCCCGTCGGAGTGTCAGCCCGGCAAGATAGTGAAAGAAGCCGGCCTCGTCCAAGTAAACCGAAAGAAATGTCATCGAAAGAAACAGCAAAAGAATCTTAATGGGATTCACCGCCGAAGATGCCGTCAAGCCATCGAAAAACACCCCCAAAGGCAGGCTCCCCGACAGCAATACCGCCAAGCATCCGAGGATTGCGACAATGGGATACGTATCGAAACCAATCCCGCGTATCGTAATCTGCGGTTTCCAGACAATCGACATCATCATTGCCAAACATGTGATTCCACAAAGAACTCCTACCGTCAACATACGTCTTCACTCCTGTAAAAAGGGAGTACCGCCGTTAGGCAATACTCCCTACATGCTCTCGTTCTATCAGAACTACTCTTCTTCGGGGGCTCCCTTTAAGAGAAGATTTGCGAGGATACCGAGGATCAGTGCAACTGCGATAGAGGTCACGGTAACTTTTCCGAACTCCAATGTCAGCCCGCCGATACCGGCAATTAAGATTACGGATACCACAAACAGGTTCTTATTCTTGTTCAGATCCACCGTCTGAACCATCTTAAGACCGGATACCGCAATGAAGCCATACAGTGCCATACATACACCACCCATTACACAGGGAGGAATGCTGCTTACGAAAGCAACGAATGGTGACAGGAAGGAAATGAGTACCGCACCGATTGCCGCGGTAATAATCGTACAGACAGATGCATTCTTCGTAATTGCAACACAGCCTACCGACTCACCATAAGTTGTATTGGGACATCCACCGAAGAAGGCTCCTACCATCGAACCGATACCATCGCCGAGCAAGCTCTTATGCAAGCCGGGTTCCTTAAGCAGGTCTCTCTCAATAATAGAGGAAATGTTCTTATGATCCGCAATGTGCTCTGCAAATACAACAAAAGCCACGGGAATGTACGCAACGGCAATGCTTCCGATATAATCTCCCGTCAATCCCTTCAAACCGTCAAAAGCCTTAAGAAACGTAAACTCCGGAATCTTCACAAATGTTGCAAGCGTTACCTTGCCGTCGGACAACAACGCTTCAAAGGATGCCGTGTTTAACACCTTCAGCTCATCAATTCCGGCGGAGTTGCCGATTACCGTGAACAGTACGCTTACCGCATAACCGGCAAGGATACCGAAAATAAACGGAATCAGCTTCGTCATCTTCTTTCCATAAGTTGCACATACCATCGTTACACCAAGCGTTACTAAGCCGCACACAAGCGCAATCAACGGATTCGCTACCGAAACTCCCGCTGCATCCTTCACACCACCGGAAGTAATGTCTCCTACTGCGTTTCCCGCAAGGGAAAGACCGATGATTGCAACCGTCGGTCCGATAACCACAGCCGGCATCAGACGATCCACCCAGGATACGCCAAAGGCCTTCACAAGAAGCGAAATCACGACATATACAAGTCCGGCCATAATCGCACCGAGAATCAATCCAGCGTAGCCGACAGCCATGCTGACACCACCTGCAAAGGCAGCAAACATCGAATTAATAAATGCGAACGAGGAACCGAGGAAGACCGGACTCTTTTTCGCCGTAAAGAACAAATAAACCAACGTGCCGATACCGGCACCAAACAGAGCCGCTGCAGGGCTCATATCGTTTCCGACAATCATCGGTACCGCAAGTGTTGCGGTCATAATTGCCAGAAGCTGTTGTAACGCAAACACGAACATAGCACCGAATTTCGGCTTGTCTTCTACATTGTAAACCAGTTTCATACGTACCTCCCGAAGAAAAAACAGTATTAAGCAAAGTACCTTCTCTTTATGCATTTTGCCCATACCTCGATATTAGCATAGCAACACACATTTGTAAACCCCGAATCGTAGTTTTTGCCAAAGAAAAACCACACCCTGTAGCGTTTTTATTTATTTCCGCTACAAGATGTGGTGCTTTCCTTCCACTATTTTTCTAATTCTCCAAGGAACTGTTCCAACGCCTTGGCACACCGCGGCGCATCTCCGAAATAGCTCATCCCATGCCCTGCCTCCGGAACAAGAATCAGCTGCTTACAAGCAGCGGTACACGCACGGTAGACTTTGCGCGAATTTTCCGCGGGGACAAAATCATCCGCTTCACCATGAATCAACAACACCGGTGCCGAAATCTTGCGCACCGATGCTTCCGTAGATGCATCGTGAAAGCGGAAGCCTGCGCGATGTCGACAGATTCCCTCAAGTACCGGAAGGACACATCCCGGAACGTGAAGATAGTCCTTTG
This sequence comes from Lachnospiraceae bacterium, assembly GCA_045601665.1. GTDB lineage: Bacteria > Bacillota > Clostridia > Lachnospirales > Lachnospiraceae > ISDg. The sequence continues at coordinate 22,893 of JAZRZZ010000013.1, forward strand.
CAACATGCACAATCTGTTCGTACGGGCTCGTAAACCCACTATCCGCAACGACGCCGAGCAAATGCTCCTTCACCTCCGGAAGCCCTGCCGCAAGCAATGCAACCGTTGCGCCCATCGACATGCCATGCAAAATATATTTCGTTTCGTGTCCCCCACGCTTTACAAGCAAACGACACCATTCCGCTACGTCGTATTGCTCCTTTGCGCCAAAGCAAATGTATGTCCCTTCACTTTTCCCGTGCGCACGCTGGTCAATCAGAAGCATGTGATAGCCCTTCTCCCAATAAAACGGAAGGATGACATTGAAATTGTGGAAGCAATTGCTCTTATATCCGTGACAAAACACAACCGTCCTTCCATTCGGCTTCGGATTTTCATAATACTGTGCGTGTAGTCGAAGTCCGTCTCTACTCTTAATCCCGATTTCCTCGCATTCCAAAAGCTCGAGCCACCCTTTCGCCGCATCAATTTTCGGCATCCACTCGGCATATGGACTGCGCTCGAGAAGCTGCTTCAGCCGCTCCTCACACTTTCCTTCTCTTCGCTCTCTTCGAAAAAACATCAAAAATGCCACTAACGAGCCTCCGTACACAGTCCCTGCGGCAATCGCTCCGCCTGCTGCCGCCATCTTCCAGGTCTTCATCACATCCCAACCTCCGTCCATTCATTTTCTACTCATAGAATAACCCTCCGTACGGTTTCTATCCTTACGAATGCACTGTTTTTCGTTTGCTGTGATGGACATCTATTGACACAAAAATTAAGCTGTGATACTTTAAAATTAATCTAACTTTAATCATTTTCGCATTTTCATCTAATCCTATGGCGATATCATATAGCCAACGGGTGAGACATCCCGAACAAAACCACAGAATCTCGGAGGATGAATTTATGAACAGAGAAGAAAAAATCGAAAAGCTTTGCTTGAAGACCGGCGTGACGAGAGAGGATGCCGAGTGTGCATTGCACGCATGTAATGATGACATCTTGGATGCGGTACTCTATTTGGAGACACTCGGAAAGATCTCTCACCCGCAGGGCGGTTCCTATACGACGGATACGTCCTTTTCCGAAGACGTTACGAAGACTACCCCGAAGGAAAAGAGCGCCATCGCACGCCTCTTCGCGTGGATCGGGGACATCATTAAGGCCGGTAACGAGAACTACATTGATGTTCTCAAGAACGACGAGAACTTTATCAGTCTTCCACTCACAGTCTTTGTTATCTTGCTGATTCCGTTCTTTTGGCTAATTGCGGTACTTCTTGTGGTAGGTCTTTTCTTTGACTTCCACTATCACTTCCGCGGTCCCGCCTTTGCGGAAGACGGCAAAACTAACCAAACGATGGCACAGGCATCGAAGATATGTGCCGACATCAAAAACGATTTTAAAAAGGACAATTGCGACGATGCAAATGGCACCGAGCCGTCCGATCACATCGAATAAAGGAGAGCTTACATGACAACCAACGTATTGATTGTAGAAGACGAAGAACGCATTGCACGATTTGTCGAGCTGGAGCTGCGACACGAGGGATATTCCGTCGAGAAGACTGCCAATGGTCGAGACGGTCTCGAGCTTGCGCTAAGCGGTCGCTTTGATATCATTCTGCTGGATGTCATGCTTCCCGAGCTTAACGGCCTTGAGGTTCTGCGACGTCTGCGCAAGACCTCACAGATCCCGGTCATTTTGCTTACGGCACGCGATTCCGTCATGGACAAGGTTTCCGGCTTGGACTCCGGTGCCGACGACTATGTCACCAAACCATTTGCGATTGAAGAACTACTCGCACGTGTACGAGTAGCTTTGAAAAAACATAGTTCTACCTCTGTAGAATGCATTGGTGGCATACTCACCTTCGATCGTCTTCGCATGGATGTGCCTGCCTATTCCGTATCTGTAGACGGAACTCCGGTAGAACTGTCACACCGCGAATTCGAATTATTGAAATTGTTGCTGGAAAATAAAAATATTGTGCTTTCTCGCGACACACTCCTCCGCAAGGTATGCGGCTATGATTACGTCGGAGAGACCAATGTGATTGACGTCTATGTACGCTATCTACGCAGTAAAATTGACGAGCCCTTCGGACTCCACATGATCCAAACCGTACGAGGCGTTGGCTATGCAATCAAAGAATAACTGATTTAGAGGAATGCCTATGCAACCTAACGAAACCAAGAAAAAGGAGAGCTCCATTGTCCGTAGCATTTTCTTTCTATGGCTTAGGAAGCTCGCCGGAATCTTTCTCGCCACTGATTTGTTCGTCGCTGTTTTGTGCGGCGGCGGATGGCTTTATTACCAAGAAGAGACACTGCTCGGTGCATTTGATTTCGGTACATCCATCGAGGTCGACTCCGAAACTCATACCCTCCTCCTGACGAACGAATCAGGAGAGACCGCCATTGCAGACCCGATGCCCGAAGCACCGCTCTTCGGCTATGGCATGTTGGCACTTTGCGGCATGCAAGCCCTATCCTTTCTCGGCGCCATTTGTTTTGACAGTTTCCGCATTCGAAAGCGCCTGAAGCCCCTGCGTGACATCGCCAGCACGGCACAGGTCCTTGCCAGTCAGACTTGGGACACGCAGAAATTTCAGAATCTCGAATATGCGATCAGTCATGTCGACGCCGATTCTCCGAACGCCCACATTCACACGCAGGATCGCGACCTCGCAGGCATTGAAGCCTCACTAAATGACCTGCTGGATCGTATGCGCGAGGCCAACCTCCAACAGGTTCGGTTTGTCAGTGATGCCTCCCATGAGCTTCGTACCCCAATTGCCGTAATCAAAGGCTACGTCGATATGCTGGATCGATGGGGCAAAGAAGATATTCAGATTCTTGAAGAGGGAATTTCCGCAATTAAACAGGAGTCCGACCATATGAACACCTTGGTCGAACAGCTTTTGTTTCTCGCACGTGGCGATAGTGGCCGCAATCATATGCAGCTTGAGCAGTTTCCGCTCTCGTCTATGGTGCGCGAGGTTTTCGAGGAATCACGTATGATCGACTCACGTCATACGTACGAATTTGAAGACACCGCCGCAGACATTCTCTGCTTTGGAGACAGCGCTATGCTGAAGCAGTCCATGCGGATTCTCATTGACAATGCAGCGAAATATACAACCGAAGGTGACACCATCTCCATCCGCGTCGGTGTTACCCCCGAATACCGCCCGTTCCTTTCCGTACAAGACAACGGCATCGGCATGAGCGATTCAGACGTCGTTCATATCTTTGACCGCTTCTATCGCTCGGATAAGGCACGAAACGGCAGCACCGGCGGTACCGGTCTCGGTCTCTCCATTGCAAAATGGATCATCGACCGCCATCATGGTGCGATTCAGGTTATCAGTCGCCCGGATATCGGCACGCGCTTTACGATTCTTCTAAACGTGAACAAGGAACAATACGACAACGCCGTTCGCATTTAACACCAAACACAAGGCTCTGCCTCACACGAGACAGAGCCCTTCTTACTTTCTTCGTTTCCCGCAAACTAATGCTACCACCGTACCTTCCACCGCTCGCGAAGAGCTTCTACGTTCTCCTCATGAGCGGTCTTTATTTTTTTCCTTTCTGTTCACTCCTTCGCAGTGCGTTCAGATGTTCCTCGAATAATACCTCATCTGCGGGCAGCTCCACCCAATCGTCCGTCCATGCAGAAAGATATGCAGCATTAGAAATCGATAACGAATTCAACCCTTCTCTTCCGTCGGCAATCATCTCCGTGCCGTGCAGAACCGATTGTGCAAATGCCTCAAGCACCTGCGGATGTCCCTCGGGCTCGAGCTCGCTATATTCCTCGTAGGAGGTCTCCGGGCTCACAAAGCCTTCCGTCGCCGTAAAGCAAAATTCACGCTCCGGAACGGCAAGCTTCCACCATTTTAATTTTCCATGCTCAATGACAAGCTTTCCCCGATCGCCCGAAATCTCCAACCGATTAGTTCCCGGTGCTTCTCCCGTCGTCGAAACGAAGATTGCCGTTGCACCGTTCTCGTATTCACCGTAAATCGTTACGTCGTCCTCCACATCAATGTTGTGGTACTTTCCGAAGCTACAAAATGCACGTACTCTCTTCGGCATTCCGAAGATCCACTGCCACAAATCCAAATTATGCGGGGCTTGATTTAGAAGAACTCCGCCACCCTCTCCGTCCCAGGTGGCTCTCCAGCTACCTGAATTGTAGTACGCCTGTGTACGATACCAGTTCGTAATAATCCAAACCATACGCTTACGCTCACCGAGCAGGCCGCTCTGCACAATTTCGCGTGCCTTCGCATACATCGGATTCGTTCGCTGATTGAACATAATACCGAACTTCACCCCTGCGCGGTTCGCCGCTTCATTCATCTCACGAACCTTTGACGCATAGACTCCCGCCGGTTTCTCCGTAAGAACATGTACCCCCCGCTCAAAGCACTGAATTGCGATAGTCGGATGATCGTAATGCGGCACTGCAATCAACACCGCGTCCACCAGTCCGCTTTCGAGCATCGCATCCACATCCGTAAAGCAAGCGACCTCCGGATGCTCCTCCATCTTCGTCAGACGAGCGGGATCGATATCGCATACGGCGGTAATCTCTACCGAAGGGCATTTGCCTGCCAACACATTATGAAAATGCCCACTTCCCATGTTCCCCATGCCTACAATTCCAAAACGAATCTTCTCCATTTGCAAACCTCCTTATATAAGCGCCTTCAGCGCATCTACTGCCGCGTCAAATGCCGCGCGGGACGACGGATAGCAATATCCTCGCTTTGTCTTTTCCTCTGCTTCCAGCTTGTCAAAGCCCTCAAACACCGAAAGATGCGGCTCGAGTGTCAGCACGCTTCCTTTGTATTGCTCCAAAAGATACGGCAGATTTCCGATTCCCTTTCCGGCCGGAACCACTGCTCCGTCAGCCAAAGCATCCTTGATATGCATATATTCCACATAGCCACCGAGCTTCGCCCATGCTTCTACCGTATCTTGCCCGCACTGTACAAAATTTGCGGGATCAAATACTGCCTTCAGCTCCGGAAAAGTTTTATGTATCTCCTCGCATCGCATAGCAATGTCTCCGTAGATTCCTTTTTCATTTTCGTGGCAAAGAATAACGTCCCTACCCTCTGCGACACGAAGAAAGCTCTCCAAGCGCCTCATTACTTCGTCGCGATACCGCTCCTCTTCTCCCGAAGGAACATAGAAGCTAAACATACGAATACGCTTTGCTCCCAACACCTCCGCAAGCTCCAGTCCGTGACGAAACTTCGCAAGGTGTGGTTCGAAGTCCTCACCGATTCCGATCTTTCCGTAGGGTGAACCGAGGGACCACACGGTGATTCCCGCCGCATCCAACTGCTTTCGCACCTCTTCTGCCTTTGCAAGAGAGATGTCGGCAATGTTCTGCCCATCTACACCCCTGATTTCAAGGCTTTGAATCTCATTTGCTTTCATAGCCTCTATCTGGGCAACGATTCGTCCGTCCGCCTCGTCGGCAAATGCTGCCAAATGATATTTCATGTCGTACCTCCTCCGCTTTTTTTCTATTGTACTACGTCCGAATTTGCATTTCCATTGCGAATTTGCCCTTGATACATTGCAAATTCGCGCATTATGTTATACAATACGGAAAAGGAGGTAGCCCCATGCTTTACGAATACAACTACAACGACATCTACATTCGTCACGCCGTAGACGAGTGTCCCAATGTTGAGCACTTTACGATGCATCTCCACGAACGATGCGAGATTTATTTCTTCGTTTCGGGCAATGTGGAATATCTCGTAGAGGGCTCCCGCTATCCTTTGGAGGAAGACAATCTTCTGATTATGCGTCCTGCCGAATCTCATATGCCGCGACTGATCGATCAAAGTCGTTACGAACGTTTTGCAATTAACTTTCCCATCTCATTTGCAGCTTCCGTTGACCCGAAAGGGAAGCTCATTCGAGCATTTACCGAGCGACCTCTCGGAAGAAACAACCTCTTTTCGTCCTCGGAACTTAATATGACCTACGTCGGGAGGCTGTTTCGCGAAATGTGTCAAGAGGAAGACACTTACGACCGCGGACTGACACTCACAACGCATCTGCTTATTTTGCTGGATATGATTGAACGTGCGTATTCTGTCAAGGGAGCTACCGAGGCATCTCCGCTGAGCACTTCCGAGCGTTTGGTTCGCTATGTAAACAAGCATCTGTTTGAAGAGCTTTCCGTTCCGATGCTCGCAAAGCATTTTTACCTAAGCCCTTCACAGTTCGGAAGGTGTTTTCGCAAGGCAACCGGCGCTTCTCCTTGGGAATACATTACACGCAAGCGTTTGGCCGCCGCCAAAGAAAAAATCCGCAGCGGTCACTCGGCACAAAGTGCCTGCGAAAGCTGCGGATTCGGAGATTATTCTTCGTTCTACAGAGCATATACCAAGCATTTCGGTTGTGCTCCCACGGACGACCAAAGCAGACGGGACGTCCCGTAGCACCTCCTCAGATGCCTTTCAACTACTTGCTTACTTTACATCTCTCTTTCGGAAAATCATCAGTCCCATGCCTGCGAATACTACCGTATAGATTGCATTTGCGAGTACGATTCGTAGCACATCCTTTGCCCCTAACGTACCGATCTCTACCAGCTCCATGCACTGCTGTGAAGGAAGCAACCCAACAATCTTACCGAATACCTCCGGTAGGGTTCCCAGATTAACCATCGTCTGCAAGGTGACATACACAATATCCATTCCGAGAATGATAGCGATGTAGATGACAATTGTCATAACCGTGCTCTGCGTAGAAAAGGCCAACAGCGTTACCAAGGCACTCATCGCAAGATAGAGCATCGTTCCGCATAGAACAATCTTGCACATCTCACCGAGCTCCGCAAGATCAAAGGGGGCACCATAGCCGAGTGCTAAGGTGATTGCTCCGAACAATACCAATACATTGATCGTTACAAAGAGAACCACCGCCACACAATTTACAAGCAGCCCGCTCAAAAAAATCTTGTCTCTGCTATAACCACGAATCATCTTATTGCGAATCGTTCCCATGGAAAAATCCTTGCATACAATGACTCCGGCAAATAACACCGTAAGAAGTCCTACGTTACCGGAAATCGAATATCCGGAGCCGAACATGCTTCTCCCGCACAACAGCTGCAAAAACTCCTCTTCGTCGGTCAGAACCTTTGCCAGGAAAAAGATGCCGCCGTTCATGACTGCAATTACGGCAATGACAATCAGCGCCACCTTCCAAAGAATGTCCTTACGATGCCGAAATGCATCAACAGTAATCAATTCTCTCATTTGCTCTTCCCTCCGATCACACTCAAATAAAACTCTTCGAGATTCTCCTCAATATTCTCTACGTTCAACACCTGAAGCTCGGTCCCCACAAAGCATCCGACGAGATCGGTAATCGTCAGCTCACCATAGAGGCGAATCTTACCGTTCTCCAATAGCTCACTCTCTATCGAGGCATATTTCTCTCGGAGCATTGACCATGCCAAATGCGCATCCCCACCGATTGTTACCTCCACGCACTTACGGATCATACGATGAAGCTCCTCCGAGGACAATTCCTTTACCAATCTTCCATGAGAAATGAAGCCATAACGTGTCGCAACCTTTGCCAGCTCATCAAGAATATGACTGGAGATAACAAACGTTACTCCTCGCTCGCAATTCAGCTGCTGAATCAGCTCTCTTACCTCTACGATTCCCTGCGGATCCAAACCATTCATCGGCTCATCGAGAAGAATAAACTCCGGCTCGCCGACCAATGTCATCGCAATACCAAGGCGTTGGCGCATACCAAGCGAAAAATTCTTTGCCTTCTTCTTCGAAGTATACATATCGCCCAATCCCACAGTCTGCAGATATTCCTCCGCACGAGCTTCGGGCACTCCGAGCAGCTTGCATTGCGCACACAAATTGTCTTTCGCCGTAAGGTTCAGATAAATGGACGGCATCTCCACTACTGCAGAGACGCGCTTTCTCATATCCTCATATCCACTCTCCGTATTCTCCGTCCCGAACAGTGCGATTGTTCCTTCGGTCGGCGTTACCAAGCCCGTAACCATACGCATAATGGTCGTCTTTCCCGCACCGTTCGCACCAACAAACCCGTAGATATCCCCCTGCTCCACGTGTATGCTGACGTCATCTACGGCCTTCACATTTCCATAGACCTTTGTCAGTCCTTTTGTCTTTAATACCGTTGCCATGCATGTTCTCCCTTCTGACTTTTCTGTCAATCACGTTTACATGTTATCATGTTCTTCTCGAAATTGCAAGTGTTTTTGGGTAAAAAGAAGCACTTTACACGCTCGTGTAAAGTGCTCCAAGAAAACAGCCTACTTCATCATCTTCACGAACCACTTGCCACACACGGACAAATCGTCGTCTTCAAATCCGCTTACCTTATCACTGGTAGGTGCAATCATTGCGGAGCTCTCGTCTTTATTCGAGAGGTTCCACAGACAGCAGCTGATGGAATTCTCATTCATCCAATCCATCCAACGCTGCGTTTCTTCATAATCAATCTCACCGTTACCGGAGGCATCGCAGATCCCATACTCCGTCACAAAGATTCCGAGGCCTGCAGCCATTGCAACATTTGCCTTGTCACGCAACCACTGCTTATGGGTTGTTGCGTAGAAATGCACGGTATACAGAACGTTGTTAAAAGCCAACGGATCCTTTGCTGCTTCGTCTACATTCTGAGACCAGGAAGGAGTTCCGACTACGACAATCGCATTAGGAGCATTTGCACGAATCACCGGAATCACTTCCTCGGCATAAGACTTAATCATTGCCCAAGTACAGTCCATGTTCGGCTCATTGCAAATTTCGTAGATTACATTGTCATACTGTGCACAGAACTTCGAAATCTTATCAAAGAAGTGCTTCGACATTTCCTTGTGGGTATTCGGATCAAAATCGAAGAGAATATGCCAGTCGATCAATACATAGATTCCAAGCTCTGCCGCTGCCTCAACACAATTCTTTACGATAGTCTCAAGGTGCTCACGGTTGGCATCGTCACCGTCCGCATAGCCCATGAAACCGTCTGCTGCTGCCGTGTACATTGCCAAACGGAAGATTTCCATTCCCCAGTTGTCAGCCATAAATGCCATCGTCTCCTTCGACGCAAACTGCGGATAGTTGTTCAGGTTGTGTGTACTGATACCCTTCAGCTGACAGGGCTGACCGTTCTTATCCACCATATGAATGCCGGACACGGACAACTTACCATACTTACCGAACACCGTCTGCTTACCGTTTCTTTCTGTTGCTACATTACTCATAAATTACCTCCGTTATATTTACGTATGTTCTATATTAGTGATGGAACAAACGGATACCCGTAAATGCCATAACCATATCATGATCATCACATGCCGCAATCACATTGTCATCACGGATGGAACCGCCGGGCTGTGCAATATACTTCACACCACTGCGGTATGCACGCTCAATGTTGTCGCCGAACGGGAAGAACGCATCGGATCCAAGTGCCACGTCGGTGTTCTTGTCAAGCCATTCACGCTTTGCCTCTGCCGTAAATACTTCGGGCTTCTCAGAGAAAATATTCTGCCATTTGCCCTCAGCAAGCACGTCCATATAGTCCTCGCCGATATAGAGATCGATGGAATTGTCTCTATCCGCACGTCCGATGGTCGGAAGGAACGGAAGGTTCAATACCTGAGGCGACTGACGCAACCACCAGTTGTCTGCCTTCTGTCCTGCAAGACGCGTACAGTGAATACGGGACTGCTGTCCGGCACCGATGCCGATCGCCTGACCACCCTTACAATAGCATACGGAATTGGACTGCGTATACTTCAACGTAATCAAGGAAATGAACAAGTCAATCTTCGCCAGCTCGGGAAGCTCCTTGTTCTTCGTAGGGATATTCGCGAAAAGCTCATCGTTAATGTTCAGTTCATTGCGTCCCTGCTCGAAGGTGATACCGTATACCTGCTTGCGCTCAAGCGCTGCCGGTACATAATTCACATCCATCTGAATGACATTGTAGTTGCCCTTCTTCTTCGTCTTCAAAATCTCAAGTGCCTCCGGCTCGTAGCCCGGAGCAATCACACCATCGGACACCTCACGCTGAATCATCTTCGCGGTCGGTACATCACAGACATCGGACAGCGCAATAAAATCACCAAAGGACGACATTCTGTCCGCACCACGTGCTCTTGCATAAGCACACGCCAGAGGGGATAGTTCACCGAGATCATCCACCCAGTAGATCTTCTTCAGCGTCTCGTCAAGGGGCAAGCCGACTGCTGCACCTGCGGGCGAAACGTGCTTGAAAGAGGTTGCTGCCGGAAGTCCGGTCGCCTTCTTCAACTCGCTCACCAGCTGCCAGCCGTTAAATGCATCCATAAAATTAATGTAGCCCGGCTTACCGTTCAGCACGGTAATCGGAAGCTCGCTTCCGTCCTCCATGAAGATGCGGGAAGGCTTCTGATTCGGGTTACAGCCGTACTTAAGTTCCAATTCGTTCATTTGAGAAATCCTCCACTGTATATAGTTACTTTACGTTCTTGTTCACAATTCTCGTCTCGTACTTACCGGTCGCAATGTCGATATAACGCACAAACAACGATACCTTATTGTCCTCGTTCAGACTATTCCATACCATCTCGGTAAATGCATCGATGTCGCCGGAGATACCCACAAGCTTCGGCTCTCCTTCAAAGCTCGGCAACGGATCGCCGTCCTGCATATAGGTGTGAATGAAGTGACCCTCACCCGCTACCGGATCCGTGTATGCAAAGGTATAACGGTTGCATGCGTCCGGATTGCCGTTATTGCTCTTGAGAATGGACATTGCATAGTTGTAGCTACCGTTTTCAATGTGCATAATACCACTGATTCTGGGGGTATAATTCGGAGCATCCGGCTCGAATTCTCTTGTACGAAGCGCCTGCTCAAAGGTCTGCTGCTTATCCATCAATTCATAAATCGTATCGGTCTGATCGCCGTTCGTCACAATCGTTTTATTGCCGAGTACACGAACCGGTGCGTAGATAATCAAGCTGGGATCGGAAAGCTTCGAAGGGTCAAATGCCTCCGTGCGGATACCTTCCCCTTCCTCTACAAATACACGATTTCTGCTGTTCACGCTTCTTCCCATAATAAAATATGCGGTTACCGCATAAGCACCGTCCTCCGACTTACCAATGACAATCCCTCTTCCGGGATATGCATTGCTCTTCAATTCCTGTTCCAATGACAATTGTTTCATCAATAGTCCTCCATTCCTAAAGCTTTCGGCATGCTCCGATGTTCACCCTACAGAGTAACCGATATTCATCCGTGTAACATTATATCGAAACTTGCTTCGTTATTCAAGGCAGAAATGCACATCCGACACATTTTTTTATTATAAGACATCGAAAAAAATTTTTTATCAAATAATACAAATTTCCTCTTGACAGTTGAATGCGCATTCAATTATAATATTCTCAGTAAAACAACCAGAATTTTGTTGTTCGCAACTAATTGACCGGAAAGGAAACTATGATTATGAGAATCGAGTATGAAATCGTCGGCTTGGATTGTCCGAACTGTGCTGCCAGAGTGGAGCGTTCCTTACAAAAGATTGATGGAGTGACCTCCGCCAGTGTGAATTTTCTTGCAGAGAAGATCGTTGCCGAGTGCAGCGAAGCAGATGTAGAGCGCATCTGTGGCGAATTGGAGGCTAAGATCAAGAAGAGCGATCCTCACGTAACGCTTACAAAGCTCGACTAATCGTCGAACGAAGACTATAGGAAATCGGCCGATGTCCGCTATATGGGCAGGCGTCGGCTGCTTTTTTTGTACCCAAAACGGAGGTTTTTATGAAAAACAAAGCGCTTATCGCCATTCTTCTCAGTACGATTCTTCTCGTTGCCGCACTGCTTCTATCGCATGCATTTCCCATTGTCGGTATACTCCTGTGCGTCGCTGCATTTGTCCCGGTCGGCCTTCCGGTCGTTCGCAAAGCACTGTGGGGCATCGGACACGGTATGCTTCTTGACGAGAATTTTCTTATGACGGTTGCTACTATCGGTGCATTTGCCATCGGCGAATATCACGAGGGTGCCGCCGTAATGCTGTTCTATCAAGTCGGCGAATATTTTCAAGCTCGTGCCGTTGGACGTTCTCGCGCTTCCATTGCGGCGTTAATGAGTCTACGCCCCGACAAGGCGACTGTGCTGCGTGACGGCGTCCCTGTCGAGGTGTCCCCCCGCAAGGTCACCATTGACGAAACGATTCTCGTCGGGGTCGGTGAACGAATCCCGCTCGACGGTGTTGTATTGACCGGGGATTCCTACCTCGACACTTCCGCACTTACCGGCGAGCCGGTCCCCCGTGCCGTACATCCCGGAGAGGATGCCCCGAGCGGCTGTATCAATACGACGGCGGTTTTGACGCTACGCGTTACCAAAGCCTACGCAGATTCTACCGTCAATCGCATCTTGACGCTTGTGCAAGATGCGTCCTCCGCCAAGTCCCGTCCGGAGCAATTCATTTCCCGCTTCGCCAAATGGTATACGCCTCTTGTCGTCATTGTTGCGGTGCTCCTAGCCATTGTTCCCCCCCTGCTCCCCGACCAAGCGTTCACAACCTGGCTCTATCGTGCACTGACCTTCCTTGTTGTTTCATGCCCTTGCGCACTGGTGGTTTCGGTCCCGCTCAGCTTCTTCGGAGGCATCGGCGGAGCCTCCCGTGCCGGCATTCTCGTCAAAGGTGGCAACTATTTAGAAGCATTGGCACATGCGGAGCTCATTGCATTTGATAAGACCGGTACCTTGACCGAAGGAAGCTTCCTTGTGCAACACATAGAAGCCATTCACGAAACCCCTGAGGAGCTTCTTCGCCTTGCGGCTCATGCCGAGGCCTTTTCCACGCATCCGATTGCCCGCTCGGTGCTTGCCGCTTATGACGGTGCCCTTGACACCTCTTCCGTAGCAGACGTTTCGGAGCGTTCAGGCCAGGGTGTCCTCGCTACGGTCAACGAACGGCGTGTCCTCGTCGGCAATATAGCACTAATGGTTGCACACGGCATTTCGTGCGATGCACCGACATCTATCGGGACAATGGTTCACGTTGCAGCGGATGGCACCTATCTCGGCTACCTTCTGATTTCGGATCGCATTAAGGAGCATACGACAGAAGCCATTGCACAGCTCAAAAAGACCGGCATACAAAAGACCGTCATGTTGACCGGTGACCGTGACGAAATCGGGAAATGCATCGGTGCGGAGGTCGGCGTCGATGCCGTACATACGGAGCTTCTTCCCGAAGGAAAGGTGGAAGTCCTCCAATCACTCCTGTCCGAAAAATCTCGCAATGGCACTGTACTCTACGTTGGCGACGGTATCAACGATGCGCCGGTGTTAGCGCTTGCGGACGTCGGCATTGCCATGGGCGGGCTCGGTTCGGATGCCGCGATTGAAGCAGCCGACGTCGTCATTATGAACGACTCTCTTGCAAAGCTTCCGCTCGCCATTCGCATTGCAAGACGTACCATTCGTATCGCAAATCAAAACATTCGATTTGCATTGCTTGTAAAGGTCGGCGTACTTGTCCTCAGCGCTCTCGGATTCGTAGGCATGTGGGCCGCCGTCTTCGCCGATGTCGGTGTCTGTGTGCTAACGGTGCTCAATGCATTTCGTGCACTGCGACCGCCGAAAGAAGCTTAGGAAGTTCTTATGCAAGCGCAAAGAAGGAAGCGACCCTATCGCTTCCTTCTCTTATGTTCTCGATTTGTTTTCGATCAATCAGTCCGTCTCACTCTTGAACCATTCGGAGATCCAGATACCCTGCTGATTCATGTCGTCCGCCGTCCATCCGGAAAGCTTACCGCATGTGCTCTTCAGAATACTACTGGACTCGTTCTTGTTCGCGAGGTTCCAACACATGTAGCTTACATTGTACTTCTCGATCAGGTCCTTCCATGCATTTGCCTGCGTAATATCCACCGCACCGTTACCGGATGCATCACAGATACCGAACTCACTGACGAATACGGGAAGTCCGCCCTTAATGCAGGTCTCCATACGATTTCTCAACCATTCCTTATGCGTTGCCGCATAGAAATGCAATGCATACATCACGTTTTCAAACTCGAGCGGTGCCTTTGCTGCCTTGTCTACGTCCTGGCTCCAAGTCGGAGTGCCGACAATGATTACACTATCCGGATCATTTGCACGAATCACCGGAATCACTTCATTCGCATATGCCGTAATGTCAGCCCAAGATGCACTGCTGTTCGGCTCATTGCAGATCTCATATACGATATTGTCCTGTCCGCCGAATTCCTTCGAGATTTCTTCAAAGAACGCAAGTGCCTGATCCTTATACAGCAACGGTGTCTTGTCGCTCAAAATGTGCCAGTCAACGATTACATACATGCCAAGCTCCGTTGCATACTTTATGCCGTTCTTCACAAGATTCATCAAAAACTCCGGATCGCCATCGGTACAATAACCGCCGCTTTCCGCCGTATACATTGCAAGACGCACACAGTTCGTATTCCAATCGTCACGCAGGAAGGTAAACGTCTCCGCATTGACAAAAGAGGGGAACCATGCGATGCCGTGCGTAGACATACCGCGCAGCTGGAATTTCTCTCCGTGCTCGTCTACAAGATCCGCTCCCTTTACCGAGAGTACACCGTGCTTTTCAACCGGAGTCTTCCCATCCCCCTTCGCAGCCTCTGTCGGCGTCGGTGACGGGGTCTCTTCCTTCTGTTCCTCAGTCGGCGTAGGTGCCGTCGTTCCGGTGGGCTCTTTCTTCTCTTCCTTCGAGTCATCGGAGCATCCGCACAAAAGAACGGAGCATGCGAGTGCCGTCAGAAGTAGCCCTACAGTTACAAACTTCTTCATTTCTATTCCTCCATAATATTAATACATATATAAAAGCGTCGCAACTATGCTTCGCCCTTATATTCTTCGTGATGACGGTGCTCGATATGCGTCGTCGCACTGTCGAGAAGCTCAACCACGTGATGGTCGTCCAGCGAATAATACACATTTTTCCCGTCACGTCTCGCTTTCACAAGCGCCGCCGCCTTCAACACCTTCAGCTGATGTGACACCGCAGACTTGCTCATGTCCACAATATTCGAAATGTCACTCACACACAACTCTTCACTGATTGCAAGTGCCGCCATGATGCGCATGCGCGTCTCGTCGGCGATCACCTTAAAAAACTCGGACAGCTCCCTCTGGAGCTCGGGAGACATCATCTCTCCGCACACCTTTGCAACAAGCTCCGGATTCGCAGGCTCACAATCACAACCGGAATATCTAAGCATATTTCCTTCTCTCCGTACCTTCCGAAAATGGTCGGATTCTATCCTTTCTCGCCGCAAATAGCGTTTCTCCCACGGTCTTGCTCCTGTGCGTATGCCGGTACCGGCGCCTTATCGCACCATGTGCAATGCTTGCATCTGCCAAATGCACTCGGTGCCTACGCCTGCCACGTGACATCATCCTCTCTCGGCAACCTGCGGAAAAACGAAACCACAAAGGGAAGCGCAATGAAAAATGCAATTACATCGGCAATCCCCTGAGACATCTGCACACCCTGCAACTCCAAAAACAACGGCAAAACCACCAACAACGGCACGAGCAACAGCCCGCTTCGCAGTGCCGACAAAAAAGACGCAACATTGTGCTTCCCGATGCTTTGGAACAGCATATTCGCAAATACGCAAAGCGGCTGGAAGAACAGCGCCACAAGCTGCACGCGTAGCGCAAAGGTTCCGATATCAATTACCTCCGGCGAGTCGCGAAAGATCCCTATCAGACTGCCCGAGAAAATTACACCGACAACCGCAAGCGCACCCATGAATATCTCGCCGATCGCCAAGGTAAAGAAGAAGCCCTTGCGGACACGTGTGTATTTCTTCGCACCGTAATTGAACGCACACACCGGCTGAAATCCCTGTCCGATTCCGAGTCCGACCGCAAAGATAAAGAAGCAGATACGATTTACAACCGACATCGCGGCAACCGCAGCATCGCTTGCCGCTTTCTCCGTGATGCCGTACTGTACGGCAATCGCCGCTCCGTAGAGTCCCGCCTGATGATTCAGTACCATCGTACCGACACTGCCGAGGCCCTGTCGTAGGAAGCTTGGAAGTCCCGTCTTGCAAATCAACAAGACATCGCCGAGCTTGCGCGAAAGCTGCGACAGCGAAAGCTTGCTCTGTGTTCTGCCCGTAAGAAACATACTGAGCAGGATTCCGAAGCTCACCAGCTGTGAAATGCCTGTAGCAAGACCGGCACCGCCGACCCCCAGCTTCAGACGCATCAAAAACAACCAGTCAAGAAAAATGTTCAAGATTCCGCCCGTCGTCAATCCAATCATCGCCATCGAGGCTCTACCCTCATAGCGCAGAATGTTGTTAAGCACAAAGCTTCCCATCATAAACGGTGCGGCAATCAATATATACAAGCTATACGCTTTCGCAAACGGCATAATCGTCGAGGTGCTGCCCATCAGCCTCATCAGCGGCTCCTGAAAACACAGTCCGAGCCCCATAAATACCACGCCCGATAGCAAGGCATAGAAAAATGCAGTGCTCGCCAGCCTCGTCGCACGCTCCCGATCTCTCTGCCCAAGTGCTCTGGAGATCAGGCTTCCACCACCGTGTCCGTACATAAAGCCAATTGCCTGAATAATCGACATCAAACCGAAGACAACTCCAATGGCACCGCTGGCACTATTGTCATCCAATTGCCCGACAAAGTACGTATCCGCCATGTTATAAATGGTCGTTACCAGCATACTGATTGTCGTCGGAATCCCAAGCTGAATCACTAGCTTTCCCACCGGTGTCTCCGTCATCCGTCGATACTGACGTTCCTCCATTGTCTCCGCAAGCTGCTTGGTCAAAACGAACACCTCTCTTCTTCTCTGCACACATCGCACGTCCTTCGACGATAGGTCGGCAACCTCTTTTCACACAATCCAAGGGGTATCATAGCATAACCGCAGAGAAAATGCAATGGGTGCGACAGCGAAGAAAACGGATTGTACAAGATAGCACATCGAGAGATGAAGAGGAAGGTACATAATCCGGCAGCAGTTGCGCATACTAAACACAGCATACCTGAAGGAGGTCACTTCCATGGATCGAAACGAAATGCCCGTAGGCTTCACCATGGCACTTGCACAAAACCCGGATGCCATGCAGAAATTCGCCCTGCTCCCCGAAGCCGAAAAACAAAAGCTCATCGAGGGCACGCACGCCGTACATTCACGAGACGAAATGCGCGCATATGTCGAGAAGCTTGTAGAGAAGGGGTAATGGGAAAGAAGAAGGGAGAGGTAGTGGCAAGGCACTCCTCTCCT
>JAZRZZ010000014.1:0-3722 GCA_045601665.1 Lachnospiraceae bacterium
TCGTTATCTTCAAAGCACTTCTCGGCGTCTTTGGTCGCCGCACTAAAATGGCACAAACGGTAGCTCAATCACGCCCGGAACCGTCGGGGTTGGTGTGTGCGTCGGCTTCTGCGTGCCGGGCGTGGCCGTCGGCTTGTTCGGACTTGTCGTCCCGGTTGGCGTGAAGATATCTTCGCCGGTCACAGAGGGGGACTTCGTTGGAGAAACGGTCTGGGCTCCGGTTGGTGATGGGCTTGGAGCTTCGGTCTGTATCGGTACCGTCGTTGGTTTCTCGTCGCCAATCTCCGGAGGAATGGTTTCCCCCGCACTCGGGGACTTCGAGGCTTCGATTGGGCTCGGTATGCCTGTTGCAGTCGGGGTTGCGGTGGCCGTGTTCTCGCTGTCCTCCGCGGGACCACAGCCGATCAGTAGCAGAGTCGCGAATGCGGCAAATAGCGTTATGAAAATGCATTTCTTCATAGCGATTCCTCCCTCACGTCGGGACAGCTCGTCGTGTCCCGATATGCCTATATTGTAGCATGGGAAAGGCACGAAGGCAAGTGGGGGAATGAAAGGAAACCGGATAAAGAGACAAAGCGCTCCCGCGTAATACCACGCGAAAGCGCTTGCTTGGTTATAGGGGGGTGTCCGACCGTTATGGTATGGCCGGCGGCCGATGTCTAACGTCCGCCCATACCGGAAGGATTGCCACCGCCGGTCATGCCGGAATTGTTTCCACCGGTAGAGCCACCGTTCGTACCGGAGTTGTCGCCGCCGGTAGAGCCACCGTTCCCGCCGTTCGTATTGCCGTTGTCGTCATCGTCAAAAGGATCGTCTCCGTCAGTATCGTCGCGGTCGTCATCGTCGTCAAAAGGATCATTCTGCCCACCGTTTCCCGCAGGATCGGTAACACTGTTGTTGTAGCGATCATCGTTGAGACCGAAGATGCTTGCACCGCTGATCATGAGAGGAATACTCCAATTGCCCGCGGTAATGCTATCGCGCACATCCTTCACCAAATCGTCGAGAAAGCCGTTGTGAGGCTGTTTCGAGTCCTTCTGAATCTCCAGAGAGAGGTTCTTCTGTGTCTGTCCCTCCTCGGTGGTAAAATGTCCTGCCTGCCCCATCGCAGTCGCCAGACCGGCAACGACCTTACGTGCCTCCTTACCTTCGTAGGCAGTAAATTTTGAAAGCACCTCGCGTCCCTTGTCGTTACGCGCGGTCACGTCGGTTACGCGGCCATTCTTATCGTAGGTAATGGCAAATTCCGCATCACCCTTCAAGTGAAGCGTACCGCCCTTCGCGGACACGTTCTCTTTCGCTCCGCCCGGATGTGTTGCGGAATTGTTGTACCTTCCGTCTCCGCAGCCCGTGAGACAGCCGAGGCAGAGCGTCAGTACAAGTAGTGTGAACATAAGCATTTTCTTATTCATAATTACCCTCCGTTGTTATTAAGTGATAGCGTTCGCATGCGAGAATAGCACAACATGCTCTCGGAGATAGGATAACCATTATCGCAACAAAGCATACAGAAGGAAATGCAGAATCGACACGGAGAATATGATATTCGAAAAATTTTTTAAAAAGGAGTTTGTTAGATGGGAGGATAGATGATAGGGGAGAAGAGAACATAAAATAGAAAAGGGATCTTCCGAGAGCAGACTGCTTCACGGAAGTCCCTGTATCATTATTTGCCGAAATTCAATTGCAACACCGTAAGCTCCAGCTTTCCGTCCACGTTCCGAAGCATAATCTCCGATTTGCCGGGAGAGTACTTCTCAATGGGAAGCTTGAGCTTAAAGTCTACATAGCTGAAATTGTAGGTTTCTTGTATGGAGAACCCGTCCTGCGCCTGCGATACCTGTTGCACGTTGAAGTCAAACCTCGCCAAGGCCATCAGCTGCGGAATGTATGGTGCATCGAAGCAAGCGGCGAAGTTCTCGAGCATTTCCAAGGGGTGGTCGAAGACACCATCGGAAGCCTGTCGCATGTCCGCCTCAAAGTAAGAACGATTGCAGCTATAAAAATCTTTGTAAAATGCCAGATTGTCTCCCTTGTATAACTTGCGCAGGTATCGAATGGAGTTGGGGAGCTGCTGATATAAATGTACCAGGAAGAAAAGGTACTGGTACTCGTTGCGCACCGGTGTGTCCAGGTGATAGAAGAACGGGAACAAAGCTTTGTTGTCACGTATCATCGCAAGCTCCTCTTGGTGTCCGAAGGAAACGCCGCGGGTCAGGATCTTAATCTGCGGATCGATAACCAAATCGTCGAAATATTTCTCTGTAATCTCGGTCAAAGGGTTGAATTTGCAGAAGGACATGCTGACATGGGATACTCCCATGTCAATCAGCGAGAAGAGAAGCTCTAGCGTATCGTTGAGATCCTCCTCCGTCTCCTCGGGAAACCCGTACATGAAGAAGAGGCTGACACGAATCTTGTTCTTCAATAGAAACGCTATGATACTCTTCGCCCGATCCAGCTTCAAGTTCTTCTTAATCAGCTTCTGCATCCTAAGGGAGCCGGTCTCGATGCCAAGCTCGATTTGGGTCAAGCCCGCCTGCTTCATCTTCAGTAGCAGTTCCTCGGTAACACAATCAATGCGCGACGTACACCGCCAAGTGACGTCCAGACCCTCCTCCAGAATCCGGTCACACACGCTCTCCACCAGCTGATTGTTGGTGGTAAATGCATCATGCGAAAACCAGAAGCTTCGGATTCCGAATCGGTCTTGGTAATAGCGCATATCTTCGATGATTCGCGCGGGGCTCTTCAACCGGTAGGTACGGCGCCAGAAATGACTGGTACAACAGAAGGTACAGTTGTAGGGACAACCACGGCCGGCATCGATGGGCATAAAGTAATCCTTGTCGGTGAAGTCCTCCCCGGAGTCTGCGTAATGACGAAGATACAAGCGATCGTCCCAGTGAGGAAGCGTATTGAGGTCACAGAGGGGCATCTCCATATGGTTAAATGTCGGAAGTCCGTCCTTCCGGTAGTGTAGTCCGGGAATGGTGTCCAAGGCATTGCCCCCGTCACGCAAAATAGCGGTAAAGAAAGGCACAACGGTATTCTCGCCCTCGCCGGTGCAGATGTAGTCCACCTGCTCCATCGCCCGCAACGTAGCCTCCGCAGTTGCGGAAGACTGTGGACCACCGAGAACAATAATTATGCCCGGATCGCGCTTCTTCAGCTCCGCGGCAATACGCAACATGATATGGTAGTAAGGCCAAAGGGTATAGAAGGACACACACCGGGGCGACAGTTCAAGAATCTTATCGGTGAACTCGTGAATAAATGCAGTGTAATCCTTATTGTAGCTCTCGGCCTCACAGAACCGAAGCACCTGCACATCAAACCCGGCCTGAAGTAGCTTCGTCGCCAGCAACAGCGTTCCGTTCACCTCATAATTGAGGGCGAGCTTCGTCATGGGAGTAATGAACAAAACATCCATCATATGCGTAAACCTCCGAAGAAGGGATTGGTCATATGGGTAGTATAGCATAGAATCGGGGGGAGTGCAAGGAAGGGGGGAGGATGCGTGTTGTGGAGGGGAATTTTTGTTGAAAAAAGAGTTAAACTATGGTATAATACTTGAAATCAGTCTTAACTCTACGAAAGTCGAGGTCACTCATGTCCCACCTAGCAGAAGAAATTATGAGTGAGGCGGACTACTATGAGGATTATTTGCCTTGTCTGGCGGAGATCCGCAAGCCGTCCTTGCTGATGGTGGGCGAGTACGA
>JAZRZZ010000015.1:0-24209 GCA_045601665.1 Lachnospiraceae bacterium
AATCTGTTCAGTTAACGGAAATTTATCGTATATCGTTATTAGCCGTATAGTGTCGTTACTTGGTAATGCTTGAAAGATTGATATTTTCAAGTGCAATAATTTTTTGAATCGCATCGGCAATATCATTTCTCACCGTTTCGCTTTCATCTTCCTTGCCTGCATTCTCAATATAAATCGTACTATCACCAATTTTAAAGGTGGCATAGAAAATGACAGTCTTACCACTGGTGAAATACCCCGCATTAACAGAAACACCATCCACATCCGATGCCTTTTCTTCTCCTTCAACGACAAGATCGTTGATATTTGCGCCGGAGGCAGATACAAGTAATTTCATATCATCATACTTGCCTTCAATGCCAAGAATACTGTCATCCTCGTTATTAAAAAGGGCATAACCGGTAACAGATAAATCACCGAACAGATTTGAGATTTCATCTTCAGTTAGATCCCTCGTACTGATCTCAAATGCGATATCAAACTGTGCGACACCGCCATCCAACTTAACAAAGTTGATCTTGCTACCGTTATCCAAAGTTACAATTTGCTCATTGCCTCCGAACAGTCCACTCCGGAATGCACCAAATCCAATAACGGCTACGAGTGCAAGGCAAGCGGCAAGCGCACCCCATTTCATCCAACCAGGGTGGTGAACAGCATTTGCTTCACTGGTATAAGCGGTGGCCTCATTGACATATTTCTGATCAATATTACCAATGGTTTCAGAAATTCTGTTTTTCCTCATAAAGATACTCCTTCCTTAATCAAGTGCCTTTTCAGCTTTTCTCGTGTTCGAGAAAGCCGAACCGAAACATTATGGTTGCTTGTATGAAAGAGTTCCGCAAGCTCCGAAATCGAATCCGAATGCCAATAACGTCGAACAAATATAATTCTGTTTTCTTTGTCCAGAGCTGCAAGAAATTCATCAATGATTCGAGCAACCTCGCCGGCATTGAATTCATCCTCAACAGAGGTAGAAGCCGGAAAACAGTTTTCCAGTTCGTCAAGTGCGACATCATAGATGCTGTTTCGTTTTGCTGCGGTATTTGCGTGATACTTTTTAATAGCAAGATTACGAACGATACGACAAACATAACTCAAAAGTGGATTTGGTTTTTGAGGCGGTATTGTATTCCACGCTCCGAGATATGCGTCGTTTACGCATTCTTCAGTATCCTGCCGATTATTCAGTATGTTGTTTGCAACTCTTGTGCATACAGAGCCGTACTTATTCGATAGTTCAATGATTGCCTGCTCCGAGCGCTCATAGAACAACTTAATTATTTTACTATCGTCCAAACTGCTCACCATCCTTTCTGCCTCACCTTTATACTACGGATTCGAGAGCGAATATCTCATGTCATTTAAAATTATATCAAAAAATTATGTCTATTTCCACCTATATAAAAAGCTGCAATACAAGACTCCCGAACAGAAGGAAGAGGAATATGCCTTGAAATTAGAGAATTTATGAAACACGTGCAGATAGACTGATGGGATTGAAAAGGTTTGTTTTTCAATCTTCTAATTGCAGAATTTGAGATTTTCTGTTTTTAGTCCGGCTGACAAAAAGAAAATGCGACCTCGAAAAGCCGCATAAATACTGGGTTTTATAATAAAAACACCATTGAGTCTGAACCTGAGGGTTCAGATTGCAATGGTGTCTTTAGATGGCTAATAACTGTAATTTTGATACAGAAAGGTTGTTACTTTGTGATACATTCATAAGTGTTCCAATCATAAATTTCGTACTGTTTTTTTGTTTTCAGTAATTTTGAAATAAAACCTTTAGGGGCATGTATTTTTTGAACAGCTTTTTCAAAACCGTGTTTGCCAAAAAGATCATCATCGTCTTTTAAGTCAAAAGAAGAATCTGCCAGCCATTTTTTGTTTTTTAGGTCGTTGGCAACTATTACTGAAAAAGCGCCACCTTTAATTTCATTAATATGATCCAACAAATCATTTTCAAGTATTTCTTCTTTATAATCGAACATTTCAAAGCAAAAGTCTCCAAAGCGTAGTTCTTCAAACAAGAAATCATCATCAACAGCATTGAATTGGAGTTCAATATTTTTCTTTCCATTATTGCTTGAAATAATCAAGGCAAGCACCTTACAATTCCTTGCATTTTTTGTGTAAGGAAACAGCATCGTATGATGCCAATATGTAGCTTCGTCTTCAAATTCGCTTATTTCGAAAGCAAGACCATTTTCGGTCAATAGTTTTTTTGCCTCAAACAACGTCATACTATCACATCCTTTTTTGTATTATAGCATATAAAAGCAAAAACCGCAATCCTTTTGTATCGGAATTGCGGTTTTTGTTTGACGGAGGAAGAGGGATTTGAACCCTCGCGCCGCTATTAACGACCTGCTGGTGTTCGAAGCCAGACCCTTCAGCCTCTTGGGTATTCCTCCAAATTACCGAAATATACTATACCACAAACCCGCAGTTTGAGCAAGTGATTTTTTTAAAACATTATATTTTTTACGACAATAAACCGATTATTCGTCACACATCTTCATAATAAACATTTCAACCGCCATATGCTCGTCCAAATCGCCGATTTTCACGCGGTATTCTAAGTCATTGCCATATGCTACGGCATCGGTAATTGCCGAAGAGTCCACATTGCGACTGTTCTTCAGATACTTGGTAACGACAAACGGTTTCAAAGAAAGTCGGGATGCAATGTCTCCGGAAGATACCCCTCGCCTTGCCATTGTAAGAACCATAGATAATTGAAAATAATTTTTCGTCAGCATGTACAGGATTCGAAGCGGTTTTTCTTGTGCAAGCAAGAGCTCTCCATAAAGAGCGATTGCACGCTTTTTATTTTTTGCCGAAAGCGCATCAATCATTGAAAAGATTCTACCCTCTGTCTGTACCGTAGTCACTGCACGCACATCTTTTGTTTCTACCGTGCCTTTCTCCATGCAATAGGCCGCAAGCTTATCCATCTCCTGCGTCAGAAGTGTCATGTCGGTACCACACCGATCCAAAAAAGACTCTGCGGCATTTGTTGAAATCGAAAGACCGCGTGACTTCATGCCCGATGCAACAAACAGCTTAAGGTCTGTCTCATCCATTCCTTTGATTTCGCAAACATAACCGTGTTCACTTACGTATCGATATAAAGAACTCTTCTTGTCAACATCCTTTTCGAGAAATAACAATACAGTGGTGTCGGGAATGTTCGCAGAGTGCTCACCAAGAAGATTTGTCCCCTTAAAGCAACCGGTATTCTTGAACACAAGAACTCTTCGCTCGGCAAAGAACGGCAATGTATTCGCCATCGAAAGTGCATCCTCATAATCCAGCCGCTCCCCTTCATAAACAGAAAGATTCATCGAATCGTCCTCGGCAATCAGTGCCTGTATAAGTTTATTGAGATATAAGCGCTTTAAATATTCCTCAGAACCACACAAGAGGTAGCATTGAACAAACTGTCCGGACTTGATGTGCGCCTTGATTGTCTTCATTTCAATGCCTCCCCATTCTCAGATTGTTTTAGGATTCATAGCCGAGTACTTCCCCGTATTTGACGATTGTTTCGTACCCTTCTTCCGTATTTCGCAGCAAATCCTGCATCGGAATATACGTATCTTTCGGAAGAATCAATAATACTGTAGAGCCACCGAATTCAAAATGCCCCTTCTCTTCTCCGGCATTCACAATCGTCTCTTCGGGACAATCATTCACGATCCGTCCCACGCCGAGCGCGCCGACTTCCATCATGACGAGTTTCTTTCCGAAATTGCTTTGAAGTGTGCAATATGTCCTGGCATTTTCCCGATATACCTTTGCATAGCGATGAATCATCGGGTTCACCGTATACAATTTGCCGGGAATATGAACATCCGCGGACTTTGAACCACTGATCGGATAACAATAATGATGATAATCCTCTACACAAAGACGAAGCAGAACAAAGTATCCTCCGATATATGCTTCCGTCAAAGCATCCTGCCCAAGCACTTCACCAACCGTGTACGGCACATCCTTGATCCAAAAACAGGATTCCTCCGTAATCGGGTATACGCTCGCCTTTGCATCACACGGACATGTCAGAATATGCTCTCCGACACAAAGCGGCCGTTTCTCCGGTTTGATTTCCCGTAAAAAGAAATCGTGAAACGACAAATAGCGTTTCTTTTTGTATTCTCGCAAATTAATATTGTTCTTATGAACAAAATCGGTAATCATCGCAGTAGAAAGAAAGGAATTCAAAAATATACGCTGCAGATTGGAATACAGACGTGACGACGCTAATTTGAGCAGGGCTCTCGTCACTACATTCGAAAACATGCGTTCCAAAATCTTGTTATTAGAAACCGGGACAGGAATAAGGTTCCCATCCCGGTCTTTATAATATTCTCTGCTCATTGCAACCTCCGCATCGGTAAATGATCAGCAAATGACAACACCGGCAAACAGTGCCATTGCAACAACAATCATAACTATCATTCCCTTGCCATGAACCTTCGCCCAGCGAATATTAAAGAGATACAAAAATGAAACAAACACCATAAACCCACTGAAAAAGTACGGCAAAACGCCATTCGGCAACAGTCTTCCGATGATGTAAGCAACCGGTACTCCAATTGCGGAACAAGTAATCGGAAGTCCTTGATAATACGTCCGACGTTCATTTGTCTCCTGCTGACGTTCCTCTTCCTTCACGTTAAAGTATGCCAATCGAATCAATCCACATATCGTAAGCAGAAACCCACAAATGCCTCCGATAATCTGATGCGGATCCCCCGTGTACAGATGATATGCAATCATTGCAGGTGTCACACCGAAACAAATCAAATCGCAAAGCGAATCAATCTGTATACCGAACTTCTTCTCTGACTCTGAACGTTTTACCATCCGTGCAACGGTTCCGTCGAACATATCGCACAGCCCGGCAAACATCAAGCAAAAGATTGCAGTACGGAAGTGATATTGCTCTGCAAAGTACATGCTGACAAATGCAAAACACAATCCGATGTATGTCAAAATTACCGAAGGATTATAATATCCGATAAAACGTTCCTCTTTCATTCGTAACCTCTCTTCCGACATGACAACCCAACCGACATGTCTTGTGATGCTCTCATACGTATATAAAACATGCAAACCTTACGAAAAGTATACTCGCTAAATGCATTTTTGTCAACCGACATGCGCAATTCGAGAAAACAGGTTACCTTTTTCCCCGCACGGAAACCGAATCCTTTCGAACACAAACCGAGATCTGTCCCTGCAGTAAGGTATTTCCGAGATAGGCACAGTGTTGCTTTAAGCATTGTATCACTTCATCTGCCGGATGACCGTAAGAATTTTCTCCAACGGATACCGAAACAATACCTGTCGCAACTGTTTCATAGAACTGCTCATACAGTGCCCCCTTAGAACCGTGATGTGGCACCTTGCAATACTGTAAGGTGCAACAGCGCTCCTGCAGCTCTTCGCAAATTACTTTGAGCGTCCCTGCAGAAATGTCTCCGAGAAATGCACTGTACATCCCCTCATACTCTACGAGAAGAACTAAACTATCTTCATTACTGTCACCACTCCTTTTGTATGGCCAAAGTACCTCAACAGATACAGACTCCTCACGATCCAATGGATTCTTCGTCTTTCTCGGAAAACGAAGCCGATCCCCCCGATTCAGCAGCTCCGTCGACAACTCAGGACATTTCTCCAAAAGCTCTTCACAAATGCCTTCCGATCCGGTCCCTACAAAAAGTGTTCCGATGGAAAAACCTTGATCCACAAGCTCCGTGATTCCATTTGTGTGATCTGCATCTCCATGCGAAAGAAACGTATAGTCCACCTCGGAATACCCATGATATTCAAGAAAGCTCTTAAGGCACTTGCTTCCGACCGAGTTTCTGCTTGTGCTTCCACAATCAATCACAATGACAGTCTCTCCTGCCAATATGACATTGCAGTCTCCTTGTCCAACGCTTAACGCATGTAGCTCAATTCCCCTTCCCCGTATTGGAATAAAGCATAGAAATGCCGCAAAAAGTACGACATATCCGAATCTTTTTTTTCGACGCAAAAACATTATGCCAATCAGCAAAACAATTACATACAAAACAAATGCAAGCCTCTTCGGTCTCCCCAAACACAAAAGACTATACGGAAGTCTTGATATCCATCGACAAAGTACTGTTAAAACAATAACGATTGCCTCTGCAATGCCACCGAAAAAAGTCCCTACTCCTATCGATGCAAATGACATGCAAAGGGCAACAACGGAAAACAAAAACAGCACTTCCAACAACAATGCAGTCATACAATTCACAACGATTCCATATGGAGAAAACCGATAGAAATAGTACAATTGAAGCGGGAGCAAGATGCTTTGCATAAAAGCTGATAAAAACAACACTGTCTTCCATGTTTCTTTTTGCACCTTCTTCTCCTGTTGAACAAACATCCGAAACAAAATCATTCCCAAACCCGATACAAACGAAAGCTGATACCCTGTCTGAAACAAAAGCGTCGGTCGCCACAGCAGCAGTAATCCGCCAATAAAGCCAATGGATGTCAGCGGATCCGATGTTCTTCTCCACAAAGCAGCTCCGCATACCAAAAAATAAGTAAACACCGCACGGATACACGATACAGAAAATCCGGTAAGCAAACCGTATAAAATCAGTACGAACGAAGACAATAATCCCGCTTTCCTACCATCGAAGACTTTTTGAAACAGACGCTTCAACAAACCTCCCAAAATCGCGATATGCATTCCACTGACCGCCAAAACATGTGCAATTCCATAATCACGATATAAAGCATAGGTCTCATCTTCAAGCAAAGACTTATCTCCCAGCAATACAGCCGTAACAAATCCGACCGTATCTTCGGAAAAAATCTTTACAAGCTGTTTTTTTGCATGACTTCGAAGTTTCCAAAGCCCTGTACGAATTGCTCCGGCCTCCTTCACCACTGTGATTTCTTCTGCCTCTATAGCAAACAAGATCCCTTCCGTACGATAATAGTGTTCCTCTGAAAACTGTCCGTCATTTTCCGCCGCCTTCGGGCAGGATGTCTTACCCGATACGCGAATCTTTTCCCCAACAACACAAGGAACCTTTGTATAAACCACCGCAAAGAATTGAAACCATCGTCCTTTTCCGTCCAACCGAACAATACAACCGCTTGTATTTACTTTGGTTACCGTACCGCACAGTTCTTCGGCATCGAAATAATGCTGTGAATGCAAAACATACCTATGATTGTATTGATGTAGAACACACATCCCCAGAAGCATTGCAGTCACAAGTACCGCAAAAAAAAGAAATCGTCGTCTGGTTCGTATTTGAAAACAACCGATGACAAAGCCAAACGCACATAAAAAAACAAGAAATGGAAGCGGCAGAAGCTCATACACTGCAACTCCCGCCGCAAAACAAACAGATACCCCAAACAAAGGGCGTTTCATTTTCTCTTCCTACTCCGTCTCCGGAGTCAGCACATAATCCAAAGAACGTTCAAACATTTCGGATATATTCATGTTCAGATACAGATTTGTTGTAGCTCCATTCACAGAAAAAACAACCTTACTTACATCAGCCAAATCACAAAGCGAGTTAACGATCGAATAAATCGTAAGATGTGCATCCACGTCTTTCAGATACTCCATAAAGCCACTGTCGAAATCCACATAGCAAATGGTATCACGTGTAACGACACGGTTCACTACCGTCCTGGGAGGAATCGTCTGAAGCAGTCCCTCTTCCTTCGGTCCGGCAATCAGTTCTTCTAGAACGAGTTGCTCTGTCGTATACGCATCATCCGAACGAACGGAGCGCCGAACCTCGACAAGTCCCGTCCCGTCATCCTTTGCATAATACAAGGTTAACATCGTCTCCTCAACCGAGAGGCCGATATCAATCAAAAACAATTCTCCCGTCATAATTCCTACATTTGTTTTGTTGATTTGTAAGGGTTCCGCTCCCACTACGAATTCTACTCCAAAGACATCGGGCATCTGACAAAGGGTTTTTACAATTGCAGCACGCGTCAATATTTCTATCGATGCACTTCTTTGATAGTACGCCGCATCGAAATAACAGGTAAGAATTCCTTTTTCGGATAATTTCCACTCCAGAAGCTTGATGCTTGCAGGAATAGCAGCAAGATAATCTCCGTTTTTTCCGGAAACCTGTAACTGGGTCAGCAATTCTTGAATTCGATCTGCTTTATTCTCCGACACATAATCGTAACCGTTCCACGTCAGACTGGTCTCATCGCTGTTAATCGCATAAATCGCCACATCGTTATCCGGAAACACATCCTCTTCTGTTCCACATCCGACTAGAAACACAGTCAAAAGAATCAAAGACAAAATAATACGTCTCATACCGTCCCCTCCGTTTCTTCTGTAGACTCCTTATCTTTACGATATGCTGTATTAATAAGAGGAATGCGAATGGAGAAGGTTGTGCCCTCATCTTCTCTACTGTATACGCGAATCTGTCCCTTGTGCGCCGCGATCACTTCTTTCGTAATTGCAAGGCCCAACCCCGTTCCACCGCTTTCTCTCGCGCGATCCTTATCTACACGATAAAAACGATCAAAGATATGAGGAATTTCTTGTTCGGGAATCCCTGCACCACTGTCTTCTACGGTTATATAGCAATAATGCAAATCCGCATTCAATGTAACATGAACATAACCAAACTCTCTATTATACTTAACGGCATTTTCAATTACATTTGTAAGTGCCATGATCATCTTGGCTTCGTCTACATCTGCCATCACTTCGCGGTAGCTTTCAAAAACCACCTCAATGTTCTCTCGCTCTGCCATAGGACGCACTCGCTTCAGTACTACACCAAGCATTTCATTGATTCGGCACGGCTTCCATTGGAGCTTGTCGGAGGATTTGTCAAGACGAACCAAAGCAAGTAGATCGGAAATGATCGCATTTTCTCGATCGATTTCTTCATTAATGTCACCGAGAAATTCCCGATACATTTCCGGCAACGATTCTCCGGAGGAAAGCATTGCGTCTGCCAAAACCTTCATAGACGTCATTGGCGTCTTCAGTTCATGCGAAACATTGGATACAAATTCTTGTCTTGACGCCTCAAGCTTATTGATCTTAGCCAACATATTGTTCGTTGCTTCGGAAATCACCGCAACCTCACGATAACTTTCCACCTGCGAAGTCTCTTCCATATATCCGTCGGAAATGTGTCTCAGATTTTTTGCGACTTGTTTTAGGGGGGCAGTCAACATGCGTGAAAGAACAAATGCAACCAAAACCAAAAGTACCAAAAAGAACAATGAATATGCAAACGCTCGCATTTCCAATTGCTCCGCCTTCTGTAGCTCATCCTTAATCGAAAAAATAACAATCATATTGCCTTCTACCGATTCGCTACCGGTCGGGATGATCGGAAGTAGAATCGTAGCCTGTTCCTTTTCCTTGTCGGAATACATAATAACATTGCCGTTAAGAACCTTAATTGCATTTTTTGAGACAAGAATCTTCCCGACTTCCTTCCCGTAACTGTCAAAGACAACGTGCAAATGCTTGTCAGTAATTACAATACGTCCTTCATATACCTCGGCAACGGTTTCCAATTCTTCATCAATCTCCGCATTTGTCGTCGATAGATACCCTGTAATCTGCATATGATTCGCTAAACGCGTACTATAGCTTTCCAAATCACTACGAATTCCCGTTAGAAAGTCACGATGATAATAACCAATGATGGTCTGTGCTATAAAAAAACACGCACCGACGCCGGCAAGTACAATTAACAGAAAAATATAGAAATGCAGACTGATCTTTTTAAATATTGTTCTCATAGTTGTTAAAGTAGTAACCTACACCCCATTTTGTATGAACATACTGCGGTTCACTGGGATTCCTCTCAATCTTCTCACGCAAGCGTCGGATATGTACATCAACGGTACGAACATCACCCAAATAATCGTAGCCCCAAATGATATTCATCAAATTCTCACGGCTGTATACCTTTCCCGGGTGCGTAACCAACAGTTCAAGCACATCGAATTCCTTCGCTGTTAGGCGAATCTCATTTCCTTCGATATAGACACGTCGATTCTCACACTCAAGTCGCATATCCTTTGCAACTATCGTCTTGTTGTTCAGTAGCGCATTGACCGACTTTTCATTTCTCCGAAAAATCGCTTTCATTCTCGCCTTAACCTCAAGAATATTAAAGGGCTTCGTGATATAATCATCCGCACCGTACTCCAATCCGAGAATCTTGTCCATGTCATCTCCCTTTGCAGTCAACATGATAATCGGTACGGCAGAAAACTCACGGATGCGGGTACACACATCGAGACCGGAAACCTTCGGAAGCATCAGGTCTAAAAGAATAATATCATATTCTTTCTCTGTTGCCATTCGAATTGCTTCTTCCCCGTCATAGGCACATTCCACTTCCATCCCATCCTGCTCGAGGCTAAAACGTATTCCCTTTACAATCAGTTTTTCATCATCAACTACGAGTACCTTCTTACCCATCATTTCCTCCACATTCGATTGTATTACGATACACAAATTCGATCTCTGATTCGCTCAAAGGTCGCCTCTTTGATACCGGATACATTCATCAGCTCTTCAATACTCTGAAAGCATCCGTTTCGT
The DNA here is from genome assembly GCA_045601665.1 of Lachnospiraceae bacterium. Classification (GTDB taxonomy): domain Bacteria; phylum Bacillota; class Clostridia; order Lachnospirales; family Lachnospiraceae; genus ISDg. The sequence continues at coordinate 10,634 of JAZRZZ010000015.1, forward strand.
TCTCTGTACGCAACAATATCCTTTGCGCGCTGTTCTCCGATTCCCGCAAGTGTCGTCAATTCGGCAACACTTGCCGTATTCAGATTCACAACAAAACTTCCATTCGCATTTGGTTCAGACTTATCCGACACCATTGGTCGATCCGTGACTTCCTCCTTATGCGGAACATAGATCTGTTGTCCGTCCATCACCCAATCCGCAAGATTCCAGTAATTCACCGCTGCATTCTCGGTAAAACCTCCTGCCGCGAGAATCGCTTCCTCTATGCGTGCGTCCGCGTCTACTGTGTAGACTCCGGGGCTTTGGACTTGCCCGCAAACGTAGACACAAGCTTCTTCAGCTTCATCCCCAGCAGCGCCAGCGATACTACCTTGACTCCCAACTTGAATGTCGTCTTTACGATCCGGATCCATAGTTTCGGCTTCTTTACCTTCTTCTTGTCTTTTGTCTTCTTTTTCTCTTTCAAGAACAAAACCCTCTTCCCGCTGTCCGAATATCACAGCAGCGATTCCACAAAAAATCACCGCTGCACTTAACAGAATCATACAAAACAGCCTCTTTGTCATATGTGCATTGCTTCCTTTCCGCAAATGCATAACCACACATCATCTATTGTATATGATTTGATGCAAAATCGCAAGAGGAAAACTGCAATACATCCCCTGTCTGTCTTACCATTGAAAAACGATCAATCCGGCAATTGCCATTGCCATGCCAAACGCCTTTCTCCATTCAAACGCCACCTTTTCCGCACCGAACAATCCAAATAAATCAATGCAATACGCCATCAATACCTGAGATACGACAATCGTCATAATCGCCTTTGCCGGACTGAGGTCTTCGATACTCTTTACTACCGTATACGTAATAAATGCTCCGATAATGCCCCCGGTAAGCAGCCATTTGTTGTCTACATGAAATATTTGCAGTAGGTTGGCACGATCACGAAACATCCAAATTACAAGACACGTTAGAAAACCGCTGAATTGCACAAAGGATGCGGCAGACCACATACTTGTCTGCTTCGTTAAGCCGGTATTGAATACCCCTTGTATGCTCATCAATGCACCTGATAAAATTGCAATAAAAAATCCCCACATGAAAACACCTCCGAATTCTGCGCTTCTTGCAGTTTTCTCTAGTATCTCCATATGAGGATTATGTTTATTCAAATTATTGCGGCAATGCGGCGATTGCCATGCGAAGTGCATTCAGCATCTCATCCACATGACCCTCGTTCACTACAAGCGGAGGAACAAATCGAATGACATTGTTTCCGGCAGCAATCAAAATACAGCCATTATTCATGCATGCCTTTACAATCGGTCCGACCGGAACCGAAAACTCCAAGCCCTGCATTAAACCAATGCCTCGATGTGCCGTCACAATCGAAAATTCGCTTACAAGCTCCTCAAGCTTTTCAAACAAATATGCACCAACCTGCTTGACATTCGCAAGAATCGGCTCTTTTTCGAAAATCGAAAATACCGTTTCGGTTGCTTTGCATACAAATGGATTCCCACCGTAGGTCGTTCCGTGATCACCGGGAACCATTGCCGCCGCCACATGCTCCTTTGCGGCAAATGCACCAATCGGTACACCACAACCAAGCGCCTTCGCACTCGTCATAATATCGGGCAAAATGTTGTAATTTTGATATGCAAACATTGTACCGGTACGTCCCATGCCACACTGAATCTCGTCCAGGATCAACAAAATGTCTTTTTCATCACAAAGAGCACGAACCTTTGTAAGAAACTCCTCGGTCGCGGGATAGATTCCCCCCTCTCCCTGAACAGTCTCCATAATGATTGCGGCGGTCTTATCAGTTACCTTTGACAATACATCTTCAAAATTATTGTATTCCGCAAACACAACACCGCCGATCAATGGCTCGAAAGGCTCACGATACTTCTTCGTTCCGGTTACCGACAGTGCCCCCATACTTCTTCCGTGAAAGGACTGATTCATTGCAATAATTTCACTATCCGCAACCCCATGCTTATTGTAATAATAGCGTCGTGCAAGCTTCAATGCCCCCTCTACCGCCTCGGTACCGCTGTTTGTAAAAAACACACGATCCATTCCGGACGCCTCGGTAAATGCCTTTGCTGCGGCAATCGCCGGTTCGTTGTAATAATAATTTGAAGTGTGAAGAAGCTTATCCACCTGCTCCTTTAACGCAGCGTTGTATACCGGATGGTTGTATCCGAGTGCAAATACCGCAATACCGGCTGCAAAATCCAAATATTTTGTTCCATCGGTTTCATACAGATATACATCTTCCGCATGATCCAATACCAGCGGATAACGGTTGTAGGTATGCATAAGCACCTGTTCTGCCATGTTCATTTTTTCTTGTTTACTCATACTACTCTCCTCCATATGCAGAGAAGGCCGGCAAAACCGGCCCTTCTATAATATTTTCTTTTACTTTCCATCATCAATAATTGCGGTTCCGACACCCTTCTCAGTAAAGAATTCAAGCAACAGACAATGTGCCTTTCTTCCGTCCAAAATATGTACGCGCGATACCCCACCACGTACCGCATCAATGCAATTACGAAGCTTCGGAAGCATTCCTCCACCGATATAACCATCACCAATCAGTTCTTCGGCATCCTGAAGTGTAAGCACTGACATCAACGTCGATGGATCATCCTTGTCCTTATATACCCCTTCAATATCGGTCAAAAAGGCTAGCTTCTCCGCGCCGAGCGACTGTGCAATTGCACATGCAGCATCATCCGCGTTAATATTATAAGACTGAAACTCCACATCCATTCCGATCGGAGCAATGACCGGGACATAACCGTTTTCAATCAACGTATCGATGATTCCGGTATTCACGTCCGTTATATCGCCGACAAAACCAATGTCATTGCCATCAACAAGCTTTCTCTGAACGGTGAGCATTCCTCCGTCCTTTCCCGAGACACCGACCGCCTTTACACCGATCTCTTCCAGCAATTGAACAAGACTCTTATTTACTTTATTCAACACCATCTCCGCAACTTCCATCGTGTCGCTGTCCGTCACGCGAAGACCGCCGACAAACTGCGGCTCTTTCCCCATGTAGGAGACCCATTTGCTTATCTCCTTGCCGCCGCCGTGTACAATCACAGGATGCATTCCGATCAATTTCAGAAGAGCCACATCCTTAATGACATTCCTCTTCAATTCCTCGTCAAGCATTGCGCTTCCACCATATTTAACGACAACAACCTTATTGTTAAACTCACGAATATACGGCAGTGCCTCAATAAGGGTCTGCGCTTTCGACAAGCCCTGCGTCATCTCATTTTCCATGATATCCTCCATCATTTACGAGCGATAATCGCCGTTAATTTTTACATAATCATAAGTCAAATCACAGCCCCAAGCCGTTGCTTTCTCGTATCCGTCCTTGCAATCAATCAGGAATGTAACCTTTTCCTTTGAGAGCATCTCCGTTGCCATTTCCTCAGAATAATCGATGGCCATACCATTCATAACAAGCTCGATTTCATCGTCTTCGTGCTTGATAGACACATCCACCTTCTCAGGACTGAAACTTGCACCGGAATAGCCCATTGCGCAAAGGACACGTCCCCAATTTGCATCACTTCCGAAAAATGCCGCCTTTACAAGATTCGAGGAAACCACCGACTTCGCAAGAAGCACCGCGTCCTCCTTAGTCTTCGCATTCTTTACCTTCACCTCGAGAAGCTTCGTTGCCCCCTCACCGTCACGTGCCATCTTCTTTGCAAGATCCTTGCACACAACATACAAAGCGGTAACAAAATCCTCATATGCCGAATTCTTGCTTGTGATTTTCTCATTTCCTGCCATACCGTTCGCAAGCACGATAAATGTATCGTTCGTCGAAGTATCACGATCGACGGAGATCATATTAAATGTCTCGCTGACTACCTTCGATACCGCCTCCTGAAGGAGCGCCTCGTCAATACATATGTCCGTTGTAACAACACTGAGCATCGTTGCCATGTTGGGATGAATCATACCGGAACCCTTACTCATTCCACCCAGCAAAATCTCGGTTTCTCCTACCATAAAAGAACAAGCAATGGTCTTACTTACCGTATCGGTAGTCATAATTGCTTCCGCTGCAGCCTGCCCGCCTTCTTCCGTATCGGAAAGTGCATCTGCCGCCATACGTACCCCTTTTTCTACCGTGTCCATCGGAAGCGGCTGACCGATAATTCCGGTCGAAGCGGTAAATACCTGTTCCGGCAATACACCAAGTGCCTCTGCTGTCGCTACCGCCATCCGGTGGTTGTCATTGATGCCCTGCTGACCCATACACGCATTTGCGATTCCACTGTTCAAAACGACAGCATGCTTCGCTTCCTTGTTACGAAGCAATTCCATATCCCACAGCACCGGTGCGGCTTTTACCACATTGGTTGTAAAGGTTGCGCCGGCAACACAAGGCTGCTTACTGAATACCAACGCCACATCCTTCTTCTTCTTTCGAATTCCCGCGAAGATACCGCTTGCATAAAATCCTTTCGGAGTCGTCACTCCGCCTTTAAACTTTCTCATAAAAACCTCTTTTCCGCACAGATACTGTGCAAATTCATTGTATTACGGGTACATCGGCACAAGACGGAGACCTTCTGTCTCGTCGAAACCGAACATCAGATTCATATTCTGTACCGCCTGTCCGGCAGCACCCTTTACCAAGTTATCCAGCGCACCCATCATAATCACACGATTTGTTCTGGAATCAATTTTAAAACCGATATCAACAAAATTACTTCCCTCAACCCACTTCGTTTCAGGACATACTCCGTCGGGAAGCAGACGAATAAAATATTCATTCGCATAACAAGCTTCATATGCCGCGGCTATCTGCTCTTTTGATACGCCTTCCTTCAGGCTTGCATATGCGGTTACGAGAATTCCCCGCTGCATCGGAACCAAATGCGGAGTAAAGGTCACATACACCGGAGCTCCGGCTGCTTGTGAAATCTGATCTTCAATCTCCGGTGTATGGCGATGACTTGCAACACCGTAGGCTTTAATATTTTCGTTGACCTCACAGAAAAGATTCGGAACCTTTGCACCTCTTCCTGCACCTGACGTACCGGATTTTGCATCAATGACAATGGTATTCGTGTCAATCAAGCCTGCTTTTACCAGTGGATACAGCGTCAAAATCGAACACGTCGTATAGCAACCGGGATTTGCAAGCAAACGGCACTTTTTAATCTCTTCTCTTCGCAATTCGCAAAGACCATAAACCGCCTCTTCGAGATATTGCGGAGTCGGATGCGTAAGCTTATACCATTCCTCGTACACAGCCACATCTTTCAAACGATAATCCGCACTGAGGTCGATGATCTTCACTTGGTTCAGCACCGCATCGTTCACCAAGGAAGCACAGTAACCCTGCGGCGTTGCCGTAAAGATGACATCTGCCTCCTTTGCCAGTGCCTCCATATTCTCACCTGTGCACACATGTTCGACCAAACGAAACATATTGCCGAATACTTTTGCAAAAGGCTCATCAATATAACTTCTCGATCCGTACCAAACAATCTCTACATCCTTATGCTGCAACAAAAGACGAACCAGTTCCTGGCCGGCATAGCCTGTTGCACCGAGAATTCCGACTTTAATCATAATATCCTCCGTCTTTCAACTAGTTACTCATGCATATTTTTCGTATAACTATGCATACACAATCGTTATTGTACATAATTATACATCGTCTTATTCAAAAAAGCAATACTGGATTCTATACTAAAATAATTTCTTTTTCCTTTAGTTTTTTGTACAATTCATTCATCGGAAGTCCCACAACCGTATAATAATCTCCCGAAAACCCTTCGATAAAACGTCCAAATCTCCCCTGAATCGCATATGCACCGGCCTTGTCCGCGTACTCCTCCTCCGATAGATAGTCTTCTATCTCTTCGTCGGACATTTCCATAACATACACACGGCTAACTGTAGAAAAAGTTTCAAACCAAAGAGTTCCTTTGTCGCGAATGGCTATCGTCACTCCGGTATGCACCTGGTGCTCCCCGCCGGAAAGCAGTTGAATCATTTTTCGCGCATGTTCACGATCGACAGGCTTTCCTAAAATATGATTTTCTTTCGCAACCACCGTATCGGAGCCGATAACCGCCGCTACATCCTCCATGAGATTCTCCACCACCTGTTTCGCCTTGCGAAATGAAAGCTCGCGTACCAGCTCTGCCGGATCTTCGCACTCGCACTCTTCCGACACATCAGCGGGAAGAACATGAAATTTTATTCCCATTTGTGAAAGAATATCCTTCCTTCGCGGCGAAGCACTCGCCAAATAGATCGGACATTTTTGAACCATGCTCTCCTCCTATTTTATATATGTCCCCCGAATTATACTCTAGATTACGAAATAGTGCAAGAACCTTTCCCTATTTTTTTGAGGTATGTTTATTTATTCTGCTGATATTTTTTCTTTTTCTCAAAAAGGACTTGAATTTATACCTGCAAAGGTGTATTTTTATATCAATTGAACATAACAGGAGGCAACTATTATGAAAGAAAAAGTTATCCTTGCATATTCCGGTGGCTTGGATACTACCGCAATTATTCCTTGGTTAAAGGAAAACTATGATTATGAAGTTATCTGCTGCTGCATCGACTGTGGACAGGCCAACGAGCTTGACGGTCTTGAGGAGCGTGCGAAGTATTCCGGTGCTGAGAAGCTATACATTTTGGATGTAAACGACGAATTTGCCGATGAATACATTGTTCCTTGCGTCAAGGCAGGTGCCGTATACGAGAACAAGTACCTTCTCGGTACCTCCATGGCACGTCCTTTGATTGCTAAGAAGTTGGTTGAGATTGCTCGTAAGGAAGGGGCAACCGCTATTTGCCACGGCGCTACCGGTAAGGGGAACGATCAGGTTCGTTTCGAGCTTGGCATTAAGGCTCTCGCTCCTGACCTTAAGATCATTGCTGCATGGAGAAGTCCTTACTGGACCATGAACTCCCGTGAGGAGGAGATCGAATACTGTAATGCACATGGAATTGATCTTCCGTTTTCCGCAGATTCCAGCTACTCTCGTGACCGTAACTTGTGGCACATCAGCCATGAAGGTCTCGAGCTCGAAGATCCGGCAAATGCTCCGAACTACGATCATTTGCTCGTTCTCTCCGTAACTCCGGAGAAGGCTCCTGAGGAAGGTGAGATTGTCTCCCTTACCTTCGAGGAAGGTACTCCCGTTGCTATCAACGGTGAGCGCAAGAAGGTTTCCGATATCATTCGTGACCTCAACGTACTCGGTGGCAAGCATGGTATCGGTATTATCGATATCGTAGAGAACCGTGTCGTAGGTATGAAGTCCCGTGGTGTATACGAGACACCCGGCGGAACCATCCTTATGGAGGCTCATACACAGCTTGAAGAGTTGATTCTTGATCGTGCTACTCTCTCCTGTAAGAAAGAGATTGCAAATCGTTTTGCAAATGTAGTATACGAAGGAACTTGGTTCACTCCCCTTCGTGAAGCATTGCAGGCATTTGTTGAATCTACGCAGAAGTACGTTACCGGTGAGGTTAAGTTCAAGCTTTACAAGGGCAATATCATCAAGCAGGGCACTACGTCTCCGTACACCTTGTACAACGAGAGCATCGCTTCCTTCACCACCGGTGATTTGTATGACCATAGAGATGCCGAAGGTTTCATCAACCTCTTCGGTCTCTCCTTGAAGGTTCGTGCAATGAAGATGGCTGAGGTTGAGAAGAACAATTAGACCTCTTTGCCATACGACAGCATTTTTATTACAAGCAACACATTCAAAGAGCCTGAGAAGCACTAGACTTCGCAGGCTCTTATTGATATCTATGCACCTTCATACGAGAGTATCGGGAACCGACATCCGCCGTTCCAATCGCATTCTCATGCTGTCTTCTCTACTCCATAATCTCATATTGAAAGCATTCGTATTTCAAATGACTTCCCACCCGAATCTCTTCCGGAAGAAGTGCTCTCGCCACAAGCTTCACATCATCCATATTAACATCCGTGCGTTTCAGATTTGCATAATCTCCATCAATGCTTTCTACTATGTAATACCATACTTCCATTGTCTCGACTCCTTTTTTCTCTACTGATAACAGATTGTTTTTCACTATTTTGACTGCAAGCTAGACTATTTAGCTTTCGTAGGGGCGAATACGGAGTGTCGCACCGATAGATTCGCAGATCTTACGGCAAAGCTCCTGCTCTTCCTTTGAGGTCACATCGTCCACTACCGTCATCACAACGTTAGGCACGTATTCCGTACAATCCTTCGTAAAGCTAAGCATGGCATCGTAAGAATCCATACCGAATTTCGGACGTACAACCTGATAATATTCTTCCTTGCTGGTGGCATTCAAGCTAATCGAAACTGTGTCAATCAACCCCTTTAGCTTAGGAGCCGTCTTCTCGTTCCAAATCAAATCCGCCAGACCGTTCGTGTTAATGCGAATCGGAATGTCACTCTTAGACCGGATATAGGCCGCTACCTCAAGAAGGTCATAAAGACGTTCGGTAGGCTCGCCGTAACCGCAGAAAACCACCTCACTGTATCGCGTCAAATCCCAGTTGTCAATACTGTCACACACCTCCTGCACCGAAGGCTCTCTTTCCAACCACAGCGAATCGGAGCCATACACGCCCTCGCCGTTATGTCGTAAGCAAAATGTACAAGCACACGGACAGCGATTCGTCATATTCACATAGATTCCGCTTTTCACCGGATACGATATTGTCATCATACCTACTTTCCTCCGTTGAGCATTTTCTTAATATTCAGCTTATCCATCGCAAGTCCGACAACGATAAAGAGCACACTGCTTAAAGCCGACTGCATAATGTATCCCGGAATTCCCGCCAGCGGGGCACTGAAATTACCGGTCAAAAGCGACTCATACAAATAATATCCGCCGATGCACAATGCCCATGCCGGAATCAACGCCAGTATGTTACGCCAGCAAATAATCTTCTTGTTTTTGCGTGAAAAGAACAACACTGCCAAAGCCTTGATAATCACAGAACCCGGTGCCCAAATAGCAAAACCGCTCAGAACGTCCGCAAGAAGTGCACCACCCGCACCAACAAACACAGCATACGGCAACGGAAGCAAGCAAGCCGCAAGATAGATCACACCATCACCGACGTGCGTATATCCGGTGTGACTTGGAATATGCAAATATGCGGTAAACACAAACACCACCGCAGTGAGGATGCCGGCAAGACACATAAGTTTGACCTTTTCCTTCTTCATGACATTTAACTCCTCTATATCTCCAACAAAAATTCTTCAAAACAAATGCCGTCTGTTTTCGGCAAATCAAGTTCAACGGTCCGTCGTAAAACCTTTTCGATAAATGCCGACGCGTGTTGCACGGAGCTTACAAAATCCACTCCATTCACAGCATCCGCTGCGACAATTGACGAGAATACATCGCCGGTTCCCGATCGACAAGGGCCTACCTTGTGTACCCGGATAATCTGCGACGTTTTCCCTACCTCAAAGATAAAGTTCTCGAGGTCATCTCCACGCTCAAGTCCGGAGATGACAATCCTCTGCGGTCCCATGTTGCTCAACTTTTCGCACAGCACAGCGAGCTCTTCTTCGTTCATATCCGGCTTATACTCTGTCCCCGTGAGGATACAAGCCTCCGTCAAATTCGGCGTTAAGATATCCGCATAAGGTAGCAAATCGCACATCTGTTGCGCCAAGGACGGCGAATAGGTAGGATACAGCTTGCCGTAGTCCCCCATCACCGGATCGATGACAGTAACATTATCCTCCGTCTTAAAAAGCTCCAAAAAGCGCTTTACAATGCGTATCTGCTCCGGCGAACCCAGAAAGCCGGTGAGAATGCCGTGAAAATGCAAAGCAAGCTTCACCCACTCATCAATATAGGCGTCCATATGCTCCGTGTAGTCGGTATAGAAAAAGCTATCAAACCCCGTATGATTCGAAAATATCGAAGTCGGTAACGGGCAGCACTGTATCTTCATTGCTGAAATAATAGGCAACGAAGCCGCTATGGAACAACGTCCAAAGCCGCTGAAATCATTGATCACTGCAATCTTTTTTTGACGGTTATGCGACACTTTGCTTCTTCTCCTTGATTTTAATTCGATGTTATTATATAATGATTTTGGTCGTACTGAAATAATCAGAAAAGGAGAACTTTATATAACCAGATGAAACACGTAATCGACAACACGAGCGACATCCCTGCTTATCTTCAACTCTACAAACAGGTTCGTGACGATATTGTGAAGGGCATTTACCCGGCCGGCAATAAACTCCCCTCGAAAAGAACATTTGCAGCGGAAGCCGGCGTCAGCACCGTGACAATCGAGCACGCCTATGCACTTCTTTGCGAAGAGGGCTATATTGAAGCTCGTGAACGAAGCGGCTACTTTGTCATCTTTCAGACCGACGACGGCTTTGCGGCTTCTGCGAACGAAGAACGACATCCGATTCACCACACATATCACCACGAAAGCTCAACCACTGCTGATTTTCCATTTTCCGTATTGGCCAAAACAATGCGCAAGGTAATGAGCGACTATGGCGAGTCTATTCTCGACCGTTCTCCTAACACCGGCTGCACGGAGCTTCGTGCGGAAATCAGTCGATATCTTGCCAGAAGCCGAGGAATCCATGCCGAACCGAAGCAGGTAATCATCGGCTCCGGCTCGGAGTATCTCTATGGATTGATTGTCGAACTACTGGGACGAAACAAACGATACGCTATCGAGTCGCCCTCTTACAAACAGATTGAACAAGTATACCGAGCCTGCGACACCACTTACGATTTGCTCCCTCTCGGAAATGATGGTATTCTAAGTTCCTCCTTGAGAACTTGCGATGTAGACATTTTGCACGTTTCCCCGTATCGTAGCTTTCCAAGCGGTGTCTCGGCATCGGCCTCCAAACGGCACGAATACCTCCGCTGGGCTGGCAAGCACGGCCGTTATATCATCGAGGACGATTTTGAATCCGAGTTTTCCATCTCCAAGAAGCCGGAGGAGACCTTGTTCTCTAACTCAGAGCACGACAACGTCATCTACATGAACACCTTTTCCATGACAATCTCACCCGCACTTCGCGTCGGCTACATGGTGCTTCCGAAGCACCTCGTCCAAGCATTTGAAGATCGACTCGGCTTCTATTCCTGCACCGTTCCGACTTACATTCAATTCGTCTTAGCCGAGCTCATCGCCGGCGGCGATTTCGAGCGACACATCAACCGAGTCAGACGTGCCAAACGAAAGGAGTTATTGCCCGGAAGATAACGTGCTGTCCTCCGGACGACAGAGAGCTCTTCTCCTTAAAACAACCATTTTCCCGCAAAGTTTATTCACCGCTGAAAAACGAAGGCGCCGCATGTTCGCGACGCCTTTTCCATATGTCGATTTCAACAACAAAACATCTTCTCTGCCTACAAAATGTCGATGTACTCTCCGCTAAGTGCCTTGTTCATGCTTCGTACGGCACAGAATTTGCCACACATCGAACAGCTATCCTCATGCTCCGGCGCACGACTGTCACGGATAGCCTTTGCGGTTTCGGGATCAATTGAGCATTCCCATTGCTTCTCCCAGTCAAAGGTTCTTCGGGCATCCGCCATTGCATCATCGACATCCCTCGCGTGAGGAATCTTCTTGGCGATATCAGCTGCATGCGCGGCTATACGGGATGCAATGATGCCTTGCTTCACGTCGTCCACATTCGGCAAAGCCAAATGCTCTGCCGGCGTCACGTAGCAGAGGAAAGCCGCTCCGGAAGCCGCTGCAATGGCACCGCCGATAGCAGAGGTAATATGATCATAGCCGGGTGCAATGTCGGTAACGATAGGGCCGAGCACATAAAACGGTGCGCCCATGCAAATGGTTTGCTGAAGCTTCATGTTGGCTTCTATCTGATCCATCGGCATATGTCCGGGACCTTCCACCATGACCTGAACATCCTTTTCCCAAGCACGCTTCGTCAATTCACCAAGACGAACAAGCTCTTCCATCTGACACACATCGCTGCCATCGGCGAGACATCCGGGGCGACATGCATCACCGAGCGAAATGGTGACATCATACTCGCGACAAATGTCCAAAATTTCATCGTAATACTCATAGAAAGGATTTTCCTCGCCGGTCATGCTCATCCAAGCAAAGACAAGGGAGCCACCACGAGAAACGATATTCATTTTTCTCTTGTGCTTCTTAATCTGTTCAATGGTCTTTCTGGTAATACCGCAGTGCAAGGTTACAAAGTCCACTCCATCCTCTGCATGAAGACGGACCACATCAATAAAATCCTTTGCAGTGAGCGTAGCAAGATCACGCTGATAGTGAATTACGCTATCGTATACCGGGACGGTACCGATCATTGCGGGACATTCGCCGGTGAGCTTCCTGCGAAACGGCTGGGTGTTTCCGTGCGAGGAAAGATCCATAATGGCCTCCGCCCCCATCTCAACTGCAGCCATAACCTTTTGCATCTCAATATCGTAGTCCTTGCAGTCACGGGACACTCCGAGATTCACATTTATCTTGGTGCGAAGCATAGAGCCGACACCGTTCGGATCGATGCAGGTATGAAGCTTATTTGCGCAAATTGCCACTTGTCCCTTGGCCACCAAGTCTCTGATTTCTTCTTCTGTCCTATATTCCTTAGCCGCAACTACCTTCATCTCCGGTGTGATGATACCCTTTCTTGCGGCGTCCATCTGTGTTGTATAATTTCTCACTGTATTAATTCCTTTCTGGATCATCTATTTTGCGAACCGATTTTTGTAGTCAAATGCGTGGTTCATAGGTCCGGAGCCTTGTCCGAGGTCGAGCATATCGGCAAGCGCACCTGAAAGATATTCCTTAGCCCTCTGCACGGAAGTTTCGAGATCATAACCTTTCGCAAGATTCGCGGCAATGGCCGACGACAATGTACAGCCCGTACCGTGTGTATTGGGGTTGTCGATACGTTTGCCGTAAAACCAACGGAACGCACCGGTTACATACAGCAGATCATTTGCATCGTTTATGCTATGACCTCCCTTTAGAAGCACGGCGCACTGATAGGTGTCACCGATCTTCTGTGCCGCCCGCTCCATATCTTCTTGGCTTTCTATGGAAAGCCCCGAAAGAATCTCTCCCTCCGGTATATTCGGTGTAACAAGGGTGGTAAGCGGAAGAAGCTCATCGACTAAAACGGTTACCGCGTCGCTTTTCACAAGAGAAGCACCGCTGGTTGCCACCATCACGGGGTCCACCACCACATTTTTCGCCTTAAAGAATCGAAGCCTATCCGCTATCACACGAATCAGATCGCCGGAAGCCACCATGCCGATCTTAACCGCATCCGGAAAAATATCCTCGAACACCGCATCGATTTGTTGCGCTAAGAATTCCTTTGTCGATTCTTGAATTGCGCGTACGCCGGTCGTATTTTGCGCTGTAAGTGCTGTGACGGCACTCATCGTATAAACTCCGTTCATCGTCATTGTTTTAATGTCCGCTTGAATTCCGGCGCCTCCGCTGGAATCACTTCCCGCGATTGACAATGCTGTTCTCATC
>JAZRZZ010000016.1:0-15881 GCA_045601665.1 Lachnospiraceae bacterium
AATTAACTATGAAAAAAAGAACGTGGATGTTCGTTATTGCAACAGTACTTATGTTAGCACTTGCAGCTTGCGGACAGTCAAACAATGAAGCTCCAGTAGCAACTGAGGCACCGACAGCAACAACAGCGCCGACAGCAACAACAGCGCCGACAGCGACAACAGCGCCGACAGCAACGACAGCGCCTACGGCGGCTCCAACGGCGACAACAGCGCCTACGAAGGCTCCGACGGCAACCCCGACAGCAACGACAGCGCCTACGAAGGCCCCGACAGCAACACCGACCCCGGTGACGGATGGTGCATTTCCGGAGCTTACGGAGCAGCAAAAGCAGGAGAATCGCGAGAAGGTGATTCATGCGATGTGGAGAGCAAGACTGGCGGGCGAGTCGTCATTCTCCGTGAAGGTCAGTGACTTCCATACGAACCGTTCGTATGCAACCGGACCGGACCGGCTGGAGGAGTTTGCGGATTGGTATTATGAGATTAATTGGAATGCGTATGGGGGGTATTTGTCGATCTTTGAAGAATATAATTTGATTAAGGATATTCGTTGGCCGGATATCTCGACGTGGAATCATATGTTTTTGAACGGTGATACAATTACGTTCACGATGGACGAGCGCCTCTGGATGCAGCCGGGAATGCTGTCTGCCATGACGCGGATGGAAGTGCTGTCGATGAAAGCGTCGATAGAGCAAATGAAACCGGAGTCGGAGGTGGAGCTTCCGCAGGAAAGCTATTTTTCCACAAACGATTTGATCCAGATGGGGAAGGACGCAGTGGATCAGCTGTCGGGAGGAGAATATGCGGAGTTTCAAAACCGTCTGTATGAATTTTTGCTTCGATATGCGTTGCGTTGCGATGGAAGCTATCCTTCGGGGCAGACGAAGGAAGGCGATGAGACCGGTGCAACGAGCCATAGTCTCAATAATAAGGTAAAGGAATCGGCAAGTCTGAACGGAGAAGATCTGATGGAGCTGTGGGATCTTCCGGGCTTCGGACCGGCCGTGATGCAGTATTTTGATCCGGGTGCAGCGGAGGCGGTTCGCAAGGAGGCTCTCTGGGCGGTAGCGGAGTTGCTCTGTGAGTATCGACCGGAAGCCAGCTTTGCATTCGACTATGCGAGTGTTACATCCGTGGATACGCTAGCCTTGCATTTTAGTATGTTTCCGGTGTACTCGACGGAGGAGGTGGATGGGCAGATCGGGAATGCGTATGCGGAATATAAGAGCATTGCCGAGATGGTACGGGAATGTGACGATCGCATGAACGAGATTCTTGAGAAGATTATTGTGCCGGGCATGAGCCTACTTGCCAGAGAGTATGCGATCCTGTATTATCTCGATTCGTATTTTCATTACGACGGAGCCTCGAGTAAGCTGGGTAACGTGTATGCATATAAGAAGGAGAGTCCATATTCCATTGCAACACTCCGGGGAATGACGTTGGCAAAGATGTTGGATGCGGGGCACACAAGTACACAAGGCCGAACCGCTTTCTATACGCCGATGATGTGTGGATGGGGCGTCTGTGTCGGTCACGCGCAGGTGTTCGCTGCGTTATGTATGAAGGCAGGGATCCATTCGTATTGTTTGAGTGATCATGGCCATATGTGGAACATTGTTGTGATTGACGGAGAGAGGTATCTTGTGGATGCAGGCAAACGCTCCCCGTATCCGCATTTTAATGTCGGAAGCGCGTGGACGTCAGTGAATTGGAATACCGATCCGATCGTGTACGAGGATTCCGGCGCGCTTGGCAAGACGCTTATTCTCAATCCTCTTTATCAAGCGGGATATACGGCAGAGACCACCGTACAGGACGGTGAGTGGATCTATTATGTGAATTTTGAAGCAAACGGTTCCCTGTATCGGATGCGTGTCGACGGATCGGAGAACATGCTCATACAGGAGAGCGGTGTGACGATAGAGGAAATCCGCACGTATGCGATGGGGCATGCAAATGACGACAATCGCAAAACGTGGGAGACCCAATGGAACGCAGCTGAATTTGGCGGGAAGTATCAGACAGGAACCGCACACAGCTATCGTTGGTCGGCAGGAACGGTGGTAAACCTGACGACGAAGGGCAATCAGATCTATTACAATGTGTGCGGAAAAACCTATACCTATGAGAAGCAATTCCAATATGCGGAGGCCTCGAATCTTGTTACCTATTCGCTTGATACGACAGATGCAGGGTTCGGACAGGTGAGAGGCTCGGTACGTCTTACGGATACCTCGGAGACGATGGACTATGTTGTGCTTTACGTCGATGGAGTGGAATGGCAGACTGTGAAGCCGAATGCGGAGGGCATTTTCGCTTTTCGACCGCTGGTGGGTGGTATGGCGAAGTCCTTTGTGAAGGTGGAGCTTCGATTTGTAACGGAATCCGGCAAATGGCAGAGGGTCGACATCAGCAACCGAGGAATTCACAATGCAATCAGCCACGATGGTAAGCTTTATGCTTTCTATGCAGCAACGAATCGTTACGATGGTGCAAGCGTTCGGATTGCGATTAAGAGTGACGATTCGGTGGAGACGATTACGAAAATGTTCACCATTGATGAGCCAACGAAATACAACCCGAACGGGTATGAGGCGGCGATGCAGGTGGATTCGAAGGGGAATCTGGTCATTTCGAGCAACGGTGGCGTTGGCGGCATCTTGTATCATCTGGGAGACGGCATTGAATATTCGGAGGATCGGAAAGAATGCAGCTACGTCGAAATGACGGTAAACGATACGCGGATATTGTATGTTTTGAATATGAACGGTTACTTGCATTTTCGACGGAATCTGTCCCGCTATGTTGAGGCGGAAGTGTTTATTATGGATGATCTTGATTTCTCGGATATTGGTGTCGACGAGGTGAAAGGAGCCCTTGCGGATGAAAGGACATTCGAGGGAAAGATGACGATATACGGAGCGATTGAGAACTTTACGTACGACCCGGAGATGGGAAAAGTGTATCTGCTACCGAATCTAAACAAGGCCGAGATTCATGGGCTGTTTCTGAGAAATATTGATTTTCAGGCGGTTTCGAAGTCAGCAGGCGTTATTAACAGGGTGGCGGATTCGACACTTCGGGACATATATGCCGAGAATTGCTTCTTTGGCGGGACAACGAACGTTGGTTTGATTTGCTTGTTGAAAAACAGCTGGGTTCAGTCGGTTGCCTTCCGGAATTGTTATGCCGACGGGGAGGAATCGGTTGGTTTGTTGTGCGGTGAAGCAATAAAGTCGAGAATGCGAGAGATATATGCATGGGGTGGTCAGGTGACCGGTTCGTTTGGCATGATCGGAGGAATTGTCGGTCGACTGTACTGTGACTCGGTTGGAGACGGTCAAATGGAAAGCGTGGTATCCGATGTGGATGTCATAGCAGAGAATGCAAGCCAGGTCGGTGGCATTATCGGACATTGTGAAGGGCTTGGTGTAATACGGAGCATGCTATGCACCGGAGATGTGATCGGTACGGAATACGTCGGTGGTTGCATCGGGATTGATACGATTTTCGACGAGCAACAAGGGAAGTATGAGCAGTTGATTTCTACAGGAAATGTAACCGGAACGAGATATGTCGGAGGACTTGCCGGCAGAATGGGGCGTGTGAAGCTGTTCTGTTCGGTAGCGCACGGAGATGTGCGGGGGATGACGGCGGTTGGCGGTCTCGTCGGAAATGCGGGCAATCAGTTTGATGCATACGTCGTTGCCTTTTACGGAACCGTGGAAGGGGAAGAAAAGGTTGGACTGATTGGAGGAGAAGCATCCTTGATGAAAACCGTTTATCCTGCCTCTATCTATGTCTCGGAGGAGTATGATGGAACATGGGAGAATATTTCCTTGTTGTATGGTTCGATTTCCCCGAAAGCTACCTGTGAGAAGAATCTTTGTGAGAACTGGGATACAGTCGGAGTGAACTCCTTCTTTCCCTACCGATGAAGGAAGGACAACAGTATAAGATAATTCGGAAAAATAGCACATTTACGAAACTTCTTTCTTGAAGTATTCTTATAGCGCATCGTAAGGTGCGCTATTTTTATGTGGGAAAATGTATAGCGGAGATTTTGCAGCATTTGATTTATATATGAGGGGAGCCGGCAACGGCGACCGAGGAAATGATAGGAGACTAACTATGAAAAGCAATCAGGTCAAGAACATGACGATCGGGAATCCGACCAAACTGATTTTGTGGTTTGCGCTGCCGATGCTGTTAGGTAATTTGTTTCAGCAGCTGTACAATCTGGTGGATTGTATTATTGTCGGCAAGTATGTCAGTGCAAATGCGTTGGCAGCAGTCGGCGCGACCGGGTCCGTTGTATTTTTGGTGATTTCCATCAGCAACGGCATCGGAAACGGCATTGGCATTGTTGCGGCGCAATATTTCGGGGCGAAGGACGACGTGCGTGTGCGAAAGACGATTGCGAACAGTGTCTACGTTGTCGGTGCCGTCGGCATTGTAATGAGTGTGCTCGGATATTTCGCCGCAGACCCGTTCCTACGTCTTTTGGATACTCCGGTGGAGTATGTCGAGGATTCGATTCGCTATATGCAGATTGTGTGCGGTCTCAGTCTGGCGACAATCGCGTACAATACGGTATCAGCTCTGCTTCGGGCGCTCGGTGATTCGAAGACGCCACTGATCTTCCTTGTGGTGGCAAGCCTGGTGAATGTGGGCTTGGACTTGGTATTCGTGCTTCGTTTCAAGATGGGAGTCTCGGGAGTTGCATTGGCAACGGTCATTGCCCAGATGACGGCGGCCGTTGGTTCGATTTTGTATGCGTGGGTGTGCAATCCGTATTTTCGCGTGAACGCGGAGGAGCGCAAGCCGGATAAGGAGATTATTCGTCGTTCCTTTTCCATTGGTACGCCGATGGCCTTCATGTCTTCGATGATTGCGTTGTCGTGCATTGCACTCCAGTGGGTTGTGAATGGCTTTGGACCGGTGGTCGGCGCCGCCAACACGGCAATCAGTAAGATTGAACAGCTGGTACAGCAGCCATTTGCTTCGCTTGGTGTGGCGCTGTCCAATTTCTCGGGACAGAACCTCGGAGCCGGCAAGAAGGAACGCATTCGTCAAGGCTTTATGGTCGGAGTAAAGACGGTGGTAATCATTTCCGTGGTGATGTTCTTTGTGGCACAGCTGTTCGGTAGCCAGATTATCGGTGTGTTCATTGACACGAAGAAGTCTCCGGAAGTCATTGTGCTCGGTGCAAAGGCACTTCGTATCACCAGCTGCTTCTATTTCATGCTCGGTATGATCTATATTACGCGAGGGGTGCTGAACGGAATCGGCGACAATACGTTTGCAATGATCAACGGTGTGACCGAGTTGGGCTGCCGTGTCGGTATTGCGAAGCCGCTGACGCTTGTTCCGTCTGTAGGGAAATGGGGTATTTGGATTACCACCGGCATGACGTGGTTTATTACCGGTGGAGTGAGTCTGTTGCGATATTTCGTAAAGCTTGGGCGTGGGGAGAAGCGTGCGCCGAAAACTCGTAACGGTTATGTGACAGAGCGCAATATTACTTAATACGATGTTCGTGACGGCTGGCGCTACATATGGGTACGTCGGTCGTCTTTTTTGTAAAATAGATGCATTTGTACGGAAAATACTGTGAGGATCGATTCCGTGCGGAGATAGGTAGGCTGTAAAAAGTCATAATTAATTGCAGAAATACTATTGGCATGTAAACGGTATTATGATAAAGTGTGCTTGCGAGGTTGTGTGCGAAAGTATACTACCATGCGTATGAAGGATTGTTTGTAGCAGCGTCGGAAGGAAAGGAGGTCAACCGATGGAATTATCGCAGGGCAATGATAAGTTGCTATATATTAAGCTTGCTGATTGGATCACGGACGAGATTCTTGCAGGGACATTCCCGGAAGGAAGTCAGATTCCGTCGGTGGCAGAGCTTTCGACAGGATTCAAAATGAATCATATCACTACGTTGAAGGGAATCGGATTGTTGGCCGATGCCGGGATTATCTTTAAGAAACGGGGCATAGGCATGTATGTGGCAGAAGGGGCGACCCAGAAGATTCGATCAAAACGAAGAGAGGAATTCTATGGGAAGTATATTTTGGCGGCTTCCATAGAAGCAAAGAAGTTGGGGATTCCGTTGGAGGAATTGCTTCACTTGACAGAGAAGGGATACGAGCAGGAGTAAGATAACGGTAGAAAGCTTATACAAGTCATTTGGTAAGAAAAAATTGTTCGAGAATATTTCTATGGAGCCTGAGAAGAATTGCAAGTATAGCTTTGCTTCTCCGGAAGAGGAAGACCGGTGGCGTTTCTTGCGTTGAAAATAGAATGTGTTCGTATGCAGGACTTGTGCGGGTTTTGATAGAAGTGCAGCGTGAAATGACACAATTCCCTTGACAACCGCCGTTTTCTATACTATATTGTACAGTAATAGCGAAAATGACGTTGACGAAGACAGTACGTTTCATAGGAAAGGCACAGCGAGCCGGAGACAGTGGAAGTCCGGTGCGAGTACGTGGAGCGGAAGATCACTTCGGAGTTGCGAGGGCGAACGAGAGATTCAGTAGTCCGAGCCGGAGGCCACCGTTACAGGGCACACGTATGAACCGGAATGGCCGGCGTACGCAAAATGGGTGGTTATTATGAGCAGATATGCCTCGTTCCCGTTTTGGGAACGGGGGTTTTTTATATTTTGGCGAAGCCAAAATATAAAAAGCACCTCGTGCAGGAAACACACCTCGCGGAGCGGTAAGTAGTTGCTGCGCAACCCCGCTCGGGCGCGCGGAAGTCGCAAGCGACTTCCGATTTCACAGATGCATTTACACAAACCAAACAAGTTAGGGAGGTAAGAGATATGTACAACAAAGTAGACACCGGAATGAATTTTGTTGACCGCGAGAAGGCGGTGGAGAAGTTCTGGAAGGAAAATCGTATTTTCGAGAAGAGTATGGAGAACCGCAAGGATGGCCCGACCTATACCTTCTATGACGGCCCGCCGACGGCAAACGGTAAGCCTCACATCGGTCACGTGTTGACGCGTGTTATCAAGGACATGATTCCTCGTTACCGTACGATGAAGGGCTGCATGGTTCCGCGTAAGGCAGGCTGGGATACCCACGGTCTTCCCGTAGAAATTGAGGTGGAGAAGCTTCTCGGAATCAACGGAAAGGACCAGATTGAGGCCTATGGTATGGATCCGTTCATTTGCAAATGCAAGGAGAGCGTGTGGAAGTACAAGGGCATGTGGGAGGATTTCTCCGGCACGGTTGGCTTCTGGGCAGACATGGACGACCCGTACGTAACGTATCACGATGACTATATCGAGTCCGAGTGGTGGGCGCTTCGTCAGATTTGGGACAAGGGTCTTCTGTACAAGGGCTTTAAGATTGTACCTTACTGTCCTCGCTGTGGTACGCCGCTGTCTTCCGCAGAGGTTGCTCAGGGCTATAAGGACGTGAAGGAACGCTCCGCAATTGTTCGCTTTAAGGTGAAGGATGAGGACGCGTACATCCTTGCATGGACGACCACGCCGTGGACGCTTCCCTCGAACGTGGCTCTTTGTGTGAATCCGGTAGAGTCTTACGTGAAGGTGAAGGCAGCAGACGGATACACGTACTACATGGCAGAGGCATTGTGTGACACCGTACTTGGCAAGCTGGCGGTAAAGGCCGATCCCGAGAAGGGCGTAGAGGCACAGGCGGCTTATGAGGTATTGGAGCGCTATGTCGGGAAGGATCTTGAGTACAAGGAATATGAGCCCCTCTTCCCCTTTGCAAATGACATCTGCGCAAAGCAGGGCAAAAAGGCTTGGTTCGTTACCTGTGACGGTTATGTAACACTGACCGACGGTACCGGTGTCGTTCATATCGCACCGGCATTCGGTGAGGACGACGCGAAGGTTGGCAGAAATTACGACCTTCCTTTCGTACAGCTGGTAGACGGCAAGGGTGAGATGACCGCCGAGACCGATTATGCAGGCGTATTTGTAAAGGATGCAGACAAGCTGGTGCTTGTGGACCTCGAGAAGAAGGGTCTGCTCTTCGATGCTCCGAAGTTCGAGCATAGCTACCCGCATTGCTGGAGATGCGATACGCCCCTCATTTACTATGCGAGAGAGTCTTGGTACATCAAGGAGACCGACGTTCGCGACGATTTGATTCGCAATAACAACACGGTTAACTGGATTCCCGAGTCGATCGGTAAGGGACGTTTCGGCAACTGGCTGGAGAACATTCAGGACTGGGCAATCTCCCGTAACCGTTATTGGGGTACTCCTCTGAATATCTGGGAGTGTGAATGCGGACATCGTCATTGTATCGGCAGTCGTCAGGAGCTCTTCGAAATGAGCGGCGACGAGAAGGCAAAGACCGTAGAGTTCCATCGTCCGTACATCGATGAAATTCAGCTGAATTGTCCGGAGTGCGGTAAGAAGATGCAGCGTGTGCCTGAGGTTTTAGACTGCTGGTTTGACTCCGGCGCAATGCCCTTTGCACAGCATCACTATCCTTTTGAGAATCAAGACTTGTTCGAGCAGCAGTTCCCCGCGGAGTTCATCTCCGAGGCGGTAGACCAGACCAGAGGTTGGTTCCACTCCCTCATGGCCGTATCTACGCTTCTGTTCAACAAGTCTCCGTATAAGAACGTAGTCGTTCTCGGTCACGTACAGGACGAGAACGGTCAGAAGATGAGTAAGAGTA
Organism: Lachnospiraceae bacterium; assembly: GCA_045601665.1. GTDB lineage: Bacteria > Bacillota > Clostridia > Lachnospirales > Lachnospiraceae > ISDg. The sequence continues at coordinate 8,685 of JAZRZZ010000016.1, forward strand.
AGGGAAATGCGGTAGACCCGTTCGAGGCACTGGAGACCTACGGTGCAGACGCAATCCGCTGGTACTTCTACATCAACTCCGCACCGTGGCTTCCGAACCGTTTCCACGGCAAGGCCGTACAGGAGGGTCAGCGTAAGTTCATGGGTACCTTGTGGAATACCTACGCATTTTTCGTACTGTATGCAAATATCGATAATTTCGACGCTACCAAGTATGCACTGGAGTACGATAAGCTGTCCGTCATGGATAAGTGGCTGTTGTCCCGTCTGCATACTACGGTGAAGAACGTAGACGATCATCTCGATAACTATCGTATTCCTGAGGCTGCAAGAGCACTGGATGCATTTGTCGACGAGATGAGCAACTGGTACGTGCGCCGCGGTCGTGAGCGTTTCTGGGCAAAGGGCATGGAGCAGGACAAGATCAATGCGTACATGACTTTGTACACCGCCCTTGTAACGATTGCAAAGACAGCAGCACCGATGATTCCGTTCATGAGCGAGGATATCTATCGAAACCTTGTGTGCAGTCTGGACGCAAATGCACCGGAGAGTGTACATTTGTGTGATTTCCCTGTGGCAAATGAGGCATGGATCGACGCAGAGCTTGAGGCAAATATGAAGAAGGTTCTCGACATCGTTGTTCTCGGCCGTGCTTGTAGAAATGCTTCGAACATTAAGCAGCGTCAGCCTATGGCAACCATGTACGTGAAGACGGAGCATGAGTTGAACCGTTTCTATCAGGAAATCATCGAGGACGAGTTGAACGTGAAGAGCGTGCATTTCACCGACGATGTCAGTGCATTTACCTCTTATAGCTTCAAGCCGCAGCTCAAGACGCTCGGTAAGCGTTTCGGCAAGAACATCGGTCTTGTGAAGAACCTTCTTGCAGAGCTTGACGGCAGTAAGGCAATGGCAGAGCTGAATGCAAATAGCAGTATTACCATCGTAGTGGACGGCGCCGAGGAAGTCATCGCGCAGGAAGACCTCTTGATTGAGTCTCAGAAGACCGAGGGCTATGTGTCCGATTCCGATTACGGCATCACCGTAGTTATGGATACGAACCTGACGCCGGAGCTCATCGAGGAAGGCTTTGTACGTGAGGTTATCAGTAAGGTACAGACCATGCGTAAGGAAGCAGACTTCGAGGTGATGGATCACATCCTTTTGTCCATCACCGGTAGCGATAAGCTGGCCGAGGTATGCAAGGCAAATGAAGAGGCCATCCGTAAGACCGTTCTTGCGGACACCGTAGTATACGAGGTAGCCGAGGGTTACACCAAGGAGTGGAACATCAACGGCGAGGACGTGACGATTACGGTACAGAAGCAGTAAGAAGATATATGGAGCAACACCGGAGAAAAAAGAGCGAGCTCAAAAGTCGAAGCTTTGGAGACGCATCGACATCGGTGTTGCTTTTTTCTGTGAAGGGACGGTGCGCGAACGATTGCGTCTACCGCAAAGGTAAGAAACATGCGGTTTTAGGGGACAAATTGACGTGATATTTTACTGTTCAAATTGTTGCATGCGCAGATGCAAATGTAGCGCTTTTTTGTGCGATTTCCGTATGGAAGTTTTCTTTGATGTGTGGTACAATAGGCGCAAGTGTCTGCATTTTCGGCACTTGCGCGGAGAAAAAGAGGAATCCGCGGCGCAATGTTTGGGCATTGCTATAATGTATTGGACGATTGGGCTAAGTTAGGCGCTATGGCGCGGGAAATGAGGAAACTATGGTTATCAATAAGAAAGAGTTTAAGAAGAACGTACAGGATTATTTGAAGACGTTCTACCGAAGAACCGTGGAGGATGCTTCGCAGCAGCAGATTTATACGGCAGTTGCATTTGCGGTGAAGGATTATATTGTGGATCAGTGGGCGGCAAGCCAAAAGGAGTTTGAAGAGCAGGATGCGAAGACCGTGTACTATCTCTCGATGGAGTTCCTGATGGGGCGTGCGCTCGGCAATAACATTATCAATTTGAAGGCGAACAAGGAGATTCGTAAGGCACTGGATGAGCTCGGGCTGGATCTGGATGCGATCGAGGATCAGGAGCCGGATGCAGCACTCGGTAACGGCGGTCTCGGTCGTCTGGCAGCGTGCTTTTTGGATTCCCTCGCAACGCTCGGCTATCCGGCTTACGGATGCGGCATCCGTTACAAGTACGGTATGTTCATGCAGAAGATTAAGAACGGGTTTCAAGTAGAGCGTCCGGACGATTGGTTGAAGGACGGCAATCCGTTCGAAATCAAGCGACCCGAGTATGCCTGTGAGGTAAAGTTCGGCGGCTATGTTCGCTACTCTAAGGATGAGCAGGGAAGAGAGCATTTTACGCAGGAGAATTATCAGTCCGTAATGGCGATTCCCTACGATCTTCCGATTGTCGGCTATGGCAACAATGTGGTAAATACGCTTCGTATCTGGGATGCGGAGGCAATTGACAACTTCAACTTGGAGTGCTTCGACCGCGGTGATTACCACAAGGCAGTAGAGCAACAGAACCTTGCAAGACTGATCTGTGAGGTGCTCTATCCGAACGACAATCACTATGCAGGCAAGGAGCTTCGCTTGAAGCAGCAGTATTTCTTCGTATCCGCAAGTATTCAGCGTGCAGTGAAGAAGTACATGGAGACGCACGACGACATTCACGGACTTCCCGAAAAGGTAGTATTCCAGTTGAACGACACGCATCCCACCGTTACGGTGCCTGAGCTGATGCGTATTCTCATGGACGATTACTATCTCAGCTGGGATGAGGCATGGGCAATTACGAACAAATGTTGCGCTTACACCAACCATACCATCATGTCCGAGGCATTGGAGAAATGGCCGCTTGAGCTTTTCTCGCGTCTGTTGCCGAGAATCTATCAGATTGTTGAGGAGATTAATCGTCGCTTCGTTGCGGATATTCAGGTGAAATATCCGAACAATTACGACAAGATTCAGAAGATGGCGATTATCATGGATGGGCAGGTACGCATGGCGAACCTCGCAATCGTTGCCGGCTTCTCCGTGAATGGTGTGGCAAGACTGCACACAGAGATTCTCAAGAAAGAGCAGCTGAAGGATTTCTATGAGCTTTGGCCCGAGAAGTTCAATAACAAAACCAACGGTATCACGCAGAGAAGATTCCTTCTTCACGGCAATCCGCTCTTGGCGAATTGGGTGACCGGAAAGATCGGTGACGAGTGGATTACGAATCTTCCGCACATCAATGAGCTGGAGATCTATGCGGACGACAAGAAGAGCCAGAAGGAGTTCATGAATATCAAATATCAGAATAAGCTCCGCTTGGTGGAATATATCAAGAAGCATAACGGCATCGAGGTAGACCCTCGTTCCATCTTCGATGTACAGGTAAAGCGTCTGCACGAGTACAAGAGACAGCTGCTGAACATTTTGCACGTAATGCATCTTTACAACGTGCTTCGTATGAATCCGGAGATGGAATTCTATCCGAGAACCTTTATCTTCGGCGCGAAGGCAAGTGCGGGCTATCGTAGAGCGAAAGCAATCATTAAGCTGATCAACAGCGTAGCGGATGTTGTGAACAACGACAAGTCCATTAAGGGCAAGATCAAGGTTGTATTTATCGAGAATTATCGGGTATCCAATGCCGAGTGGATCTTCGCGGCAGCGGACGTGTCCGAGCAGATTTCGACGGCCAGCAAGGAGGCCTCCGGTACCGGTAACATGAAGTTCATGCTGAACGGTGCGGTAACGCTTGGTACGATGGACGGCGCGAATGTGGAGATTGTCGAGGAGGTTGGTCCGGAAAATGCATTTATCTTCGGCCTCAGCTCCGACGAAGTCATCTCGTATGAGAACAACGGCGGCTACAATCCGAAGGAGATCTACAATACCGATTCCGACATTCGTCAGGTGATGACACAGTTGATTAACGGCTTCTACTCGCCGGATGATCCGGAGCTCTTCCGTGAGCTGTACAACTCCTTGATTGACGAGGACCAGTACTTTATCCTAAAGGACTTCCGTTCCTATGAAGCTGCACAGAAGCGTGTTGAGGAGGCATATCGCGACGAGGCCGGTTGGGCGAAGAAGGCGATTCTCAATATTGCAAAGAGTGGAAAGTTCACTTCTGACCGTACGATTGAAGAGTACGTGCAGGATATTTGGCATTTGGATAAGGTTACGGTATCCTTGGACGAGGAGTAATACTCGGAACAAATGAATATGATATAAGTGATGGGGGCATTCCGTAAGGGGGTGCCTCTGTTTTTTGTAGGAGGAATATGAATTATGCTCACCCTGTTCGTGGGACTGTTTGCTTACGCCGGTCTTAGCCTTTATCGGTGGATGAAACCGCTATGGAGAAGAATCGGCGGATGGGGATTGGCTATTGGATATGGTGTGCTTGTTGTGCCGATTCTTGGGGGATTTGTTGCAGGGCGGACGCCCGGAAACCCGATTTCTGCGGTGATTCACAGGACCCACCATTCTGTTGTGGGATTACCGTTTTTTCGTAAAACCACTTGACAGTGTTGGCTTGCTGTGTTTATATATTTATAATTCATAATATATATTTATAGACATAAAAAGAGGGGGCTTATATGAAAAAACTGCTAGCGATTTTTTTGGCCATCAGCATGATGGTAACCTCTGCGCCGGTCGCAGACGCGGAGGATTCTGTAGTACGAACAGCCAAGGAACGTTTGGAAGAAGGTCTTGCAATATACGAGAGGGAGCTTGGTTATCAGGATACGGTTCCACTGGCATCGGCTGACGAAACGATTGAAATGTGGAACGAATATATTGAGCTTTTTAATAAACAACAATATGACGCGGTAAACTCAGATCAGGCAATGAAGGAGCTTTTACAGATTGCACTGGAGTACTCCGATGATACTAATGAGGGGGATACTTCAGGGGAGGATACTTCAGGGGATGAGCCGGCATCAGGCACATCAAACCCATCGGATGAAACGTCCGAGGAATCCTCTTCGCCTGCGTTGGAGGATGAGGAGTCGCCTACATTGATTTGGCGCCGACAGGTTGCAATTGAATTTCATAATGCGGTAAAAGCGGTTATGCCTCCCGAGGAGTTCGAAAGAATGACAAGCAACCCGCATTTATACAAGCTTTATTATATTGACGGAAGACTTGTTGTTCTGACTCAGGTGTTGCACGCTGCCGGAGCAATTCAGGATGGCTATGACTTTATGATGAATGTTTTCACATTAGACCTTGGTGCAATTATACAGGGTGAGTTGTCGTTTTGGGGAATAACCGACGTGTGCGAGAAGCTGTACAATTTGTTTTTTGTTATAAACGAACGTAACCGAGAGCTTCTTGAGATTGAGCGAGAGATGACAGAAATGGGACTCTGGAATGTTCTTGACGAAGAAGTAGAGATTCCTCAAAACCCGATTCCTCCGGCTCCTGAAGAGACTTCTTCGTCAAACGATAATGGAGAAACAGAGAAGCCGGATGAAAGCAGCAAAGACGGATCTGGTGAGTCGGGAAAGGAAATATCCACCGACGAATGGATCAGCTGGATGAATTCACTGCCTAAGCTTATTTATAATTTAGGCTCAGGCGACGATACCTACAGAGTAGTTGCATCGGATGAACCGGTATTCGCTATTATTTCCGAAACCGGTAACGGCGAAGCCGGAAACGATACACTGTTTTTGGACTATGAAACAAGGAAAGAACAGTTTGAGTTCCTGAGGATCGACGGAGATTTGTATCTGAATGACACCGAAAATGATGTGCATCTCATTATCTGTGAGAATTTTTCGAATGAAAAGAAGCGCATTGAAACCATACGTTTCAGAAACGGCGACGAGATCAGCTATGATGAAATATGCAATATTGTTAATTCCTTCAAAGGTACAGAGAAGGATGATGTAATTACCGGATTTCCTGAGGTGAACCACATTTGGGGCAATGGCGGAAATGATAAAATCTACGGACAAAAGAATACCAGTTATATGCTGGGCGGTGCAGGGGATGACACTCTGACGCTTGCAGAAGGTTGCTTTGACTCCTTCTTTTCCTCTACAATATTCGGTGATTATGTTTATGGCATGGACGGAAATGACACGATTTCTCTTGGTGCCGGAGATGACTTCATATACGGTGGCAAAGGCGATGATGTGATTTACAGTTCTCACGGAGACGATGTGTTCTATTATGCACTCGGTGACGGCAACGATACGATCGATGATACACGTGGACGCTATACGTTACCATATGAGGGGCATGATGTTCTTTTCCTTGGCGAGGGAATTGTTCCGGATGAAGTTCATGTAACGCTTTCCGAGAACACGGAAACATTTTATCTTCATATTACGAAAACAGGTGACACAATTACATTGCCAGGTAACTACATCTCAGGCTTGACACCTGTGTTCCCGATTGAAGAAATCTGCTTTGCAGACGGGACTGTTTGGAAGCGTGACAATCTTCTTGATTGTGCAAGATTTCTTTATGGTACGGCAGATGACGATACAATAGAATGCTATCAGGACAGCGATGCAACCTTCTGGGGATATGACGGCAACGATACGCTCATCGGCAAAGATGGAAATGATAGTTTCTATGGCGGCAAGGGGGATGACTATCTTCGAGGCGGAGATGGTGACGACACGTTCTATTATGAGCTTGGCGATGGAAACGACATGATTGATATGGGTAACGGAAAATGGCGTTATCCACAGGGCGGATACAATATCCTTCGTCTTGGAAAGGGAATTACTCCTGACAGAGTGATGGTTGGACGCACGTCTGATAAATATTCGTATATCTTACGCATTGCAAAAACGAACGAAACAATCACGATTACCGGAAATGTGATTTCAGGCGTGACAAATTATTTCCCGATTAAAGAAATCCATTTCGAGGACGGAACCGTATGGAAGCTTAAAGACCTTGAAGAAAACTATACAGACGACTTTTTCTCGGAGGATAACGGCGATGAAGAAGGCGTACTTGATGAGATTACGGACACCGGACGAACCCTTTCCCTTGACGGAGTCATCTACATCAACCAGTATGTTGTAGTGGAAGGCTTTGAAGGTGTGGATATCTCTAAGAATGGCGGTCTCTTGATCTGGAATAGTGCAGTAACCGAGGACGGTGCTACGTACGATACTGCCGATATAATTAAGGCGGGGTTGATCAAGAGTGGCGATGAATACGGTCAGCAGACGGATGGCATTGCAGCCAAGGAATATGCG
>JAZRZZ010000017.1:0-16027 GCA_045601665.1 Lachnospiraceae bacterium
TGAAGTCCCTCTCAGCAGCTTCGCGTCCTTCTTGCCTCATGCCAAACAAGCAATGATGTTCTATCAATTTCCGGCCGCCGCATTCTTAGACGAAACAATCTCAAAGGACAACAAGGATTCCAGATAACGAGTCTCCTCAAATTCTGACTCCAAGCTCACCTCTACACAAAGAATGAGCTCCCCCAGTTCTTTGACATACATCGCAGCGTAATCGATTTCATAACGGTCCCAGTCTTCATAGGCATTCTCACGGAGATCCCTCAGTCCCCACTCCTCCACAACCTCCGTGCGATCCGGATATCCCTCAATTGCATATATCCACACACTTTCGAACGTCGAGGCTTTCAATTCCACCATGCCATCCACACATTCGCCGACGGAATAGAACGAATCGTCACAGACAATCTTCAAAAATCCGCCGTTGTATAATTCCAAATATACCGTATCGGACACTCCCGGCATCGGCTCCTCCCAAGGGTCCTCTTCCGGGTCATACCACGGACTTTCCGGATCCGTCCAAGGGAACGAATCCATTCTTTCATTCTCCTTGTATGTGAGCACCGTGTCAACAAGACCGATAATGTCAATGACCTTGTCCGGCGCCATAACCGTCACGTCCTCCTCGACGACGGAATAGGAAATGCTCATTTCCCCCGGTTCTTCTCCGCCCGTCGCACGAATCAGTGCCTGAAACTCGTATCCGTTCTCACTCTTCTCAATGCGAAATTCCGTCTCGGGAAGCTCATGATCGGCCTTTGCCCATTCCTCAATGTCCTTGCGAACCTCCGCCGCCGTCTCAGCCCAGTCAATTCCGTCCGTTATTACAAACAGCTCGGAAAACTCCTTGTTCCAATCCATCGAAAACAACTCTTCCACCACAGCTTCCACGGTTTCCTCCGGAATATCATGCCTACCCAGCATCTCTACCGCATCGTCATAATACTTCTTTTTGAGTGTCTTCACATACGCATTCCAATCAATCGCACCGCTCGCGCCCTCGATATCTTCCATGAGGTACGCCATGTCCTTTTCAAGGAAATCGGCAAATGCATAGCCGGCCGTCTCATAAGCCGCCTTATCCTTTAAAAACAGGCGAAAGACATCCTCTTCTTTTACGAATTCGGCCGACGCAGTCATCGCTCTCACCAAATCAACAAGTGCGCGTCCCACATCTTTCATCTTCGCATCCTCACTTCCCGTACCTTCGGGAAGCGGAAGCCCCAGCCAATCTCCGTCGATCTCGTCGGCAAGGTCCTTGATTCCCGTGCCGAGAATATAGTTGCCGACCTCATCTGCAATGTCACGGGCATTGAGATAGAACATCCCTCCCGTCACCTTCAACAGCTCCTCGCTGATTAACTCTGCCTCTGCACCATCAAATGCAACCGTTCCGTCCACACCAACTTCAAATTCATCGCTGCTCTGTTTCGTGTTCAGTGCCAGCTCCAGCTCGAATCCATAGCTCTCCTTATAATCAACATGCAGCCCGGTCGAGCTCCTTCCCGTTCGCACAGCAAACATATCCTCAAGGCACTCAAAAAAGGCTTCGGATGCCGTCTTTTCCTTCTCGCCTTCTTTCTCCTTCTCCTTGTCGTCACACCCGACCAAAAGAGACACCAACAACAGAAGCGTCAACAAATAGCACAAACCTCTCTTCATCTCATCCTCCCATCTGCGCCTATGCGCAATCGTTTTCTACCTACACTTTAACTTTTTCCCACGAAAAATGCAACCATTCGCGGACGCAATTCAATAAAAATTAATAAATTGCTTCCGTTCATCACAGCTTCCAACGCTCAATCGCCTGCACCTCCGAAAACCCGTGTCCGCGATACAGCCGAACCGCCGCCGTATTGGACTCCGTCACATGCAGGCGAAACACGGTGCCCGCCGGGAACCGCTCCATGCACCTCTCCAACAGCCACGTCGCATAGCCCTTTCCTCGATACGCCTCCGCTGTCTCCACCGAAAATAAGAACACCTGCCCTGCCTGCTTTAGAAAGCCGAGCCGGGCAACCTCCTCCGTACCGAGTCTTGCACTCATTCTTCCGAGACATCCGTCCTCCGGCTCCTCTCTCTCCGTCTCCAAGCACAGTTCCTTTCGCGTCCCTTTGACGGCCTTTGCCTTCACACACACCTGTACATCACACTCCATCAGCAGCTCACGCTCTACCCGCGTCGCGCCAAGTGCCTCATAGGTTGCCTGTGCCGCCGTTTGTTCCGCACTGCATACAAGAAAAAAGGTCCCCTCGCGCCCTCGCGTCAGTCCATCAACCATCTGCCGGAAGATTCCGCGTCTTCGATACTCCGGAATAACCATTCCTCGCAGCTCATACTCTGTTGCCAAAGCCTCCCCCGCACAAACGATTTCTCCATAGGCCACCGGCCGCTCTCCTTCATAAACAAAGACATAGCGCGGCAGACCATCCGCCGGAAGCTCGGCGTCACCCAATATTGCGGACACATAGGATCGATCCGGCAAATGTGTCTCTAATGCCTGCACCTCTGCCTTTCGCTTTGCTGACAGACGTAGACCGAAGCGATAGCGTAGGTTTTCTTTCTTTTTCATCAACTTCTTCTCCTCATTTACGCATCGAGTACGTCCGACAACGTAGCGAACTGCGCAAGCGTCAGCGCCTCACCGCGTATGGTTACCGGCAACGAAAGTGCCTCCAAAGCTTCCGTCACCTGCTCCTTTGTGTAATTCAGCTCTGCGGAATTACACAAACCGTTGACGAGGGTCTTGCGACGCTGGTTAAAGGATGCGCGAATCAAGGCAAACATCCGCTTCTCGTCCTGCACCTTCACCGGAGGTTCCTCATGAAGCGTCATGCGAATGACCGCAGAGCCCACCCCCGGGCGGGGCATGAAGCAGTTAGGGGGTACATTTGCCGCAATGTAGGGCTCGGCGTAGTACTGTACTGCTAAGGACAGTGCGCCATAGTCCTTACTTCCGGGTGTCGCCTGCATACGCTCCGCCACTTCCTTCTGCACCATGACCGTAATGCTCTTCATAGGCACGTGCATCTCAAATAACCCCATGATAATCGGGGTCGTAATATAGTAGGGCAGATTTGCCACCACCTTCACGGGCTTGCCGCCGTGCTCCGCCACTAGGGCTTTGATGTCCAGCTTCAACACGTCGGAGTGGATAATGGTCAGGTTATCGTAATCCTTGCAGGTATCATTTTGCAGGATGGGAATCAGATTGTTGTCAATCTCCACAGCAATGACCTCTCCCGCATTCTCGCACAGCACCTGCGTCATCGTACCGATGCCCGGGCCAATCTCCAACACCACATCATCCTTCGTGATGTCCGCCGCGCGAATGATCTTGTCCAGTACGTGGGCATCAATCAAGAAATTCTGACCGAACTTCTTCTGAAAGTTAAAATGATAGCGGTTCAGCACCGCAATGGTTTCCTTGGGATCACTTAGATAAGCCATGTTCTTATATCTCCGTATACAATCAGTCTAGGGAAAAGCACCGACGGGCATTTGCCTCCGTCACCCGGATTACTTCCTCCGGCGTCACTCCCCGAAGCTCTGCGATCTTCTCTACCACGTGGCACAGAAGGGCGGAATCATTTCGCTTGCCGCGATGAGGCACCGGTGCAAGGTATGGGCAGTCCGTCTCCAGCAAAATGCGAGACATCGGCATGTCCTCCACAACGTCCGGCAGCTTCTTGGCATTCTTAAAGGTCACCACGCCACCGATTCCGATGTAGTAGCCCATCTCCACATATTCTCTCGCCACCTCCGGGGAACCGCTAAAGCAATGAATCACACCGCCGCGAAAGCTCCCTTCGGCCTTAGCAATGGAGGTATGCTCCCGCATCACCTGTAGCGTATCCTCCGTAGCATCACGAGAGTGAATCACCACCGGAAGCTCCAATCGTCTCGCCAGCTCCAACTGCTTCTCAAACCAATACTTCTGCTGACGCTTCCGCTCTGCCGCTTCCTCCTCGGTAGGCTCTCCGTAAAATGCATAATCCAGCCCAATCTCACCGATGGCTACGATACGCTCTTCCCGGCTCAACGCCGTCAGGGTCTCCATACGCTCCTCCGTCAGCTCTCCCACCTCATCGGGGTGTACCCCCACCGCCCCGTAGAACCACGGGTACTTCTTCACCAGCTCCACCGTGGCGAAGCTTCCCTTCATATTGGCGCCAATATTGATAATATGACCTACGCCCTGCTCTGCCATGGACGCCAGAAGCGCCTCCCTGTCCTCGTCGAAACGCGGGTCATCGTAATGTGCATGTGTGTCGAAAATCATTGATATACTCCTTAGAAAACATTCTCATGAAATCATATCACAGAATTCCACCACTATCAACACTCGTAATCATAAAAATTCCTCGAGTGATTATCAAAGAACTATGAGATCACCACCAAAAACTCTCCCATTATAAAAGCAGACCGCCGGTAAAATCAGCACAACAAATCGCTTGTTGCCATTTCACCAACGGTCAGCTAAATCCAGTCACCCACTCAAAATTTTACCATTCATCATCCGGTAATACAATGCCTCCACCGGCACCGCCACCGCTAGTTGTAATAACATCGACCTCTTCAAACGAAATTGTTTCTACTTGAGGTTCTTCATAGTTTTTCTTCATAATCATTCCTCCTTCTAATTAGCGGTAGTGTCAAGTTGACACTCCTTTTTATTACTAAATCCTTGATTTTCGGGAGTTTGCAAATAAAAAGAGCATTCCCTCCCTAAAAAGAAGTATAGTGAGTTCACCACAAACCATTATCAACTTAGGAGAGACAACTCTTCTATGACTTAGCAACTATTTTTCGAAATTATAACAACAACTCAACCTCCGTCCCTCCCTCAGAGCAGTTTCAAATTGTCGGGCGGATAGTTTCTGAATTTCACAAGCAATAGCGCAAAAACCAAATAAAAAGGACGCCTTCGTCGGATAAAATACTACTAGGAATGTTTCAAGCAATTTAGTTTTAACAAGTCACCTTATTAAAAGTGTACCCTTGGCATTTTTTCTCCAAGCTCGGCTCCGTCTTCAGAGAGCAACAGTGTTGCTTCATATTCCCACATGGCAATAATCTGGCTTGCCATCTCTGGAGATTTCATCGGAATTCCGACCTTCCAGTCGTTGAAGTTGTCCTTATTGATGCGCACATCGACCGTGCACCCAAGCTCCGGCAGCTCCTCGTCCTCTCTACAGCCCGCAAGGAGAAGGAGTAGGAGTACCGCTAGGCACAGAAGTAATGGTTTCTTACGTGTCATTATTCGCTTCATTAATTCCCTCCTTGAATCCAAGCACATTTCCCGCTACTTCACATAAAAATGGGCTTGTCTATCAAACACGTGATTTTCTAAGTGGATTAATCTCGCATACACAATCTCCTTTGTCTCAATATGAAAGACAAATATTATCGCTTCAGCACCTTTAAACGTTTCCTCATCACCATACGTTTGACCATCTGAATAATAAGCATAGCAATACTTATCCTTTATCTCGATTACGTCTGCTGCACTAGCAAGATAGTCTCGACAACTGACAATATAATCGTCTAATAATCCGCTTTCCTTTAGCGCCTCATATCCCACCGTCATATAATTCAAAATATCTTCCGGACGCGAAGATGAGTCCACATCGTCAAACTCGCCCTCTGCAAATGCTCTAGTGTACAGCTCCCCTTCCTTGTACTCTAAGGTAGTTCTTTCTTCTTTGAGTGCTACCAAGCCGCCCCCATAGCATGGTTTATGTACCATACAGTCAAATGCAAAATCAGAAACTTCCCCTGTGTCGATCAATACTCGGGTTGAAAATTCTACTGAGGCCTCTTCTTTTTTGCAACCACCAAACAACATTAGCAAGCATAGCACCAACACTATAAAACAAATCTTGTTACTCATGCTAATTCTCGTATAATCCAATTATCCCTTATGGGGTGATTGGTTTTACTTTTTCCTTTCTTTTTATTTTGGTTATATCTAGGAACTCATTTGTTCCTGTATAATACTTAAAGCACTGTGGATTTGTTCCTATGTTGGTACAGCTTTGACTGGTGGAAGGAGACTCAGACCACGGCTTTTCGTCTATTACTGTTAATCAGTTAGTTATGTGTTTACATACTCTTCGTGAAATGCTATAATGATTATAGTACTTCGCAAAGAGTACTGTGTTATCGGGGAGGTTGACGGTTTTCCTAGGACAATCAGCCTCCCCATTATGTATACAAAGTGGCGCGCATCCACTTTACGCCTACTATTATATCAAATAATTTCTTATTTTCAACCCTGTAAATTTACTGTGCTCTCCATCCTTTCCCTTCATTACGTTTTCAACCTCACGCGGCAGACGACAAAAAAAGACACAGGAGCCGTTCTTACTCCTGTGCCATGATCGTTCACTTCTATGCGGTTACCGATTTGCCGATTCCCACTCTTAGCGCAATGCCTGCTCAATATCCGCGATGATGTCCTCGACATTTTCGATGCCGACCGAAAGACGAATAAGGTCAGGTGCAACGCCTGCCTCGGCCAGCTGCTCATCGCTCAACTGACGGTGCGTGTGACTTGCGGGATGTAGCAAGCATGTCTTCGCATCTGCCACATGCGTTACAATCGTCACGAGCTTCAAGCGATCCATGAAGTCGATGGAAGCTTGCCGTCCGCCCTTAACGGCAAATGCCAAGACACCGCATGTACCGTTCGGCATATATTTCTGCGCAAGGTCATAATACTCGTCACCCTCAAGGCCCGCGTAGTGCACCCAGTCTACCTTCTCGTGGTTCTTGAGGTACTTCGCTACCGCCAACGCATTTTCACAATGACGTGCCATACGAAGGTGAAGCGTCTCCAATCCGAGGTTCAGATAAAATGCATTTTGCGGAGACTGAATCGCTCCGAAATCGCGCATGAGCTGTGCCGTTGCCTTGGTGATGTACGCCCCTTTGCCGAAACGCTCTGCATAAGTGATTCCGTGGTAGGACTCATCGGGCGTCGTAAGACCGGGGAACTTGTCCGCATGTGCCATCCAGTCAAAGTTACCGCTGTCTACGATACAACCGCCGACACAGGTCGCGTGTCCGTCCATGTATTTGGTCGTAGAATGCGTTACGATATCTGCGCCCCACTCAACCGGACGGCAATTCACCGGCGTTGCGAAGGTGTTGTCCACAATGAGCGGCACGCCGTGGTCGTGCGCCAGCTTCGCGAACTTCTCAAAATCGAAGATCGATACCGTCGGGTTCGTAATCGTCTCACCGAACACTGCCTTTGTGTTGGGACGGAAATACTTCTCGAGCTCCTCCGCCGGAAGGGTCTGATCTACAAAGGTACATTCAATGCCGAGCTTCTTCATCGTTACACCGAAGAGATTGTAGGTGCCTCCGTAGATTGCGGAGGAGGCAATGAAATGATCGCCTGCTTCGCAAATATTAAAGATAGCAAAGAAGTTCGCCGCCTGTCCGGAGGATGTCAGCATTGCCGCTACACCGCCCTCCAGCTCACAAATCTTCGCTGCCACTGCGTCGTTGGTGGGGTTCTGAAGGCGTGTATAGAAATATCCGTCCGCCTCCAAATCAAAGAGCTTGCCCATCGCGTCGCTCGTATCGTACTTAAATGTCGTGCTCTGATAGATCGGCAGCTGTCTCGGCTCGCCCTGCTTCGGCTCCCAACCGCCCTGAATACAAATGGTTTCCAATTGTCTTGCCATCTCATATACCTCCGTCACTTCAAATCGTTCTATCGGGCAGAGTGTCTGTCGTGCCCTCGCCTCTGCTCTTGCTCACAGTATAACGATTTCTCGTTCATTTGAAAAATACTTAATAAAGTCGTTTTCCCATAGTTTAAAACTATGACGCATCTCTGTCAAGCCTGTGCGGGCAAATATTTCTTCAAATATTCCACGTATGCCGCGCCGTAGCGGCTGAGGGGAACATTCTTCTGCTGAATCGTACCGATTCGCATGTACTCCTCTACTTCCAACGGACGAGCCACGATGCCTTCTCCGTTCAGCTCCTTACTGAGAAGGCCGGTGCTGACGGTGTACCCGTCCAATACCTCCAGCAGATTGGATAGCGTAGCACGATCGCTGATCTTAATGTTGCGACTACGATCTAACGTACTCAATACCTCTTCCGAGAAGTAAAAAGAATTATACTCCCCCTGTTCGAAGGACAAGTATGGATACGGCTCCAAGTCCTGAAGCGTCACACTGCGCTTCTGCGCCAGAGGATGATTTACCGATACCGACACATGAGGCTTTGCCACGTAGATTTTCTCGAAGCGGAGGTCATTTTGGCGAAATAATTTCTGCAACACCTCTTCATTCTTAGAGCAGGTATAGAGAATCCCGATTTCACTCTTGCGCCGGCTGACGTCTTCAATAATTTCATAGGTTTGGGTCTCTCGCAACGTAAAATCATAACGATTCCCGCCGAATTCTCGAATCACATCGGCAAATGCCTTTACTGCAAAGGAATAGTGCTGGCAAGACACTGAGAAATATGTGCTTCGCTCTGACTGATTCAAATACCGTTCCTCCAACAGACTCGTCTGCTCCAGCACCTGTCTGGCGTAGGCCAGAAAGGTCTCCCCCTCATTTGTCACCGCCACGCCTCTGCTGCCACGAGAAAAGATGGTAATCTGCATCTCCTTCTCCAGCTCGCGGATGGCCGTGGTCAGACTGGGCTGAGAGATAAAAAGCCTCTTTGCCGCCTCGGTGATGTTGCCCACCTGCGCAACGGTAACGACATATCGTAATTGTTGTAAGGTCACAGTCTTACCCCCTTTCCATCAGGCACTTGTGCCTTGAATCGTTCATAGCTTGTCCTCCTTGCCAATGCACTGCCATACTTAATATTTATCTTGAGGCGTGCACCTTCGTCACGCATTTTCTTCCTGCATAGAGTATACCTTGTTTAAAAAATGTGTGCAAGAGGAAAAGGCACAAAACGCACCTTCCGCAGCAGACACGAAGCCCGCAGAAGGTGCGTCGGAACATAATAAGTTACATTTCACTGGTGGTTATAATCTCACTGGGGGAACGTCGAAGAACTCCAAGTAACGGGAGTACTCCGCATGCAGTAGTCAATAACAATAAAAAGAGCAATAATATCAGACCAAGCCATACAGGATAGTAGATAACTCCTTTGGTCATATAGTGCAAGTCTCCGCTCTGTGCCCACCACAGTGCGGCACTCGTAATTAAGAAGCCAAGACCGGCGGAACTTCCCGTCAGCACCAGCGTCTCTATTAGGAAACGAAATACGATGTTGGATCTTCTAACACCGATACAACGATAGATACCGATTTCTCGTGTACGGGCCAATACTCTGCTTCGCATCATCAGGTATACACAGATGCACAAGATGGCCACGCCGATTCCACCGATAATCAAGGTTCTTACAAGATCGTCCTTACTTGCACGAAGCTCCATCTCGTACTGGTCCTGCGGAGTCCAGTACGCCTTTTCCCATACAGAGGTGGTAGGTGATGAAGAAAAATGCTCTGCCAAAAAGGCTTCTGCTTTCTCCGGATCATTTGCATGAAGCGTCGCATATTTGCGCCCCTGCGTCACTTTTTCAAACCCAAAGCCGGATACCTCGCCACAGCTTATACTGCAGGCGATGTAATCCTCAGGTGACAATAGCAGTACGCAGCTTCCGTCTTCCTCCAGTCTTCTTTCGTACATCTCCTCCTCAATTTCATCTCTGGGATACTCGTACTCATAGATAACTTCCTCTAAACGGTCATCGTCCGGGAAGGAACCATGCTCTTCCTTGTATTTTGCGGCATAGTAATAATATTCTGCGTCACAAAGACCTGCTATTTCTGCAAAAAGAATATCCTTATTGCCTTCAAGAAGCAGTATCATATATGGGCTACATTCCACCTCGCTGCGATGCTCATAGCAATATTTCGCATAAGCCTCGTACTCCTGATAATATTCCTCCGCATACTCGTATACCGTCTGTTCCTCCGTTCGCTCCGGCTTTACGATGCCCCGGCTCGACAGCCAATCCTCATAGGAAAAGGATATCCTCCTGCTTTCCGCCACGGTCAATTCTACACCATTGATGCAAACACGGCTGCCGGGTTCCGGAACCGTAGTCTCCTCACCATCCTTGATACGATAAATCACCGTACCCTTCTCTACCTCGCAGTCATAATCCGTTCCGAGCCGAATCATTCCGTAGAGTTCTTCTCGGTATCGGTAGGAAGCCAGCGTTTCCTCGCTATAATATACTGCATACTCGGGCGATTCTACGATTCCGACTATTTTGTTTGCATAGTCTTCCAAGCGGTACTTTGTCTCAAGCCCAACAAGCTCTTCAAAGGTATCAATGGACGCCAGACGACAGTTCTCCAACAGCAGCTTCGCAACTGCACTAGTTATCACGAGCTCCTGTTGCTCCAGGTTCTCTGCCTTGCCGCATATAACCTTAGCATCCGTAAGCAGTTGCTCTGAAAACACGGTTGCATGATATGCCATATCGTGCATCGGGTTCCATTCTTCCTCTGCAGTTTCAAACTGATTTAAGGAGATGTAGAATTCCCTGTCCATCATAATCATTTCTCCGGAATAACCGGCATAATCAATTCCCGCAGTCCCGTTTGCAATCCCTTGCTCCAGCTCTTCGCACATGCGGTCTCCACTCACCAACAGGTAAAAGGAGTTGGCATTATTTGCGCTTCTAGCCTCCAAAATGCTCTCGAATGAGGTGCCTAACAGTGCTACAAACCATACAAGAAGCACCGCAAATAGCGCAAGCACTACTCGAGGCATCGTACGTTTGCCTCTGCCCGAGTGAAGCCCCCGACAGGCCAGCCGCAAGGAATTCCCCATACGGAACAGACGTCCCGTCTTCTCCCTTTGTTCCGGCAAAGCCCTTAGAAGAAGCTCTGCCTCCGGAAGCTCCTGCCTCACCGGATGTTCCTCCTCGAACGTGCCCTCCATTATTTGAATTTCATCGGATTCTTCAATGATTCGAACGTCCGAATCCAGGATCCTCACCAACAGCTGACCATCGACATTGATAAGGCAAATGTCCGGAACCTTCTCCGGCGCATCACCGTAGAAGCGAAAATGGCCAAAGGGGGTTTTCTGCTCCTGCTTCACAAGCTCTCCCAAGTAGATATGGTTCTTATTTCGTCTGCTTGCTTGTGCACCCTTCTCCACATCACGCACTTCGGTCACTTCTCCGTCCGAAAGCTCGATCACCTTGTCACAGTATAGCTCTACCAACTCGTCCTCGTGTGTCACAAGTACTACAAGACGTTGCTTACCAAATGCCTGCAAAATGCGCATCACCTGATGCGTATTTTCTTCGTCCAGATTTCCTGTCGGTTCATCTGCCAGAAGAACCGCCGGGTTTTTCACAATCGCCCTTGCTATCGCTACTCTCTGCTGCTGTCCTCCGGACAGTGTCCCCGGAAGTCTTCTTGCAAAGCGTTCCATGCCTACACTCTCAAGCGTCTGCTGTACCCGCTCTGCCACCTCCTGCTCGTCAGTCAGACCAACAAGGTATAGTGCCGCTGCAACATTTTCATATACCGTCTCCTGAGGATTCAGACAATAATCTTGAAAAACATATCCGATATATTGATTCCGCAGGTCCACATCCTTCGTCTGCATACGGTTTCCATCTATCAGAATCTCACCGCTGGAGAGTTCTGCAAGTCCACCGATTGCGTTGAGCATTGTTGTTTTGCCGCAGCCACTCCGACCATGCAGTGCGACAAGTCCTTTATCAGGCAAATCCAGGGAAATCTCCTTCATCACATGAATCTCAGAGGAGGTACCTTTGTTATAGTATTTATCTGCATTTTTCAAAGAAATCATCGGTTACCACCTCCCAACGCCTGCTTTGCCGCCATGGCATAGATGCGTTTCAGCTGTCGGTTAGCCACTATGAGGGCGAGTGCCAGCATGCCCGCGAAAAGAAGTACATAATGAACCGGGTACAGGTATAACAGCATCCGGTTTCCTATCGTTGTGCGATACAGCACATAAGAACTTGCAAATAAAACTGCTACCGCCGGCACTGTTGACAGGAGCATTCTCGTATACACACCTATGTGAATCACCTCGGGTTCTACTCCGATGGAGCGCATAATCGCAGCCTCCTTTGCGAAGGTGTCCATTACGCCTCGCATGGAAACATATACAACCAAGCCGAAAAATGCTACGACCGCCATCCAAAGAACTGCAATTGCCACTGCCTTCTCGGTCTGCTCAATAAAACCATTCTCTTCCCCTACGTATCTGCTGTCAGAAGGAAGTACCAGGTATTCCGTCTCACCCATCTGCTCTGTTGCCTTCTTCATTGCCTTGTTGCTTTCAAAGACGAGCGAGCTCTGCGTGTTGTTCCTCGTCGCATGATTCTCCATTGCCTCAAGCAGCGTGTAGGGATTCGTAACAATCATAGCCGAGAACGAAGTCTCCATCTCGTATTCGCACGTCATCTCCATAGGAACATTGAGAAAATCGCTCACGCCCTTGTAGATTTCACCACTCCAGTCAAGCGGAATCTCACTAATGACGAGATCAACGCAGTAGCCCTTTAAAAGCTCCTTCTCTACCGCAGTAACGCCTTCGGGCAAAACATAGAACTTGCCCGGCTCCAAATCAAAGGAGTAACGGACCGGGCACAGCTCTCCTCCACTTACCGTGCTGCCGTCGTGCAGCACCTGCATTACTCTGCCTGCCAATGAGGTTCCCGCCGAAGCCAGTGCTGTATTGATACGATACCCTTCCTCGGTGAGGACCATTTGCCCAATTTGATGATTATCCGCATAATACTTGATACCAACTATATCGTAAGTAGCCCCATTTTGATGCATCGAATCTACAAGTATCGTATCTCTGCCATAGCAATCCTGCAAGGAATACGGAAGATACAGAAGGCACTCCGAAGGGGTCTGCGGATAGCGACCTATGCTCGGCTCGCAAGGCTCCTGCTCATATGTAATTGCAAATGGAGGGTCATTGACATCTGAAATCAGCCATTCCACTTCTCTGACGTACTTCTCCCATGCATAGGTCTCTCCGAGATCACACAGGACATCATCGAAAATGACCTGCGAGGCACCGTATTTTTCTCCGAGTGCCTGCAGTTCCTCCTTAGTAATAACTGCTCCGTCCTTTCTGACGACAATTGCCCTTCCCTCTATCGGACGGAAGATGTATGCATCCTCGCTTTGTTGCGAGTGGAGCACCATTCCAAGTGCCGCCGTAAACAGAAAGAGTCCGAGTGTCGTTACAACCATCAGCAGACACACAAAGAAAGATACCCCCAATCGGCTTCGGAAGATTCTCCATCCAAGGCCGATGCCCTCTAGGATACCTCTCGGAAAATGCTTTGCTTCGGACTTGCGCTCCTCTACCCTCTCTGTCTTCTGCACTTCTTCCTTGGAAAGGTTATGTGCTTTCTCCTGCGAGGTTTCGTCGGTCGTACCGCCTTGTGCCTTTGTAAGTCGGCGTTCCTCTCTTACCGCCCCATCAAAGACACGAATTTCTCTTGTAGCATATGCTGCCACCTCAGCAAAATTATGCGTAACAACGAGAACCAGTTTATCCTCTGACAGCTCATGGAGAAGATGCATCACCTCACACGCCGACTCCGAATCCAGATTCCCCGTCGGCTCGTCCGCCAGAATCACCGGGCGATTCTGTGCCAACGCTCGTGCAATCACCGTGCGCTGCTTCTGTCCGCCGGAAAGCTCACCCGCCTTCTGATGTGCCTGGTCACTCAGCCCCACTCTATCCAACAGTTCCAATGCTTTGCTACGACGTTCCTTCCGGTTCGTGATCGTTAACAGAGCAAGCTCTACATTTTCGAGTGCGGTAAAACTCTCGATAATGCCATAGTCCTGCAAAACGAAGGAAATCCACTGTTTACGGTAAAGGTCCCATTCCTCCTTCGTATAGTGCGAGGTCGGTTTCCCCTCGACATACAGTTCTCCCTCCTCAAAGGAGTCCATCCCGCCAATCACATTAAGAAGTGTCGTCTTTCCTGATCCGGACTGCCCTGTAATGGCAACAAATTCGCCCAAATCAAAAGAAAGATTCACACCACGGATACCGACCGAAACGGCCTCCTCCGTCGTATAAATCTTCCCAATGTCCTTTAGTTCCAACAGATGCATGGACACGCTCCCTCTCTTTCCATGATTATCATACTACCGTAAAAACATGCTCCTGCAGGGGCGGAAGAGCTCCCGCCCCCAGAAGCAAATAGTGTACTTATTTTTTACTATCTTCTTGTTCCGCATCAAACTCGGCATTTTCCTTGGCGATCTGGTCATAAGCCACTCGCAAGCCTTCCTTGATTTCTTCCTGTGAAAGAACTCTGCATTTTGCGGTTTTTCTCACGCGTTCAAATGCACTTCTTGCTTCCCTAGAGTACTCCTCCATACTAAGGTCGGACAGGCTAAAGCAACCTTCTACATGGTCTGTAGTTCCATACCACACCTCTTCCACGTCATACCATTCCTTGTCGTGTACAAAATAAAAGCTATACTTTACACGACAATAACACATGTCATCTTCGTTATCGTTGTAAATGTCCATCTCACTAATGTTGAGTTCTCCCTCACCATATAGACCAGCCATTTTTCGTAACACTTCACCCTCGATTGTTGGAACCGCACTCCTTATCCAATACCAAACTGCAAAACCTGCGATTGCCAGCAATGCAACAATGATTATGAGCACTCGAATTATTCCTTTTTTCTTAGTACGTCCATTTACCACAGTATCCTTGTGCCCCCCTCATTGCATTGCCTTTGCTTTTATCATCGATTATCATACTACCGTAAAATCATCCTTCTGCAGGGGCGGAAGAGCTCCCGCCCCCAGAAGCAAATAGTGTACTTATTTATTTTTCTCCGCTTCGTACTCCGCCTCTTCCTTAGCAATCCGTTTGCGTGCACTCAGGATGGCTTCATTCACCTCTTGCAAGGTGTAGGTTCTGTGGACGCCCTCTTTCTTGGCGCGCTCGAACCTTCCCCTCTCCTCTGCAAAGTCAGCAAGGTCGCGCTCATCCCAGTTAAGGCAGAAATAACCGTTAAACATTCCGCTAATTCCGAACATCACTTTATCGATGTCCGTCCATTCTTCCTCACCCTCAATACGCAGTGCATATTTGATCTCGTAATAATAACCGTCTATATCCTTTAGGTAATACGCATCCAGTGAATACACTTCACATCTTTCCGGGTCTGTAGTATTTGCAAAATAGTAAAAAAACTCTTCGTCGTTTGCCTCAAAGGAGCCCGCTCTCGACCTCATAAGGACAAACACAAGAACCACCAATACTGCCAGTATGCTTATGATTATAATTTTCTTTTTGCTCTTCGTATGTTCGGTTTCCATCGTACCTTTTTCTCCTGTCGTTGGCTTATTTCTTCTTTTTCTCTGCCTCGTACTCTGCCTCTTCCTTAGCAATCTTGTCGCGGGCTGCTGCAAGCCCCGCTTCGATCCCTTCCATCGTATACGTCTTGTGGATGCCTTCCTTCTTCGCACGATTGAATCGGGCTTTGGCTTCTACAAAGCCATCGAGATCGTCCCAGTTGAGGCAATAGAAATTATGGAACATCCCATAGTTCCCAAATAGCACCTCGTCAATATCCGACCACTCATCAAGCGAGGGTATGTACAACGAATACTTTACGTTATAAAAATACTCCTTCTCCTCTTCGAGATAGTACGCATCCAACGAGTACACCTCATACTCTCCCGGTTCATTCGAGTTTTCAA
The DNA here is from genome assembly GCA_045601665.1 of Lachnospiraceae bacterium. Lineage (GTDB taxonomy): Bacteria > Bacillota > Clostridia > Lachnospirales > Lachnospiraceae > ISDg. The sequence continues at coordinate 15,744 of JAZRZZ010000017.1, forward strand.
AAAAATAAAAGAATCTTTCGTCATTTACATCAAAGATATTCGCTCTCGATCTCATAAGGACAAACACAAGTTCCGCCAATGCCAGTACTACCAGTACACTTACAATTATAATTTTCTTTTTGCACTTCGTATGTCCGGTTTCCATCGTACCTTTTTCTCCTGTCGTTGGCTTATTTCTTCTTTTTCTCTGCCTCGTACTCCGCCTCTTCCTTAGCAATCTTGTCGCGGGCTGCTGCAATTCCCGCTTCGATCTCTTCCATCGTATACATCTTATAAATACCTTC
>JAZRZZ010000018.1:0-16433 GCA_045601665.1 Lachnospiraceae bacterium
TGACAGCGACACAGGCACAGAAAATTGAGCAGATAAAAAAAGAATGGTGGGATGAAGCTCGAAACATCTTAGGGGCACCTTCGGAAGGGAATACTTTAGATGGGGGCTGTAGTCCGGAACTTGCACGTGTTCAGCGCAAATACATAGATAAAATGAAAGCGGTCATCGGGTGAGGATGACAAAACAGCGCCTATAGGGCATTTATACACAGACAGTAAAGCACTTTGCACGTTTGAGAGTAGTGTAATTTCATATGGTGGTCAAACACAAAATGTCGAAGCACACGTTGACAAAGTGTTTGAAAGTAGTGCATTTGTGTAACAAAACAAAAATATTAAGGAGGAATTTTTATGGCGAGAATATTTGGAAGTTGGGCAGATTTAAACGGGGATGGAGAGATTGACAAATTAGAAGAGATTATCGAGATGGAAGAGATGGAAAGAACGGATAGATTAATATCCGGATATGATCCTTATGAGGAAGAAGATGAGGACGAAGATGACGAATATGGTGATGAATATGACGAAGATGACGACGACATTTGATGTATGGTAGGTAAGCAGCTGGACATTTGTGAAAAATGCATTCGAGAATGGTCGACAGGCTGTACGTCGGCCAATAAAACAGAGATGTCCCTCTTGCTGTGGAATCGGATTTGGATATATGGATTGTGCAGGATGTTTTTGAAACGTCTTATTTGCGGGTAGGTGTGAAAACGACATCGTCGGGGATACGGCGGTGTCGTTTTTTTAAGGAGGTATCTGTTTTCTTAATACGGATTGCCTGCTTATATTGATTTTTTCGAAAAAATATGACATAATGGATATCGATAAAAAGGCATCAGAAACAAGGAGAACTATGCACGAAGAAGCCTTCGTTTTCCATGGAAAAAAGGAATTCAAAAATAGAAAGAGCGTATTTTGCACCTCGAATTTTCGCGGGGCATGCGTAATAGGAAAGGACGAGTAACATGAAGAAGAGTATTGCTTTGTTGTTGAGTAGTTGTATGTTGTGTGCGTTGCTGACAGGGTGCGGCGGAGATGGTGATAAGACCGCGCCGACGGGTACGCCTGCGGGCGCGCCGACGACGCCTACGGAGAATCCGGATGGAGCCACACCCACTCCTGAGGAGGAGACGGTCGGCGAGATGCGCGACATGACGACGCAGGAGATTGTTCTCGATATGGGCATCGGCATCAATCTCGGCAACACGTTGGAGGCTACCGGTGCGACCGGCTTGACGACGGTGTACGGCTACGAGACCTCTTGGGGCAGTCCTTCCATTACCCCCAATATGATCGCGGGCTATAAGACGGCGGGATTTGATTCGGTACGGATTCCGGTGGCTTGGTCGAACCTGATGGGCGAGGATTATACGATTAGTACGGCCCTTTTGGATCGCGTGCAAGCCATTGTGAATTGTGTTTTAGAAAATGACATGTACGCCATAGTAAATATTCACTGGGACGGCGGCTGGTGGGAGAAGTTTCCCACGGAATACGACGAGTGCATGAAGAAGTATACGCGCATCTGGGAGCAGATTTCGGAGCGTTTTCAGGACTATGGGGACATGCTGATTTTCGAGTCTCTCAATGAGGAGGGGTGCTTCGACAGTGTATGGAATCGTTATAGCGGCAGCACCAACAGAAAGCAGGAGGCATACGATATTCTGAACAACATCAATCAGAAGTTCGTGGAGATCGTGCGTGGCTCGGGCAGCAATAATGCGAAACGGCATTTGCTGATTGCGGGCTATGCGACCGACGTAGAGCTGACGTGTGATGCTTGCTTCCGGATGCCGGAGGACTCTGCGAAGCGTTGTGCGGTGTCCGTGCATTACTATACGCCATCGACCTTTTGCATTTTGACGGAGGATGCGAGCTGGGGGAAGGCCGATCCCGACTGGGGAAATGATGCTGATGTGGCGTTACTTGAGAAGCATATGGAGCTTTTGAAGACGACCTTTGTGGACAAGGGAATCCCCGTGATTGTCGGCGAGTACGGAGTGGCGAAGTCGAACAAGACGGCGGAAATGGTACGCCTCTACATCACAAGCGTTGCCGAAGCGGTGTACGAGCGCGGCATGTGCCCGATGCTGTGGGATACGCAGAATACCCACTACAACCGAACGCTGTCAAAGATGCTCGATAAGGAGCTGGAGACAGCCTTGAAGGCAATCGGGGAGCAGGAACGATAGTAAGGCAGTGGCGAGGCTTGAGCAGCAAGGGCTGCTTCGTGATTGATAGAATACATAAGACGAGGGGAGAAGAAAAACGTGTGGAAGAGGAGAGGGCAGCAAGTGCTCGGGGCTCCGAGCATGGATCCGTTTCGCTATGATGTAAGTGCGGAAGCAATGCCTCCGACAGGAGAGATTTTTTCGCAGGAACCGGAGGAGCCGGAGCGACAAATCGGCGATGAGGAGGAGACACCGTGTGGGATTCCGATTCTGCAATATTGGGGCTTTTCCGGAGATGCCGGCGGGGAGCTGCGGAAGGCGTATGTGTATGAGCCGATTCGTGCGTTGTCGGTGATTGTGGCGATTCCGCTTTTGATGTGCCTGTTATTTAAAATCGCACCGTCATTGGTATCGATGATATCTGGGACGATAGCAATCTGTGTCGTGATGTTTTCGGTGCTTGCGTCGTTACTGCGCCAAAGCGTCTGTCGTGGCGAAGGTATCACGTACGGCATCGCAATGACCGGAGACGGCAAGCTGTGGTTGCTTGATCGGCTTTCGGAGCAGGTGATGGGGCGCATTGAGCAAGAATACGGGATTCCGCGAGTGAAGTATCGTCGGACGGCGATGCCACGCCGCTTTGTGACTTTACAGATGCTTGCGAGAGGACCGAAGCTTGCGAAGTATATGCGTGAAGTAGAGAAACAAGAGGTCATTGGCAAATGGCTGACAACCGGGGAAATGATTGCAATGTCGGATCCGGTTCAGAGCATTTTCGTAAAGGAGAAGAAGAATCGGTGTCTTATTGCCGCAAATGTGTTTCGGCACGGAATCGGTCGTAAGGTGCAATTTCTTTTTGATAAGCAGACGACGAGCGACTATGAGGAAATGGTTGAGGTCTTCCGTCAGCTACATGTGATCAGTCGATAGGAGGATGATGAGGATGGAATGTGGATTTTATCCGGAGAGCCTCGGTATGGACGAGGACGTGCTGGTGTTGTACGATAGCGAGGAGTACACGACCGGCGAGGTGAAGAAGATGATTGTGGAGAGCCTCGGTGTGTTGGGCGAGCAGGGAGGCTTGGCGGAGCTGAACGACGAGGATCGCGGGACGTCTGTGCAAATGACCGTTGAGGCGCTACTGGCGATGCTTTCTTTCGTAACGATGGAGGACGTGAGTGCGCTTAAGCGCATGGATGAGAACAAGCGATACTTTGCTGTTCGTACCTTGGAGGCATTGCGCGTGCGCGGGGTTACCGGTGTGAAAGAGCGACAGGAGTTGCGCGTGCTGCAGTACCTGTTGAAGGGGTACGTGGGTTGCGGTCGATAACGGAGGACACAGTCCGAGGATGCAAGTCCTCGGATTTTTTCATTTTCCCTATTGACATTTGCAAATTACCTGCTATAATGAGTTCAAGATGATATCACAATGATATCATGTCAAGTTGAACTTATGCAGCTTGTGTCCCAGGGTGGGAGATTCACATTTGCCTTGGCGTTGTGGGTGGATGTGCTATATTGATTCAACGCAGAAAGAGGTTACTTAATATGCAAGAAAAGATTCTCGACAACAAGAAAAAAGGGATGGCAACATTGATCGGAGTGCTGGTAGCGTACATAGTGGCAATCGCACTCCTGTGTATGGCAATTGCTTCGGAAGATGAGGCCTTCGTATGGATTAGCATCCTGTGCGTTATCGTTCTTATCTTCGGATGGATTCCGCTTCTCGGACTTCGCATCCTGAAGCCACAAGAGGCATTGGTATTGACATTGTTCGGTCGTTATATCGGTACGATTAAGGGGGACGGCTTCTACGCGGTGAATCCCTTCTGCACCAGCATCAACCCCGCCGCGAAGACGAAGCTCAATCAGAGCGGTGACGTTCGACCGACGCAGAGTGGGATCAATCCCGCAACCGGCCTTCCGGAAATGGTTAGCAAGAAGCTTTCATTGAAGGTGATGACCCTCAACAACAATCGCCAGAAGATCAATGACTGCCTCGGCACTCCGGTGGAGATCGGTATCGCCGTAACCTGGCGCATCAAGGATACCGCGAAGGCCGTATTCAACGTGGAGAACTACAAGGAGTTCCTGTCCTTGCAGTGTGACAGTGCACTACGCAACATCGTTCGCATCTATCCTTATGACATCGCACCCGGCGTGGATACGACCGGTGACGGCGTAGCGGATGAAGGTAGCCTTCGTGGCTCCAGCGAGGTGGTTGCCGAGCGCATTCGTAACGAGATTCAGGAGCGCGTCGAGCAGGCCGGGCTTGAGATTCTTGAGGCACGTATTACTTATCTTGCATACGCACCGGAGATTGCTGCGGCAATGCTTCAGCGTCAGCAGGCATCGGCCATCATCGATGCTCGCAAGATGATTGTAGATGGTGCTGTAGGCATGGTAGAGATGGCTCTTGAGCGTCTCAGCGAGAACAAGGTAGTAGAACTGGATGAGGAACGTAAGGCCGCTATGGTGTCGAACCTCTTGGTTGTTCTCTGCGGGAATCATGACGCTCAGCCGGTTGTAAATTCAGGGAGCTTGTACTAATGGCAAATGAAAGTAGTAAGAAGCAGGTGCCCCTTCGTCTCTCTTCAAAGCTATACGATGCCATCGCGGCATGGGCAGAGGATGATTTTCGCTCTGTCAACGGACAGATCGAATATTTGTTGACGGAGTGTGTGCGCCAGCGCAAGAAAAACGGTCGGTATGTCTCCGACCAACTGGATGTTCCGCCGGAGCTGGATATCGAGTGATCGGTGTTGCATTTTGTGACATCGAAGGAAAAGACAATGCACGGATACAACGTCTCGGAGAATCGCAAAATGCGGCTCTCCGAGTGCTTTGCGTTTGATTTTACGAAAGGAAGCAGAGATGAAACAGATGGATACAAATGGTTCAAGCAGAGCATTTTCACAGAAGGAGAGTCCCTACAAGGGATTGTCTCCCGAGCTTCAAGAACGAATTCTTTCGGATCGTGCACAGGGGAAGGGGAATCTCCATCGCGCCGATGATGCGGATGCGATTCGTCGCGACATGTCTCATGACAGGGCCAATCTATGGCGGCCTGCTTATGTGCGTGATGTGGAGAAGATATTGCATCTTCCGTATTACAATCGTTATGCGGACAAGACGCAGGTGTTTTCTTTTTATCACAATGACGATCTGACGCGGCGTGGTCTACATGTACAGTTGGTTTCGCGGATTGCACGTAACATTGGTGCGTTGCTTGGTCTGAATCTCGATCTAATTGAGGCCATTTCTCTCGGACACGACATCGGGCATACGCCGTTCGGTCATGCGGGAGAGCGCTATCTCGACGAGCTTCTGTGGGCGGAGGCGGGAATGCATTTTAAGCATAATATACAGAGCGCACGTGTGCTTGACGTCTTGTTTGCGCGGAACATCAGTCTCCAGACCCTCGACGGTATCATATGCCATAACGGCGAATTCGAGCAGCAGGAGTATCGGCCGACCGGCATTGCGGACTTCACGCAGTTCGATGCACAGATTGCCGAGTGCTACGCTGACAAAGAGGCCGATAAACGCTTGCAGCCCGCAACACTGGAAGCGTGTGTCATGCGAATCAGTGACATTATCGCGTACCTTGGTAAGGACCGTCAGGATGCGGTGATTGCGAAGATTATTCCGGAGAACTATGCATTTTCCTCGAAATACATCGGCCCGCACAACGCTACGATTATCAATAATTTGATCGTGGACATTATCGAGCACAGCTATGGTAAGAACGCCATCTGCATGAGTAAGGAGGCGTACGACGATCTAAAGGCCGCAAAGGACGAGAACTACCGCGTTATTTATAAAAATGAGGCTGTGGAGCGCGAGTACCGTGAAATTATTCATCCAATGTTCGAGGAATTGTATTACCGACTTCTTGCCGATGTGAGGAGCGGCGACAAGACGTCGCTGATTTATCGCCATCATATCGAATTTATCAACAGCAGCCGCAAGAAGTATCGAGGCGGCGAGTATCTCGACGAGAATCCAAACCTCATTGTAGCAGACTACATCTCCAGCATGACGGACGATTATTTTTTGGACTTATACCGCCATCTGTTTCCGGACAGTTCGAGGTGCATAGAGTATCGCTCCTATTTTGATTCATAAGATGTTGCCCCTACCGATTCCGGTGGGGGCCTTCTTATGCCCTGTTCCGGTGTGTAAGGGAATACGATAATCAAAAAGCCCCGACGCTTCGCGCGCCGGGGCTTGGATCGTGCTATGTTACCTATGCAAAAGGATTCTCCGTCGGATACATCATGCCCTTCGGCTGGTTGAACTTAATCTCCTCAACGCCGAGGTACTTGAATACTTCATAGAGTGCCTTTCCGAAATGACCAAATGCAACCGCACCGTGGTGAGGATAGTTTCTCTCAACCAATACGTGACGGTAGAAACGTCCCATCTCGGGAATCGCAAATACACCGATTGCACCAAAGGAGCAGGTAGGAACCTCAAGAACCTCACCCTGAGCGATGTATGCACGGATCTGTGCATCCGCGGTAGACTGCAGACGGAAGAACGTGATCTTGCCGGGAGCGATGTCGCCCTCGAGAGTACCGTTGGTAACCTCAACCGGAAGGCTTCTTGCCATAATCTTCTGATTTCTCATCTCACAGAAAGCAAGCTTCTTGGAGGAGGTGTTACCGCAGTGGAAGCCCATGAAGGTATCCTTATGAGTGTAAGGGAACTTGCCCTCGATGGATTCCTTGTACATATCTTCCGGAACCGTATTGTTGATATCGAGAAGCGTTACGATGTCCTCGCTGACAACCGTGCCGATGAACTCGGAGAGTGCACCGTAGATATCAACCTCGCAGGATACCGGAATGCCCTTTGTGGTCAGACGGCTGTTCACGTAGCAAGGAACGAACTTAAACTGCGTCTGGAATGCGGGCCAGCACTTGCCTGCAATAGCAACGTACTCACGGCTACCCTTGTGAGCCTCAACCCAGTCAAGGAGAGTAAGCTCGTACTGAGCAAGCTTCTCAAGAACCTCAGGCTTCTTGTTGCCTGCGCCAAGCTCTGCTTCCATATCCGCAACTACCTCAGGGATACGAGGGTCACCCTCATGCTTGTTAAATGCCTCGAAGAGGTCAAGCTCGGAGTTCTCCTCAATTTCAACACCGAGGTTGTAAAGCTGCTTAATCGGAGCGTTACAAGCAAGGAAATTCAGCGGTCTCGGGCCGAAGCTGATAATCTTCAGGTTGCGAATGCCGATAATCGCCTTAGCAATCGGAACAAATTCATGAATCATGTCCGCACACTCGGAAGCGGTACCAACCGGATACTCCGGAATGTACGCCTTCAGGTTGCGAAGCTTCAAATTGTAGCTTGCGTTAAGAACACCGCAGTAAGCATCACCACGGCCGTCCATAAGGTCAACCTTGGATTCCTCTGCTGCGGCAATCAACATTGCGGGACCGTCAAAATGCTTTACAAGCAACGTCTCCGCAATCTCGGGACCGAAGTTTCCGAGATATACACACAATGCATTACATCCGTTCTTCTTAAGATCTTCGACAGCCTCGAGCATCTGAATCTCACTCTCTACAATGCAGACAGGGCATTCGTAGATCTCGGAAGCGTCATACTTCGCTTTGTAAGCGTCGATGACCGCTTTTCTTCTGTTCACGGAGAGGCTTTCCGGGAAACAGTCACGGCTCACAGCCACAACACCGATTTTTACTTTAGGCATATTGTTCATACCATGTACCAAACCTTTCTCACATATTTCTGATGGACACAATCCACCGTTAAGAAATATTATACCTTTTGCATAGGTAAGTGTCAATCAAAAGTGGCACAAGTTTCGCGGAATTTTGCAGTATCAGTCAGGCATCTTTTGCAGCTTTTTTTTGTAGATTCGCACGAGGAAAAAGGCACACATAAGGACAGAAACGATTTCCGCAATCGGATAGCTGAGCCATACCAGCTCCAGCTTGCCAACGACCTTTCCCATGATCCAAGCGACCGGAAGAAGTGCGAAGACCTGACGGAACAGTGACGCAATCAAGCTATACAGACCGTTGCCGAGTGCCTGAAAGGCCGAGGTCGTAATGATACAGAAGGCGGCCACCGGAAAATGCACTGCAATGATGCGAAAGGCCGGAACGCCGTATTCGATCATTTGCTGTGCGGTTGCTTCGTTATTGGAGAAAATGCGAAGAAGTGGTTCCGGAAATGCCTCGAAGACGATGGTTCCAATCGTCATAATCGCGATGGCAATCGCGTAGCTGAGTTTTAATGTTCCGATGATACGCTTCTTGTGCCCTGCACCGTAGTTGTACGCTACAATCGGAATCATACCGTTGTTCAGTCCGAACACCGGCATAAAGATGAAGCTTTGCAACTTGAAATATACGCCGAAGACATCCACGGCAACCTTGCTGAAGCCCAGCAAAATGTTGTTCATAATAAAGGTTACCACCGAAGCGATGGACTGCATGATAATGCTCGGTAGACCGATGCGGTAAATATTCGCAATGGTGGAGCCCTCCGGGCGGAAGCCGCGAAAATTCAATGAAATTTCGGGGTTTTTCTTAAGGTTAAAGTAGAGGCCGATTCCCATGGCAATCCATTGGCCGATGACCGTCGCAAGGGCTGCACCCTTGGCACCCATGGCCGGACATCCGAAATGGCCGAGTACAAGTGCATAGTCCAGTATGATATTGATGATGGCACCGGTACACTGGGTGACCATGGTGTACATCGTGCGGCCGGTTGCCTGCAACAGGCGTTCGAGCATCATTTGCATATAGATACCGAGTCCGAATATGGTAACAATACCGAGATAATCCTTTCCAAAGGCAATGACCTCTGCCACCTGCACCGGATTCTTCGCTCTGGCGGACTCGTTAAATTGGAGGGAATAAAATGCCTCGCTGAAGCAAAGACCGAGAACCAGAAAAAGTGCGGCAGACAGCAGTGCGAGAAAGATGCCGTGGCGCGCGACGTTTCCGGCATTTTCATTGTCCTTACGTCCTAAGTTGTAGGAAAGCAGGGCGTTGACACCGACGCCGGTTCCTCCGGCAAGTGCGATCATCAGAGTCTGTGCGGGAAATGCCATGGTAACGGCAGTCAGTGCGTTGTCGCTGTACTGCGATACGAAATAGCTGTCCACAATGTTGTACAGCGCTTGTACCAGCATCGACAGGATCATCGGTGCGGACATCGAGATTAAAAGCTTATTCACGGGCAATGTGCCCATTTTATTTTCTTCCATAGGTAAATGTACGAATCCTTTCCGTAAAAATTATCGATTCACATCGGTTGCAAACGGGAGTTATTGTAGCGAAAAAACGGGCGCTTGTCAACGAGTTTGAAGGAAAGAAAGAAAAATGTCAAAAACGAGCAAAAGCAATTGACATATAATTTAAAAAAGTTATAATCCTATTAGATGCATTTGTAAAAGGCGTGGTAAGTTGGAGGGAGCATTCGGGAATGCGAACAAACGCATGGAAAGGAGTGCCGAAGTATGAGGGGCGATGGAACTGAGAATGCTATGGCGAAGAAGAACCGTTCACCGAGCGTTATGGTAGGTATCGTTTTCGTTGCTTTTGCACTTTTGCTCATTGTTTTTGCACTTATCGCCAATATAGGGACAAGAGGGTCTGTGAAGGCAACGATGGAACTGATTTTCGGTTATACCGATAGAGGGTATGAAGTGGCGCTATTGCAGGTGGATACCTATATTCATGAGGGCGTGGAATACAACGTCGTAAAGTGGAGGGAATGCAACCTACAAACGAAGAAAACCGATGAATTTCATACCGTCTTTGTCTGTAGAGGGGCATCGGTAAACGCGATTGTCAGCCTCTTGTGGGATGACATGGGTGAGTTTCAAACCGAGTATGACCGTTACCGAGAAGCGGTAGAGTCCGGTGAACACATCACATACACGCAGAAGGAATTGCGGGAGTTCGAGGAGAAGTTTACATTAAGATGAAGGAAAACCGAAGGAGCTGCGAAAGCGGCTCCTTTTTCTTGACGGAGGAGGGAGGAGTTGCTATAATATTAAATGGTGTGTCGGTGAAGCAAATGGGCTTGCCGACCGCACATGATTGGAGGTAGTTTATGATGAAGAAATTGACGAGTGTGTGTATACTGGTCTGTCTCGTTTTGAGCCTGACCGCCTGCGGAAGAGAAAGCAAGTTGACCTTGGGAGAGTACAAGGGAATTACGTATAAACCGATTTCTACGGAGATTGCCGATGCGGAGCTGGAGGCGGCACTGTCAAGTGTCGTGAAGGAGATGACCGAATACGAGACGGATGAGAGCCGCAAGGATACCGAGGTGAAGGACGGAGACATCCTTTTGATTGATTATGCCGGAAAATTGAAGGAGACCGGAGAGGAATTTTCCGGAGGAACGGCGAAAGAACAGCGACTGACGATCGGGTCGGGTAAGTTCATTGCAGGCTTCGAGGACGCGTTGATTGGAAAGAAGGTCGGTGAGACGTGTGACATTACGGTGACATTTCCCGAGAAGTATAGCGTAGAGCAGACCTTGGCCGGCAAGGAGGCAATCTTCACGGTGACGATTCATGAGGTACAGACGGAGAAGGTTCCCGAGCTGACGGACGAGCTGATTTCGGAATATACCGAGGGCGCTCATAAGACCGTAGCGTCTTACCGCACGTATTGCGGGGAATATCTGAAGCAGCAGAAGGAGCTGCAGGCAGAGGAGTCGCGCAACAAGGAGGTTATGGAGAAGATTCTCGCCGGAACTACGTTCGAAAAGATTAACAAGGACACCGTAGAGGATTATTACAACAGCGTTCTTGAGTATTACGTGTCCATCGCGGAATACATGTCGATCGACCTTGCGACATACGTGGAGTACTATTACGACAAGTCTCTCGAGGATTTCTATGCGGAGCTTCGTGCCGTTGCGGAGGATACCGTGAAGGAGCAGCTGGTACTCGGAGAGATTATCGAGAAGGAGAATATCAAGCTTTCCGACGAGAAGTATGAGGAAATGCTTGCCGACTATATGGAGCAGTACGATTATACCGATCGTGCGGCATTTGAAAAGGATTACACCGTCAAGGCGTTGCGGCAGAGCATGCTGTATGACCTGGCACTTGATTTTATTATGGAGCATGCGGTAGCGGAATAGGTGTTTTGTGGAGCGGCAAATGCGCCGCTCCCTTTTTACTACAAGAAAGGAAATGTTGTTGACTTTCTTGTGGAAAAGTGATACAGTAGAACATATCGGAAATTACAAGGGGAGGAGAAGTCATGGCACTGTTACAATTGAAGGACATCGGAAAGATCTATGTGTCCGAAGGAAATGTTGCGGTCGGAATTCGAGGGGTAAATCTATCCTTTGACCGCGGAGAATTTGTAGCAATTACGGGTATGTCCGGTTCCGGTAAATCGACACTGCTGAATGTAATCAGTGGTATGGATACCTACGAAGAGGGTGAGCTCTTCATAGAAGGGCAGGGGACTGCGCATTACCTACAGCCGGATTGGGAGGAATATCGCAGGAAGTACATATCCTTCATTTTTCAGGACTATAACATTATCGAGAGCTTTACGGTTCTGCAGAACGTAGAGCTTGCTTTGATGCACATTGAGGACAAGGCGGAGCGTCGTGCAAGAGCGGAGGAGCTGTTGAAGCGCGTCGGTTTGGGTAGTCATATGCGACAGAAGGGAAGCAAGCTGTCGGGTGGACAGAAGCAGCGTACGGTCATTGCGCGTGCACTGGCAAAGGACAGTCCGATTATTTTGGCGGACGAGCCGACGGGCAACTTGGACTCGGCGACTTCAAAGGAGATTATCGAGCTTTTGCGAGAGGTCTCGAAGGACAAATTGCTGATTGTCGTTACGCACAATTTCGAGCAGGTGGAGGACTATGCGACCCGTCACATTCGTGTCTTTGACGGAGCGGTGGAGTCCGATCATGTCATTTCGTCTCCGATTGTGGAGAGTGTGCCGGTCGAGCAGGAGTCGAAGGCAAGCGCACGTAAGCGAGAGGTGAAGAACGGAATCGTGCTTGGACGAACGATTTTTACGGCGAAGCCGCGTCTGTCGATCTTCTTATGCCTTTTGCTTTTGGTCGGAACGGCGGGGATCTTCTCGATGACATCTCTCTGTGGAGTGACGCAGGAGTACTTTCGGCCGATGCTTATGTTTCAGCACATTGAAGGGCGCGTGGTTCTTACGAAGCCGAGCGGGCAGCCAATCAGCGACGAGGAGCTTGCAAAGCTGGCGGAGGAGTACGGTGCCAAGAGCGCATTGCACTATGATATGATGTTGGATAGCGAGAGGGGGACCGGGGTTCGGATTCCGGAGAAAGAAGAGTGGGAGCCTGATGCATGGGATTCTTACGCATGGACACGTCCGGTATACGGAAAGGATTATGGGACGAACATATACGGGGAATACCCCGATAGGGTAGACGAGGTACTGTTGTATCTGCCGATTTCTTTTAAGCCGTATTACGGGGAAGAGCTGATCGGAACCAAGGTATATCTTGATAAATACATCTATACGCTGAGTGGTTTGAAGTTTTTCTATGATAATACGAAGAATGCGGAGGCTTTGTTTACCGAGGAAGGCTTTCGCTTGAATACGGCATTGTACTACCTCTCGGGAAACCGCTCGATGTCGATTTCCGCAGTGGTCAAAGGACCGGACGGAGCGATTCTCGATGCGGTAGAGACCTACTTCTTTCAGCCGAACGCATCGCTTGCACCGGGAACGATCTATTCCGGGGATAAGAGTCTCAATGCGGTTATCGACGGTATTATGGCAAAGGATCCGAACAATACACTCGAGATTTCTTTTCAGTCGGAATATGAGGAATATGACTATTTTGGCGTCTCTTCGCAGGTGACGAGACACGAGTTTGAGAAGAGCTATGGAAAAGAGATTCTTTCGGAACAGGCACCGATTTTGAGCGAGCAGGAGTCGGAGCTATATGGCACGTCGATTCTTTACCTAAGTCCGGAGCTGTTGTGTGATGTTGCGGAGGGCGTACTTGCCGAGTCGTATCGGCAGGCCTCGTTATTCTTTGAAAACGACAAGGAAGCGGAGAAGGCAGCGAAGGCGCTTCGTGCGGATGGCTACATTGCCGCACCTTCCACCGCGACCTATCAAGAGGCAGACTTTGAGCATGTGATGAACATGATTCTTTCGTTGGTGCTGTGGTTTGTCTGGGGAATGGGAATCATTTTCCTGGCGTTCTTCATTAACCTTTGTTCCACACGTACGTTGTCTGCGTTTAAGGGCGACATGGCGATTATGCGATCGATGGGAATCTCGGTGAATGTGATTCGCATCGGTATGTATGTACGTATGCTGATTTCGCTGATCCCCGGCTTTGTATTCGTGGCAGTGGCGGCAATCGGAATCTTTACGAGTCCGAAGATGAATAAGTGGTTTGTCTACCTGCATGCATGGGAGTATGTGCTGATTGTAATTGCAATGATTGCGATGACGACGCGCATTACATACAAGCAGATTCATAAGCTGTTTGGCGAAAGTGTTAAGAAGTCTTTGAAGGGAGGAAATGCAGAATGATACGTATCAACTCCTTGAACAAATATTACAACAAGGGCCGTCAGAACGAGATTCATGTCATCAATGACATTACGTTGGAGCTTCCGGAACGTGGCATGGTTGCCATCTTCGGACGCAGTGGCTGCGGTAAGACAACGCTGCTGAATGTGCTCGGAGGGCTGGATCGCTATGCGAGCGGTAGCATCACGATTGACGGTCGGGAGATGGAAAAGGACACCGACGATGTACGCAATCGCTATGTGGGCTACATCTTTCAAAATTACAATCTGCTGCCGCAACTGACCAATTATGAAAATGTGGCGCATAGCCTTCGCCTGTGCGGAATGCAGGATGAGACGGAGATTGAGCGACGTGTGGATGCGGCACTTGCAAATGTCGGAATGGAGAAGTATCGCAGTCGTACCCCCGACACGCTGTCCGGCGGACAGCAGCAGCGAATCGCCATTGCGCGTGCCATCGTGAAGAATCCGAGAATTATTTTGGCGGATGAGCCGACCGGCAACCTGGATGAAGCCAATACCTTGCTTGTGATGGATCTTTTGAAGGAGATTTCACAGGACCATTTGGTTGTTCTCGTAACGCATGAGGCACATCTTGTGGATCATTATTGCGATACCGTAATCGAGCTGAAGGACGGTCAGGTGGTGGGTGTCCGGGAAAATGCTTCGGCAAACGGAATGAATGCGCGCGACAAGAACAGCATTTATCTCGGCGAGCTGGAAGAGCATGTGATAGAAGATGCGAATGCGTCCGTTTCGTACTACGGGGATCCGTTAGAGGAACCGCTGAAGCTTAAGGTCGTGAACAAGGGAGGGAAGCTCTACTTGCGAATCGATACGCCGAAGGTGCAGCTGTTGGATGATTATAGCGAAGTGAAGCTGGTAGAAGGCGTGTTTAATGAGACAGCAACACGAAGCGAGATCAGTAGCGGCATCGATATGTCAAAGCTACCGCCGGTAGAGGGCACGGAATATGGGCGTTTGTTTACGTTGAAACATGCAATTAAGAGTGGTTACCGCTCGAACTTTCAAGTGCAGAAGAGGAGCACGAAGCTGTTGCGCCGTTGTATGTTCCTGTTTGCGATGGTGCTTGTCTTCATGACGGCAGCCTTCGGAACGTCGCTTGAAGATCTGATAAAGGCGAAAGATGCTTACAATCACAACGTGTTCTATGTATATGCACCGAACGGGATGGTTGCTTCGCAGATTGCGGAGGCAGTCGGACACAGCGAAAGCGGTGTGGATTATGTGCGAATGATTGATGGTGCCCCGAATACCGGTGGAGACGAGCGTGTACCGGTGGTGATTAACTGCTTCGAGACGTTTCAAACCGATATATATGCATCTTCATATGCAACGAATGCGGTGTTTTTGCCATGTGATATGATGGAAAAGATGCCACTTGCCGCCGGACGAAAGACCGACCTGCAGGACACGGAGGCGGTCATTACAACGAAGGTGGCAGATGCCCTTTTGAAGGAAGTTCCGTTTGACTATGTCGAGGAATATCAGGACCTGATCGGACTTGCGTTGTCCGAAAATTCCTTTGGGGCAAGACGGCTTCGCATCGTCGGTGTTGTGGAATCTGACGAGACGTCGGCGTATGTTACGGAAATGGCACTTGCACGGCACGTGTTCAAGAATATGACACAGAACATTTATCCGGCAAGTGACGTTGGAAAGGACGTGAAGCCCGGGGAAGTGGGCTTGTATTCCTCGGAATATTACGAGGAAGATTTGCCGAAACTGGGGGATACGGTGCTGGTCTTCGGGAAGAAGCTTGTGCTTTCGGAAATCTACAAAACCGTAGGAAGCTACGCCGAATGGATGCAGCAAAAATATCCGGACGTACAGGAGCCGACGAAGCGCATTGAGGATGAATTTCTTGCGGAAACCGGAGGCGAAGGACCTGCCGAGGAGCTGGAAGCGATGTTTGCGGAACGATACGAAACCTTGTACATCCCGTATCTCGAGGAGTATCTGCAGTATCGTGACGAGTTCGTACGTGAGCAGGCGGAAATGCGAGGAGGCATTGAAGGCTGGATTGCCATGAATGTTGACAGTCCGGAGGCGATTGCGGGATATATGCAGGATGAGACCTGCTACATCTATCTGTTGTGTCTGGAGACATACGGACGAAGCCCGTCCCTGGACGAATTTGTTACGTGTATGCAGGAGGCTATGCCGTTGGGTATTTTGTGGGATAAGCTTTACTACAAATACGAAGACGTGTATTATTGGAGTGAAGAAGGAGCAGATTCCTCGTTTGACTCCATTGATAACGAGATACAGGCGGCATATTTACTCAGCGACGAGGATTATATTGCATGCGCAAAGCAATACGGCGAATGCGATGACTTAATTGATGTTTCCTACGACTATCGGCTTATGGGGGCTGCTTGGTCCGATGCGTACCTTCCGGGTGCAACGCCACCGGGAACGTATATGCTCGTATATTCCACGGATGTCGAGAAGACGGAAGCGTATTTGAACAAGCATTTTTCCAATCTGGATGCGGAGCTTGAGGAGAAGAATGAGATGCTATACGAAGAAAAACTTCATGGCATCTATACTCCGGATCTCATCTTCCGTGAGTACATCAGGGGAAGCTGGAGAGAGATCTCCGGAAGGCTGATTACCATGGGCGTATTTATCCTCATGCTAAGCATGTGTATGTTCTTTATTATGCGTTCCACAATGATGAAT
>JAZRZZ010000019.1:0-13908 GCA_045601665.1 Lachnospiraceae bacterium
TCGAGGTTCTTTTCTACGGTCTTACTATCTACCAAAGCAAAATTTTGGAACAGAAATGCAACCTCGTATTTCAAAAACTCCATCCGATTTTTCTTGTTCTCTATATTCTTTCCGTTGATTAAGATTTCTCCCGTGCTGAGACTCTCAATCCCTCCGAGCATGTGAAGCAGAGTGGTCTTTCCGCTTCCGCTGCCGCCCGAGATGACCACAAACTCTCCGTCCCGAATCACCGCATTTAGCGTCTCATTTCCTCCGCTTTTCACATATAATATCCTCCTACAACAAAGCAGACAAACCCAACGGGCTTGCCTGCTTTCGCTTTCTAATCTATTCTTTTTTAGAACAAAATAATCAAGAACTGCGATACCAACACCACTGCAATCAATGCAATCGGGTACGTTGCCGCGTATGCGGAGGCAACGTCTTCAGTACCCGCGGTATTGATCAAGGTACCCAAAGCCGGAGTACTTGTCATGCCACCGGTAATGGAACCAAGGCTGTTCAGAAGACTGAGCTTCAAGACATACTTTGCGAAGAGATATCCGATAATCATCGGAACAATCGTCATAATAACACCGTATACGAAGTACCAGATACTGAACTCTGCAACGAACTCCGCACCGCCGGGAATTCCCGCACCGATAAGGAACAGCATAAGCCCGAGCTCACGGAACACCTTCAAGGTGGTTTCCTTAGGCATAATGCCAATCCTGCCGATTCTGGAGAAATGTCCGAAAATCAATGCTACCAGCAAACACCCACCGGTTGTCGTAAGCGAAAAGGTTGTTCCACTGAGGCCTTCTCCGCTGAGCGGAACCTTAATCATTCCTACAAATGCACCCACAACCGCCGCCAGGGCAAAGGCTGCAAAACCGAAGCCGTCAAGCTCGATGAGCTTACCTGTATACTCTTTCTTGGTCTCGCCCTCATCCACCTGTGTCAGCTTTGCTCTCTCTTCTTCCATGTTCGCTCTTGTGAACTTCGGAATCAGCTGTACGAAGAGTACAACACCGATAACACCGAAAATGTACGCAATACCATGACCAACGGATACCAGATTCACATACTCCGCCGCTACCGTATCCTTTGCAGCGGAGAACGCCGGTGTAGAAGTCAGCGATCCGGACAGCAGACCGACCACCATGGCAGTCAAGCCCTTAAAATCCGCATTGGGCTCAATTGCTCTTGCCAAGTAGATACATCCTACTGCAGCCAAACCACCGGCTACAATAATGATAATACCGAGAAGAACATAAGACTTGAAATTCTTCTTCATGTTACCGAAAAACTTCGGCCCCGCAATAAAGCCTACGGAAGTCACAAAAAGAATCAAACCAAGACTTTCTACGATCTTCAACGCATTGTCCGTATAATTCGGAAGCTGCTCCTCTAACGGCTCATAGAAGAAACAACCAAACAGCAGCGCGACAATGAAGACACCTGCAGTTCCGAGATTCACACCCTTAACCGTAACACGACCGAGTGCGTAACCTAGGAAAGCGATAATAAACAAACAGAACATCAGGAATGTGATTCCCTTAATGGCAATAACGCCTCCGAACAATTCCATGACTAACCTCCATGATATCTTAGCACAGTAGTAGGAACCTGCTTATCACAGGTTCCTACAAAACTATATCTCATTTGCTCATAAGATTCAATCCTAAAAGTTCACAAAGTGACATACGTATTCACAATACATTTTGTGAAAATTAATTCTTACGTGCGTAATCCGGCAACAGCATCGGAGAAAGCTGTTCCGTAGCAATGCCTGCCTCCGCTCTTTCCTTTGCGAAATCGTCTACGTGGGAAAGTGTAAGCGCGCCAACCTCAACGGACTTGGACTTCTCGCTTGCGAACTGACCGGCATTACGGCCGAATACGATAACGTCAAGAAGGGAGTTCCCCATCAGACGGTTGCGGCCGTGTACACCACCGGCAGCCTCACCTGCAACATAGAGATTCTCTACGTTGGTCATGCTCTCGGTATCCACATCTACACCACCGTTCTGGTAATGCAACGTCGGGTAGATGAGAATCGGCTGCTTACGAATATCAATACCGTACTTGCCGAACATACGCATCATTGCAGGGATACGCTTCTCAATCGTGCCCTCTCCGTTCTTCAGCTCGATCATCGGAGTGTCAAGCCAGATGCCAACGCCTTCCGGAGTCGGAATCCCCTTGCCGTTCGTACTACACTCACGAATGATGGAGGAAGCGGTTACGTCACGGGTCTCAAGCGGGTTCATAAATACCTCGCCGTCGATGTTTACAAGCTTTGCACCGAGGGAACGAACCTTCTCGGTAACGAGTGCACCGAAGATCTGCTCCGGAAATGCTGCGCCGGTCGGATGATACTGAAGTGTATCTACGTCACGGAGCTTAGCACCTGCACGATATGCAAGTACCAAACCGTCAGCGGTAGCACCATAGTGGTTAGACGTCGGGAATCCCTGATAATGAACACGTCCTGCCCCACCGGTAGCAATGATTACCGTCTTCGCCTTCGCAATGAGCAGCTCCTTCGTCTCCATATTCATAAGCACCGCACCTGCTGCAGCGCCCTTGTCGTCCTTAATAATCTCAATTGCGGACGTAAAATCCACAACCGGGATCTGACGGTTCAACACTTCATCACGAAGCGTACGCATGATCTCAGCGCCGGAATAGTCCTTTGCCGCATGCATTCTCTTACGAGAAGTACCGCCACCGTGCGTCGTTACCATCGTACCGTCGGGCATCTTATCAAACTCTACACCGAGCTCGGAAAGCCACTGAATGGCTTCCGGTGCCTTCGTTACCAGCTTAGCAACCAACTCCGGCTTCGCAGCAAAATGTCCGCCGCCAAATGCGTCCACATAATGAATTGCCGGTGAATCGTTCGGCTTATCCGCAGCTTGAATACCACCCTCGGCCATCATCGTGTTCGCATCGCCCATACGAAGCTTCGTTACGATCATAACCTTTGCGCCGTTCTTGTCTGCCTCGATAGCCGCAGAGGTACCTGCGCCACCTGCACCGATGATCAACACGTCCGTCTCGTAATCCGGATTGGAAAGGTCAAGGTTCATCTCCTGGATACGGCTCTTTGCCTCGAGCATATCCGCAAGCTCGTTCGGAACCTTACCACCCTTGTTCGGTCCGATTCGCAATTCGCGGAACTCCTCTACCTTGTGATCCGGATGATACATTGCAAGGAGGTTTTCTTTCTCTTCCGCCGTCATACGTCTCGGATCCAGCGCAGCATTTGCCTCACGCTTTGCCTCAACGACTTTCATCAATTCAAGCATCTGTTCATTATACATTGTGCGCGTCCCTCCTATTTCTCAATCTCTCTGTTATTGTAAAGCTCTTTGATTTCCGAAATGGGCTTGCCCATGAGGTCCTCAATCAGCTTGTCAAATGCACCTTCATTTACCTCGTTCACGCGGTCATTCAAATGTCCGCACTCCGGAGCAATGTACTTGCCATTGATACGTCTTGCAAGCATTGCCACCTGAGGATGAGAGATACCTGCGGGACAACGGGAAGAGCATACACCACACATAACGCAGTCAAAAGACTCCTCGGCACACTTCTCAAAATCGCCGCGCTGTGCGTACGCAATGTACTGCATAACGTTCAGCTCCTGCGTACAGCTCTTCGTACAAGCGTTACAACCGATACAAGCATAAATCTCGGGGAACAGCTGCATCATAACCGCCTGCTTTGCGGAAACCTTCTCGATGTCGTATACGGGCTTTACGAGCGGGAAGAACGGCAACGTTGCAATGTACATGCCCTCCTCTACCTTCGTTTGGCATGCTAAGCAAGCCTTCAGCTCGCGGTCACCCGCAATACGGTAAATCGTTGCACAAGCACCGCAAAACCCGTTACGGCAGCCGCAACCACGAACCAACTGGTAACCTGCATATTCCATTGCCTTCATAATCGTCAGATTCGAAGGGACCTCATATTTCTTACCATATAGATAAATATTACACATTTCAGCCATGTTTCTTTCCTCCTACTCCTTAATACTCGTTCGGCATCTCATCCACTTGATCGCAACGGAATACCGGACCGTCCTTGCAGACGTACTTATCACCGATATTGCAACGACCGCATTTGCCGAGACCGCATTTCATCTTAAGCTCCATTGTGGTATATACCTGCGTCTTCTCGAAGCCGAGCTCCGTAAGTCCCGCAAGGGTAAACTTAATCATGATTGGAGGTCCGCAGATAATCGCAGTTTTATTGGTATCGAAACCGAGTTCCTTCACGTAGTTCGGCACGAAGCCGACATGACCGTCCCAGCCCTCCTGCGGGTTGTCAATTGTAAGGTACACATTGATACCCTCTTCCTTACGCCACTCATTCATGATTTCAGGAAAATCTACGAGGTCATCCTTGCTACGGGAACCGTAGACGATATCCACCTTGCCGTATTTGTCACGATTGTCGCGTACGTAGTTGATTACCGAACGAAGCGGTGCCAAGCCGATACCACCGGCGATAAACAGCATATCCTTGCCGACGAACTCCGTGTCTACCGGGAATCCGTTTCCATAAGGTCCTCGAATCGTAATCATCTGACCTACTTCCATTGCATGAAGCCAATTGGTTACACAACCGCATTTTTTGATACTGAACTCCATAAACTCACGATTCGTAGGGGAAGACGTGATCGAAAACAAGGCCTCACCGACTCCGGGAATCGAAAGCATCGCGCACTGACCGGGAATATGCTCAAACACCTTGCCGCCCTCAGGGGCTTCCACACGAAACGTCTTAACATCAGGAGTGTCGACACGAATGTCCGTCACCACACCGAGCATCGGTACCAACGGATCTGTTACATTACTCATTACCTTCCCCTCCTAACGTCTTAATTACTTTTACAATATTCATATTGATCGGACATTTTGCCAAGCATCTTCCGCATCCGACACACGAATAGATTCCTTCGTTGTTGTTCGGGAAGTACACGAGCTTGTGCATAAATCTCTGACGAAAACGCTCCAGCTGGCTATTACGAATGTTCCCATGTGCCATCAATGTGAAGTCAGAGTACATGCAGGAATCCCAGCAACGGTATCGCTGAATGCCATTACCGGTATCGAAATCACGCACGTCATAGCACTGACAGGTAGGACAAACAAACGTACAGGTTCCACATCCGACACAGCTCTCGGAAAGACTTGCCCATTTGTCGGAATTGAACAGTGTAAGCAGCTCCTGCTTCTCGATGCCCTCCAAGGAAAGCTTCGCAAGCGGTAAGCGATCCATCATTACCTTAATAGCGGTTTTCACAGGTTCTACTGCGGTAGAATCAGCCGCTTCCGAATATGCAGAAAGCAACGCCAGCAGCTTCTCTCCCTTCGCCGTGTTGGCCTCCATATAATAATTCTCACCGAGCGTCCAAGCACTAACGTCTCCACCCGGATTTGCTGCATCCACACCGAATGTTTGACAAAAGCAAGTCTCTGCAGGACGATTGCAGGCCATGGTCACGATAACTCCGTGCTCTCTGCGATTCTTATAGAACGTATCTACCGGCTCGCTGAGGAATACACGATCCAAAATTGCGAAGCTAGCGGCATCACATGCACGAACACCGAATATTACAAAATCCTCGTACTCGTTGACTCTTTGATTGATCTCGATACATTTTCCTTCTACCTTAAAATCCACCAAGTTCTCTACCTGAGGAAAGAAGAAGTCCTTAGCACTGCGATTCGTATTCAGTGCCTTGCTCATTTCTATGCCTTCACTCCACTCCTTATATTGTGCACCTGCATTGGTATCCACCGGAAGGTACAGCTTATATGCGGAAGCGATTGCTCCGAATGCTTCATTTAACTTACTTGCCGAAAGCTTTATCATATTCACCTACCCCTTTCTGTGGTATACAATTTCGGGCTCACAATCGTCGAACGTGTAGTCCGTAAGCGGATGTCTACCCTCTGCCTCTTCACCTGCCTGAAACTCTCCGTAGAGCTCGTTAATATCCTTAATAAACTTGCGATTCAGCAGGTGCAAAGGAATGTTCTGCGGACATACTCTCGAGCACTCGCCGCAATCGGTACAACGACCGGCAACGTGGAATGCACGAATGATGTGGAACATATTCTCCTCAAAGCTGCTGGCTGCCGCCTTGTTCGCAATTCCGGAGGTCGGATTGTCAAAGACACATTTTTCACAGGAGCATGCCGGACATACATTACGACAGGCATTGCAACGAATGCATTTGGAAAGCTCGCCTCTCCAAAACTCGAAACGCTCCTCGGGAGTCATAGCCTCAAGTGCCTCTACTGGCTCGAAACGCTTCGTAGGCATCACATCGCCTTCCTCGCCGATCAGCTCGTCATATACGACGTGTTTCTTACTCTTACATACGAGGCAACGGTCCTCCATAACATCCATCTTTGTTACCGTCTCATCCCCGTAAATGGTGCTCACAACAAAGTTCGCCCCCTCACTGCGGATACCGGTAATACCTTGGATTCCCTTCGCCTTCATCTTCTCAACATCAGCCTTACCGTAGCTGGGAATTCCGATAATATAGACATTTTCGCGAAGAATGCGGTGCTCCTTCAAAAGCTCATTAAAACTATAGCTATCGCAGGGCTTCAGAAATACAAGTACCTTGCCTCCCTTGCGACTTTCTTTGATCATATACTTCGAAAGGTTCGCACTACAAAAATCATCATATACGAACTTCGCATCAATCTCCTCTGCAGTCTCAAAAACAGCCGGAGTGATATCATACGCAAATTCACCGGCTTCCCAACCGACAACGCGATTTACAGTTCCATCGGCAAGGAGCTCCTTTGCACGCTGTTTCATTTGTTCTTGCATCGTATATCCTCCAATCTACGGTTCTCACCCAGCTTGGTAATGGTCGCAACGAAATCGTTCATAGTTGCGGCAAACTTGGCACCTTCCGCTGCGGATACCCATTCAACTCTAGTACGCTCTTTCTCGATTCCGAGGAAGTCCAGCATACTGAACAACAGTGTCATACGGCGACGTGCGTAATAGTTCCCCGAAGTATAATGACAATCTCCCGGGTGGCATCCGCACATAATTACACCGTCTGCACCACGCTGAAATGCACGTAAGATAAACATCGGATTCACACGACAGGAGCAAGGAACGCGAATAATCTTAACATTGGCGGGATAGGTCAAACGGTTGGTACCGGACAAGTCTGCACCCGCGTAGGAACACCAATTGCAGCAAAAAGCAACGATTGTAGGCTTGAATTCTTTGTTATCATTTACTTGCATATTGCATCTACCTCCGCCATGATCTGTCTTGTGGAGAAGCCCTTCAAGTCCATTGCGCCGGAAGGACAGGTAACGGTACAAGCACCGCATCCCTGACATACGGCAGGATTCACGGATGCGACACGACGAACTGCCGTCGTACGATCCGGCATACGGAATTCCTTCTCAACATACGTGATTGCACCGTAAGGACATACCTTCTCACACTGAGAACAACCGTTACACATCATCTCATCAGCCTGAGCCACACAAGGATTGCAAGTCAGCTTATCCTTTGCAAGCAAACCGATGACCTTAGATGCGGCAGCACCTGCCTGAGATACCGTCTCGGGAATGTCCTTCGGTCCCTGACATACACCGGACAAAAAGATTCCGGCGGTAGGGCTTTCTACCGGACGAAGCTTCGGATGTGCTTCGGTGAAGAAGTCGTTGGTGTCCATGCTTGCCGTCAGCATCGTTGCAAGAGAACGCGCGGTCTCGTCCGGTTCGATTGCCGTAGCGAGAACTACCATATCCGCTTCGATGTGGAGCTGCTCATTTGACAACAAATCCGATGCTTGAACCATCAGCTTGCCGCCCTCGGGAGCAACCTTGCCGACCATGCCCTTGATATAATGCACTCCGTATTCCTCTACGGCACGGCGATAGAACTCGTCAAAGTTCTTACCCGGAGTACGAACGTCGATATAGAATACATACACTTCGGTATCCGGATATTTTTCACGACAAAGCATCGCGTGCTTTGCGGTATACATACAACAAATCTTTGAGCAATAAGGCTTACCACAGCCGGAGGTATCACGAGAGCCGACACACTGCACAAATACGAGAGTGTGCGGATGCGTTCCGTCAGAGGGACGAAGAAGCGTACCACCGGTAGGTCCCGCTGCATTCATCAAACGCTCAAACTCAAGGCTCGTAACTACGTCGGGGCTCTGTGAGTAAGCAAATTCATCGAAATTGTCAAGCTTAATCGTATTGAAACCGGTTGCTACGACAATCGCACCGTACTGTTGCTCAATGATTTCATCCTTCTGCGTATAATCAATCGCTCCTGCGGTACATACCTTGGAACAAATACCACACTTGCCCGTCTTGAGCATTGTACAGTAATCGGCATCGATCGTAGCTACCTTCGGAACGGCCTGCGCGAATGGAATGTATACGGCACGACGAGTGTCGAGACCCATGTTGAACTCGTTAGGAACCTTCTTCTGTGGACACTTCTCGGTACATAGACCACAGCCCGTACAGATGTCTTCCTTAACGAATCTGGCCTTCTTCTTAATCGATACATTAAAGTTGCCGACGAAGCCCTTTACCGACTCTACTTCACTGTAAGCGTAAATGTGAATCTTCTCGTGCTGAGCAACATCTACCATCTTCGGAGTCAAGATACAAGCCGCACAATCGAGCGTCGGGAATGTCTTATCAATCTGAGCCATCTTGCCACCGATGGTGGGCTTCTTTTCTACAATATCGACCTCATATCCGGCATCTGCGATATCAAGTGCGGTTTGAATACCTGCGATACCTCCACCGATAACCAAAGCACGCTTTACCACCGGACTTTCTCCTGCGGTCAAAGGCGCATTCAAATGCACCTTTGCAATGGCAGCACGGCCGAGAATGATCGCCTTCTCTGTTCCTTCCTCGATATCCTTGTGAATCCAAGAGCACTGCTCACGAATGTTCGCAATCTCCACCATGTAAGGATTCAAGCCTGCAACTGCTGCCGTCTTACGGAACGTTGCCTCATGCATACGCGGAGAACAAGAGCAGACAACGATTCCGGTGAGCTTATACTCGCGAATTGCATCCTGAATCATCTGCTGCCCTGCCTGCGAGCACATGTATTGATAATTTACGGAATATACGACGCCGGGCTCTTTTGCAAGGGCATCGGATACTCTCTGTACATCTACCGTTGCAGCAATGTTACTGCCACACCAGCAGACAAATACACCTATTCTTTGCATGTCGTATCTCCTCTCTTACTTACTATATTTACGAAACGCACTCACAAGCGCCTGCTGAGGAATCTCCTCATCAATAAGACACGGAATGTCTTCCGCCTTCAAGTGGTTCTGCCCCTGCTTGCGAATCAATGCAAGGCGAGAAGCCTCAATCAACTTCGCAGGCTGTACATCTCTCGGACATCGCTCTACGCAAGCGAAGCAGGAGAGACACATCCAGATGGATTTCGAAGACATGAGACGCTCGATATCTCCCTTCTCCACCATAGCTACAAATTCGTGAGGATGATAGTCCATCTGATCAAATGCCGGACAAGTACCGGAGCACTTGCCGCATTTCATACATTTTCTCGGATTCACGCCGCTGATTTCTTGAACACGCTGCGCCAATTCCAAATCAATCTTTGCCATAACACTCTACCTCCTATTTCACATCCAAAGCCTCTGCCAACAGTTCGGTAAAGTATACCACCGGCAGATCCTTGTAGGAGCTGTTCACCTTCAAGTTATACATACACAGCGGACAGGCGGTAATTACACACTCCGCACCGTTCTCCTGTGCACTCTTCATAATCACATTGCTTCTCTCAGATGCAAATGCCTTGTTCTCTACGGTAATATAACCGCCACAGCACTCATTTCTCTGCGGATAAAGAACCGGTGTTGCACCGATAGAACGAATGAAGTCCTCAAGAATCGTAGGATTCTCCGGATTGTCAAACTGCATGGTCTTAGAAGGACGAAGCAACAAGCATCCGTAATATGCAGCAATCTTCTTGCCGGTCAAAGGCTTCTTCACAAGCTTAGCAAGATTATCAAAGCCTACCTGATCGCGAAGCATCTCAAGGTAATGAACGACCTTGGTCTCACCGGTATACGGTACATCCAGCTTCAAGTAATTATTTACCTTGGTACAAATATTCTCATCGTTCTGCATATCCTTGTTCACACGCTTGATTACATGATGACAGGCGGAGCAGAGGGTCAACAGATCCTGTTCCTTATCTCTTGCATCAACCAAAGCACGTACCGAGGACAATTTTGTAGCAATCTCATCGCTTGCCTGAGGATATACGCCACCACAACACTGCCAGTCCGGAATCTCTTCCATGGTAATGCCCATGGCTTCTGCGGATCGGCGTGCATACTCGTCCAAATCCGTTGCCTTTGCCTTCAAAGTACAACCGGGATAATAACTATACTTCATAGGTACCTCCAATTCTATATACTACGGAAGCGGGGCCGTCCCCCGCACACCGACTAAGTTCACGGTAATTAAACCATCTGTTCCGGATGGAACACCTCATCGAAGCGCTCTTCGGTAAGGAATCCCAGCGCTACACATGCTTCTTTTAGAGAAATATTCTCCTTGAAGGCCTTCTTTGCGGTCTTTGCAGCATTCTCATAACCGATATAAGGATTGAGAGCGGTCACGAGCATCAAAGAGTTATGAAGGTTGTGATGCATCTTCTCCTTGTTGGCCTTAATGCCTACCGCACAATTCTTGTTGAAGGAAACCATTGCTTCCGCAAGAAGACGAACGGACTGCAGGAAGTTGTAGATGCATACCGGCATAAATACGTTCAACTCGAAATTGCCCTGGCTTGCTGCCATACCAACAGCTACGTCATTCCCCATAACCTGAACAGCTACCATGGTAACTGCCTCGCACTGCGTCGGATTTACCTTACCGGGCATAATAGAGGAACCGGGCTCATTCTCCGGAATGAAAATCTCTCCGAGACCATCTCTCGGACCGGATGCCAACCAACGAACGTCATTTGCAATCTTCATAAGGTCAGCTGCAAGTGCCTTCAAAGCACCGTGTGCAAACACAAGCTCATCCTTAGAAGTCAATGCATGGAACTTGTTCTCGGCAGTAACGAAGTCCTTGCCGGTGATCTCGGAAACCGCCTTTGCTACCGCTGCATCAAAGCCTTTCGGTGCATTCAGACCGGTACCAACCGCAGTGCCTCCAAGTGCCAATGCCTTCAACTTCGGGAGTGCAATCTGAAGCATTTGCTTATCCATCTCAAGACTGCTTCTCCAACCACTGATCTCCTGAGAGAAGGTAATCGGGGTTGCGTCCTGAAGATGGGTACGTCCGCTCTTGACGATGCCTTCATTTTCCTTTTCAAGGCGCTTGAATGTATCGATAAGCTCGTTTGCTGCGGGGATGAGTTTTTCCTCGAGGGCGATGACCGCGGGGATGTGCATAGCAGTGGGGAAGGTGTCGTTGGAGGACTGGCTCATATTGACGTCGTCATTCGGGTGAACAAGCTTTTCGCCGAGAAGCTGATTGGAGCGGTTTGCGATAACCTCGTTGGCGTTCATATTGGACTGAGTGCCGCTTCCCGTCTGCCAAACAACGAGAGGGAAGTGATCGTTGAGGCTTCCCGAAATGACCTCGTCGCACGCGGTCTTGATCGCGGAAAGCTTCTGATCGGTCATCTTTTCGGGGCGGAGCGCGTGGTTAGCGATGGCAGCCGCCTTCTTGAGGATGCCGAAAGCGTGGGTGATTTCGCGGGGCATAGTTTCGATGCCGACGCCGATTTCAAAATTCTGGCAGCTTCTCTGAGTCTGGGCGGCCCAGAGTCTGTCTGCGGGAACCTTCATTTCTCCCATGGAGTCGTGTTCAATGCGATAATCCATAATATATTTCCCCTTTCGGTAAGCAGTTAGAGCTTGATGTTTCTGATGATTTCCTTCAGGCATTCAGCGCTGTGGTTGAGCTCAGCGAGCTCCTTATCGTTGAGGGGCAGAAGGATCTTGGTGTGAGCACCCTTGTTTCCGACGATGCTCAGGAGGCTGAGGCAGACATCGTCGATGCCGTATTCGCCGTGAAGCATGGTGGAAACAGTCATGGAGGTGTCGATTCCGCTCAGCAGGCACTTGCAAAGGTGGCAGACGGAAGCGGAAACAGCGTAGTAGGTTGCGCCCTTTCTCTGGATAACGCGGGAGCCGGACTTACGGACATACTCCTCAACTTCGTCGATGTGGAAGGGCGGGATGATAGCGGAGCTCTTGAGATGCTCTGCGTAGTCGAGAACGGGAACGTTGGAGATATTTGCGAGAGACCACGGAATGAAGGCGGAATCGCCGTGTTCGCCGAGGACGTACGCGTGAACGTTCTTCTGGCTGATGGAGTAGTATTCTGCGATTCTTGCGCGAAGTCTTGCGGTGTCAAGAAGGGTGCCGGAGCCGATGATGCGCTCTTCGGGAAGTCCGGAGAACTTGTGGAATGCGTAGGTGAGGATGTCAACGGGGTTGCTGACGATAACGTAGGTTGCGTTGGGGGCATAAGGAACGATCTGCTCGGTGACCGACTTGAGAACGTTAACGTTAATCTGCGCGAGGTCGAGTCTGGACTGACCTGCTTTGCGGGGAAGTCCTGAAGTGATGACAACGATGTCAGAATCCTTTGCCTCCGCATAACCGCCGGCATAGATGTTAGCGGGGTTGCAGAAGGGGATACCCTGCCTGATGTCAAGAGCTTCGCCGAGAGCCTTTTCGCCGTTGATGTCTATCATAACGATGTCGGACGCGATACCCATAACGGTTAAAGTGTAAGCGATGGTGGAGCCGACGCTTCCGGATCCGATGACTGTGATTTTGTTCATAATTTTACCTCCAAATTTTCCTTTAATATTATGCTATAATCAATACTTAAGAATTGAAACGGCGTCGCCGATGGTTTTTTCAAATGCTTCTCTGCCGTATTTATCGACCTCGGCTTTGTTCTTTTCGCCGTGTGTCAGGCAGCCTGCACCACCGATGCATCCTCCGATACAGGCCATGCCTTCGATGAAGTTTGCATCAAGAGCATTCTTGCTTTTTTTGAGGAGTGCAGAGCGGCAGGCTTCTATGCCGTCGCAGGGGACTGCTTTCAAATCGAAATTGATATCCTGCTCCTTGAGGGCCTGAGCAACTGCATCTGAAAGACCTCCGCTTCTTGCGAAGATTCTTCCGAAGTAGGATGCGTTGTCGAGGACGTCCTCACCAAGCGAGGTGATGTCAATGTCTCTGCTGTCAAAGAGAGCCTGAAGCTCCTCAAATGTCATAACCGAATCAATGAAGGGGCTGACCGAATCGAGTTTGTATTCAGCTTTCTTCGCGGTGCAGGGTCCGATGAAAACGATCTTCGCATTTTCGTCAGAGTTCTTTATATATTTGGCTATGGTTGCCATAGGTGAGAGATTGTGAGAAATGAAAGGAATCAAATCAGGGAAGGCTGATTTGATGTATTGCACGAAAGCGGGGCAGCATGAGCTTGTCAGGAAGCCCTTTTCGGCAAGCTCGCGGGATTCCTCCTGCGCAACCATATCTGCGCCGAGAGCCGCTTCGATAACGGTGAAGAAGCCAAGCTCCTTGAGACCGGAAATAACCTGACCGAGCTTTGCGTATGTGAATTGGCTCGATATCGAGGGAGCGACGATAGCATAGACCTTGTATTTCTTGTTGCCTTCGCTCTGCTTGATGTAATCGATGGTGTCAAGGATGTAAGATTTGTCGGTTATCGCGCCGAAGGGGCAGTGGTAAACGCAGGCTCCGCACTGAATGCACTTTTCGTCATCGATTGCTGCGGTATTTTCTGCGTTGATTGAAATTGCTTTAACCTTACATGCTATCTGACAGGGACGCTTGCGGTTCATGATAGC
>JAZRZZ010000020.1:0-8033 GCA_045601665.1 Lachnospiraceae bacterium
ATGTAGGTTTTGTAGTAGTCTAGTGTGTTAGGAATGATCATTGCTCACCTCGTGAATTGATCGTGCATTATGCATGGAAATCAAATGCAAAATCTATACTCTATCCTTCCGGATACTTCTTTGCATTCTTCAGCATTTTCTCATTGATTATCTCGTCCATATCCAGCCCACAAGCGTCCGCCATATGAACACAGTAAATCAAGACGTCCGCCAGTTCCTCTCTTACCTGTTGGCGTTTCTCTTCGCAGAAAGTATCCTCTCCGCTCCATTGAAACACCTCCAAGAGCTCTGACGCCTCTAAGCAAATGGAAATCGCAAGATCCTTTGGATTGTGGAACGGCTTCCAATTGCGTCTGTCACGAAATTCGATAATTTTATCAATTGTCTCCGGTTTCATCTACTGTCACCCGTCCTTCTGTCCAATGCTTTTCTTCAAATACTCAGCCAAATGCTTGTCCGTACAATACACATAACAGCCCTTCATACCTCGCGTCATCAAAGTACGATACGTATTCTTAATAATCTCGTCTGCACGTGCCATCGCATATTCGGGATTTTCTCTATACATACTCTTGATGCCCTTTAGCGATTGGTCGGTCTTCGCGCGCTTCGTAAAATCAGTGATTACTTGTCCATTCTCATAACGTAAATCGGCACCGACAATAACACCGACATAATCAAACTCCAAACCCTGTGATGTATGTATGCAACCGGCCTCATTTATCGAGTTTTCATCAATTGCATAGGTTTGAGTAGAACTGAGATTCCAACTTATCTCGAAATCGCCAATTTTAATATCGTGAACGGTTGTTGTTGCTGCTCCGTCTTTAATCCAATTCCAGCAGTAACCCGCAAGTATTCTCGCACGATTATTGCTAGACTGATTACGTTCGATAATCATCTCACGCATCAACGTAGGCGAATCAATCACTCGAAAATCATAATCGATATCTTCCATCGTAAAATTCGCTGTCTCTCGAATTCCCAAAGTGTTATCGAGCCATGCCAGATAACCATCCGAACCATTACAACGGAATTGCGACAGAAGCTCCATACGATGAATTTCTGCCCCTGCTTTCATCGCCCATCCTTCAATCTCTTGAATACTTCCGATATCACTAAGTGTCACGCGCTGGCTCTCGTCAATAAAGAATACACTGCACTTTGCTGCATGAATAATCTCTTTAATCTGATTTTCGCCTAAGTTTTGAAACATGCCTGACTTCGCATTTAGGCGATGCGCCTCATCCACCAAAATCGTATCAATCATGTTGTTCTCGGTTTCCGTATAAATTCCTGTCCCCTTAAACATATTATCCGTACTGGATTTCAATTTGGTGCCCTTCAGCTTCTTCTTGTACACATTACGCGGAGCACTGTTCTTCGAAACATACTGGCAAAACTGATCCTCATTTGTCAATTGAGCCAAGAGGTTCACTGCCACCACTGATTTACCGGTTCCCGGTCCCCCCTCTACAATGATCACTCGCTTCTGCGAGTCAACCATGGACAGTCTAGATATTCTAAGCACTTCTTCATACACGACCTTCTGTTCGTCCAACATCACAAATTCTTGGTTACCCTTCAGTAATCGTGCAATAGACTCTTGTAGACTCTTTGATGGCTTAATCTTGCCATGTTCGATTTCATATAACAGTTTCTTGTTATCACCGCGACCAATCACCCTTTTGATAAATGCTCGAAGCTTATCGACCTCTCCCTTTGTGAATGCCGGTGCATCCTCTATGTAAGTTGCGTACTGGCTCTCATCAAGTGGGTCATTTTCCGCTCTTTTGTAATTGTGCAAATATGCACACGGATGCAGCGCAATCTGCCCTTCTTGCACTGCCTGATTATAGTCTGCAATTAATGCCGCATACGACCATGCCTGGTACGACGGATGTACAACTTCTCTCAGGGCGTTGCCGGTATAGGTCTTTACCAATCCATCCATACCATCAATTGCACTAACCTTGTCCCACTGCTTTAACTCAATAATGACGACATTACTTTCATCATCCCTGTTGTACCCGGATATCAAAAAATCTACTCGCTTCGATGTCTGCGGAATATTATACTCAACCGCAATACCGGCATCTATGGGTATTTCTTGGTCGTTTAGTACTATATACATGTCTTTGAGCGAATTCTCCCACGAGCGGAATTCATTTGACACCGTATGACGATTCATCTTCTCATAAATTGTCTGTTCAATCTCATAAGCAATTGTACCCTGTTCAACGCTTCGTAAAAAAGCACTCTTTGTACCTTCGTAAACAAGCATATCTACGCCTCCGTCACACATTTCGACACCTTACATTTTTCACTCGAATTCTGCCGAAAACTCTTGTTTTCATTGTATCATTCCTCCCACATTTTATCAAGTAATATTTATACTTACCCTCCACCTCAAAAAAGGAGCTCCGTCCCTCACAGTCCGAAACTCCTCCTTCTCATCCAATCCGAAAATACTCCAGCCACACCCGAAACCGGTCCTGTGCCGTCAGACACGTGTCCACCAAGAAGCCTTTCTCCTGTGTCCACTCCGCAAGCCCTTGATAATAGAATAACTTCAGACTCTCATCAATCACAAAAGGCACAATTCCATAATGCAGACACTCCTTGAACAGAAGCAATCTCCCCACTCTGCCATTGCCATCCTGGAACGGATGAATTCGCTCGAAGCGATAATGAAAATCAAGCAAATCCTCCAAGCATTTTCGCTCACCGTTATTGTACTCCGCCAGCAACTCCCGCATTGCCTGCGGCACATCCTCCGGCGCGGTCGTCTCCCTGCCGCCCACCTCATTTGGCAGACGCTTATAATCCCCCACTACAAACCAATCCAGACGACTGTCGGACGTTCCGCTTTTTAGAAGCTGATGTAGTTCCTTAATCAGCGATTCAGTAATGTTGGCTCCCGCCTTATCAATCATCAGATCAATACACCGAAAATGATTTACCGTCTCCACCACATCATCCACATTTACCACACCATCTCCGATTCCGATGGTGTTGGTTTCGTAGATGTAACGAGTCTGCTCATGGGTCAACCGACTACCCTCGATGTGATTGGAGTTGTAGGTTAATTCAATCTGTATCTTGCGATAGATGCCCCCCGAATACTTTGCCGCCTTCTCTTCCCGAAGAATCTCAAGAAGTGTTCTTGCCCCTTGTCGTTTCTTTCTCCCCGGCTTCTCAGCCTCCTCCGGAATCATCCACGTCTTACCCACAAGTTCAGCACCGAGGACTCTGCCCTCTGCACAATAATTTCTCACACTACGCTCCGACATCTCCCACCGTTTCGCCATCTCAGCAACCGAAATATAATTCATCTGCTCACCTCCATTCGAATTCTCTTACTCATAGTATACCACACTATCGGCAAAATATAAAGCACTTTTCACCTCATTTCCCATCACTTATCTTGCCGATAACGGCAATCGTCACCTTCCGGCTCCTCCTGCCCACATAAAAAATCGCAGGCTCTCCCGAACCTGCGATCCTTCACTCATACAATATTCTAAACTCCACTTACGAACATCTTCCTCTCATGTTCCGTCATTCAACCCAAACTCCGCAATATACTCTTCAATGCGTTCCGCAACAAAAGGAAGTTCCTCCGAACGCCCTTCATCAACCAACATCCGAATCACCGCACCAAACTGTGCCCTGTCCTGCTTAATTCCATCAGCAAGACCTTCCACACGTCCGTCACGATAGCAATCATCCATCTTTTCCTGCAGCGTCATATACTCTCGCCTCCATCTCGCATTGCTTCTAACAATTCGAATCTCACGCTCCAATGCCTCGGTATACTCCGTCGTTGCTTCTCCCGTCAACATGTAATGAATCAGCGCCCGAAGTTCCACATTCACACCCGTGAGATCACCGTTCAGATTCAAAAACACTTTCATCGTCCCGTCCGCAAGAGAACACTCCGGTTCTTCTATGAGACGATTCTCATAGGAATAGCGCACGCGTTTCCTTCCGAACGGATCAAAATCACAGACGGAAATGACGATATTATTCGGCAATTCCGAATAATCATGTCCCTTATCCAGTAGATTCAGGTCGATCAAGTCCTGATAGTACCTTGCCCTCTTCGGAAGGTTGTTCTTCGGTTGCACCTGCATCTCGATGTTGTATATCGTCCCTGCCTCGTCTCCCGCATACACGTCCATGCGGATACTCTTAGCATCCGATACGATATCTACGGTCATCTGCTTCTCCGCATACTTCAGCTCGCGAATCGATATCCCCAGAAGCATCTCGAGAAACGGCTTGCATAACTCCGCCTTACGCATTACTGTGCAGAACATGAAATCATTTTTTAGGCCAATTGTGTCAAATGAGAATTCTTTCTTGTCTTTGTCCATAGTTCCATCTCCATTATAAGAAATTTCAGAATGCATGTCAACAGTTTCTTCCGTTATTGACATTCCGCGGATGTCACTTCTTTGAACAGAAACCGTTGACTGCACATAGAGGCGCCGTAGCGCAATTGATATTTAGTGCCCATATCTTATCATCTCGATGAAACAAAATCCATTGACGGAATTCATGAAAAATGACCTTCCGATTCACACAGTTGCACACACGAAAATGCCGAATCGAAGCCTACCTTTCGTGATGTTGTACATTTTCCCATCCGCATATTGTGCAACCTGCCAGCCGTACCGACGGCATCTGCGCTCTTCCTCTTCCCCTGCTGGACATTTGCCCCGCCTCATGCTACAATATATCAATATCAGTACTTGTTCACAACATAACCTATATCAGAACCAAACGAGGATTGCACACAACATGAAGATAATATTAGTACGACACGGTCATCCCGATTACGCAAATGATTGCCTTACACCGCTAGGCCATGAACAGGCCGCCGGAGCCGCTCTACGTCTCCAAGACGAAGGAATCGACCGCATCTTCTCATCGTCCAACAACCGAGCCTATGAAACTGCACTGCACACCGCGGAACTCCTGTCTCTGCCGGTGACCAAACTGGACTTTATGCGCGAGATCCGCTGGGGTGCCACCGATGGACATGA
The DNA here is from genome assembly GCA_045601665.1 of Lachnospiraceae bacterium. Classification (GTDB taxonomy): domain Bacteria; phylum Bacillota; class Clostridia; order Lachnospirales; family Lachnospiraceae; genus ISDg. The sequence goes on from JAZRZZ010000020.1 coordinate 5,052, forward strand.
AGTATACGCAAACGGCCATCCTTGGGACACGTCGCTCCACGCCCTTTCTCTCGGTTATTCCTTGATGGATGAGTCATGGACACAGGAAGAGTTGTTTTGCTACAATGTCGTATTTGACGAAATCAGGCGCGTTTCCTCCGAGGCCGACAAGTGGCTGGCCTCCCTTGGGTACACCCGCGAGGGCGCAAATTATCGCGTCACAGGACATAACACAGACCAAACCATTGCCCTCTTCAGTCACGGCGGCTCCTCGTCGGCGCTGCTGTCTCACCTACTGAACCTACCGTTTTTCTATCTGTGCCGTACACTATGCCCGGATTTCACGGCAGTAACGGTATTAAGCCTCTCCGACGAGTTCGGCGCACTCACCACGCCCACCATAGAGCTTGCAAATGATTCACGGCATATCAAAGGAAATGGCGTGTCGTATAATAGATAATTATCTGCTTCTTTTTTACGGAGGTATTTATGTTTCAGAACATTGAATGGATCTTCTTTGATGTGGGTTCGACCCTCGTTGATGAGAGTCTTGCTTATAAGCACCGCATTGAGGACGTAATCCGCGGAACCGAGATTACTTATGAAGAATTCACAGAGGTTATGATGAGCTTCTACCGCAGAAATCTGAAGGGCGATCTAGAGACCATGAAGCATTTCGGCTTGACGAAGACTCCGTGGCACACGGAGGACGAACGCCTCTATCCCGATGCAGCAAGCTGCCTTGCCGAGCTTCACACACGCTATAAGATCGGCGTCATTGCCAATCAGAGCCTTGGTACTGCCCACCGTCTGCGGGCATTTGGTGTACTTGATTACATTGACTTGGTGGTAGCCTCCGCCGAGGAAGGTGTTGCTAAGCCAGACCCTCGCATCTTTGAAATCGCGCTGGAACGTGCCGGTTGCCGTCCCGAACAGGCGATTATGGTAGGTGACCGCCTCGATAATGATATTGCACCGGCAAATGCCATGGGCATGAAGACCATTTGGATCAAACAGGGCTTTGGTCAGTATTCTACGCCACGGACAGAAGCAGAACAGGCAGACTGGGTTGTGGAGAATCTAAGTGAACTACTTGTGCTACTGACTTAGGTGCCACATTCTGCGTAACATACATTACACCATACATAGGAGGTATTATTATGGCTTTACTTGCTCATCTATATACACACATCCGCGGTTCGCAAGAAGATATTGCCACACTTTCATTGCAGTATCTTCTGTCCCAGTCTTTCGAACTGAACAAAGCATTTACGAAGAGAGTCGCTTCACACCTAGAGATATCATTAGACGAGTATTTGCAGTATATTTGTCAAGTATCCGGAAATGACAAAGAACGCCCTGATATGACCGGCAACAATAATGCCGGCAACGAAATTTTGTTATGCGAAATGAAATTTTATGCCGGATTAACGCCCAATCAGCCACTTGCATATATCGATCGTCTAAAAGCTAATAACGGGAATGGATTAATCTTTATTTGTCCTACAAACCGACGCACCAGTCTTTGGACTAAGCTCAAAGAAATCTGTTCTGTTCGAGTGATAGAACCAATTAACGATTTTTGTATATCAGTCGATAAAATTCATATGGCCATAATGACGTGGACTGAGACGCTTGAACTAATGAAGCAAGTAGCCGGTTCACTAGACATAAGATATCTTTCAGATATTCAGCAATTAGAAGGCTATTGCGCTCAGATGGACAGCGATGCATTTATTCCTTTTATTCCAGAGGATTTGACCGCTAATGTAGCCATACAAGCAGATCGCTACTATACCGTTATTGATGAGACAATTAACTTGCTATGTAATGACGATACAATACAAACATCAAAAAAAGGGCTAAAAGCATCTGCATATCGAAGAGGATATACACAGGGACTATACATTGACGAATTTGCTATTTCTCTAAACTACGACCGCGATTTGTGGAAAAGTTGTTCATCGGTAGAAACACCTTTTTGGGTGGCAATTCGTAATCACGATTGGACGCAAGACGACCACTTATGTAGACAGCTCAATAAATTACCTGATACACGTGTTGACAAAAAAGGGGACAGTACTTGGGGCAACCTACTCTTTCTCGCCCTTGAACCACTACAAAATGCAACATTAGACGAAGTATGCAACGATTTGAAATATCAAATACTTACGTACCTTGATACACTTCAAAATGCATAAAATGGATGCCGGAGGATTCGCCATGGATACAAAACAGAAAATGCACAACTGCGAACTATACTTACCCACAGACGAAGACATCATGCGTGAGCAACTTCTCTGCCTTGAGAGGCTCTACGATTTCAATGCCACCCGCCCCTTGGAATTCGAGCGCAGAACGCAGCTTCTGAAAGAAATGTTTGCCGAGATCGGTGAGAACTGCTATATTGAACCGCCGCTTCACGCCAATTGGGGTGGGCATCATGTGCATTTCGGTAAAAACATTTACGCCAATTTCAATCTCACACTGGTGGACGATACCCACATTTACGTGGGTGATTATACCATGTTCGGCCCCAACGTCACCATCGCCACCGGCGGTCATCCGATTCTTCCGGAACTCAGAGAGCAGGGTTACCAGTATAACGCTTCGGTCCACGTCGGTAGGAACTGCTGGATCGGAGCCGGTACCGTAATCGTTCCCGGTATCACCATCGGCGATAATGTAGTAATTGGCGCCGGTAGCGTTGTCACCAAAGACCTGCCCGACAATGTAATTGCCGTGGGCAATCCTTGTCGAGTACTTCGTGCAATCAACGAACATGACCGTGAGTATTATTTCAAGGATCACAAGATTGCCATTGAAATACCGGAATAGAAATGAGGTTCTCATATGAAGAATAAAACCCTATGGGGCGTCTGCTCCGTCGCTATCGTCTGTTGTTCCATCATGGCATACGTAGATGGCGTGCTGATGCCCGGCTATGCAATCAAATCCATTATCAAAGTGTCCCTTTTTCTGCTTCTGCCCTTGTTGTATACC
>JAZRZZ010000021.1:0-54182 GCA_045601665.1 Lachnospiraceae bacterium
CTGGATGTCGGATTTGCTTACGATGGCGATGCGGATCGTTGTCTTTGTGTAGATGAGAAGGGAAATGTCGTGAGCGGCGATCACATTCTCTATATCTACGGTTGCTATATGAAGGAGAGGGGTAAGCTTCTTCAAAACACCGTTGTTACGACGGTGATGTCCAATTTCGGTTTGTACAAGGCATTTGACGAGAAGGGCATTGATTATGCGAAGACGAAGGTCGGCGACAAGTATGTATATGAATATATGGTGAAGAACGGTTGTCGTATCGGCGGAGAGCAATCCGGTCATATCATTTTCTCAAAGTATGCTTCGACCGGTGACGGTATTCTGACGAGCCTTAAGATGATGGAGGTTATGCTTGCGAAGAAGAAGCCGATGAGCGCGCTGAGCGAGGGCTTGACGATCTATCCGCAGGTATTGAAGAATGTTCGTGTGACAGATAAGGCAGTGGCACAGGCGGATGAGAGAGTGCAGGCGGCAGTAAGCAGGGTTGCGGAGCAGTTGGGCGACACCGGTCGTATTCTTGTGCGTGAGTCCGGGACAGAGCCGGTCGTTCGTGTTATGGTAGAGGCGAAGACGGAGGAGCTGTGCCGAGAGCTGGTAGACAGTGTGGTGACGGTGATTCGTGAGTGCGGCTACGAAGCGTAATTTCAGGCGATACGATGTAGTGACGAAAGCATGAATTTCGAGATGTACTGATTCGGTGACGGAGGAAACGGAAGATGCGTACGCGGCAGTATTGGGCGGATGTTGCGCGCGTGGTTGCGATTGTTTCGGTCGTGATGAACCATGCGGTGAGTCGGACATTTGCAGTCTATGAAGGTGCGAAGCTAGAATTGGAAACGTTACCTTGGTATCTGACAGCGGTAAAGCTAGGATGTTATGTATTCAGTCGACTTGGGGTTCCGTTGTTTTTGATGCTGACGGGACATCTGTTGCTATCGCGGGATTATTCCACGAATGAGAAGGTAAAGTACTTTCTGAAACATCATTGGATGCGATTATTGATTACAGCGGAGCTGTGGTATGCGATTATGTATTGGTACCTGAGTATCGGGCCGAACTCGATTCTGCGGACGGAGGGCTTTGTGGCCGCGTTGAAGGGCTTTGTTTTGACGCTGTTGTTCGTGAATCAGCAGACGATGGGAAGCATGTGGTATATGCCGATGATTCTGTGCATCTATCTGTTGCTTCCAATGGTTTCGCTTGCGGTAACGCGGTATGAGGAGCGAGTGGTGCTGCTACCGGTGACGTTTGTTATTGTGGCGGGGATGGTGATTCCGAACATCAATGCATCGCTTCGGATGACGGGTGCAACGACGCTTTTGACCTATGAACTGGAGGACTCGTACCTGTTTTCTATTTATTTGGCATATGTGATTCTCGGGTATTATATCGGGAAGGGAGCAATGGCAAAGGCACCGAAGGCAGTCGTAGTGTTCGGAGCTTGTGCTTCGTTTGCTATGACGTGCGGTTATCAGCTATGGGCATATGGCAAAGGCACGGGCTACGCAGTGCTGTATAATTTCATTGGAATTCTTTTGTGCGCATGCTTCTTATTTGAGTGGATTCGACGTGGCAAAGAACCGGGAGAGCGTGGGCGTAGTGCGATGGCGTATCTTTCCAAGAGAGCGTTTGGCGTCTATTTCATACATGTTTGTATTTTGTCCGGGGTGTGTCAGGTGCTGAGTAAGGTGTCGCTCCCGCAGCTTGTACGGTTGCCGTTGTTGGTAGGCGTGTCGTTTATCGGCTCACTGGTGCTGATTGTAATCTTCTCGCGTGTGAAGTTCTGTAGGAAGTATTTGTTTTTGATAAAAGATTGAGTAAGAAGAAAGGTCAAAGGGCCTTTCTTTTTTCTTTTGCGACGATCAAATTTTCATTGTATTTTTTCTGAAATGTGCTATGATGTATCTTAGGTATATTTCGTGCATGCACGAGATGCTATATTAACGTATGGAGGATATCATAATGATTATCGGTGTTACGAAAGAATTGAAGAACCACGAGTACCGTGTGGGATTGACTCCGGACAACGTAAGTGCGTTGGTAGCGGAGGGACATAAGGTGTATGTGGAGACACATGCGGGAGAAGGTGCGGATTTTGCGGACAGTATGTACATCAGAGCGGGTGCGAAGATTTTGAATACGCCGGCAGAGGTCTATGCGAAGGCAGAGATGATTGTAAAGGTAAAGGAGCCGGAACCCTGTGAGTGCGAATATCTTCGCGAGGGACAGATCCTTTATACATATCTTCACTTGGCACCCAATCCGGAGTTGACGGAGACGTTGATGAAGAAGGGCGTGAAGGCAGTTGCGTACGAGACGATTACGGACGAGGAGGGCAATCTTCCGTGTCTGCGTCCGATGAGTCAGATTGCAGGTCGTTTGAGTATTCAGGAGGGTGCAAAGTACTTGGAGCGTGGCTTCGGTGGACGTGGCATCCTGCTTGGTGGTGTTCCCGGCGTGGAGCGTGGTAAGATTGTGATTATCGGCGGTGGTATTGCCGGTACGTATGCGGCGAAGGCTGCGGTAGGCATCGATGCGCAGGTAACGCTTCTCGATATCAATCTGAATCGTTTGTCTTATTTGGAGGATGTTTTCGGTGCGAGTGTTACGACCCTTTACAGTACTGAGGCTAACATTCGCAAGTGCTTAGCAGAGGCAGATCTTGTGATCGGTTCCGTACTGGTACCCGGTGCAAAGACACCGAAGCTTGTGCGTCGCGAGCATCTGAAGCTTATGAAGCCCGGAGCGGTTATTGTTGATATCGCCATCGACCAGGGTGGTTGTTGCGAGTCCTCGCATGTGACAACGCATGACAAGCCGGTATTTATCGAAGAGGGCGTGGTTCATTATTGCGTAGGTAATATGCCCGGTGCAGTGCCGTACACCTCGACAATTGCCTTGACAAATACGACGTATCGTTACGCAAGCATGATTGCGAAGATGGGTCTGGAGGCTGCGGTGAAGAAGGATGCAGGACTTGCAAACGGTGTGAATGTCTATGGACATAAGTGTACGAATAAGAACGTGGCAAAGAGTCTCGATCTTGAGTATACCGATGTGATGACACTGGTATAGAGAATATCGAAGGTTTAGGAGTGGGAACGATGGACGAAGCGAAGGAAACAATGGTGAGAACAGAAGATATGACAGGCGCGACGAGCCGGCCGTCTGCTTTGAAGACACGACGTATTGCCGGATGGACGCTATTGGCTCTTCACGCATTGGCAGCAGGCTTGATGGTTTACATTTGCCTTCGTTTTCCCATCCTTCCCACAAAGTATATGGCGCTTTTGTTCGGAGGTATGGCGGTATTGCTTGGTTTATCCGGGTATTTGTTGCTGACCGGACGAAAGTGTTTTGTTGTCGGTGTGATTCTTTCGGTGTTGCTAGTGGCTCTTTACGGAGTGGCATTTGGCTATTTGGAGAAAACACGGACAACACTTGAGAACATTACGGGGATCGATAAGGAGATGGTGCTTGTCGATCATATGGTACTTATGGTTAGGGAGAATGATCCTGCACAGAAGACAGAGGATACGCTGACCTATACTTATGGAATACAATATTCTTATGAATACCCGAATAGTCTTGCGGTTGTCGATCATATTGAAAAGCAATACGGCGTGTCACTTTCGGTTCGGGAACATGAGAATTTCAGTGCGGTGGCACAGGCTTTGCTAATGGGTGAGGTAAGTGCAATCGTTGTGAACGAATCCTATGTCGATATGCTTGAGGAATATGAGGTTGGCTTTGCTGCAGGAAGTCGAGTGCTTTCGAATTTTTCATTTGAGACGGAGTTGTCGGTGATGAATATGACGCCGACACCGACACCGGAGGAATCTTTGTATCCGGATGAGGACGAAGACCCGACACCGATACCGGAGGGCAGTCCGACGCCCAGTGTAACGCATGGACCCGGAACAAACGGAACGCCAACACCGACGAAGAAGCCGATTGACTACGCGGATAAGGATCCGGCGAACACGCCGACACCGGTGCCGACAAGGCCGCCGGTAAATATGCCTCCGAGAGCGGACAATAAGGATGTGGCGGGGAATTATTTTATCGTATATTGCAGCGGAATCGATCGCTCCGGTGCCATCAATACAAAGAGTCGAAGCGACGTGAATATCCTAATGGTGGTGAATCCGCTGACGAAGAAGATTTTGCTTGTGAATACACCGCGGGATGCGTATGTCACGATTCCAGGGATTTCAGGCGGAAGCTACGATAAACTGACGCATGCAGGCATTTACGGAATTAAATATTCCATGAAGGCATTGGAGAACGTCTACGGTATCAATATCGACTACTACTTGCGAGTAAACTTCACCAGCGTGACGAAGTTTGTGGATCTTCTGGGTGGTGTGAATGTATTTTCGATGTACAAGTTCACGAGTTCCGGAGGATATCAATTTGAGAAGGGCTACAATTTCGTCAAAGGAACGAAGGCGCTTGCGTTCGCGAGAGAGCGTAAGGCGTTTGCCGCAGGAGATAATCAACGCGGAAGGAATCAGATGGAGCTGATTAAGGCAGTCATTGCGAAGATGTCTAGTGTAGAGGCACTGACGAACTTCGGCGGAATTATGAGCCAGATAAGCGCAAACTTCCAAACTGATCTGACGATGAATCAATTGACGTCGTTGGTGCGTATGCAGCTGAGCGATCCGGCACAGTGGCATATTGAGACGTATGCTGTGTCCGGTTCGGGGGCATCGGCGTATTGCTATTCATACCGAGGAAGCAAGCTCTACGTTACAAAATTAAAGCAGTCCTCGATCAATACGGCTATTGAGAAGATCAATGCGGTGATTTCGGGACGGTAACGGTTATAGTTGCATTTTACAGGGAACACTCTTATAATAATCAGCGAGTGATTGTTATGAGACGTGTTCCTTTTTGTGTGGAGTCCATTCGCATGCTTCCGCACAGGACATGGAGATGACAGAGAGGATGGAAGATAAGGATATGAAGGAAAGAAAGCGAATAAAGGTGCGAAATGCAGTTGGGGGAATCGTATTTATGGCACAGGGTGTTGCGGCAGCTATGCTGATTGTATTGTTGCTTCGTTTCCCGGTGTTGCCGGGAAGATATATGGCTGCGGTGTATGCAATTGTTGCTGCGGTGACGGCACTAACTGCGTATTTGCTGTTTCTGAACGGCGGAAGGAAACGATTGATTCTCGGGATTGTAGTGAGCATTACGGTCACGATTCTGTACGCTGTCGGATTCTATTATCTTGAAAAAGCGCGGTCTACGGTTGAAAATATTACCGGCGGGGATAAGGAGATGATTGCGGTAGAGGAGATGGCGGTTGTCGTTCTCCGAGAAGATTCGGCGAAGAATCTTAAGGACACGCTTGCATATACGTATGGCTTGCAAAACGCATACGAATACGACAACAGCTTGGCGGTAGTTGAGTATATTAATAAGACGTATTCGACGAGTATCAATGCACGAGCCTACGACAACTACAGTGAGCTTGCGGCAGCACTTTTGAGCAAAGAGGTTCAAGCGATGATTCTCGACCGCTCCTTTGTAGAATTGCTTTTCGAATACGAAGAAGGGTTTGAGGAGCAGACACGCATTTTGCAAGAGCTTTCGTTTGAAGCAGAACTTCCGGTACTTTCTATTACGCCGACACCGAATCCTACAGAGACTCCGACCCCGAGTCTCGATCCGAATGCAACACCGGTTCCGATTACGCCGACACCGACGATTCCTCCGGTGAATATGGTTGAAATGCCGCCAAGAGAGGGGAAGACAGATCTGACGAAGAACTATTTTACGGTCTATCTTAGCGGAATTGATACGTCGGGTGTGATTAATGTGCGTAGCCGAAGCGACGTGAATATCTTGATGACGGTGAATCCGAAAACGAAGAAGATTTTACTTGTGACGATTCCGCGAGATGCTTATGTAATCATTCCGGGAATCTCCGGAAACAGCTATGATAAGCTGACACATGCGGGCATCTATGGTGTGAAGGCTTCAATGAAGACACTGGAACGGGTATACGGCATATCGATTGATTATTATGTGCGAGTCAATTTTACAAGCGTAGAGAGATTTGTAAATATTCTCGGTGGTGTGAACGTGTATTCTGCGTATGAATTTTCTTCCGGAGGTATGAACTTTAAGAAGGGATATAACTACGTGAATGGGGAGCAGGCACTTATTTTCGCACGAGAACGCAAAGTGTTTTCCGCAGGAGACAATCAACGGGGACGAAATCAAACGGAGTTAATCAAAGCAGTAATCAATAAGATGACCACCCCCGCTTCGTTAATGAAATTCGGGGACATTATGGGAGCGGTGAAGAACAATTTTCAAACCGACCTCAGTATGGACCAGCTGACAGCACTTGTTCGTATGCAATTGAATGATTCGGCTACTTGGACGATGGAATCTTATGCAATTAAGACAAAGGGGGGCTCGAATTATTGCTATTCCTACAAGGGAAGAAAACTGTATGTCGGGTATATCGATTATACGTCCGTGGATACGGCCGTGGCGAAGATGTTGGAGATTATGAAGGGAAAATAGAGGATAGTTTGTTATCTTATTCGGTTCGAAAGTTAGGGAAAAGATTATTAAGAAAAAATGAAAAATGTTAAAACGAGGGGAAATGCAAGCTAACATTGCATTTCTCCTTACTTATGTGCGATGATAAAGATATTTCTTGCTTTTTTAGCGGAAAGAGAGTATGATAAAATCGTACGAGAATAACGATGGGAGGGGAGCATTTTGGTTGGTTCAATTGCGGAACTGTATATCGATTATAAGAAGCGTCTGGATGCAGTGGATGCGATTGAGCATGAGCTTCTGCACACCAACGATAAGGAGGCTTGGACAAAACGTCTTGTGAACAAGTCGGAGATTATTCGTGCGTACTATAAGCTGACCGAAGAGGAACTCGGTACATATATTAAGCCTATTTTGTACGGAAAGGAGCCTCTGGATGAGGAGAAGGCGAGAACGCTGTACGAGGGCGCATACGATTATTTTATGAATGTGATGTGCGATGATGTGTTGGAGTCGCAGATGTTTGTGAAGCTGTGGGACTATTTTCATTCGGTGGGAGATGAGTTCACCGAGCGCGCATGTCGGTGCGCGTTTTCCAACAATGCCTTTTTGAACGTTGAAGGGAATCTGCAGAAGCTTGCCATGGAGCAGGGCGAGTGGGTATCGCAATACATGGATAAGATTGATCATTTGCGGGCGATGCATGAGAATGATGAGGATTTTCTGCAGGACGTACATCGTGTATTGAGTACGATTCGTAGGCAGTACACGATGGAGAGTAGTCAGTTTTATCCCAATGTAAATCGTTTGATTGATTGCTTCAACCGTCTTTCGAAGATTCGAAGATATCGGGAGTATTTCAGTGAAGAGGAATGGGCGAAGATCGAAAAGCCGTTGGCAGAGACCGGAACGGATGTGATGTTCATGGCGGCACTTCACTGGGATACAGTAGACGAGAAGCTTAAGAAGGAGATTGGACCGGCATTTCCGATCGGTTATATTGAGCAATCAAAGCTTCCGATGGAAGAACGTAATATGAAGATCTACGTCGGTTATGTCGTATACGCATTCTATTCGAAGCTGATGAAGCCCGAGCAGACCTATACGCTGATTCGTTCTTATTACCGTTCTGTGACGAAAGAATATGATTTTAATAATCCTAACTGGTATGATCAGCCGGAGGATAGTCGGTTTGCGGTGATTCGGCACACAACAAGGCCGATGCTTCAGATGATTCGTGAGTTCGAGTGCGACAGTGCAAGGAAGCAGCAGATGACGGCAGAGCTTTTGTATGATGTGAAGATTTACATTGAGACGATTCCACGTGAGTGTGCGTGCAAGGAATATCTCGATCAGTGCTTATACCATTTGCTTTATGATTTGATAGAATATATTGACGATCGAGAGCAGGCGATAGAATTTATTGATTGCATGATTATCAGCCGACAGTTGGCGACATTGATTCATACGGTAATGACGGCAAACCTTTCGAAATTGATTCTCGAGAGGATGCTTGCAAAGAAGCCGGAGCTGTTTATGCAACTGTGCAATGTGACAGACACCGATGGCGTGCGTGAGCAGAGCGGAGAATTGTTGAAGCTGATGTACAATTCCGCGAGATGTCATGACATCGGGAAGATTTTGATTGCGAACATTGTAAATACACAGATTCGTCGATTGTCGGATATGGAGTATTCGTATATTAAACATCATCCGAAGTGGAGTTATGAAATTTTGGTGCGTAACCCACATTTGCGACCGTATGCGGAGATTGCGCTCGGTCATCATCGAAGCTATGACGGTAAGAGTGGGTATCCTCCTTATTTTGATATTACCTCCTCGAAGTATCGTATCTTAATTGATTTGTTGCGTATTTGTGATTGCATGGATGCGGCGACGGATATTTTAGGACGCAATTATTCGAATGGCAAGGATTTTGATGCGGTGTTAAAGGAGTTTGAGCGCGGAGCTGGTACGGCATATAATCCGGATATTGTTGCGTTCTTAAAGGAGGACGAGAGCCTTAGGGGGAAGCTGAAGCAGATGACCTCGGAGGAGGGACGCATTGAGTTGTATTATCACATCTATAGGCGTTATCGGTAGGGAGACAAAGGTGTTTCGGAACTTTTTATGAATCGTTTCGGAACACCTTGATTATTTGTTTGAAATCGTATATAATAATCAACAGAATGGTCAGTGAAGCTTACTGCGGAAGAGGAGAAATTTTTGGACAAGACGACAGAGAAGAATAAGAAAGCGGGACGTGAAATGTGGATTGTGATAGCGGTAGTTTTCGGAATCGCCATTGTGGCGGTGATTGCGATGCTATTCGGACATTGGTGGCGTAACCGTGTTAGAACATTTTCCCCTTGGGAGATGGTGAATGCGAAGTTTACTGACGCAGAGAAACGTGGGCTTGAGGAAGCCGGTTGGGTGGACAATTCTGTGTTGTTTAGCAAGTTGCTGAATAAGAACGGATTGTTGACCGGAGTGAAGCTAGAAGACTACGTTGTGCTTTGCGACTATAAGAACATCCCTGAGCCGGGGGAGATGACGGAGAAGTATTCCTACCTGGATCAGTATCTGCTTGAGAATTGCACGGTGAAGGAATATCCGGAGTATTTTGAAGTGTTGAAGGAGCAGACGAAGGCAGTGCTTGTGAAGCGCTATGAGGATAGTGAGGCGACTTATCTTGAAGCTTACGGCAAGCATCAGTTTGCGAATGTATATGAGGCTTATAAGATGACGGAAGAGGAATTCGATGCATTTATTGCGAAAAGCGCCGAGCAGAAGATGAAGAAGTCGATGATTCTTCAATGCATTTTTGAGAAGGAAGGGCTAAAGATCGGAGAGGCGAATATTTCACCGTGGTTACAGAGCATCGGTTCGTCGATGGACGATTTGGCAGGCTTGGTATACCAGCATGGCAATGCGTATGTAAAGCATATGCTGATGGAAATCGCGGTGTATGATTATTTAATTCCATAATGGGAGTAAAAGGGAGGAAGAAACCATGGGAAGAGGCGGCAGATCCGGCGGAGGCGGAGGCTTCCGTGGTAGCAGCGGAAGAAGCTTCGGAGGAAGCGTTCACAGAAGTAGCAGAAGTAGCGTAGGAAGAAGTAGCAGTTTCAGTGGGTTTGGGAGAACCGGATATCGTTCTCCTACATACTACAGTCCGCGACGTACGACGCATGTGCATTATCATACCGGTCCGAATGTTGGTGTAACAAGAACGACGACAAGTGGAACGTCGAGCTCCTCGGATGGTGGATGTGGATGCTTGGTTGTATTGGGCATTGCACTGATTTTGATGTTTATCCTTATTGCGATGGGGAATGGTGGATTTACAATAAGTAATTCGACCGAAGTGGATGAGGAAGTCTTGCAAGCATATGCCGAAGATGCCTACATCGAAGAATTCGGAAGCAAGGAAGGATATATGCTTGTGATTTGTTCGGCGGACGGAGAGACGGATGTGAGCTGCTCCAAATATCGCGGAAGTGAAATCGTTGGGATTATGGATAACTACGACGATGAATTTTGGCAGGCATATACGGTGAATTTTTCACAGGATCTCGGACTTCAACTGGGAGAGTCGCTTTCGGATGTGGCGAAGTTGATGCGTAACGACGGTGTAAAGCCGATTTCCGGTGGAAGTTTTGACCGTTCCTTTTTCAAGGATGAACTGGATTGGGTAGATTCGGAGTCGCATCTACGCAAAGGAGCGGAGGAGTTCTTTGAGGCTTCCGGTATTCAGGTGCGGATTCGCCTTGTGGATTATAACGACATCAAGGGTGACTATATTGAGACAACCAATACGTTCACACAAGTGCTGAAAGTATTAGTGATCGGTGTTGTCATCGTAATTGTGATTGTATTGCTGATCAATTGGTGGAAGGCGAGAAAGAAGCAGAAGAATATCGAGGATGAAAATGCGATTAAGATTTTGAATACGCCTCTTGAGAGCTTCGGAGACAAGGAGCTTGCGGAGACGATGGAGAAGTACGACGTGGAGAAGGATGATCTCACGAAGTAAACAGGAAGCATTCCCCTTAGGCGAGAAATCGTCTAGGGGGTTTTGTATTTGGTTTTCGAAGAGAAATTGTCAAATTGACTCGGAAGTGAAGAAAAAAAACTGTTTTTTTATGATTTTTGCATCTTCCCAATTGCCGCGACTTGTGGTAGAATGGACGAAATATATGTTATGTGGTGGAAGAGTTTCTTTTTTGAGAAAATGAACGGATGAAAAGCATAACAATTCGAAGCTTTAGGAGGGAATTCGAGATGGAAGAGATGTTGAAGACAACCGATGCAACCGCAACGGAAGAGACGATCTCTAAGAATTTTATCGAGTTGATTATTGACAAGGATCTTGCGGAGGGGGCCTGTGAGAGCGTTATGACACGTTTTCCGCCGGAACCGAATGGTTATCTGCATATTGGTCATGCCAAGTCTATATTGTTAAATTACGGTCTTGCAAAAAAATACGGCGGACAATTCAATCTTCGCTTCGATGATACCAATCCGACTAAGGAGAAGACGGAGTTCGTAGAGTCGATTGCGGAGGATGTGCGCTGGCTCGGTGCCGATTTTGAGGACCGTTTGTTTTTTGCATCCGATTATTTTCCGCAGATGTACGAGGCGGCAGTAAAGCTGATCAAGAAAGGCAAGGCATTTGTCTGCGATTTGAGTGCGGAAGAGATTCGGGAATATCGAGGAACGCTTACGGAGCCCGGCAAGAACAGTCCGTATCGTGATCGGAGTGTTGAGGAGAACCTTGCGTTATTTGAGGAGATGAGGAGCGGAGTGTGTGAGGATGGATCGCGTGTATTGCGTGCGAAGATCGATATGACATCTCCGAACATTAATATGCGTGATCCGGTCATTTATCGTGTGGCCCATATGACGCATCACAATACCGGTGACGCATGGTGCATTTATCCGATGTACGACTTTGCGCATCCGATTGAAGATGCGATTGAGGGAATCACCCACTCGATTTGTACGCTGGAGTTTGAAGACCATCGACCGCTGTATGATTGGGTCGTAAAGGAGCTCGAGTATCCGCAACCGCCCAAGCAGATTGAGTTTGCGAAGATGTATCTTACTAATGTGGTAACCGGTAAGCGATATATTAAGAAGCTTGTCGAGGAAGGCGTTGTGGACGGATGGGACGATCCGCGTCTGGTGACCATTGCCGCTCTTCGCAGAAGAGGCTTTACGCCTGAGTCCTTGAAGCTGTTTATGGAATTGTGCGGGGTATCGAAGAGCAACAGTTCTGTGGATTATGCAATGCTTGAGTATTGTATTCGTGAGGACTTGAAGCTGAAGAGACCGCGTGTGATGGCGATTGTCGATCCGGTGAAGTTGGTAATCGACAATTATCCCGAAGGACAGGTGGAGGAATTTGAGGTGTCCAACAATCCGGAGAATCCTGAGATGGGTACGCGTATGGTGAGCTTCGGACGTGAATTGTATATTGAACGCGACGACTTTATGATTGAGCCGCCGAAGAAGTATTTCCGCCTATTCCCCGGAAATGAAGTACGTCTTATGAATGCTTACTTTGTAACCTGTACGGGCTACGAGACGGACGCAGAGGGGAAAGTGACGGTTGTACATGCGACCTACGATCCTGCGACCCGATCCGGCTCCGGCTGTGAACGGAAGGTGAAGGGAACGATTCACTGGGTCAATGCGGCAACGGCAATTGCGGCAACGGCACGTTTGTATGAGAATCTGATTGACGAAGAAAAAGGTGTCTATAACGAGGACGGTACGATGAACATTAATCCGAACTCGCTTGCCGTGAAGGAGTGCTTTGTTGAGCCTTCCATAGTGGATGCGAAGCCTTATGATAGCTTCCAATTCCTGCGCAACGGAT
This sequence comes from Lachnospiraceae bacterium, assembly GCA_045601665.1. Lineage (GTDB taxonomy): Bacteria > Bacillota > Clostridia > Lachnospirales > Lachnospiraceae > ISDg. The sequence goes on from JAZRZZ010000021.1 coordinate 12,419, forward strand.
ATTTCTGTGTGGATTACAAGGACACAACGGAGGAGCATTTGGTATTTAACCGTATTGCGTCTCTGAAGAGTAGCTACAAGCCGACAAAATAAGACGCAGGGATGAGGTAGAACATGAAGGAACAGCTGTATTCCATACCGGTAAATGATGCATTTGACGCAGATTGTGAATGTCCGGTATGTTTCATCTTTAACAAGCTACAGGATGACGCCATTGAATTCGTTATGGGTGCAAGTTACATGGAAGACGATGTGCGTATGGAGACCGATAAGGTGGGCTTTTGTGAGAAGCATTTGCCGATGATGTATAAGAATCAGAATCGCCTTGGTTTGGGATTGATGATTCTTACATACATGGATCGTCAGCAGAAGCAGCTCGAGAAGGCGGCGTCCTCTAAGATAAAGGCACCATCGTTGTTTCGAAAGGCAGAATCCGGCGATGCGGTGCTGGAGTATACGAAGAAGCAGCAATGCTCTTGCTACGTATGCAGTCGTATGAATCGGAACTATGATCGTTATCTTGCGACCATATTTTATTTGTACGAAACAGACAGCGATTTTCGTTTGAAGTTTAGCAAATGTAAGGGTTTTTGCATGAAGCACTACGGAGAGTTGCATGCGATGGCGGGTGAGAAGCTCAGCAGTCGTAATCTTGACGAGTTTGAGAAAGCCTTGAATCGTGTGACACTTGAGAATTTTAAAAGAGTTCGTGATGAGTTGGAGTGGTTTACCGATAAGTTTGATTATCGCAATGCCGATGCACCTTGGAAGAACTCGAAGGATGCGCTGATTCGCGCTCTACAGAAGACAAATAGCCTTTTCGTGGACGAAAAGGCAAAGTAATAACTATGTTAGGAGGCAGATTATGAGATTAGTACCATTGGGAGACAAGGTGGTCCTTCGCCAGGTTGCTGCAGAGGAGACAACGAAGTCCGGAATCATTCTTGCTGCACAGGCAAAGGAGAAGCCCCAGCAGGCAGAGGTTATTGCCGTAGGACCTGGGGGAAAGGTAGACGGTAAGGAAGTGACGATGCTCGTGAAGGTAGGAGACAAGGTCATTTATTCAAAGTATGCGGGCACAGAAGTAAAGCTCGGTGATGAGGAATTCATCGTAGTACGCCAGAATGATATTGTGGCGGTTGTAGTGGAAGATTAATGGGAAAGAGGTAGTAAGTAATGGCAAAGGAAGTTAAATACGGAGCGGATGCAAGAGTAGCTCTTGAGGTCGGAGTGAATAAGCTGGCGAATACGGTGAAAGTAACCCTTGGACCGAAGGGCAGAAACGTAGTGCTTGATAAGGCATACGGTGCACCCTTGATTACCAATGACGGTGTAACGATTGCGAAGGAGATTGAGCTTGAGGATACCTTTGAGAATATGGGAGCACAGCTTGTAAAAGAGGTTGCTACGAAGACAAATGACGTGGCCGGCGACGGAACGACGACTGCAACGGTTCTTGCACAAGCAATGATCAATGAAGGTATGAAGAACCTTGCGGCAGGAGCGAATCCGATTATTCTTCGTAAGGGTATGAAGAAGGCAACCGATGTGGCTGTGGCTGCCATTGGAGAGATGAGCTCGACCGTAACCGGTAAGGAGCAGATTGCAAAAGTAGCTGCAATCAGTGCAGGTGACGAAGAGGTTGGTCAGTTGGTTGCGGATGCTATGGAGAAGGTTTCGAAGGACGGTGTCATCACCATTGAGGAGTCTAAGACGATGCTTACCGAGCTGGATCTTGTAGAAGGTATGCAGTTTGATCGTGGATATATCTCTGCATATATGGCGACTGATATGGACAAGATGGAAGCAGTGCTTGAGAATCCTTACATTTTGATTACTGACAAGAAGATTTCGAATATTCAGGAGCTTCTTCCGGTACTTGAGCAGATTGTGCAGTCCGGTTCCCGTCTCTTGATTATTGCGGAAGACGTCGAGGGTGAGGCTCTGTCGACACTTGTAATTAATAAGCTTCGTGGTACATTTATTGCTGTTGCGGTAAAAGCACCGGGCTATGGTGATCGTAGAAAGGCAATGCTTCAGGATATCGCGATTCTTACCGGTGGCACAGTAATTTCCGATGAACTCGGTCTTGAGTTGAAGGAGGCAACCATTGCGCAACTCGGTCGTGCGAAGAGCGTAAAGGTTCAGAAGGAGAACACCGTAATTGTTGACGGAGAAGGCGATAAGGGACAGATCGAGGCGAGAATCGCACAGATTCGTACGCAGATTGAAGAGACAACGAGTGAGTTCGATCGTGAGAAGCTTCAGGAGCGTCTTGCAAAGTTGGCAGGCGGCGTGGCTGTAATTCGCGTCGGCGCGGCAACTGAGCCGGAGATGAAGGAGGCAAAGCTTCGCTTAGAGGATGCACTCGCAGCTACGAAGGCAGCAGTAGAGGAAGGTATCATCGCAGGTGGTGGTTCTGCTTATATTCATGCTTCCAAGAAGGTATCTGCACTTGCGGCAGAACTTGAGGGGGATGAGAAGACCGGTGCGAAGATTGTTTTGAAGGCACTGGAGGCACCGTTGTTCTGTATTGCGGCAAATGCCGGACTTGAGGGCGCGGTAATCGTGAATAAGGTACGTGAGATGCAGGAAGGCTATGGCTTTGATGCACTTGCAGAGGAATATGTGGATATGGTAACGGCAGGGATTCTCGATCCCGCAAAGGTAACACGAAGTGCGCTTCAGAACGCAACAAGTGTTGCGTCCACAATTCTAACAACGGAAGCAGCGGTAGGAAATATTAAGGAAGAAGTGCCCGCTATGGCGAATCCCAATGCGGGAATGGGAATGATGTAATACAATAAGGGGAGTCAGTGCCCCTTTTTGACGGAGGAAGTGACAAATGAGATCTGACGGTTGTTACGGAGAATGCTTGGTTGCAAGAAAACCAACCATCGGTGGTGCGATTGCGAAAGCGGCACTGATTGGATTGGTGATCGTGCTTGCCTTGCTGGGGTATATGATCAGCCCTGTGCTATTTGTTGTAAATGCCATACTCATCTTCTTTACGGTAATGATATGGCCCCGATTTGACGTGGTATATGAATACGTGTTCGTTGACGGTCAGCTGGATTTTGATAAGATTCTCGGCGGAAACGGACGTAAGCACGCGAAGCGTATTGATATGGACAAGGTGGAGATTGTTGCACCGGTGAATTCCCATGCGCTTGACGGATATCAGCATATGTCTATGAAGCCACAGGATTTCACCTCCCTTATTCGTGATGAAGAGCATAAGGTATATGCGATTATTCATAAGGGCGACAAAGAGATGGAGTACCTTCTTTTTGAGCCCGATGCGGCGTTGCTTGCTCTTATGAAGAGTAAGGCACCTCGCAAGGTAGTAGAGATCTAAAAAAATACACATAAAGGAGGAAGTTTATGGCAACGATTATTTGTGACGGTATTACATTTGATGACGTCCTGTTGGTACCCGGATATTCTGAGGTGATTCCGAATCAGGTGGAGCTCGGGACGTCGTTGACAAGTACAATCAAATTGAACATTCCGCTTATGAGTGCCGGAATGGATACGGTTACCGAGCATCGTATGGCGATCGCTATGGCAAGACAGGGCGGTATCGGCGTAATTCATAAAAATATGTCCATTGAGGCACAGGCAGAAGAGGTTGATAAGGTGAAGCGTTCCGAGAACGGAGTTATCAGTGATCCTTTCTCACTTTCTCCGAACCATACGCTTCAGGATGCCAACGAGTTGATGGGAAAGTATCGTATCAGTGGTGTTCCGATTACCGAAGGACGGAAACTGGTAGGTATTATTACGAACCGTGATTTGAAATTTGAGACTGATTTTTCGAAGAAGATCAGTGAGTCGATGACGAGTGAAGGTTTGATTACCGCAAAGGAAGGTGTGACACTTGAGGAAGCAAAAAAGATTCTTGCACAGGCACGTAAGGAGAAGCTTCCGATTGTGGATGACGAAGGAAATCTGAAGGGCTTGATTACGATCAAGGATATCGAGAAGGCAATCAAGTATCCTCTTGCTGCAAAGGATTCTCAGGGACGCCTTCTTTGTGCAGCGGGTGTTGGTGTTACCGCAAATGTTTTGGACCGCGTGGAAGCACTTGTGAAGGCAAAGGTTGATGCAATCGTCATTGATAGCGCACATGGCCATTCCGCAAATGTTATTCGTGTAGTACAAATGGTTCGTGATGCATTTCCGAGCCTTCAGATTATTGCGGGAAATGTGGCAACCGCGGAAGGTACGGAAGCGTTGATCAAAGCTGGTGCGGACTGCGTAAAAGTAGGTATCGGACCTGGCTCGATTTGTACGACACGTATCGTAGCAGGTATTGGTGTTCCGCAGGTTACCGCAATTATGAATGCGTATGAAGCGGCGAAGAAGTACAATATCCCGATTATCGCAGACGGTGGAATCAAGTACTCCGGCGACATTACGAAAGCACTGGCTGCCGGTGCGAATGTTTGTATGATGGGTTCCATCTTTGCAGGTTGTGAGGAAAGCCCCGGCTCCTACGAACTGTTCCAGGGTAGAAAATATAAGGTATACCGTGGCATGGGCTCAATTGCAGCGATGGAGAATGGTAGTAAGGATCGTTATTTCCAGTCGAATGCAAAGAAACTTGTTCCGGAAGGTGTAGAGGGGCGTGTGGCATACAAGGGTCTTGTTGAGGACACGGTATTCCAGCTACTTGGAGGTCTTCGTTCCGGTATGGGATACTGCGGAGCTTCGAGTATTCAGGACTTGAAGGAAAATGCAAAGTTTGTGAAGATTTCCGCTGCATCCTTGAAGGAAAGCCATCCTCACGATATTCACATTACGAAGGAAGCACCGAATTACAGTGTAGACGAGTAATGGGTTTGCGAAATAAAGGAGAAGTACTATGGCTACTATGTCGAGAGAAGAGTGGCGAAGACAACGTCGCAGAAAGCGCATGATACGAAAGTATGCAATCCTCGGAGCGTTGGCAGTTATCCTCATTTTGCTCTTGTTGCTGATTATCAAATTGATTTCTTTGATCTTTACCTCTCACGACGATGGAATCGTGGAGAAGGTCGGAGATATCAAGGTAGAGCAGAATCTGCTATCGGTCAGCGATTATTCCAGACCGGGAATTGCCATGGAGGAAATAGAGAACATAGTGATTCACTATGCAATCGTTCCGGGCACTTCTGCACATGAGAAACGTGCGTATTACGAGTCCTTGAAAGATAAGAAGGAAACAACGGAGAGTGTACATTTCTTAATTGATTTGGACGGATCTATTCTTCAATGCATTCCGGTAACCGAGGTTTCGTGTGCATCGAAGGCGTATAATGTGAACAGCATTTCCATAGAGTATTGCAATACGGGCGCGGATGGCTCGATGAGTAGTGCAACGTATGTTAATATGGTAAGGTTGGTTGCGTATTTGTGTGAAGAATACGATATTCCGATATCGAAGGTGTTGCGTCACAGTGATATTACGGGAAGCATGTGTCCGTTGTTCTTTGTGCAGGATGAGGATGCATGGAATGGATTCAAAGAAGATATTCAGAAGGTAATGGATAAAAAGGAGATTAAGGTGACGAGTGGTGTTGTTGATACGCAGAAGATTTCCCCTTCCCCTTCTCCTTCTCCGGAGGCGACTCCGTCCGGAGAACCGAGTTCAACGCCGGAGGAATAAGTGAGCGATATAGAGCGAATAGTATTGTGCTATTCGCTCTTTTTTGCATTTTGTTATCCAAGTTGGTGTTTTGACTTGTCACGAAAATGTGATTTATGCTATGTTATATGCAAATGTGATGTTTGGGAGGTATGTTATGAAGAGACAAGCGTTGAATCCGTATCTTCCGTCATGGGAGTATATTCCAGACGGAGAACCATATGTATTCGGTGACCGTGTGTATGTGTACGGCTCGCATGATTATTTCAACGGATATGTATTCTGCATGGGCGATTATGTGTGCTGGTCTGCACCGGTAGATGATCTAAGCAACTGGCATTACGAAGGAGTCATTTATCCAAAGACAGCGGATCCGTTTAACAAAGAAGGGAAGATGTGTCTGTATGCACCGGACGTGACGGTGGGACCGGATGGACGGTATTATCTTTATTATGTGCTTGATAAGGTGAATGTTGTATCGGTGGCGGTATGCGATACCCCGGCGGGGGAGTACCAGTTCTATGGCTATGTGCATTATGAGGATGGCACGTTACTTGGTAACAAGCTCGGGGATGAACCGCAGTTTGATCCCGGGGTATTAACCGAGGGGAACGTGACCTATATGTATACCGGCTTCTGTGGAGTTGGAGATAAGTCCAGAAGTGGTGCAATGGTAACGGTATTGAAGGCAGATATGCTTACCATTGCGGAAGCACCGAAGATTGTTGTTCCCGGTTGTGAGTACAGTGCAGGCACCGGCTTTGAAGGGCATGCCTATTTTGAGGCGGCGTCCATTCGTAAGATTGACAATACGTATTATTTCATTTACTCTTCGCAGGTGATGCACGAGCTTTGTTATGCGATCAGTGATTCGCCGGTAGAGGGATTTTCCTATGGAGGTGTTCTCGTAAGCAATTGCGACCTCGGAATTGATACCTATAAGCCTGCCGATATGCCGATGGCGTATGGTGCGAACAATCACGGAAGTATTGTGAATATCAAAGGGAAATGGTACATTTTCTACCATCGCCATACGAACAACACATGGTATAGCAGGCAGGGCTGCGCAGAGCCGTTGATGCTACATGAGGATGGACATTTTGATCAAGCGGAGATTACATCCTGTGGCTTGAACGGAGGACCGCTTGTTGGCGAGGGCGAGTATCCGGCATATTTGGCCTGCCATTTGTTCACGGACAAACCGGATTGTTATGTCGGCGGAGAAGGACGTCCGAGGGTTATGCAGGATGGTCGGGATGGAGACAGAGATCTCGGGTATGTAGCGAATGTACAGGACAATGCAACTCTTGGATTTAAGTATTTTGCATGCTCCGATGTAAAGGGAATTGCAATATATACGCGAGGCTATGCGCACGGATATTTTGAAGTGAGAACGGCATGGGACGCACCGGCAATTGCTATGTTACCGATTGAATCGTCGAATGTATGGGAAGAAAGTTGTGCCGAAGTTGCGATTCCCGACGGGACGCAGGCAATCTATTTGACCTATCGCGGAAGCGGAAATACAGCAATTCGTTCCTTTCGATTTTTGAAATAGGAAAATATTATTTGCAAAAAAGACGGAAGCCCTTGTGGGGATTCCGTCTTTGCGTTGTGGTGGAAAACTGCCTTGCTCGATAAGAATTACTCGGAACGAAGAGCTGTTACAGGGTCTTTCTTTGCCGCGATTCTCGACGGTACAAGACCTGCGATCAATGTAAGCAACATGCTGATAACAACCAAAAGAATTCCGCCAATCCAAGGCAAGTGCGCAATTCCGTGAATATCGGTCAAATGAACGATAATGATGTTGATCGGAATGTTTAACAGTAAGGTAACTAAAATACCGAGAGCACCCGCTACAAAGCCTACAATAAGTGTTTCGGCATTGAATACACGGCTGATGTCCTTCTTGGAAGCACCAATTGCACGAAGAATACCGATCTCCTTAGTACGCTCAAGTACGGAGATGTAGGTAATAATACCGATCATAATCGAGGATACCACGAGAGAGATAGCGACGAATGCAATCAATATATAGGTGATGGCGTTGATAATGGTGCTGACCGAAGACATCAACAGAGCAATGTAGTCGGTGTATTCAATCTGTTCGTCCTCAGGTTGCTTGCTGTTGTATTCTGCGATCAATTCGGTAATTCGATCCTTTGCTTCAAAGTTCTTCGGATAAATGCTGATCGCACGTGGAAGTTCGATTTCGGCATAGCCCAGCTTAAAGATATTCATTGCGTAGGTATTGTTGGTTTCTTCGGGAACGAAGAGCGGACCGAACATTTCGATAATCTGCTCGTCGGTTAGAGCCTGAAGAATCTGCTCTAGCGGCATATCTTCAAAGCCATACATAGAGAGCATCATCTGAAGCTGAGCTTTTTCCTCGTCGCCAAGCATAGTAAGCATTGTGCGAATTTCCTCGGCAGAAGGAATATCAGGCTCGGTAGATTCAAACGGAAGGCCGGTGAACACGTCGATGTCGGGGTTTGCCAACTGCTCCTTGATGATCTGAGCATCACCGGAACGCTTTACAACATATTCGGTAAGTGCATGTGTATAAGCAATAGAACCGTTCATAGAGGTTGCGACTGCGTCCTCACTGGGACATACAATGCCGACAACCTTTAATGTGGTAGCACGGCTTTCGTCGGCAAGTAGTGTATTCATGTAAGCAGTATCCTTGCTCTTGTCAACCCATACCTTGGTTGCCTCATCGTAGGTATAATAGTCGGTGGGAAGTACAAGCTTGAAGGTAAGGCTGAGAAGCTCGTCGTATGAGTAGCGAACCTGTTCGCTGACAATGGGCTTTCCCTGCATAACATCCTTAAGAATATTCTCCACTTCGGAGGAATCCTTAAGACCCAAAGAGTACAGGCTAAAGTCGCTGATTTCATGATCCTCGTTGACAATCAAAACGACCTCATCAAAAGAGTTCGGCCAGTGACCTTCAATCATATCGTATTGAGACTCTAACAATTCTTGATTGTTTAGCATCTCGGACCATACATTAAGACCGTATGCACCACTTGCCATTCCGGCCATGGAGTCCATTTCACCAATCGCGGAATCGGTCATACCCATTGCGGACATCATGCTGGTCATAATGTTGCTCGGGTTGACCTGAACGATACCGTTTGAGGTATCTGACTTGAATATGTTCAGAGTAATGTCGTACGTGTATTGAATATCGGTCACAAGATCCTGAATCTCCGAATGGTTGTCGAGATAGCTCTTAAATGAGGTTAGGTCATTGACCTTAATTTCGGAGATCATCGCATTGATGAGTTCACCCATCATATTACTGGAGTAAATCGCATCTTTGTCATGTTTGATTTGGGCATCGGCATGCACCCCTAGTATTGAAGTCAGCAGAGAGGTCATATCCGCGGTTTCCCGCATAATCGTAATCGGATAGGTGGAGAGGGTCTCCTCCTGCACTCGGTCGATATATTCGCTGACGCCATTACTCAACGAGAGAATCAGTGCAATGCCGATAATGCCGATGCTGCCTGCAAATGCGGTAAGGAAGGTGCGTGCCTTCTTTGTCATTAGGTTATTCAAGGAAAGAGAGAGTGCCGTAAGGAACGACATTGAGGTGTGCTTTCCCTTCGTGTCAACCTTGGCCTCCTCGGCATCTGCTTCATAGGGATGTGAGTCGTCGGTAACCTTTCCGTCCAACAGTCGGATGATACGAGACGAATATTCCTCGGCAAGATCGGGATTGTGTGTTACCATTACGACAAGCTTGGTTTTTGAAATTTCTTTTAGCAGATCCATGATCTGGACACTAGTCGTAGTGTCCAATGCACCGGTCGGTTCATCGGCAAGTAAAATGTCGGGATTATTAACAAGAGCACGTGCAATTGCCACACGTTGCATCTGCCCTCCGGACATCTGGTTCGGTTTCTTGTTGAGCTGGTCGCCGAGACCTACTTGCATCAACGCATCCTTGGCGCGCTGTCTGCGTTCTGTCTTGGATACACCGGAAAGTGTCAGAGCGAGCTCTACATTCTGCAAAACGGTTTGGTGAGGAATCAGATTGTAGGACTGAAATACAAAGCCGATGCTGTGATTCCGGTAGGTATCCCAATCCTTTGCGGAATATTCCTTTGTGGATCGACCGTTGATAATCAAATCGCCTTCGGTATACTGATCCAGACCGCCGATAATATTCAAAAGGGTAGTCTTTCCGCAACCGGACGGTCCGAGAATTGCTACGAATTCACTTTCGCGAAAAGAGATACTGACTCCGGATAGCGCATGAACGACATCATCGCCGATCGGATAGTCTTTTGTAATGTGATTGAGTGTTAACATATGTCCTCCTAAATTATGGGGTGTTCTGATGGATATAATTTGCGTACACATCATACCGTTCAATAATACGTTCCTTGATATTATATCACCTCGGAATAAAATAGCAAATAAAAAATGTATGAATAAAAAAGTTTTCTTGTCACAAGGAAAGAAGAAGGGAAAAAGGCTTAAATATAAAAAAAGATTATTGCATTCATATAAGAGTTTTGTTATTATCGAAGGAAGTTATTCGTAAAAACGAGAGAAGGTGCAAAGATGAAAAAATTAATCGGTGATAAGAAGTTTTATCGAATGGTGCTCATGCTAGCCATTCCGATCATGCTTCAAAACGGTATCACCAATATGGTCAGCCTGCTTGACAATATGATGGTTGGTCGCTTGGGAACCGAAGAAATGTCCGGTGTATCCATTGTGAATCAGCTGATTTTTGTATTTAACCTGTGCATCTTTGGGGCCACTTCGGGAGCAAGCATCTTCGGTGCGCAGTATTACGGAAATGGGGATTACGAAGGCTTTCGACATGCATTTCGCTTTAAGATATATATAAGCAGTGTGATTCTTATCGGTGGAATCGCTGTCTTCTTGACGATGGGGGAAGGTGCGATTCAAAGTTTTCTGGAGGGTGGAACGGAAGAGGAAGCGGAAAATGCTATGTTGACGCTTTCCTATGCGAAGGAATATCTGAGTGTACTTCTTTTTTCGCTGTTGCCCTTTGTAATTGTACAGGTCTACGCGAGTTCTTTGCGTGAAACCGGAAGAACCGTAGTTCCTATGCTTGCCGGAATTGCATCTGTGCTTGTGAATCTGGGACTTAATTGGGCGTTGATCTTCGGACATCTTGGATTTCCTCGTTTGGGAGTACGAGGCGGTGCACTGGCGACGTTGATTGCGCGTGTGATTGAGTGTTTGATTGTAGTTATCTATACGCACGGCAAGCGATTTGTGTTCCTAAAGGGACTATATCGGTCGATGCGAATTCCCGCGCACGTGTTCGGAACGATTTTTGTAAAGACATTGCCGTTGTTTGTTAACGAGGCACTGTGGTCGGGAGGAATGACAAAACTGAATCAGTGTTATTCTCTTCGTAGTCTGAATGCAATTGCTGCATTAAATATCAGCTCGAACATTTATAATCTATCCAATATTGCTTACATTGCACTTGGTGCGGCGTTGTCTGTCGTGATTGGACAGCAACTTGGAGCAGGAAAGCTGGAAGAAGCAAAAGATACGGCGGTAAAGCTTACCGCATTTAACGTAGCGGTATGTACGGCAATCGGCATTGCGGTGGCATGTCTGTCGGGGGTGTTCCCGAAGTTGTATCATCAGATACCGGCAGTGGAGAGTTTGGCGCAAAAGCTGATATTTATTTCGGCGCTGTTCCTTTCGATCCATGCACTGATTCATAGCTGCTATTTCACGTTGCGTTCGGGAGGGAAGACGTTAATTACCTTCTTGTTTGATAGCTTCTATACCTGGGCGGTTTGTCTTCCGATAGCAATGCTACTGATTTATAAGACCTCCTGGCCGCTCCTGACGGTGTATCTGATTGTACAGTGCGTAGATATTTTGAAGGCAATTGTAGGAATTGTGCTTGTGAAAAAAGGTGTATGGGTGCGATCACTCGTAAAGGAATAGTCAAATACGGTGCTCAAGCAATTCAAAATGATTCTTGGTACAGCGAAGAACGCCTTCGTTTCGTAATTTGCTGATTTCTGCAGATAAGCCACTGCGATCCACTTCGAGATAATCGGCAAGCTCTTGACGATTGAAGGGAATATCAAAGCGATTGTTCGCGGATTTTTTTGCGTAATAATTCAGATATGTCAGAAGCTTCTCACGCGTTGTACGCTTTGAGGTAATTTCAATTCGTTGATGAAAATCCAGCGTTTTTATTGCGAGATCCTTCATCAGATTGAAAATCAGCTGTTGATGAAAGCCACAGTTGTTGGCGCAAGTATGCAAAATGTGTGTGTGATCGAGAAGCATGACATCGCAGGTTTCGTTGGCTACAACCGTGACCGGAACGGAAGCGACCTCAGCGCATGCAAATGCTTCGCAGAAGAGTTCCCCGGGAGAAACCTTCGAAAGGATGCTGCGGTTTCCATAATAGTCAAATCGTATGACTTGGATTGAACCGGTAAGTACGATCCCGATGTGACCCGCAGGGCTTCCTTCGCTTAGTATGATGTTATTTTTTTTGAAATGCTTGATTTTCGCACCGAGACAGAAGAGCATTTTCCAAAGGTTGTCGTCGTCAACCTGTATGAAAAGAGGACATTCTCGAAGAACGTCATGATATTGTTTCATAAAATCATCCTTTTGTTGAAAAATCAACATACTTTTTCTTTGAAGTATACTATGATGTTAGTAGAAAAACAAGTGTAGATATTGTGAAAACGGTTATTCTATAACATAGAACTTTCTGCATAACAGAAATGAGGAGGAGATTATGAAGGTTGCTTTTTTTGATGCAAAACCATATGATATTGAATCTTTTGAGAAATACGGTAAGGAAAACGGAGTAGAGTTCAAATATTACGAAACGAAGCTGAACGAGGATACGGTGGAGCTTGCACAAGGTGCGGATGCAATCTGTGCATTTGTAAATGATACGTTGGATGCAAAAGTAATTGATCGGCTAACGGCGATGGGAATTGACGTTCTTGCATTGCGTTGTGCAGGCTTCAACAATGTGGATATGAAGCATGCGCATGGGCGCTTGCATGTGCTTCGAGTTCCCGCGTATTCGCCATATGCGGTTGCAGAGCATACGATGGCGCTTCTGCTGACGTCGATACGTCGGATACACAAGGCATATATTCGGTCGAGAGATTTCAATTTCAGTTTGGTGGGAATGACCGGCTTCGATTTGCATGGGAAGACAGTCGGTGTCATAGGAACAGGACGTATTGGACGTGTATTTATCGACATCTGCCGTGGTTTTGGTATGAAGGTGCTTGCGTATGATAAGTTTCCGGCAAAGGATCTGGACAACGGGGATACCGTTCGCTATGTGGAGCTGGATGAGTTGTTTGCGAACAGCGATATCATTTCCTTGCATTGTCCGTTGACAGAGGAGACGGACCATATCATTGATGCGAAGGCTTTGAAGAAGTGTAAGCGGGGCGTGATCCTGCTCAACACTTCCCGCGGAGCATTGGTGGATACGGAGGCGTTGCTTGCGGGAATTAAATCACGTCAGGTAGGTGCGGCGTGTTTGGATGTATATGAAGAAGAAGCCGATGTGTTTTTTGAGGACAATTCCGGACATATTCTGGAGGATGACACGTTGGCGAGGCTGATTTCTATGCCGAATGTAATTGTGACGTCTCACCAGGCCTTTCTGACCAGAGAGGCTCTGAACAACATTGCGGAAACCACGGTAAATAATCTGCAAGAGTTTTTTGCAACGAGACAGTGTAAAAATGAGCTTTGTTATCGTGGCGGAACGACGGAGGATTGTAAGGATGGGCGTTGCTTTTAATAAAATGCGAGAGGAGAAGTAACATGAAAATAACAAAGGATATCCGTTACGTCGGTGTGAATGATCACAAAATTGATCTCTTTGAGGGGCAGTACGTGGTACCGAACGGAATGTCGTACAATTCTTATGTGATTATGGACGAGAAGGTTGCGATTATGGATTCCGTGGATATCGGATTTGCTGATGAATGGCTTTCGAATATTGCGGCGGTAATCGGAGATAAGAAGCCGGAGTATCTTGTCGTACAGCATATGGAGCCGGATCATTCGGCAAGTGTTCTGCGTTTTTCAGAGCGGTATCCGGAGACGACATTGGTGGCTTCGGCAAAAGCATTTGCCATGATGAAGAATTTCTTCGGAACTGAGTTTGCGGAGCGACGAATTGTTGTCGGTGAAGGGGATCAGTTGTCGCTGGGAAAGCATTTGCTTACGTTTGTTGCCGCACCTATGGTGCATTGGCCTGAGGTCATCGTAACTTATGACTGTACCGATCGGGTGCTGTTTTCCGCAGATGGCTTCGGAAAGTTCGGTGCGCTTGATATTGAGGAGGAATGGGCATGTGAGGCGAGAAGATACTATATCGGAATTGTAGGAAAATACGGTGCGCAGGTGCAGGCTCTTCTAAAGAAGGCGGCGAGGCTGGATATTCGAATCATTTGTCCTCTGCATGGGCCTGTACTTACAGAGAACCTTGGATATTATTTCGGATTGTACGACCGTTGGTCCTCGTATCAGCCGGAAGAGGAGGGAATAGTAATTGCTTATACCTCGGTGTACGGGAATACGAAAAAAGCGGTGCTGCTTCTTGCCGAAGCTTTGCGTAGAAAAGGATGCCCGAAGGTAGTCGTAAACGATTTGGCGCGCCTCGACATGGCAGAGGCGGTGGAAGATGCATTTCGGTACAGTAAGCTCGTGCTCGCAACAACGACGTACAATGCGGATATCTTTCCGTTTATGAAAAGCTTTATCGAGCATTTGACAGAGCGAAATTACAGCAATCGTACGGTGGGCTTTATTGAGAATGGAAGTTGGGCACCGACGGCTACAAAGACAATGAAGGGAATGCTGGAGAAGAGTAAGAATCTTATTTTTCTCGACACAGAGGTGAAGATTGTGTCTGCACTGAATGAAGAGAGTATGGCACAGTTGGAACGTTTGACAGAGAGACTCTGCGGAGAATAACCGCGGGAAATATTAGAAACAAAAAACAGGAGGTAAGACAATGAAGAAGTATGTATGCGGCGTATGCGGTTGGGTGTACGATGAGGCCGCCGGAGATCCGGACAACGGAATTGCACCGGGAACAAAATTCGAAGATTTACCGGAAGATTTTGAATGTCCGCTTTGCGGGGTAGGCAAGGACAGTTTTGTGGAAGAGTAGGCAAAGGAAAAGGCAGTGTCCAGCGGACGCTGCCTTTTTATGTGCTACAGTTCAAATGTGATGGACTTTCCGGTTCCCTTGAGTCTGCGGCAAGCAACTCCTGCGGAAGCGAACATGCGTTTTGCCGCGATGTTGGCCTTTGTTTGATTGTACTTGTCACTGAAATAGATGACCTCGCTGATACCGGCCTGAATCAATGCTTTCGTACATTCGTTGCAAGGGAAAAGTGTCGTGTATACCTTTGCGCCGCGCATATTGGTTCCCGTGTAGTTGAGGATAGCATTCAGCTCGGCGTGGCATACGTAGAAATATTTCGTGTCAAGTTCATCGCCCTCGCGATCCCACGGATATTCGTCATCGGAGCAACCCTTCGGCATGCCGTTGTAGCCTACGGAAAGGATGCGGTTGTCTTGACTTACGATACAGGCGCCTACGGAAGTGTTCGGATCCTTGCTCCGTTTTGCGGAGAGCATGGCAATTCCCATAAAATATTCGTCCCAAGTAAGATAGTCGGTTCTCTTCATAATCCGTGTCCTCGCTTTATGTTGTTTTCTTTGTGTGAAGCACCGATTCCGTGCTTCTTTTTTATTGTACCAAGAACAAGAGTACCGTGCAATATGAAAAAGAAAAAATATTTTGCATTTCAGTGTTCCATTTTCGGAGTTTGTGTGGTAATATCAATGTGGTATGTTATGAAAATGCCTCGATAATTCTTACCCAAGGTGTGAATTGTTTTACGCGACACCTACGTAACACTTGATGTCAAGTGATTTAGGCAGGAGGATTGGATATGAATGAGTACGTTTTGATGACGGATATGACCTGTGATTTGGGTGCAGAGTGGTTGGATAAGTATGGAATTCGGACAATTCCGATGACCTTTTCCCTTGGCGAGAAGGATTATGTGCATTACCCGGATCAGAGAGAACTGACACTGAAAGAGTTTTATGAGCGATTGCAAGCGGGAGAATCGGTGAAGACGACGCAGATCAATCCCGAAGTATATATGAATCATTTTACCGAAGCACTGGGGCAGGGAAAGGATGTCTTATATCTGTGCTTTACGTCCGGTATGAGTGGAACACTTAATACGGCTAAAATGGCGGCATCTCAGGTGCTTGAGGATTATCCCGAGCGAAGAATTGTTGTCGTAGACTCGCTTTGCGCATCGATTGGTTTGGGATTGTTGGTATTGCTTGCGGGAAGACGTTATGCGGAGGGCTGTTCCTTGGAGGAGCTACATGCATATACGGAAGAGTGGAAGGTGCGTTGCTGCCACTGGTTTACAGTGGAGGATTTGTTTCATTTGAAGAAGGGCGGCCGTTTGTCTTCCGTGGAAGCTATTTTCGGAACGGCACTGAAGATCAAGCCGATTCTTTCAGTAGATCCGGAAGGAAAGTTGGTGGTGGTTGCGAAAGAAAGAGGCACAAAGAAAGCGTATTCGTATCTTGCCGCTCGTCTTGAGAATGACGGTGCGGAGAGCGTGGAAGGTACTGTTATTATCGGTCACGCGAATGCCCCTGAGAATGCGGAATTCCTTGCGAATATTGTACGAGAGCGCGGCTTGGCAGGTGAGGTTATCATTTCCGAAATCGGACCGATTATCGGTGCACATGTCGGTGCGGGAATGTGTGCACTGGCTTTTGTGGGAGAGAACTATAAGTTTTGATTTCAACGGGAAACCCCGATGAGATATAGAAGATTAGACCTAAGAGAAAGGAACTGTTATTATGTATTCTTTTGATGATGTAAAAGCATTTGATCCGGAACTTGCCGAGAGCATTACGCTTGAGCTTGGCAGACAGAGAGACAACATTGAGTTGATTGCTTCCGAGAACTTGGTAAGCAAGGCGGTTATGGCGGCAATGGGAAGCCCTTTGACCAATAAGTATGCGGAAGGCTATTCCGGAAAGCGTTATTACGGTGGCTGTGAGTTCGTAGATATTGCGGAGGATTTGGCGATTGCACGTGCAAAGGAGCTGTTCGGTTGCGAATATGTGAATGTACAGCCTCACTCCGGCGCACAGGCCAATATGGCGGTGCAGTTTGCTCTTCTTCAGCCCGGTGATACTGTGATGGGCATGAACCTTGCACATGGAGGACATTTGACGCATGGAAGCCCGGTGAATTTCTCCGGATGCTATTTTAACATTGTGCCTTACGGAGTAAATGATGACGGTTTCATTGATTATAATGAAGTGGAGCGTATTGCGAAGGAGTGTAAGCCGAAGCTTATTATTGCCGGTGCAAGCGCATATGCAAGAGCAATTGATTTCAAACGTTTCCGTGAGATCGCCGATATGGTGGGTGCATATCTCATGGTTGACATGGCACACATTGCCGGATTGGTGGCAGGTGGCTATCATGAAAGCCCGATTCCGTATGCACATGTGGTAACGACGACGACGCATAAGACGCTTCGCGGTCCCAGAGGAGGTATGATTCTCTCCAGTCAGGCATTTGCCGAAGAGCATAAGCTGAACAAGGCGGTATTCCCCGGAATTCAGGGAGGACCCTTGATGCATGTAATTGCCGCAAAGGCGGGTTGCTTCAAGGAAGCATTGGATCCTTCGTTCAAGGAGTATGCGGCAAATGTGATCAAGAATGCACAGGCACTTGCAAAGGGCTTGATGAGTCGTGGTTTCCATTTGGTTTCCGGCGGTACGGACAATCATTTGATGTTGGTTGACCTTCAGAACATGGACATTACAGGAAAAGAAGCAGAGAAGGTACTCGATGCCGTACACATCACCTGTAACAAGAACGCAATTCCGAACGATCCGAAGTCTCCGTTCGTAACGAGCGGCATTCGTCTTGGTACCGCTGCAGTAACGACGCGTGGTATGAATGAAGCGGATATGGATATTATTGCGGAGGCAATTAGTCTTGCAATTAAGAACGAAGAGGGTGGACAAGAAAAGGCGGCAGCGCTTGTGAAGTCCTTGACCGAAAAGTATCCTTTGTACGAGGATTAATAAAAATGTTTTCCGGAGGGTCGACGGGGTCGATTCCTCCGGTATTTGCCTAAGGATGCTCGGAGGAAGAGAAAATGAAGAAGTTATTACGTGTGGTGCTGTTGTTCGGTACAATGCTCGGTATGCTGATGCTGGTCGGCTGTGGGGACACGCTTGAGGAGGATACCTATTACGTAAGCATGTGGGATGCGGACGGCAACAATGTGTTTGCATTATTGGCAGACGGAAGCTTCCATAGTCAAGCAAGTGAGAGTGGCGACAAGGGAACGTATGAGATTGACAAGAAGGCCGGAGAGGTGAGACTAACCTCCGAGACCGGTGGGGAATATACGTATATTTTGTTTGGAGACTATTTGCTTGTGGAAGCGTATGATGGAACGATTCCCGACGGAGATTGTTTCTCTGCAAAGGTACAGTGCGATCTTGCCGGTGGCGGAAGCGCAATCATGGAGTTTTTCGAGGACGGGACAATGAGTCGACGTATTTTTATCGAAGGCTTGATGAACAACAAGATCAGCGGAACCTATAGCAGAGAGGGTGATTTGATTGTTTGCGACTTTCAAACACTCGGTACGATGAGCTATCCGGTAAAGGACGGTGTGATATACGATGCGTATAAGAAGGATCCGGATTTTGTTCCGGCATCCGATAAGAAGCTTACGCCGACTGCAACACCGACTGCAACACCGACCGGTACCGTAACGCTGACACCGACGGCGGAACCGACGAAGGCAACAGAAGAATGATGGCTGGGGGGCATTTTGCCTCCCTTCTTTTTTGCAAATCAAGAATCGGATGAAACGTAGAGAAATCAAGAATCGGAAATCCTAGAAAGAAGGAAATCGAACACAAGGAAGTGATTGGGAAAAAAAGTATTGACAAGTTACGTTTGTTGAGGTATGCTGTTATAAAAAGAAGCACCATAGAAGGTCGTAGAAATGGGGTGCAAAGTTTAGAGACTAAGCCGGAGGCCGGTGGGATGGTTGTTACGGTGAAGAGGAGTAGTTTCCAAGAGATTCTTTGAGCCGTTCGTTGCTTTTATGATATAAGGCAATTTCTTGAGGGGTGCTTTATATAAAAGGGGCTCTATTGTAATTCGCGAAAATCATTAGAGACCGACAGCAGGCATTTGCAAAAAAGTACCATGGTAAAGTATATCGCTTTTTTACTGAGTGCAAACAATGAAAGACATAAAGGGAGGAATAGAATGAATAAGAAGCTGTTAAAAGTAGCAGTGCTTTTAATGCTTGTAGGCACTTTACTGATTGGATGTCTCACCAGTGTATATGCAGGATATTATGGAGATCGGAAGGTTTCGATGAAAGGATATAGCCTTGCGGGCATAAATGTTGTTACCGTAACGTTGCATGCGTCCGGCTATAGTTATGATACATGGGGAGATGTTACTGATGTTTGGATGACAGTAGATAAATGCTATATCTTCAATGAGGTTACCGATGAAAAGACCTGGACGGCATCTCATCCTGTTGGAGAATATGCAAAAGGCTCTTTTAAAGCAAAGGTTGGTGTTCCTTCGCCGTGGGGAACGATAGGTACTTCCGGAACAACCCATACGTTGAGTATATTGTTCTAGGCAGTGCGTAGAGATACCTAATACATAATGTA
Organism: Lachnospiraceae bacterium; assembly: GCA_045601665.1. Classification (GTDB taxonomy): domain Bacteria; phylum Bacillota; class Clostridia; order Lachnospirales; family Lachnospiraceae; genus ISDg. The sequence continues at coordinate 31,838 of JAZRZZ010000021.1, forward strand.
TATGCACTTTGCATTGAGTGAAAGAGGTCTATGGACGAAACCTTGATGGGTATGCATCCGAGGCCAGGTTATTAATCCGGAAATATAGTACGGTAATCCTAGGTTGCTGTACTATATTTTCTGTGTTTGGACGAAAGGGTAATGGAATGTTAGAGATTAAGAATCTGACAATCAGATATGGACACAGAGTAATCATTGACAATCAGAATATTTCTTTCCGAAGAGGCGAAATTACAGGAATAAAAGGGAAGTCGGGTGCAGGAAAGTCTTCGCTGTTAAATGTTCTAGGGTTGATTCGGGTGCCGAACAAGGAGTGCCAATATTGGTATGATGGGCAGCAGATCGATGTGTTTGATGAAGAAAACAATTCAATGTTTCGGATGAATCATATTGGATTTGTATTTCAGCAGGGCAACCTAATGAAAAATCTGACGGCGATTGAGAATGTAATGTTACCGCAGATGATGTGCGAAACAGATGAGAAGAAGATCCTTGAGACGGCAGCGGAATGGATACATTTCGTGGATCTGGAGACGATAAAGAACAGCTATCCGGAAGATTTGTCCGGTGGAGAAGAACAGAGAATTGCGATTGCAAGGGCATTGATCAATGAATGCGATATCATTTTGGCAGACGAACCCACGGCATCCCTAGATGCGGAAAACAGCAGAAGAATCATGAAGATGCTGGAGCGTTTGGCGAAGGAGCTGAACAAAATAGTGGTTGTGGTGTCTCATGATGAGGAAACGATTGGCTATAGTGATGTTATATACGAAATAGAGGAACGTAAGCTACAGCTGCGAGAAAGAAGATCACATGCAGAGAGTGCATCTGCAGATGGTAACAGAACGGACAAGAGAATTCTGAAAAAAAAGAAGCTATGGTCGTTTATTAAGAACTATGAGAACTTGCGGCGAACGGAATATAGGCTCAATCGTATTTTGATTGTGATTAGTGCGGTAATCGTAGCAATTGCATCACTTTCTTTTGGATTCGGCGATGCATTTACGAGAAAGCAAAAGGAGTTTCTGAATTCTATTTCGGACAGAAGCCTACTCGTCATTCATGATACGTTGGGATTGAATGCCTCAGCGGATTACGACGATGCCGTTTCCTTCGGGCAGGATGCAATAGAGTTTATCCGAGAGATTCCGAATGTCGAGAAGGGATATCCGTTTTATTATTTTGCATCGTATGGGATGACGGTAAACAAGAACGAGCATGCAGGGATTACAGTGCTCGGACAAGAAGGTGGCGTATTAGCGGAAATAGAGTATACGAATACATATTTGGCAGATGGCAATGAGTTTTCGATATCGCCGTTGTTCGAGGAAGAGAATGTGAATGATTTTCTCTTGCAGGGCAGCACTAAGCAACTGGGAGAGGACGAGGTGTATCTAACGTATGCATTGGCGGCGAGCATTTTTAAAAACCCGGAAGAACTGATCGGGAAGAAGATCGTGATGGATTGCTTTGTTCCGACAAAATTATATAGCAGTGAGGCGACAAAGCCAACGTCGGGGACAGGACCGGGCGATATTGTTGATGCCGAGAAGGTGGAGATTGACGGTAATGTGTCTGTTTTGGTTAAGGTGGAAAAGACGATTGGCGGAGTCTTGAATAACTCTTATCGGAACGACAAGTATGAGAATAATGGGAATCTTATGTTGATGGATTATAGCGAAATGATGAGCATCATAGAGGAACACAAGCAATCTCTCGACGTTCAAGCATTCCCGGGCTTTGAAGAGAAACCGCTGGCTCCAAGTATGCTTGTGGTTTTTGCTACGGATTACGATGTGGTGAAGATGGTGGAGAACAAGATATCGAATTACGATTCTGCAATCGCCGTAATTAATAGAAGCAGCGATATCGAGGCAACAAGGAACAATCTTGAGGGGATCAAATATACCATGATTGTAATATCGCTGGTGCTTATCCTCGTTGTAGCAATTATGTTTTCGTTGCTATATTATTACAAAAACAGAGAACGGAAACAGGAAGTAGGAATCCTGAAGGCGCTGGGTCTGAGCCAACGAAATGTTTTGACACTGATTGGCGTCAACATGATGAAGAATGCAATGCAGACATTTGCATTATCCATCGTTGTTTCGTTCGTTATCAAGGTAGTGCTTAATGCGATGTTGGGAACGGAAATAATCAGCGTATCGATCGGTTCGGTATCGCTGGCATTTATCATTTCTATTGTGACTGTGTTTGCATCCGGGATGTTTTCGGTATGGAAGACAAGTAAGATCGATGTGATTGATGCAATCAGACAGAACAAGTAGGAACGTACAAGGGGCTGAAACAACAGCCCCTTTTGTGATGGAAGAATCAGTAGCCCAATGCTTCTCCGACCAAAATAAGCTTAATACGACCGGGAATGCGAGACTTGCGTGTAACGACAACTTGGCAACACATACAGTCGTCCGCAAGGCAGTCGCCACAGCACCCGAATTCGGCGCAGGGGGTGGAAAGTCCTAAGCGGACTCCATTCGGAGGGGCAGCAATGTTGCGCACACGCTTGACACCGGATTCTACGTCGGAAACGATTTTGTTGATTCCTGCAATGACAACGACGGTTTTGGGGCCGGTAATCAAACAGGCAACTCGGTTACCGAAACCGTCAATATTCACAAGCTCGCCATCGACGGTAAGCGCATTTGTGCTAGTAAAGAATACGTCGCAGGTAGCAATCTTGCCGTACAACTCCCGTTGCTCCTCGGGAGTACGGGCGGTTGCGCGGTCGTATATTGTGTGATCGGTGGTGCGTAATGCATCCAACAGGCCGATCTCTTTTAAGGTTTCCGAGCCGCCGAAGGAAATGCTACAGCCGGGAGTCAGAAAACGTTTGGCCATGGCAAGTGCTTCGTGACGGTTTTCACAGTAGTAGGCCTCGATGTTACGCCGATTGCAGCGTTCGATGAGGGTGTCCGCAAGGTTTTCGTAATGCTTCTGTAACGGTTCGCTCATAAAAATTCTCCTTTTCGATGAGGGGAAAAGTTCCCTTTTTCTTATTCTAACGAAAAGCAATTCACAAATCAAGAGAAATGTGCTATTATAAAAAGGATTCTATGCAAAAAACGATCGGGCGGTTGATCGGGATGAGGAAGAAAGACGATGGGGAAGTATTTGTACATTGCGGAAAAACCGAGTGTGGCACAGGAATTCGGGAAGGCATTGCAGGATAAGCTGACACGGCGTGACGGATATCTGGAGGGGGAACAGAGCATTGTGACTTGGTGTGTGGGACACTTGGTGACGATGAGCTATCCTGAAGCGTATGACGCGGCACTGAAGCGTTGGACGCTTCAGACGATACCGTTTCTGCCGAAGGAGTATCGATATGAGGTAATTCCGGATGTGAAGAAGCAGTTCGAAATCGTAAAAAGTCTATTGAATCGTGCCGACGTGGAGCGCATCTATGTATGTACCGACTCGGGACGTGAAGGAGAATACATTTATCGTTTGGTCGAGCAGTTGGCGGGAGTGCCAAAGGAAAAAGACCGTCGGCGAGTATGGATCGATTCACAGACGGAGGAAGAGATCCTTCGCGGAATTAAAGAGGCCAAGCCGCTCTCGGAATACGATGCTCTGTCCGATGCCGCGTATTTGCGTGCGAAGGAAGATTATTTGATGGGAATTAACTTTTCGCGTGTGCTGACGCTCAAATACGGCAACACAGTCAGTGATTATCTAAAGGCAGAGCGACGCGGAGCGATTTCCGTCGGACGTGTGATGACATGTGTCCTCGGCATGGTGGTTAGAAGAGAGAGAGAGATTCGATCCTTTGTAAAGACACCATTTTACCGTATCCTCGGGGATTTTTTGCTTGATGAGTATACAGTAAAGGGAGAATGGAAGGCGGTAGAGGGTTCGGCATATTTTGAGTCGCCGCTTTTGTATAAGGAGAATGGCTTTCGCAAGAGAGAGGATGCGGAGGCGTGTATTCAACAATTGGGTGCGCATGGAACGACTGCGGTTGTAGAGAAGGTTGAGAAGAAGAAAGAGAAGAAAAATCCGCCGCTTTTGTTCAATTTGGCAGAATTGCAGAATGAATGTGCGAAGGTATTTAAGATCAGCCCCGATGAGACACTGAAGCTGGTTCAAGAACTATACGAGAAGAAGCTCGTCACCTATCCGAGAACCGATGCACGTGTGCTATCAACAGCGGTTGCAAAGGAGATTACAAAGAATTTGGGAGGGCTGGCTACACAGGCGCAGTATCTTGCGTATGTGAAGGAAATTAAGGCATCGGGTTCGTATGAGACGATTGCAAAGAGCCGATATACAGACGATAAGCAGATTACGGATCACTACGCCATTATTCCTACCGGACAGGGCTTTTCGGCACTTGCTTCCGTGAGTGGTGTGGCGAAGGGCATCTATGATCGTATTGTTCGTCGTTTTCTTGCTGTGTTCTATCCCGCGGCGGAGTACCAAAAAGTTGCCCTGACGGTCTCGGTCGGTTCGGAGAAGTTTTTTTCCAACCTAAAGGTACTGGAAAAGCCCGGTTATTTGACGGTAATGTCAAGCGAGGAGAATAAAGAGGCGAAGCCGGAGAACGAAAAGGATGGTGAACGTGAGGAAATTGCGGACACCGGCCTGTTTGAACGCATTAAACTTTTGAAAAAGGGAACGGCACTTCCGATTGGGGGCTATGAGATAAAGGAAGGAGAGACGACTCCTCCGAAACGCTACAACTCCGGTACATTGATTCTTGCAATGGAAAACGCGGGACAATTGATTGAGGATGAGGAGTTACGAGCACAGATTAAAGGAAGTGGGATCGGGACAAGTGCGACACGTGCGGAGATTCTGAATAAGCTCATCAAAATCGAATATTTGCAATTGAACAAGAAGACGCAGATTGTAACACCGAAGAAGCTCGGAGAGCTTGTCTACGAGGTGGTAAATGCTTCGATTCGGTCGCTTTTGAATGCGGAGCTGACCGCCAGTTGGGAAAAAGGGCTCACATATGTGGCAGAAGGAAGTATCAGCGAGCGTGAGTATATGGAGAAGCTCGAGAGCTTTGTTGCAAGGTTGACAAACGGTGTGAAGGAATTAAACAATCAACAGGCGCTACTACAGAGTTTTCGTGCAATTGAGTCGTATTATTAGTGTGATAGAAGAAAGTTGAGGACTATGTCGTGGAAAAATATTATCGCAGTTATCTTGCAATCCATCTACCGGAGGTAAAGCATAATCTAGAGGAGTGTCGGAAACGAATTGGGAATGCAAAGCTGATGGTTGTGGTGAAGACGGATGCCTACGGGCACGGAGCGGTGCCAATCAGCCGCTATGTGGAAGAACAGGTGGACTATTTTGCCGTGGCTTGTCTCAGTGAGGCCACAGAGCTACGTCAGGGAGGTGTGCACAAGCCGATTCTGATTCTCGGTTATACATCGCCGAAGGAATATGGGGAGATGCTTGCGTGCAACATTACGCCGACAATCTATTCCTACGATGCTGCAAAGAAACTTTCGGATATCGCGCTACTGTTGGGAACACAGGCGAAGATTCACATTGCAGTAGATACCGGTATGGGGCGCATCGGATTCCTTCCGACAGAGGAGTCTGCGGATGTAGTTTCACGTATTACAAAGCTCCCGGGAATTGTTGTTGAAGGGTTGTTTACGCATTTTGCAAAGGCCGATGAGGAGGATAAATCCTATACAAAGCAACAGTTGGAACGGTTTGATACGTTTGTGTACTTGCTGGAGGAGCGAGGAGTTCGAATTCCGCTTCGCCATACGTGCAATAGTGCGGGAATCGGTGATTTGAATGTAGGGCGCTATGAAATGGTGCGTTCCGGCATCGTGACCTATGGTATGTATCCTTCCGATGAGGTATGCAAAGAAGCCTTGGATTTGAAACCGGTTATGGAGTGGAAGGCACATGTAATTCATGTGAAGGAGCTGCCCGCCGGTTGCGGCATCAGCTACGGAGCGACGTACGTGACGGAACGCCCGATGAAGATAGCGACGATATCCGTCGGGTACGGTGACGGGTATCCGAGATCACTTTCAAACAAAGGAAGGGTGCTGATTCGCGGAGAGTACGCGCCGATTCTCGGACGTATATGTATGGATCAGATGATGGTGGATGTCAGCCACATTCCCGATGTAAAGGAAGAAGATGTGGTGACGCTAATCGGGCGTGACGGAGAGAACGAACTGACGGTGGGCGAGGTATCCAAGCTTTCCGGAAGATTTAATTATGAATTTGTGTGTGATATTTCCACACGAGTAGTGAAGACATATTGCTGATTACGAAGGCTCTCCTTTTCGGAGAGCCTTGCTTGTAGATTCAGTTAAGGTGGGCGGAATCGAATGGATGAGATGTGGGAATACTATTTTGCTTAAGCTTTGCACAGTTATTGCTTTTTCATTTGCCGCAAGAACAATGAAACGGCTAGCAAGAGCAGAACAGAAGCATATCCGAGTACCCACCAAAGATGAGGGAAAATCCCTGAAAAATCCCCTGCAAGGACTGCTCGTTCCATATCCACGGCGTGAACAAACGGAAGCGCATAGGAAATCTTCTTAAACGCACCGCTCACGAGGTCGAGGTCAAACCAAACGCCGGATAACCACGCGGAAAGGTTGGTAAGCAGTGCACCGCAGATGCCGCCGACCTGCTTATCGGTAAACACGCTTCCGCAAAGAAGCCCCAAAGCGATGTAGAGGATGGATACGGGAACAATGAATACAACAGCGTATAAAATATTTATCGAAATATTTAGTCCGAGAACGACCGCGGCAATGTAGCAAATAACGCATTGTGCGACAGCAATCGGAACGATTGGTAAAGTGTAGCCGAGAATAAAATCGATCGGAGTCAACGGTGTTGTATATAAACGCTGCAGCAATGAACTGCCTCTATCCTTTGCGATAATCGTTGCAGAAAACAACGTTACAAACGACAGACCGAAAACCGTAATGCCGGGAGTCAAGTGCTGTATTTCATACAACTTTACGGGGACGTTTTTCTGTATCGCACTGAGTAATAGAATCAGAACAAGCGGAAAACCGAGCCCAAAGAACAGATTCAACGGATCCCGTAATATTTCTTTTGTATTTCTACTCGCAAATGTCAACATTTTCATCGTGCCACCCCCTTAACGATCCGGATAAATGCTTGTTCAAAATGATCCGTTCCCGTTGCTTCTTTTATCTTATCGGCGGTGTCACAAATAAGAAGCTTTCCGTCTTTCATAATGGCGATACGGTCGGACAGCGCCTCGGCCTCTTCCATATAGTGTGTTGTCAGAATAATTGTGACTTTTCCCTTGAGAGAACGGATTAGATCCCACAGCTCGCTTCGGACAAGCACATCCAATCCAAGCGTAGGTTCGTCGAGAAACAATATCTCCGGCTCACTGATCAGCGCCATAGCAATGCTCAGTCTGCGCTGCCAACCGCCCGATAGTTTGTTTGCTTTTTTCTGTATTACCGTTTCCAGACCTAACAGTTCAGTCAGTTCTGCGATTTTCGCATCTCGCTTCTCTTTTGTAAATTCGTGAACACCGCAAATCAATGCAAGATTTTCACGAACAGACAGCCCGGGTGCAACCGCAGTTTCCTGAGGAGAAACGGCTATGATGGATTTCACGGCGGCAGGATCTTTGGAGATGCTTTTACCATTCAAAAAAGCATCTCCGCTTGTGGGTTGCGTTAAGCAGGAGAGCATTTTAATCGTGGTTGTTTTGCCGGCACCGTTTACACCGAGAAGAGAGAACAATTCGCCTTTGTAAACAGAAAGACAAAGGTTATCTACCGCAACCACATCTTGATATCTTTTTGTTAAACCTTCAATTCGAATAACATCCATAGTTGATCACTCCATTCCATACTGTTTTCGGAGACCTTGATAAGAGTCTGTAAGCATTTTGCTGACAAGCATCCAGTCAAGATCCAAAAAGCCTGTTGCAAACATTGTTGCAATTCCGTGAACATATGCCCACATTTCAAGATGAAACAGCTTGGCATTTGCTCTATTAAGTCCCGTATTGTTATGGACAATAGACTCCATTTTGTCAGTGAGCTCCGACTCTTTGGGAATTAATTCGCTCGAGCGGTCACGCATATATAAGAGCTTAAACAGCTCTTTTTCTTCTTTGGCAAACCGTATGTAGGCCATACCGTTTGCTTTGTAAGCGGGGAACTCTCCGCGTTCCACTTCTCTCCGCATATACTCTTGACACAGTATATCCGCTTTTTCTACAACGGCAAGGCGCAGATCATCCATTGTTGCAAAATTAGAAAACACCGGTTGTGTAGAACAGTGTAATACCGAAGCAACCGTTCTTGCGTTGATTGCTTGCGCACCGTTTTTCCTCACGATGCCTACAGCAGCGATTATAATATCTTCTTTTGTCACTTTTACTTTCGGTGGCATGATGCATCCTCCATAATATAGCTTGTGTTATATAACACTTGGTATTTTATCGATAATTATAATAAAAGTCAATAGGTTTTGCAAAAAAAATAATAAAAAGAACCGATGGCAACGAGGGAATTCATTTCTTACTGTAACGTCCTTTCTAAATTAGAAAAGACAGCATAGCATTATGCCATACTGTCAAATTCTTTTATCTTATTCGGTTTGCACAGTACTCCGTTAAGGGGATCTCGCTTAGCTGTGGCTTTTCGTATAAATAGCTTGCAAATAGAACGAAAAAGGAGTGGCGCATGCGTTGTCTACAGCTAGAGCAGAGGACGCGGTGACATTTTTACTACGCAAATGCTGCAAAATACACGAGAACCACTGCACCGAGAACGATGCGGTACCAACCGAAGACTTTGAAGTCACGCTTTTTAATGTAGCTCATGAGGAATCGTACTACGACCAATGACACAGCAAATGCGACAACCATACCGGTGATGAGAAGAATTGCTTCCGCTGCGGTAAACGAAAGACCGAACTTGAGAAGCTTAAGGGCACTCATTCCAATCATAACGGGAACGGCAAGGAAGAACGTGAATTCCGCAGCTGCAGTGCGAGAAACGCCGATTAGCAAAGCACCGATGATCGTAGAACCCGAACGTGAGGTGCCTGGGATGATGGAGAGTACCTGAAACAGACCGATAAAAAATGCGGTCTTGTAGGTAATGTCCGAAAGTGTCATGGTTTTAGAGGTGCGGTCGCGATTCCAGTTCTCTATGAGAAGAAAGGCAATGCCGTACAGAATCAAGGTAGCGGCAATGACATAAGGAGTGTGAAGATGTGCCTCGATGTAGTCGTCGAATAGGATAGTGACTACCGCGCCGGGGATACATGCGACGACAACCTTAAACCAAGTGGAGAAGGTCTCCTTGATGATAACGGGTCTGCTTTTGTCCTTGTACTGAAATGGCCACATCTTTTGGAAAAACAGGAGAATGACGGCGAAAATGGCGCCGAGCTGAATGACGATAAAGAACAGCTCCTTGAAGGACTCATCGGCATTTAACTGCAAAAATTCATCAACGAGTAGCATGTGTCCGGTACTGCTTACGGGAAGCCACTCTGTAATGCCCTCTACGATGCCGAGAAAAATAACTTTAAGGATCTCAATGAAATCAAGTGTCATGTTCTTACCTCCTACCGAGTCTCTGTAAATGAATATACCATATTCCCGGTGGAAATGCAATCGTGTCGCATTTTTTTAATTGACAATTTGAAGACATGCTTATATAATAAATAGATAGTGCGGTAGTATGGCTGTTTTGAGCTGTCTCGCATAAAATGAGGTGCATCCATGCACGGAAATGGGGTTTGGTATGTTAAAGAGCATGACCGGATTCGGTCGCTTTGAATGTTATGAGAACGGACTGCGTGTTACGGTTGAGATGAAGTCCGTGAACCACAGATACTGTGAGGTTTCCGTGCGTATTCCGAAGATGCTGAATTTCTTCGAAAGCGGTGTGCGAAACTTAATCAAGAAATATGTTTCCCGTGGAAAGATCGATGTAAGTCTTACATATGAAGATGAGACGGTCGGCGCACAGTCGGTGCGCTACAACCGTGAGGTTGCCGCAGAGTATGTGAAGTACATGAAGCAGATGATTGACGAATTCCAACTTTCTCCCGATATCTCCGTGACCAGCTTGGCACGCATGCAGGATGTGTTGGTATACGACGAGACCGGTATGGATGAGGAGAAGATATGGTCTGTCGTGGAGAAGGCTGTGAATGGAGCCTGCGAGCGATTTGTGGCAAGCCGTGTGGCGGAGGGAGAGCACCTACGCAAGGACATTTTTGCGAAGCTGGACGGTATGCTTGATGATGTGGCCGCAGTGGAAGTTCGTTCTCCACAGATTGTTTCCGAATATCGCGCAAAGCTTTTGGCAAAGATACAGGAAGTAATGGGGGATGCAAAGGTAGATCCTCAGGTGTTGGCATCCGAATTGGTCATTTTCGCAGATCGTATCTGTACCGATGAAGAGACGGTGCGTCTGCGAGCACATATTGAGAGCATGAAGGACACTCTTACGGTGGCAGAGAACATAGGACGTAAGCTCGATTTCATTGCGCAAGAGATGAATCGAGAAGCGAATACCATTTTGTCCAAGGCAAACGACATGGAGGTTTCTCAGATTGCCATTCGCTTGAAGACCGAAATTGAAAAGATTCGCGAACAGATACAGAACATTGAGTAAAATTAGCAGAAAGGGAGATAAGATTATGATTCATCCGTCGTACACAGATTTGATGCAGGTAATTAACAGTGGAGTAGAGGAAGGAAACGAACCTTTGGTGAGTAGTCGGTATTCGGTTGTGCTTGCTACCGCAAAGCGTGCAAGACAGATTATTGATGGCTCCAATCCGCTGGTAGAGCCCACCTGCGGCAAGGCATTGTCGGTTGCCGTACAGGAGGTCTATGAGGGAAAGGTTAAGCTTCTTGCGGCAGAGGAAGGTGAAGAGGAGAGCGAAGAACTCGTAATCGAAGACGAAGAAATTATCGCTGAGGAAGAGTAACGGGAAGAGAGTGTGCTATGACAAGGCAGGAGAAGCCGGACTGTGAAAAAGAACCGGCAAAGAAGACACCCGCACGGTATGCAGCACTGTATGAAGACGATACAATATCGGAGGAAGATGAGGATGCGGATGGCGTAGCTGAGTTGGAGGCCGAAGTGCTTCAAAACGAGCTTGAAAAGCGAAAAGCAATGTTGCGAAGCTTGATTGAGATTCTTGTGTATTGTGTGATTGTGGTGGGAATTACGGTGCTTGTCAAAGTATTTGTTATGCAACCAATTCGAATCGCCGGCTCGTCTATGAACGATACCTTGCAGAATGAGGATATTGTTGTGCTTGAAAAGCTCACATATCATTTTCGGACACCGGAGCGTTTCGATGTCATTGTTTTTCGACCCTACAGTGGAAATGAGCAATTCTTTGTCAAGCGCATCATCGGTTTGCCCGGTGAGATTGTATATATTGACAATGCAGGTCAGATTCATTTGGCGGATGCATATGAGGATGGCCGCTATGAAAATGATCGGATTTTGACGGAATCGTACGGGAAGGGCCTTACTTATCCGGGAGACTACGGCACGGAGGACAATCCGGCGGTGCTCGGAAAGGACGAGTTTTTTGTGCTCGGAGATAATAGGGCGGGAAGTCATGATAGCCGCCGCGGAGATGTCGGGAAGGTATCTGCAAAGCAGATCGAAGGGAGAGTTGTCGTAAGACTTTTACCTCTTCGCTCCTTCGGAAGTCTGCAACCGCAGGGAAATTAAAAGATTTCCGGTTTTTCAGTGTGTATTTGAGTGCGTTGTGCGGGGTCGTGGCGTTTTTTGAACGCAAATAGGCCTCAAGCATCGGAAAATTCTATAAGAATCCTCGAAAAATGAAGCGTGAATTATGAAAAGTGTATATTTCGAAGAAATTAAGAAAGTTGCACTTGAATTTTTATTCTTGTTTCAGTACAATGATAGAGGATTTTAAGAATCACATCAAATAAGTTTTATATTTCATTTAGGAGGAACAAAATCATGGCAGTAAAAGTTGCAATCAATGGTTTTGGACGTATTGGACGTCTTGCATTCAGACAGATGTTTGGTGCAGAAGGCTACGAAGTAGTAGCTATCAACGATTTGACAAGCCCTAAGATGCTTGCTCATTTGTTGAAGTATGATTCCGCTCAGGGTAAGTATGCTCTTTGCGACAAGGTTTCCGCCGGTGAGGATTCTATCACGGTTGACGGAAAGACCATCAAGATTTACGCTAAGGCTGACGCTAAGGAACTTCCTTGGGGCGAGCTTGATGTAGACGTTGTACTTGAGTGTACCGGTTTCTACACCTCTAAGGAGAAGGCTTCTGCTCATATCGTAGCAGGTGCTAAGAAGGTTGTTATTTCCGCTCCTGCCGGAAATGATCTTCCTACCATCGTTTACAATGTAAACCATGAGACCCTTACGGCTGAGGATAATATCATTTCCGCAGCTTCTTGTACGACGAACTGCTTGGCTCCTATGGCTAAGGCTCTTAACGACTTCGCTGGTATCAAGTCCGGTATCATGAGCACGATTCATGCTTACACCGGTGACCAGATGATCCTTGATGGTCCTCAGAGAAAGGGTGACCTTAGAAGATCTCGCGCAGGCGCTATCAACATCGTTCCTAACAGCACCGGTGCTGCTAAGGCTATCGGTCTTGTTATTCCTGAGTTGAACGGTAAGCTCATCGGCTCCGCTCAGCGTGTTCCTACTCCTACCGGTTCCACTACGATTTTGGTTGCTACCGTAGAGAAGTGCGTAACGAAGGAAGAGATCAAAGCTGCTATGAAGGCTGCTGCTACCGAGTCCTTCGGTTACAACGAGGATGAGATCGTATCCAGCGATATCGTAGGTTCTACCTTCGGTTCTATCTTCGATGCTACCCAGACTATGGTTGGTGCTGATAACCTTGTTCAGGTTGTATCCTGGTACGACAACGAGAACTCTTATGTAAGCCAGATGGTTCGTACGATTAAGTACTTTGCTGAGTTGGCATAAGTTTTCCGGATTTATTGATCCATTACGGGTCCGGCTTTCCGGCCGGACCCGTTTTTTCATAATGCGTGATTCGCATGGAATTGCTAGAAAGGAAGAATACTATTATGTTGAATAAGAAGTCTGTAGATGATATTAACGTAAAGGGACTGAAGGTTCTTGTACGTTGTGATTTCAACGTGCCGTTGCAGAACGGTGAGATTACCGACAATACCCGTCTTGTTGCTGCACTTCCTACCATTAAGAAGCTCATCAACGATGGCGGTAAGGTAATTCTTTGCTCCCACCTTGGAAAGCCGAAGGGTGAGCCCAAGCCGGAGATGTCCCTTGCACCTGTTGCAGTTGCTCTTACCGAGCTCCTCGGACAGGAAGTTAAGTTTGCAGCAGATCCCGAGGTTGTTGGACCTAACGCTAAGGCTGCTGTAGAGGCTATGAAGGACGGTGAGGTTATTCTCCTTGAGAATACCCGTTATCGTGCAGAAGAGACCAAGAACGGCGAAGCATTCTCTAAGGAGCTTGCAAGCCTTGCGGATGTATTTGTAAATGATGCATTTGGTACCGCTCACAGAGCACACTGCTCCAACGTGGGTGTTACGCAGTATGTAGACACTTCCGTTGTGGGTTATCTTATGCAGAAGGAGATTGATTTCCTCGGTAATGCCGTAAATAACCCGGTTCGCCCGTTCGTTGCAATTCTCGGCGGTTCCAAGGTTTCCTCCAAGATTTCCGTTATCAACAACCTTCTTGACAAGGTAGATACCCTTATCATCGGTGGTGGTATGGCATACACCTTCATGAAGGCTCTCGGCGAAGAAGTAGGTAACTCCCTTCTTGAGGAAGACTACCTTGAGTACGCTAAGGAGATGATGGATAAGGCTAAGGCTAAGGGCGTTAACCTGTTGATTCCGATTGATACCGTTGTTGCTAAGGAGTTTTCGAATGACGTTCCTTTCCATACCGTAGGCCGTGGCGAGATCGCTGCTGACGAGGAGGGCTTGGATATCGGTGAGGCTACCTGTGCACTTTACGCTGATGCGATCAAGAGTGCTAAGACCGTTGTTTGGAATGGACCTATGGGCGTATTTGAGATGTCCAACTTTGCAAAGGGTACCATTGCAGTAGCAAAGGCACTTGCAGAGATCGACGGTACTACTATTATCGGTGGAGGTGACTCCGCAGCAGCTGTTAATCAGCTTGGTTTCGGTGACAAGATGACTCACATTTCCACCGGTGGCGGTGCTTCCCTTGAGTTCCTTGAGGGTAAGGAGCTTCCCGGCGTAGCAGCAGCTAACGACAAGTAATTTCATTTTAGAAGGAGAATCAACATGCGTAAGAAGATTATCGCAGGCAACTGGAAGATGAACAAGACTCCCAGCGAGGCAGTTGCTTTGATTGATGAGTTGAAGCCTCTTGTACAGAACGACGAGGTAGACGTTGTATTCTGTGTACCGGCTATCGACCTTAAGGATGCCGTAGAGGCAACTAAGGGTACCAACATTCAGATTGGTGCTGAGAATATGTACTTTGAGGAGAAGGGTGCATTTACCGGTGAAATCGCTCCGAACATGCTTACCGACCTCGGCATTAAGTACGTAATTATCGGACATTCCGAGAGAAGAGAGTATTTTGCTGAGACCGACGAAACCGTAAATAAGAAGGTTTTGAAGGCATTTGAGCACGGCATTACGCCCATTATCTGCTGTGGTGAGTCCTTGAAGCAGAGAGAGCAGGGTATCACGATTGACTGGATTCGTATGCAGATTAAGATTGCGTTCTTGAACGTAACCGCAGATCAGGCTAAAACAGCAGTTATCGCTTATGAGCCTATCTGGGCTATCGGAACCGGTAAGGTAGCAACCACTGAGCAGGCAGAAGAGGTTTGTGCAGCAATTCGTGCATGCATCGCTGAGATTTACGATGATGCAACTGCAGCAGCAATCCGTATTCAGTACGGCGGTAGCGTATCTGCTTCCTCCGCTCCGGAGCTTTTTGCTCAGGCCGATATTGACGGTGGTCTTGTAGGTGGCGCAAGCCTTAAGGCTGATTTCGGTGCTATTGTTAACTACAATAAGTAACCAATCCTAAATGATAATTTGCAGAAAGACGATTCACCGTCCGGTGAATCGTTTTCCTGCGGTTATAAAGGGTGAGAGGAACTGTATAAAGAGAGACTATATGGCAGGATGTCGCAACCCATAGGAAGGTGCCGCAGAGTATGTGACTTCTTCCTATTTGCTGTGGCAAACATAGCAAACATAACAAAATAAGTTCCGCAGAGAGCGGATATAATAGAAGATGGAGGATTGAGATTATGAGTAAGAAGCCTACGGTATTGATGATTTTAGATGGCTACGGTGTTAGTGATAGAGCAGAAGGAAATGCAATTGCACTTGCAAAGAAGCCCAATATGGATATGCTTACGTCCAAGTATCCTACTGTGACCGGTAATGCCAGCGGCCTGTTTGTAGGTTTGCCGGATGGTCAGATGGGTAACTCTGAGGTGGGACATACCAATATGGGTGCAGGTAGAATTGTATATCAGCAGCTTGTGAAGATTACGAAGTCCATTCAGGACGGAGATTTCTTTGAAAATGAGGCATTGGTTGCCGCTATGGAGAACTGCAAAAAGAATGGTTCCGCGTTGCATTTGATGGGACTTCTGTCTCCCGGTGGTGTGCACAGCCATACTGAGCATTTGTACGGACTTGTAGAGATGGCGAAGAAGAATGGGCTTGAGAAGATTTACGTTCATTGTTTTCTTGACGGACGTGACGTTCCTCCGTCTTCCGCAGCAGAGTATATGGAAGAAGCCGTTGCTAAGCTTGGTGAGATTGGTGTAGGAAAGATTGCTACTATTGCAGGACGTTTTTATGCAATGGATCGTGATAATATGTGGGACCGTGTAGAGAAGGCTTATCATGCACTTGTATTCGGCGAAGGCGTACAGGAGACCGATCCGGTACAGGCAATTAAGAATTCTTATGCAAACGGCGTGACCGACGAGTTTATGCTTCCTACTGTAATCAAGGATGGTGGTAAAATCGAGGCAAATGATAGCGTTGTATTCTTCAATTTCCGCCCGGACCGTGCAAGACAGATTACGAGAGCTTTTGTTGATCCTGAGTTTACCGGCTTTGAACGTGCAAATGGTTGCTTCCCGCTGACCTTTGTGTGCATGGCACAGTATGATGCTGAGATGCCGAACGTATTGGTTGCATTTCCGCCTGAAGAGCTTACGATGACCTTCGGTGAGTACCTTGCGAAGAATGGCAAGACCCAGCTTCGCCTTGCAGAAACCCAGAAGTATGCACACGTTACGTTCTTCTTCAACGGTGGAGAAGAGAAGCAGTTTGAGGGTGAGGATCGTATCCTTGTAGATTCTCCGAAGATTGCAACCTTCGATATGATGCCGGAGATGAGTGCATATCAGGTGGCAGATAAGCTTGTAGAGGCAATTAAGTCTCTGAAGTATGACGTAATCGTTGTAAATTTTGCTAATCCCGATATGGTTGGTCACACCGGTATTCCGGAGGCTGCCGTTGCTGCAATTGAGGCAGTAGATGAGTGTGTAGGCAAGGCATACGACGCCTTGATGTCTGTTGATGGTCAGATGTTCGTATGTGCAGACCATGGGAATGCAGAGCAGCTTATCGATTACGAAACCGGCAATCCGTTTACCGCACATACCGTGAACCCAGTACCGTTTATTTTGGTAAATGCAGACCCGGTTTACAAGTTGCGTGACGGCGGTTGCCTTGCGGATATCGTTCCGACCTTAATTGAGATGATGGGAATGGAGCAGCCGAAGGAGATGACGGGTAAGTCCTTGCTGGTAAAATAAAAAAATACTTGCATTGCGGTGCAAACTATGATAATATATAGGTCGTGGTGTTTTACACTGGAACTATACATCAAAGAACATTCGAGAATTTTGGAGGGACCTATGCTGGTATTTAAGTCAATCGTTATTGGTATATATGTTATTGTTTGCATTGCGCTTACAGTTATCGTACTTATGCAGGAAGGAAAGAACGCCGGTTTGAGTGGTGCTATTAATGGCGCTGTAGACACCTATTGGGGAAAGAATAAGGGTCGTTCACTGGAAGGAAAGCTTGTGCTAATTACAAGAATTCTTGCCGCGGCATTCATTCTTTTGTCTATTCTGCTTCGTATGAACTTTATGAACTAATTCGATGAAATTGTAAGCACTCTGAGCAATACAGAGTGCTTTTTTCATCGTAGGATTTTTTGGATGGGAGAACGCTGTGGTAATTGAGGAAAGAAAAAAAGAAATGGTATTGGCCTTTATCAAGGATGAGAAGTATCGTCCGATGAAATTACGGGAGATGGCCGGTATCCTGCAGGTACCCCGTGACGAACGTGGGGAGCTTTCCGCGGTTTTGGACATGCTTGTGAGAGAGGGGGACATCTCTGTCGACCATGCGGGTCGGTATGTTCCGGTGAAGGCGAGCATTCTTGTCGGAGAGTATCTTGCGTCCGGAAAAGGGTATGGGTTTGTACGCCCCGATGGTGAGGATGAGGATATATTTATTCCGATGGGTAAGGAGCTAAATGCGGTGCATCGTGATCGTGTGCAGGTGGCAATTGTATGCGAGAGTGTAATATCCCACGGAAAGAGAAGACAACGTGAGGGGATTGTAACAAGGATTGTGGAGAGAACGACGAACGAAATTGTCGGAATCTTTCGAAAGAATAAGAATTTTGGGTTTGTGCTTCCGGACAATCAAAAGCTGGATTTCGATGTGTATATTGCGAAGGAGCACACGAAAGGGGCTGTCAGCGGACAGAAGGTCGTTGTGGCAATTACACATTACGGAAGAGACGGGCATAATCCCGAGGGACGTGTTACAGAGATTTTGGGGCATGTAAACGATCCGGGTGTGGATATTCTATCGGTTGTAAAGGCATATGGGCTAACGGCACAATTTCCGGAGGCGGTGATGGAGGAGGTTGCACGGATTCCCGGAGAAGTGTCGGAGGAAGAGAAGGTCGGAAGACTCGACTTGCGCCATTTGACTACGGTGACAATTGACGGAGAGGATGCAAAGGACCTAGATGATGCCATTACCATCGAGAAGGATGGAGAGTTTTATCGGCTTGGCGTGCACATTGCAGACGTGTCGCATTATGTGAAGGAGCATTCCGCGTTAGAGACGGAGGCAATTGCGAGAGGAACGAGTGTATACTTGACCGACCGTGTAATTCCTATGCTTCCGCACGCATTGTCGAATGGCATCTGTTCTCTGAATCAAGGAGAGGAGCGGCTCGCACTTAGTTGCATTATGGAGATTGATGCACGTGGAGTCGTAGTGAGCCATCGGATCGCCGAAAGCTTGATCTGTGTGGATCGTCGAATGTCGTATACAAAGGTAAAAGCTATTCTCACGGACGAGGACGAGGAGGCCGGTGCGGAATATGCGGAGTATGTGCCGATGCTCGAAAGGATGGCAGAGCTGGCAGTGCTTCTTCGTAAACGTAGACAGGAGCGAGGCGCAATTGATTTTGATTTTCCGGAGAGCAAGATTACGTTGGATGAGCGTGGACGAGTTCTGACCGTAGAACCTTATATGCGCAATGTGGCAACCGATTTGATTGAAGATTTTATGCTCCTTGCAAATGAAACCGTTGCAGAGGAGTTTTACTGGCTCGAAATGCCTTTTGTATACCGTTCCCACGAGACACCGGACCGTGAAAAAATGCAAAAACTCAATATTTTTCTCAATAACTTCGGCTATTCCATTCACCTTTCGGGAGATGAGATTCATGCGAAGGAGTTACAGAAGGTTTTGCATCGAATCGAGGGGAGCAAGGAAGAGGCGTTGATTAGTCGCTTGACACTACGTTCGATGAAACAGGCGAAATATACGACGGATTGTACCGGACATTTTGGCTTGGCCGCCAAATACTATTGTCACTTCACATCGCCAATTCGTCGTTATCCGGATCTGCAGATTCATCGGATTATTAAGGATTATTTGAATGGGCGCTTGACGGAGGAGCGTATTCGTCACTATGAGACCGTGCTTTCGGAGCGTGCAAGACAGGCAAGCCTAATGGAACGACGAGCCGACGAGGCAGAACGAGAAGTCGAGAAGATGAAGAAGGTCGAGTATATGCATCGTTTTCTTGGAGAAGAGTTTGACGGAGTGGTGTCCGGTGTAACCGGCTGGGGGCTCTATGTGGAGCTTCCGAATACCATCGAGGGAATGATTCGGATGTCGGATCTGTACGGGGACTACTATCGATATGACGAGAGTAGCCAAAGCCTTGTCGGAGAGCGGACACGCAAGGTATATTCGCTCGGACAACGGATTCGCGTTCAAGTGGTGGCTGCGGACAAATTTACGAGAACCATTGATTTTATTCCGGTAGTAGAGTAGAATGAAACCATAAGTAGAAAGACGGAGGAGTTATGGGAAAGGATAGTATACGACAGATTTCCAATAACAAAAAGGCGTATTTTGATTTTTTTATCGAGGATGAATACGAAGCGGGGATTGCTCTTCATGGTACAGAGGTCAAGTCCATTCGGATGGGGCATTGCTCTATTAAAGAGGCGTATATCCGCATAGAGAATAGAGAAGCATTTCTCTACGGAATGCACATCAGTCCGTATGAGAAGGGAAATATCTTCAACAAGGATCCGCTCCGTGTACGTAAGCTTTTGCTGAATCGTTACGAATTGAATCGCTTGGGCGGAAAAATGCAAGAGAAGGGCTATACGTTGGTGCCGTTGCAGGTCTATCTAAAGGGCAATCTTGTGAAGATTAAGGTTGGTGTGGCTCGCGGTAAGAAGCTGTACGATAAAAGAGAAAGCATTGCGAAGAAGGACATGCGTCGCGAGGCAGAGAAGGACTTTAAGGTAAAGAACTTGTACTAAGAAAGGAGTCGCCCGGAATGACAACACATGAGAAAAAGGTATTGGTCATCGGACACAAGAACCCCGATACGGATTCCATTTGTTCGGCAATTGCATATGCGTGGCTGAAGGAGCATGTCACTGGAGTCCGGCATGAGGCACGTTGTTGCGGTCAGATCAATGCGGAGACACTGTACGTGTTGAATCGTTTTGAGGTGGAGGCACCGACATACGTGGATTATGTCGGCACACAGGTGAAGGACATCGAGATAAGGGAGACTCCGGGTGTGGAGCCGTTGATGTCCTTGAAGAAAGCATGGACGACAATGAATGACATGCATGTGGTTACGCTTGCAATCACAACCGACGAGCATTTGGACGGACTGATTACCATCAGTGATATTGCGCGGGCGGCAATGGAGCTTTCGGATAGCAGTATCTTGTCTACGGCGAACACACCGTATCAAAATATATTGGACACTCTTGATGCGACGAAGATTGTCGGTGATATTGAAGGAAAGAACTACGACAGCGGCAAAGTGTTGATTGCAGCGGCGAATCCGGACTTGATGGAGAATTATATCGAGAAGGACGACCTTGTGATTCTTGGAAATCGATACGAATCACAGTTGTGTGCAATCGAGATGGGGGCGGCGTGTCTTGTTGTATGTGAGGGTGCGCGTGTATCGTACACGATTCAACGCCTTGCGGAGGAGAAGAATTGTATTATCATTCAGTCGCCACATGATGCATTTACCGTGGCGCGATTGATTAATCTCAGTATGCCGATCGGATATTTTATGACAGCGGAGAATCTGATCACGTTCCGAACCGACGATTACATCGATAACATTCGCGATGTTATGGCAAAGCGACGGAATCGAGACTTTCCGATTTTGGATCATAAGGGCAACTATCGTGGCATGATTTCTCGCAGAAACTTGATGGGAATGTGCAGAAAGCAAGTGATTCTGGTAGATCATAACGAGAAATCGCAGGCGGTGGACGGCATTGAAGAGGCAGACGTTCAAGAGATTATCGATCACCATCGTCTCGGCAGTATTACAACGATGTCACCGGTATTGTTCCGAAACCAGCCCCTGGGATGTACGGCAACCATTATCTATCTGATGTATCAGGAAAACGGAATCTCGGTCCCGGCACAGATGGCAGGCTTGCTTGTATCGGCAATTCTTTCGGACACGCTGGCATTTCGCTCGCCGACTTGTACAGAGGTGGATAAACATGCAGCAGAGGCGCTTGCGAAAATTGCCGAGGTAGATATTGCAGAGCTTGCACGAGGGATGTTTGAAGCAGGAAGCAACCTGAGTGACAAATCGGCCGAGGAAATATTCTATCAAGATTTCAAGCGTTTTAATGTAAGTGAGAAAACGGTGGGCGTCGGCCAGATCAGCTCAATGAGCGAAGCGGAGCTTGCGGACATTGAACGTAAGATGGTAGAATATTTTGCGCAGGCACATGCATGGAACGATATGGATATGGTATTCTTCATGCTGACGAACATCACAACGGAAACTTCGCGCATTCTCGGTTGGGGCAACGGAGTTTCCGAGTTGATGAAGAGTGCATTTTCCCAAGAGGTAACCGACAATGTGAGCCAAGTATACGGACTTGTGTCACGCAAGAAGCAGCTAATCCCGGGAATCTTGAATGCACTGCAAAACGAATATAATTAAAATTTATGTAACCCGGTGAAAGAAACAAACCCTTCGTTGAAGGTTACAATAAAAGAAAATGCCCTGCGGCAAGTAAGGTGACTCCGAACAATCTTCGGAGAGATACATGTCGCGGGGCATTTTCTTGTCTATGCCAATAAGAGAAATCCAATGGTATTGATGGCGAAGTTCGCAAACATATGCACGAACCAAGAGGTGTAGATGGTGTTGTGCTTCTCGTTTAGATAGTTGAAGATCACACCGCCTACAACCAGACCGAGCATGACAAGAAGGAACAACCATATATCGAACCATCCAATCATCATTGCCACGTGATAGAGTGCGAATATGAGTGCACTAAATAGATATGCCGTACGACGATATCCGAGCTTCTTCATGTTCAAGAACACAAAGCCACGGAAGAAGAACTCCTCTAGCAGTGAGTTGACAAAGGAAATGTACAAAGCCACCAACAGGAAATTGTCCTTGTCAACGCCGGTGCTCTCGGTAAGTGCGCCGGCAATCTGCGAGAAGTCAAATGCATCACGCAGAAGGGCATAGGCACCGACAATTAGTGCATAGAGACCGACACCCAGCAGAAGTGCCACAAGAAAGCCTTTCTTCTGAAAGCGAAACAATTCCTTGAACAGTACCTTGCGGTTATAGAAGGTATACAACAAGGGCAGAAGCAGAAAAAGGGACACTTTGATAATGGATTTGATTGCATAGCCGGGCATCAGCACGCCATCTACGTATGCCATGATGGAACAACAGACGATAGCGACGGAGCAGACGCCCCATAGGGTTTT
>JAZRZZ010000022.1:0-46556 GCA_045601665.1 Lachnospiraceae bacterium
TGTACGAATTATCAATGATGATAAACCGGCACTACGCATTGAAGATGGGGTGTGGTATGCATACGGAACTCCGTGGAGCGGTAAGAGCACACTGAATCAGAACCTGCGCTGTCCGGTGGCAGGCATTTGTTTCTTGGAACAGGGCAAAGAAAATCGGATAGAGCGGTATGAGAAGAGTGATATCGTATTTCAGATTATGAAGCAGAGCTATTGGGCCGGAGAGATACAGGCGCAGTTGAAGTTATTGGAGAGTATAGATAACCTATTGCGGCGTGTGCCGATATGGCATATGTGTTGCAATATGGAACCTCGGGCTGCCAGGGTATCCTACGAGGCTATGTCAAGGGAGTACATGACAAGACATGAAGATTGAAAATAAAACCGGAGTGACGCTTCAAGAACTGATGCCCATCATCCACGAGAGAATAGGAGCAGGACAATCAATTCGGTTCTTTCCCCATGGCGTCAGTATGTTACCTATGCTTCGACCGGGAGTTGACAGTGTTGTGATTTCGGCACCACCGAAGACATTAAGAAAGTACGCGATACCGTTATACCGACGAGAGGACGGTTCTTACGCCTTACATCGTGTGGTTCGTGTGGGAGAGATGTATACTTGTATGGGGGACAATCAGTACGCCCCAGAGAGTGTGAAGAAGGAACAGGTTATCGCCGTTGTGAGCGCATTTTACCGCGGAGAGAAGATGTATAAGACCACGAATATCGGGTATTGCCTTTATTGTCGGTTATGGTATTGGATTCGATGTGGTCGCAAATTGTGGCATCGGGGAAAGCGGTGGCTGAAGAGAATGATTATTCGATAACGAGGAAATGAACCAATGAGTGATGAAATATCGTGGGATCGGTTCCGTACGATTACGGAACTTTTGAGAGAAGCTTGCGTTGGACGCAAGGAACAGACCTTATTCGTACAGTTGGGAGAACAAGAAGACCAACCAATTACTTTTGGACAATGGGAGCATGATCTGCTACGGCTTGCAGGAAAGCTACGGGACATGGACGCACAGCATATCGGTGTTGTATGTGATCTGACTTACCGATGCGTACTCTGCCTGCACGCTGTTATCGTTGCGGGAAAGGTTCTGGTGCCTCTGAGCACCGATATGGATTCGGAGGTGTTGGAGGAGTATATCCGCAAGGCAGACGTTGACCTTCTTCTCTACAATGAGGAACGCATTGAAGAACCTGTCAGGGGATGTGCGTCTATGCTCATTTCGGATGCGATAGAGATGCCGGGTGCCGGCATGGAACAATGGCCGGAATGGGAGGAAGACCGTGAGGCTTGCATTTTCTTCACCTCGGGAACGGAGGGGACGCCCAACGGCGTTGTTCTTACGCAGAAAAATATGGCCATGGTTAATAGTTATAGTGATGTTCATGTGGAGGATAGAGCACCCCGAACACTACTCTTTCTGCCCTTACATCATGTGCTTACTTTCGTGGCAATGACGCTTTCTATTCTTGACGGGTGTGAGATTCATCTGAGCAGAAGTATTAAGTATGTGGCACAGGAACTTGAGAAAGTGAAACCGGATTACCTAATGTCGGTTCCAATGGTAAATGAGTTGTTCCGTAGTCGAATCGTCAAAGGAATCGAAGAAAGCGGTAAGGGAAAGCAATTGGAGAGACTTGTTCGGTTTTCCAATGGGTTGCGCAAGATCGGTATTGACCGAAGAACACAGATTTTTCGGAAGTTCCGTGAGAGCCTTGGTGGGATTCCGCAATTAATCATATCCGGTGGTGCTGCGTCTTCGGAAGATACCCTCCGGTTCTTCGCTGATTACGGAATCATTATCGCACAAGGCTACGGAATGACGGAGGCTGCTTCCACGGTGGCTTCCAATACCGTCTCGCGAAATCGTATTGGTTCGGTAGGACAGCTGATGCCATTTAACGAAGTTCGAATCAAGGATTCCGAGATTCAAGTTCGAGGTAAAAATATTATGAAAGGGTACTATAAGGATCCGGAATTGACGGCGCGGTCCTTTGACGAGGGATGGTTTAAGACCGGAGACTTGGGATACATGGATGAGGCTGGGTATCTGTACATTACGGGGCGAAAGAAGAATTTGATTATCCTTAACAGCGGGGAAAATGTATCTCCTGAGGAATTGGAGCAGCGGTTGATGGAGAGTCCGTGGATCGAGGATGCACTTGTCCTTGAGAAGAGTGGTGCGATCTGCGCGGAGATATTACCGAAGACTACCCGTGGGACGGATATGGAGCAGGTTGAGAAGGGAATCGCGGAAGCAGTCGACACTTTGAACCGAAAGAATCCCACCTATAAGAGAATTGCGTCTTGGGAATTGAGAACGGAGCCATTCGAAAAAAACGCCTCCTTGAAGAAGAAACGATAGGACGTGTGGATTTCGATGTGATGCAGAGACAAGGGTTGGATTGAATCATTAAGCAAAATGACAGAAGTGGAGAGAGAAAATGAGTTACGAACAAGTGCTACAAAGCGTAATTGACTATTGGACGAAGGTTATCAACGATACAAGTGTAGAGGTGAAGGCAGAGAGCAATCTTATGGATGACCTGTCGTTGTCCTCCCTGGAATTATTGACTTCTCTACTGAGATTTGAAAGTAAGTTCGGAGCAAGAATTCCGGAGAAAGCCTTACGTAGAATGCTTACGATACAGGATTCTGCCCAGGTGATCTACGAGCTAATGCAACAGAAAAATGCTTAAGAGGTGAGGCGTGAAGATGAGAGAAAAACGCAGGTGGTTGTGGATAGACAAGGATTCGTCTTGGTATAATTGCAACTATATCGGCATGTTTGACTTTACAAAAGGGCTCATCATGCTGGGAATTATCTCGATTCATTGTGTAAGTGAATTCGTGGACTATAGATTATATGCTCTAAGGTTAAGCGACGGGATGCGTTTGCTCATCAGTCCGCTTGGCGTACTGCAATATGGAGCGGTGCCTATGCTATTTATGATATGTGGCTACGGAATGAGAAAGCAACCTGTGAAGGTCTGCATAAAGAATAACCTGAGCATTTTCCTGCCATCGTATGGAATAACCATTTTCGGAGTGACGGCGGGAGTACTTCTAAAATGGATACTAAACGGAGGAAGTCTGTCGGGACGGTTGAGGCAACAAGTGCTCCCCTTCTTTCTGGGATGGCATCCGGGTGATCGTTTCTTCGGTGATCGTCTCGATCAGATCGGTCCTGTGTGGTTTGTACTTACCTATGTGCTCGGTAGTATTTATCTGAATCTTGTGTTGCATGAGAAGGAACGTTGGAGACAGGCGATAATTATTGCAGTCGGAACCATTGCTGCCATGTTAACTACGGAGATTCCGCTTCCATTCTGTGCACAGCAGGTGTTGATTTGCTCCGGATTCATGTATATGGGCATGTTGTTAAAGCAAGGCAAGGTGTTGCAGAAACCATTGCCGATTTATATTGTGCTCATGGGGTATCTGCTGTGTATCTTAGGCTCCGAATGTGGCGGATTGGTAGAGTTTGCATCCAATGCATTTAATCTAAGGGGAAATGATTTGGGGATTGCATATGTGGCAGGAGTTGTGGTATTATGTATCTGTCAACGTTTGAACGTGATACAGGGAATCCTTGCGGATGGCGTACGTTGGATAGGACGACATATGCTATGGTTCTGTTGTGTACATACGATCACATACGTGGTAGTTCCGTGGGACCATGTGGTAAGGTGTTTCGGAGGACATGCCGTTCTTGGAATTCTGGTAACTACCCTTGCAAGCTTTTTGATTGCATTGTTGGGGTGCGCCGTTGTGGAATCCATGGCGAAGAAACTGCTTTCCGCAAGATTAGGGACGGAAGGTAGTAGATAATGTGCGGATAGGTACATGGTGACGTTGATACAAGTTTTAGGAGGAATGAATATGAACAGCAATTACGAGGCACCCCAGATGGAGGTTTTTTCTTTTGAGACAACAGAGACGGTAATGGATTCGGGTTGTAGCACATTTACTATGAATTGTAGTGAATATGATGAGGAGTGTCCTATTGATGGTTTGTGCATTTCGAATACTTCTGCTATTTAGGTGTAGTTTATACAGTGTTTGATAACTTTGATGTTGGTGACATGGTGGTAAGGCGGGAGGAGTGACATATGTTGAAATTGAAGGAAGGCTTCCTGTTGAGAAGCGTTGCCGGTAGAACTATTGTGGTTCCTACGAGAGAGGGATTGAACCTCAACGTGATGATTGCCTTGAACGACACCGGTTGCCTCTTGTGGAAGCGGTTAGAGAACGGTGCTACGAAGCAGGAGCTGATAGAGGCATTGATGCAGGAGTACGGTGTGGAAGAGGCTGTGGCTACTGCGGATGTAGAAGCGTTTGTTGAGAATCTGGTACAGAATGATTTTCTGGAATCGCTGTAACAAGAACATAGGATATTGTGAAGAAGTAGGACTTCGGAGAGGGACATTCTCCGAAGTCTTTTTTAAAATCAACGGACGTCTGAGCTATCTCCTACAAAAAATCTTTTATTTTTTCACCTTACCTGTTTACTTTGCGACAGAAATATATTAGAATAACTCTGAATAATTTTTATAAGGAGATGTAGGTATGAAGATTTCATCATTACAGAAGGCTAGATATGAATACGCTCCGAAGCTTCCCGGAATGCTGAGAAATGGCATTGCGGACATTTGCGTGAAGGAAGGCGCAGAGACGCAGAGTGTAGCTGATCAGGAGAAGATTAAGGCACTTTTCCCTAATACGTACGGCAAGAAGGAGATTACGTTCCAAAAGGGTCAGAATACTTCCGCTTCCAAGAAGCAGGTAGTAGGTGTTATCCTTTCCGGTGGACAGGCTCCCGGCGGACACAACGTAGTATGCGGTTTGTACGATGCATTGAAGGCTACCAACAAGGATAATGTTCTCTATGGTTTCAAGGGTGGCCCCAGCGGACTTATCGAAGACAGTTATATCATTTTTGATGACGAATATATCAACCAGTTCAGAAATACCGGTGGTTTTGATATCATCGGTTCCGGTAGAACTAAGCTTGAGACAAATGAGCAGTTTGCTATCGTTGCTGAAGTATGTAAGAAGCACGGTATTACCGCTCTTGTTATTATCGGTGGTGACGATTCCAACACCAATGCTGCAGTTCTCGCTGAGTACTTTGCAGCGCATGATACCGGCGTTCAGGTAATCGGTTGCCCGAAGACCATCGACGGCGACCTTAAGAACGAGGATATTGAGTGCTCCTTCGGTTTCGATACCGCTACCAAGACTTACAGCGAGATTATCGGTAACATCGAGAGAGATGCGAACTCCGCTAAGAAGTACTGGCATTTCATTAAGGTTATGGGTCGCTCCGCTTCCCACGTAGCACTGGAGTGCGCACTTCAGACGCAACCCAACATCTGCTTGGTTTCCGAGGAGGTTGCTGCGAAGAAGATGTCCCTCTCTGCAATTGCTGATTACATTGCTGATTCCGTAGCTGATAGAGCTGCACAGGGTATGAACTTCGGTGTTGCGATTATCCCTGAGGGTGTGGTAGAATTTGTTCCCGAGTTCTCCGTATTGATTCATGAGATCAACGAGCTTCTTGCCGGAAGCAAGGCGGATGCGTTCAACGCACTTGCTACTTGGGCTGAGAAGTATGCATTTATCGAGAATGGATTGACCAAGGAGTCCATGGAAGTATTCGCAATTCTTCCTGAGGCAATTCAGCAGCAGCTGTTCCTTGA
Organism: Lachnospiraceae bacterium; assembly: GCA_045601665.1. GTDB lineage: Bacteria > Bacillota > Clostridia > Lachnospirales > Lachnospiraceae > ISDg. Next base: position 5,716 of record JAZRZZ010000022.1, read on the forward strand.
AAGAGACCCTCACGGTAACGTACAAGTATCTTTGATCGAGTCCGAGAAGTTGTTCTCTGCACTTGTTAAGGATAAGCTTGCAGCAAGAAAGGCAGCAGGTGCCTACAGTGGTAAGTTCAGTGCGCTTCATCATTTCCTCGGATACGAAGGAAGATGTGCATTCCCTTCGAACTTCGACTCCGATTACTGCTACTCCCTTGGTTACAACGCATTTATGTTGATTCAGTATGGTTACAACGGATACCTTTCCAAGATATCCAATCTGTCTCAGCCGGCAAATGAGTGGGTTGCAGGTGGTATGCCCATCACGAAGATGATGAACATGGAGAGAAGACATGGTGAGGACAAGCCGGTTATCAAGAAGGCTCTCGTTGAGCTTGACGGCGCACCGTTCAAGTATTTTGAGGCTCATCGCGAAGAGTGGGCTAAGAACACTTGCTTCGTATATCCGGGTGCGATTCAGTACTACGGACCTGCAGAGGTTTGTGATGCTACTACCGTAACGCTTGCACTGGAGCAGGGGAAATAATTCGGTTGTTATGAGATAACAATTCGCTAGATAAGGCATGGAACTCGTGAAGAGTTCCGTGCCTCATTTTATTGATGGGAGAAATACTTTCGATTGCAATGTCACAAGCGATGTGTATAATAAAGGCAAGATACATTCTAGAAAAGAAGAAACCCTTGCTGTTTTCCGCAAGGTGCCTCTTATAGTGCAGACAAGGAGGTGATTTTAACGGATAGGAAAATGACATCAAGAGAGATAACAAAAAAGGTTGGCATCTCGCAGATGAGCGTTGGATTGGTGCAGCGTGGAGGAGATGACACGATGAAGACGAGAGGAATGGCAGTATATGAAGAATATTTTTATCGAAGGATTACAGGGTACCGGAAAGAGTACCCTTCTTCGTCGTATGGCGAAAGAAATGCCGGAGTACAAGGTCTATTATGAGGGCGATTTGTCGCCCTGGGAGCTTGCGTGGTGTAGTTATATGAGGCCTGAGGAATACGATGCGGTGTTGGCACAGTATCCGGACATTGCCGACGAGATTCGCTATTGGACGGTGGACGAAGATGGACGCAAGGTGGTGGCGTATACCCGCATTCTTACGGAGTATGAGGGGTTCCATCGTCATATGGAGACTTATGAAATCTACAATGGACGCAGAGATATCTCGGAGTTCTGCCAAATCGTACGCGGGCGTATGGCACGTTGTAAGGAAGCCGGTACACTCTCGGAGTGTGCATTTCTGCAGAATATCGTGGAGGAACTCATTTTGTTCGCTCAGTGGTCGGATGACGAAATCGTGGAGTTTTATCGGGAGTTGTTCGGTGCGGTGGAGAAGGAGCATTTTCTCTTGGTGTATCTGGATTCCGAGGATATTGAAGCAAATGTGGAGAAGATCAAGGAAGAACGGTGCGATGAGCATGGAAGACCCATTTGGTTCGAATTGATGCTTGCGTACTTAAAGGAGTCACCCTATGGCAAGGCACATGGATATGAGACCGGGGAGCATCTGTGCGCACATATGCGGCATCGGCGCAGTGTGGAGCTGCGGATTGTGCGAGAGGTTCTCGGGGATAACGCAGTAGTGCTGCAGGCGAAGCGATGGACGGAAGAGGACGTGGCGAAGTTGTGCGCTAAATGTCTTGCGTAGGTGTGGCAGGACGAAAGGGACAAAAAGTTGAGTGATTAATGGATGAGAGGGGGTGAGCGCATGATATTACATACCGGATTGCGGACGGATATTCCGGCATTTTATCCGGAGTGGTTCGCAAATCGATTGAGGGAAGGCTATGTATTGGTGCGAGGCCCCTACAATCCGGAGCAGGTGACGAGGTATCGCATCTCTCCGGAGGTGGTGGATGTGATATCCTTCTGTACGAAGAATCCGGCACCGTTCATGCCCTATATGGACTTGCTGAAAGAGTATGGACAACATTGGTTTGTGACCATTACTCCGTATGGCAAGGACATTGAGCCAAATGTACCGGACAAGGAGAGGGTCATGGAGGACTTTGTGCGGTTGTCCGACATGGTGGGAAGTCATGCCATCGGCTGGCGTTACGATCCTATCCTTTTGTCGGATACGTATACGATAGAACGGCATGTGGAAGAGTTCGAACATATGGCAGAGCATTTGGCGGGATATACCGATACATGCGTAATTAGTTTTATCGACTTATACAAGAAGGTACGGCGCAATTTTCCGGAGGCTTCGGAAGTAGGTGTTGAGGACAGAGTCCGTTTTGCCAAGGAGTTCGTACGAATCGGGAAAATGCACGGAATCACCATTAAGTCCTGTGCAGAAGGGATGGAGCTGGCGCCCTATGGTGTGGATTGCAATGGGTGCATGACCGTAGAGACTTTCGAGCGAGCAATCGGGTGCGCATTGCGAGTGCCGAATCGGAAGAGTGCCAGACCGGAATGCGGATGCCTGCTTGGGTGCGACATCGGTGCCTACAATACGTGTGAGCATTTGTGTAAGTATTGCTACGCCAATTACGATGTAGCCACGGTGATGCGAAATCGAAGAATTCATAATCCGAAGTCTCCGCTCTTGTTGGGAGAGTTGCGGGAGGAAGATGTGGTACATGAGGCGAAGCAGGAGAGCTGGAGAGATATGCAGCTGCGATTGCCGCTGTGGAAATAGAAGAGTGACAAGAGGAAAAGAAAACCCCCCCTCACAGGTGTGAGGAGGGGGCGTTGTGTTTCGATAGAAATTAGCGGTTCAAGATAAGTTTGGTAAGCTCTACGGGATCCACAATGGTGCCATCCTTGTAAACGCGCATGTTACCGGAAGCGATTTCGTCGATCAAGATAACTTCGTTGTTGTTGTAACCGAACTCAAACTTGATGTCCCAAAGATCCAAGCCGATGGACTTCAAATCGTCTGCAACAATCTTTGTAATCTTAAGGGTCTGCTCCTTCATGCTTTCGAACATCTCAGGAGTCATAATGCCGAGTGCCGCAAGACCTTCGCCGGTTACAAGCGGATCGCCCTTGGCATCGTTCTTAAAGGTACACTCTACATAACCGCCTTCAAGAGGAGTGCCATCTTCTATATATTCACCGTATCTGCGAATGAAGCTACCGGTAGCAACCAAGCGGCAGATAACCTCCAAACCGTGACCGAATACGGTTGCGGGAAGTACTTCCATGGTAGCCTCGTCAACATTTGCACCTACGTAATGGGTCTTAATGCCGGCATCCTTCAAAAGCTCGAAGTAGTGAATCGAAGTCTGAAGATTTGCCTTGCCGATACCTTCGATTGTCAAACCTACGGAATTCTCACCGGGATCGAACACGCCGTCCTTGCCGGTGCAATCGTCCTTGAACTTCAACAGTACATTACCATTCTCAAGACGGTAAACGTCTTTGGTCTTTCCTTCATAAATCTTTGTCATTGTCGTTCCTCCTCGGAGAATAATTTTCATAACGGTAACACTTTAGCACATTTTTTTTTGCATTACAATTGCAAGATGCGAGAAAGTACTATTTTTTTTTCAAAAAATCGTGTATGATGCGGTTAGAACTACAAAAACATATTATAAAGATGGAGATAAAAGGATGAAAGCGGTAGTATTTGATATGGATGGTGTGATTTTTGATTCCGAGATCGAGGTGTTGCATTGTTGGCAGGAGGTGGCAGATCGGCATGGGATTCCCGGAATCGAAGAGGCGATTCGAGAATGCTTGGGGGTAAATGCGGCAGAGACGAAGAAACGAATGCTTACTCGCTACGGTGAGGAGTTTCCTTATGATGAATATAAAAAAGAAAGCTCGGTATTGTATCATGAACGGTTTGACGGTGGACGATTGCCACTGAAACCGGGAATTCGTGAATTATTAGAGTATCTACGAGAACACGAGTTTGTGATTGCGGTGGCTTCCTCAACGAGAAGACAGGTGGTAGAGCAGCAATTGCTTGATGCGGGGCTACGGCCGTATTTTGCACAGGTTGTTTGCGGCGATATGGTTGCAAGAAGTAAACCGGCACCGGACATTTTTCAAAAGGCATGCGAGCTTTTGGGTGTGGAACCGAAGGAGGCGATTGCAATAGAGGATTCTTACAACGGAATCCGATCGGCGTATGCGGCGGGATTGATTCCGATTATGGTTCCCGATTTGATGCCGCCGACTGAGGAGATGGAGCAACTGGCAGCGGTAATCTTTCCATCGCTACATGAGGTTCGTGTGGCGCTAGAGCGTGGAATGTTAGACAAGGCGATTTCCGAGGGAGCTTGGCAATAGAACGGGCATTTTGAGGATATCATTCCTCACTATTCTATGTTATAATAATGGGAGAAGGGCGACTGACCGCCCATAAGGAGGACATTATGGCAAGAAAAGAACAGACAAATCAGAAAACACCGATATGGAAGCAACCGATGGTAAAGCGGGTCGTCACGACATTGGTAGTATTGTTAGTTTTGATCCTTTTATCGAAATGGTTTCCCGAACAGTTCGGAGGCAGTGAGGAGGCTTCACCGACGCCGACACAGAAAGCAGAAGAGGTTACGGAAACGCCGACGCCTACACCGGAGGACGGAGGACAGAACCCCACGGAGAAACCGACGAGTACATCGAAACCGACGAATACGCCGAAACCGACAAATACGCCGAAACCGACAAATACGCCGACGACGAAGCCGGTTAAGCAGTATGAGTTTCGAAGCAAATCACAGTGGGTAAGTCATTTTGAAAAGCACGGACATGAGATGAATGCATCTTCGAAGGAGGAATATTTGGAGATGGCAAACCGTGTCATTCAGTCGGAGGATGCGCTTCACAAGCTGGAGTCGGAAGACGGGGACCATATTTACTATCTGGTCGAATCAAATGAGTTTGTCGTACTGTCCACCGACGGTTATATCCGGACATATTTCTTACCTTCTGCCGGACTTGATTATTATGAGCGACAATGAGAGTGGAAAGTATACGCAAAATATCAAGAAAACTCTCTGAAGAAATGTTATTCTTAAGTCACGGTACCGAGTAATTAGCTGTACGAAACGGCAGAGAGGAGACGAAATGGAGCACGGAGAAAAAGTAGCGCTGTTGGCCAATGCGATCGGCTACATCGAAACGCGATTGAACATGGAACTCAAGACAGAAGATGTGGCAAGGGCCTGCTATTGTTCCAAGTCGACACTGGAAAAATTGTTTCGGCATGTGAATTGTCTGTCAGTCCACGAATACGTGATTCGTCGAAGAATGTCTTGTGCGGCACGTATGTTAAGAGAGAATCCCGATGTGGGAATTTTGGAGATAGCACTACATTTCGGCTATAGCACCAATGAGTCTTTTACAAGGGCCTTTCGTCAGGTATGGCAATGTAATCCGTCTGAGTATCGCGTTAAGGGACAACGAGCAGAATTGTTTCCGAAGATTGCGCCGCCGGACGAGAAAGGAATCGTGAGTCAGATGAGAAGAAAAGTAGACATTAGTGAGCTGTATGAATTGTTTCGGTCACGTAGGAACTGCTATTTTGTTTGCTGTGATATCCGAGGTCTTGTTCCAATCAATGAGATTTCTTTTAAGGCAGGGGATATCGCATTGATTGAAACAATGAGACGAATGGAAGACGCAGCTGGAGAGGAGGATGTTGTATTCCGAATCGGTGGGGATGAGTTTGTGATATTAACTGCAGAGAGCAATCCGGATTATGCGGATCGTATTGTGGAAAGAATTCTTGCACAAAACGGAGAACCGATTGTGTTTGAAGAAAGAGAGATTCCGCTACAACTGTATGTGGCAAAGGTTTTGCTGAATGAGGGGAGATTGCGTTACGATGATTTGTTTGTGAATCTCCAAAACACAATTTGTGAGATGAAAAAGTAATGAAATACGTAATAAGGGTGGACAAATGCGTCCGCCCTTTCCGTTTTGGCATAATTTTCGGTTGACAAAAGAAGGTTTGTTTGTCAATATATTTTATAGAGAGAAAAAGGAGTGCGACAAGACGTCGCAGGAGATATGAAAGAGAAGATTTACGAGAGAGTGCGCAGCATGGATCGTAAGCGCCTAACATATGCTATTATAGCAACAGTATTGCTAGTTGCGGAAATACTCATTGCAGTATTCGTAAAAGATCGTATTGTGAGACCTTATGTGGGAGATATATTGGTCGTATGGTTGATTTATGCGCTGGTGCGTTGTTGGCGGCCGGAAGGATGGCCATATCTTTCTTATGGCATTCTTGGAATCGGTATCGGTGTGGAATTGCTTCAATTGCTTCGCATTGGTGATGCAATTGGACTTGCGGAGAAATCAATACTTCGCGTGGTGATTGGATCGGTATTTGACCCGGTGGACATATTATGTTATTTGATCGGATGTGGATTGATTTTGGTTGGACAATTGGTGCACAAGTACTGGATTAACGAATAAGAAGGTTACAAGATGGAGAAGAAGCAAGAGAGGACAGTTTCAAAACGCAAAAAGTGGCGCCGTAGAGTCGTTGTTACGATTGTGACGGCGCTTTTGCTTGTGTGGATTTGCAATCCGATGTTGCAAGTGACCGAATACGAATGTGAGAGTGAAGAGGTTACCGAGGATATCCGAGTGGCTTTGATTACCGATCTTCACTCCTGTTATTACGGAAAAAATCAAAATCGACTTTTGCGTCAGGTACATGAGGCGACGCCGGATCTTGTGTTGCTGTGCGGTGATATCTTCGATGATCGGCTGTCGCATGAAAGGGCACTGACGCTCGTTGAGGAGTTGGCGAAACAGTATCCATGCTACTATGTATCGGGGAATCATGAGTATTGGAGCGGTGAGATTGAGGAGATTAAAAAGATGGTCCGTGACGCTGGGGCCATTGTCTTGGAAGGAACGGCGGATTCGGTGGTTGTTCGTGGGCAGTTGGTGTCCGTTTGCGGTATCGACGATCCGACCGATATCGGCAAGCATGCCATGCTTAACATGCTGGAAAAGGCTGCATTGGCATGTGCGCCGGATTCCTATAAGATTTTGATGGCGCATCGTCCGGAATACATTGAGGAGTATTTGAACTACGATTTTGATTTGATTGTATCCGGCCATGCTCATGGCGGGCAATGGCGCATTCCGGGGATATTGGATGGATTGTATGCTCCCGATCAAGGACTGTTTCCGAAATACACTGCCGGGTGTCAGGTCTATGAGGATACGGCATTTGTAATAAGTCGTGGACTTTCCAGAGAGAATCTGCCCATTCCACGCATTTTCAATCGACCGGAGCTTGTTATTATTACAATTCGTTAAGAGGGTAAAAAACGTAATGAATGAAAAAACCAACCGAAAATGAACGGTTGGCTTTTTTTGTACAAAAATAAAATCAACGTTTTACCGCGGCAATAATCGGTGGAAGCATTACAAGCTGAATGACAATGCCAAGTGCACCGACGATCGTGGCTTCCACGGCCGCATAGATGCCGCCACACGGAATGTGCAACAGATAGGTGGCAAAGGCCAAGGAGAGCGCGTATACCACACGACCGGAAAGCATGGTAAGAATGAGCGGCAGGTAGAGATCAAACGGACGCTTATAGTGTGCAAATGCTCGAATCAACCAACCACCCACACAGCCATAGGTCATAAGCTCGAGTATCATAAATGGCAGTCGTGCTACGGGAGGCATACCGGTTAACAGGAAACTGATAATCGGAACCAAGAGACCGGTGAGCATACCGGAGGCCGGACCAAGCAACATTCCGCTGAGATATACGGAAAGGTGCATTGGTAAAAGGATATTGCCTGCATTTGGGACGCCGGTCAGATGACAGACCTGCGGAAGCAATACACCGAGCGCCAGCATTAGTCCGTTCAGTGCCAGTAAACGCACTTTGTTTTTTGTTGAAAAGGTATTATACATCATAGCAGTGCGTCAAGCTCCTTTTGCAGCCTTGCAAGATGTTCGCGAATCGGAAGCTGCTGAGGACAAATGCCTTCACATGCACCGCAGCCCACACAAGAGGAGGCCTTTTCCTCGGGCTTGATGGATTGTCCCCATTCCCAACGAGTACTGCCATGATTTTCGTAGATTCCGTAGGTGTTCCAAATGCGGAAGTTTTGGGGAATGTTAACGCCTGCGGGACAAGGCATGCAGTAAGAACAGCCGGTACAACTGTTATTCACACGGGCAAAGAGATTGTTTGCAAGTGCTTCTACGGTACTCATTTCTACATCGGACAACGGTTCGAAGTCGGCAAATGTCTTGAGGTTATCCGCCACTTGATCCTCGGTGGACATTCCGCTAAGGATTACTTTTACGTTCGGTTCCGTTCCGACGAAGCGAAGTGCCCAAGAGGCAACAGAGGCATCGGGACGCAATGCCTTGAGAGGGGCCGTGATGCTGTCCGGAAGCGTTGCGAGAGAGCCTCCCTTAATCGGCTCCATAATTACCAACGGGATATCCAGTTCTCGTGCCAATTCTACGCCGCGATCACCGGCCTGGACGTCACGATCCATGTAATTGTACTGGATCTGACAGAAGTCCCAGTCACGGTAGCGAAGAATACGTTCAAAAACGTCATAGCTGTCGTGGAAAGAGAAGCCGAGATAGCGAATTCTTCCTTGCCGCTTTAAGTCTTCGCAGAATTCAATGACACCGAGATCGACCATTTTCTGAAAAGAGCCGCCGTTTAAGGCATGTAGCAGATAAAAGTCGATGTGATCGGTCTGAAGCTTGCTGAGCTGATCCTCGAAGATGCGCTGTGCATGCTCGACGGATTCTACCGAGTAGCAGGGAAGCTTTGTTGCAAGATAGAAGCTGTCGCGTTCATAGCGGGAGAGCAAACGACCTACAACCGGTTCGCTTTCGCTATTGTGATAAAAGTATGCGGTATCAAAATAGTTAACGCCTGCCTTATATGCAGTGTCGATCATTTCCGCTGCGCGTGCTTCGTCGACGTGACCGTCCGGTGTTGTAGGAAAACGCATACAGCCGAAGCCGAGAAGGGATGTTTCGATTCCGAGTTTGTTCCAAGATCTCTTTGTCATAAATACCTCCGAATATGTAATGTCTTATATTTTGCGGGGACGAATTCGCGTTTGCGCAAAATACAAAAGAAATATAACAATAGTATAACAAAGAAAGGGCACCTGTGTAAATGGAGAATGTTTTTTGCGAAATGTACTATCATGTACGGGAAATGCATTGCTTTTGATGCATAAATGTGCTACAATACAACGGATGCTTTTTTTCGGAGGTTGTTATGGCGGATATTTATGTGCTATTGACAAAAACGAATACAGTGGTTTCAAGAATCATACGTTTATTTTCGCATTCGGAATATGGGCATGCGTCAATCAGCATGGATTCCGATTGCCGTGAGATGTACAGTTTTGCAAGAAAATATACACGCTTTCCGCTTCCTGCGGGATTTATTCGTGAAAATGTCGAAACAGGGGTGCTTCGTAAACAGAAGGATGCCGCTTTTGCATTGTATCGTGTGTCGGTATCGGAGGAAATGTATCAGCGTCTCGAGGCACGTTTCGCTGATATGCTGGAACACAACGATTACTATTACGATGTAATCGGTTTGGCATTGTTTCCGTTCCCGATTCGACTAAGAAGAAAGAAACGTTATTTTTGTTCACAGTTTGTTGCGGAGATTTTGCAGGAAATCGGAGCACTCGAATGGGAGCGTCTTCCTTCGTCATATAAGCCGGATGATTTTATGAGAGAAGGAAATCTGAAACTTTGTTGCAGTGGTGTCATCGAACAATTGCAGAATCGAAGATTGTGCGGTTGATGGTAAGGGGAATGCGGAGAAGGACAAGCCTTTATGATAAAAGAAAAAAATAAAGTGCGCAAACAGGGTGAGATTCAATGGTGGTATTTATTACCTCTTTTCCTTGTCTGCGTAGTTATGATATTATTGGTATGGCCCCGAGAGGACAATAGTGCTTATCTCGGTGCAGAACATCAGGTGGAGGGATTGTTGCCTACGCAGAGTGCTAAGGAGCAAGCCTGGACACAGATTGAGAACAGCGACGTATCCGTGACGCGACAGCTTGGAACAAGGGTTCTTGTGCTACCAAAATCCGAAGGAATGCGGGTGGCTGTTACGGAAGATGATTATGTGCATCGCCGTGTGACGATAACGGTGACCGGCCTTGAAAGCGAAAGCCTGAAGCCGGAGAGTATCCGTGCAGTATATGGAGACACGGTTTTGCCGGGAAGTGAAGCATTCGGAGACAATCCCGTTGAGGTGGTTTTCGATGCGTGTGAGATTCTCTACTCGGACGCAACCGACGGAACGAAGACGGCGACGTTATCCTTTTCGGAACGGACCGTTTACGAGTGTAGGGTTGCGGAGGACGATGCGTATGTGTATTTGGATTGGTATCGACCGAAGGAATTGTATGACCGCATTATCGTACTGGATGCAGGGCATGGCGGAGCAGACGAAGGCGCAATTGCGAAGAGCGGATTGATGGAAAAGGATATTACGCTTTCGTATTTACTTGGAATCAAGGCGTTGGCAGATAAACAGTCTGAGATAAAGTTTTATTATACGCGATTGGAGGACAAGAACTGTTCTGAGGATTATGGCGAAGGGTTGACGCTACGAACCGATTTGGTCGCGAATGTTCAAGCGGATATTTTTATTAGCATCCACCTGAATTCACATGAAAGCAATAATTTTTCCGGAACAGAAATGTTTTATAACGAAACGCAAAACGATTGGCCGGGCTTTCATTCGAAAGCATTGGCTGAGTTGTTGATGGAGAAAGTGACCGAGGCATTGGGGACCAGAAATAATGGTTATGGCGAGGCAGCCGAGACTCTTTCCATGGTAAAGTATTGCGAGGTTCCGGTTACGTTGATTGAACTTGGGTATCTCAGCAATGCGGATGATTTGACCCTGATAACCGATAAAGAACGAAAGAGTGCGACGGAGCAGGCAATTTTTGAAGCAATAAAGGAAGCGTTTCGTCGCTTGGACAAATAATAACGGAAAGATGAGATGAATTATGGCACGGAGAAGAAAGAAGCAAAGCGTTTGGTTGGCGAAAAACATAGTTTTTGTGTTACTTGTGATGTTGGTGGTGATAACAGCTGTCGCTTGCGATTTCTTTAAGGAACAGAGGGAGAATACGCCGGTAGACAGCAACTCGGTAAGCGAGATGCCGACACCGACTTCAACGCCAACCTCAACACCGACGCCAACCTCAACACCGACGCCAACTTTAACACTGACGCCAACTTCAACTCCGACACCAACTTCAACACCGACACCAACTTCAACTCCGACACCAACGCCGACAAAGAGACCGTCGAAGGGAGATGGGCCAAAGCAGGTGGCATTTACGTTCGATGATGGGCCTCATTCCGGACTGACGACAAAATTTGCGGAGAAGCTTGCCGAGTACAACGGACATGCAACTTGGTTTGTGGTCGGAAATCGAATCAATGATAAGACCGGGGCACAGCTTGCAAAGATTCACGGCATGGGAAATGAAATTGCGATTCACGCGTATACGCACCAGTATAAGTTTGACCGCTGTGAGGAGAGTGTGTGGAAGGAAGAATTGAAAAAGACCGAAGCGGCGATTCGCAAGTATGTGGATGCCGATGTAACGCTGATGCGTCCGGTCGGAGGATTGATTACAGCGGAGCGGACGGAAACGTGTCCTTACTCGGTCATTCAATGGAGTGTGGACTCGAACGATTGGCGTTATAAAGGGCGTGAGACCGAGACACAACGTAAGGCAAATGTGGACAAAATCGTTTCCAACGTCATGAAGACAGCGCGTAGTGGCGATATTATCTTGATGCATGAAATCTACGATAATTCCTATGAGGCATTTTGTATTTTGGTTGACCGCTTGGCGGCAGAAGGATATGAATTTGTGACGGTCAGCGAGTTGATCGGAGATCCCCAACCGGGAGTAAGATATTATCGACGCTAAATGTAAACATACAAGTCATTTCTATGAAAAATAAAGCAAGCGAGAATAGAACGATTGTGATAGCGAGCGGAAAACGAATGCATTTTCCGTGATGGCATGCTACAATTAAACTATACTCGTTTGTTTTTTTTCGAGAGAGAATAGGAACTAAGGGGAAGAAACATGAAGAAACAGAGAAAGAAAATCGGCATAGTAATTTCCGAGGCACGTCATCATTTCTTTTCGAAGATGATGGAGTATCTTCAGAGGGAATTGCTTGAGATGGATATGGATGTTATTACGTATGTTACGTTGTGCAAAGGAGAGATGCAGGAGGAGTATGCAAAGGCGGAATGTGCGGTATACGATGCGATGAATCTAGAGATGCTTGACGGTATTATCCTGTGTCCCAATACGTTTGTTTTGCCCCAACAGGATGAGATTCTGCATCGAATTCGAGAGAAATATACCGGACCGGTGGTATGTATAGAGAAAGGGGTATACGATTATCCGGTGGTGCTGTTTAATGAAGAGGATGGCATCGGTCTGCTGGTAGAGCATTTGCATCGAGAGCACGGCGCAAAACGAATTGAATATGTTTCCGGGAAGAAGGACACGGAGAATGCGTATTACAAGAATATGGAGAGGTACTATCGTGCTGCGATGGCGAGGCAGGGACTTGAGGTGGGAGAACATTCGGTTCATTACGGTGACGGTTGGGTACATGCCGGAGCGACCATGGCACAAGAAATTTCTTCGCAGGAGGAAGGATTGCCGGATGCAGTGATCTGCGTTTCCAATGAGGCGGCGGGAGCATTGATTGCCGGGTTCGCTGATTTGGGAATTCAGGTGCCGCGTGATGTTTTGGTGTGTGGTTATAACGAAGATGTGGAGGATGAATTGCACACGTCGTTGTTTACCTCCATTCATCGTAATCCTGAAAAAATGGCGGTCAATACGGCACGTAAGCTACGAAATCTCATGGAAGGAAAACAATTGTATTCATATGTGCGGGAGGATGGCAATTGTGAACTGGATCTCGGAAATACTTGCGGATGCAGTGGCTATAGCCTTGGAAGTTATGCAAAACGTAGAGTGTCTGAGGTGTTGACGGAGTATGAGCAGTTTCCTTCTACGTATAATTTCATGGCAGAGGACATTACAGGTTTTCAGAATTTTGAAGATTGTCTTTGGAATGTAGAATATTATACTTGGTATCTCGGTAATTTTGAGTCGTTCTATCTATGCCTCAATGAGAATGCAATGCATATGAAGGAGGAGCAGCAACATTTTACGGACAAAATGCTGTTGGCACTCTCCCGAGAAGGGGATGCGAAGCAGGTGTCGGAAGAGTATATGTTTCCGAGAAAGCAATTGATTCCGGCACTTTCGGAACCTTGTGATTACCCGAGAGTGTTCTATGTGGCAAGTTTGCATTTTATGGGACGTGTATTCGGATATTCGGTATTATCGTACGGAAGTAAACCGGAGGCATACAATCGTTATTTCGGTGCATGGATGAGAAAATTAGCACTTGCGCTCGAGACGCAGAGACGTTGGTTGATTTATAAGGATGTTACCGAGGAAAATCAGATTCGAGACCTGATGACCGGCTTATACAATTACAAAGGTTTTTTGAATGCGCTTAGGGAACGCTATTTGCATATGACCGGAACGGTCAATTTGCGTGTGATTGTATTGGACATTTCGCGTTTTTCAAGCATTAACGATGCGTATGGACGTGACGAGGGAAACGAAGCATTGCTTACGTTGACGAAGATAATTCAGAATACGATCAGTGATTGCGATGTGTGTGCAAGACTCGGAAATGACGAATTCGCAATAGCCGGATTGTATGAAGAAGAGAAGGATCCTACAGGAATGATCGCAGAGCTGACGGCACGTTTGCAACATTATAACCAGTTTGGAAAGAAGCCGTACAGCATTGATATTTCCTATGCGAAGCTTAGTGAGATGGTGCAAAATGAAGAGTCGCTGGTGACGATTATCAGCGATGCAATGGCACAGAAGCGTATGGCCAAGCAGAATCGATATAAGGCTGTGACTACCGAAGAAGTAGTGAATGAAGAGGAAAGAGGAAATGTGATTCGTATGTTGGATGACAATCTCTTTACTTACGTTTTTCAACCGATTATCGATGCCAAAACAGGAGCGGTATACTCCTACGAAGCACTGATGCGTTCCGGAGACGGCTTGCGGATTTCTCCGTTGAATATTTTGAAGCATGCCGCTGCTATCGGACGCAGCTATGATGTAGAACGGCACACGTTCTTCAATGTTCTAAAGATGATGCGTCAAAATGAGGAGCTTTTGAAGGGAAAGAAGCTGTTTATTAACAGTATCCCGAAGGATACCTTGACGGAGAAGGACTTTGACAAGTTGGTCAGCCAATACCGCGACTTGTTTAAGTCTGTTGTTGTTGAATTTACGGAACAAACAGAGGCGGATAAGAAGCAGATTGAACAGATCAAGGAAAGAAGTCGTAACGTCGGTTTTCAGCTGGCGATTGATGATTATGGTTCTGGCTATTCAAATATTACAAATCTGCTGACGTATATGCCTGACTACGTGAAGCTTGACCGGAGCTTGGTTTCCGGAGTCAATGAGGACAGCAAAAAGCAATATTTTGTATCCAATATTATTGAATTTGCGCATGAAAACGGATTCTATGCACTGGCGGAGGGCGTGGAAACAAAAGAGGAAATGCAGATTTTGATACAGCTTGGAGTGGATCTGTTGCAGGGCTATTATACGGCTAGGCCGCAGGAGGGCTTCTTACAGGAGATTCCGAAGGAATTGCGTGATGAGATTTTGAGTATGAATCTGCGCAATATGGATGTTCGCCAGAGGAAGACCTATCAGGTGGGGGATGAGCACGAAATTATGCTCATGCCGCTTGTGCTGGATGGTTACACGGAGATTTCGATAACGAAGCCGGAGGTGATTCTGTGTGGAAATCCGAAGTTTGTGGCAGATATTATCATTCATATTCCGGACAATACCGATTGTACGATTCATTTGCGTCGGCTTTGCATGGAGGCCTTCCAAGGAAGACCTTGTGTTGAAATCGGAAACAACTGCAACGTTACACTTGTAATTGAAGGTGTGGTACAGATGGATTATCGAGGCATTCGCGTTCCGGAAAGTTCCTCCCTTGTGCTTGAGGGAGAGGGGAAGCTCTTTATCAATTGCAGTACGGAATATGCGTATGGTATTGGTGGGGGCAGCACCCATACCTTCGGAAAGATTACGGTGCGAATGGATGGGGAAATAAAGCTTCAGCTTGATGGAAAGGACTGTGTCGGAATCGGAGGCGGTTATGCCGTACACGGGCAGGGAATCTCAATTGAACGTTGCAAGAATCTTTACATGGTATTGAGCGGTGAGCAAGGCCTTGGAGTCGGTGCGTACTACAGTGATGTAGATATTTCCATAGAACATACTCGTTTGAAACCGGAGATGCACTCGAACACCGGTACTACGGTTGGTTCGTTTACCGGGAAATCGGTGATTTCAATGAAAAATGTGACATACAACGGATTGAGCACCGGTGATTATCAGATGATGATAGGAACACTTCGGGAAGCGGAAGCAAAGATAAGCATAGAACGTTGTGATTTTCAAATGGAAGCAAGAGCGAAGAAATGCATTGGAATCGGAAGCTCGGATGCCAAGGCGGACGTTCGTATTGTGGCGTCCAGTATGTTGATTCGTTTTGAAGGAACGCGTGTGATTGGAATCGGTTCTGAGAGTAGGCGAGGGCGTGGTCATTTTGAAGGGACAAGTTTCTTGATTCGACTGGCAAGTGGTGACGGAGCGCAGTTCGGTTATGAGCCGGAGGCAATGAGTTTCCTGCGCTGCTCGATGTTGGAATAACAGGGGGAGAGGGAACATACACGGAGGAACGAGAGGATGCGGTTACGAAAGATAATCAGTATAGCCTTGCTATTGCTTGGTACACTTGGAATAGGAAGCGTATCTGCGGAAGAGGCAGAGTTTGCTCCGAGTGAGGTACAGGCACCTGTGTTTACATTCCCTGCAGGACTGTACGAGAAGGATTTGGTACTGGGGATTAAGGTACCCGACGGATGCAAGGTATATTATACAATGGATGGCAGTGTTCCTGTACCGGAAAAGGAGGGGACCATGCTTTATGAAGATGCATTTTCCTTGCGAGGGGAAAAGGATGAGGAGAAGCCGCCGAGTTGCTATGTGTTTCGCTGTATCCTTGTCGATGAGTCGGGACGCATTAGTGATGTGGCAACCGCAACATATTTTGTCGGGGAGGGAGTGGCGAAGCATTACGAAATGCCGTTGATTTCCCTGACAACAGATCCCGTAAATCTATATGACCCGAACACCGGAATCTTCATTAAGAGGTGGGAAAAGGGTCGGGAATGGGAACGCCCCATGCATTTTGCATATTATGAAGACGGCAGAGAGGTAGTGTCCATGAACGTAGGAGCGCGTCTCCACGGGGGTGCTAGCCGTGACTCTGAGGTAAAGTCGTTGCGATTATATGCACGGAAAGAATACGACACAAAGAAGAAATTCGGATATGACTTTTTTTCGGGGGCCGTGGTGGATGCTGTGGCGGCAGACGGAGAACGGATTGTCGAGTTCAAGCGTTTGTTGCTTCGAAACGGCGGAAATGAGTCCGGCGCATGGGAGCGTACAATGTTTCGCGATGTGCTTGTGCAGAAAGCGGCACAGGGAATGGGCGTTAACGTACAGGCAGCAAGACCGGTAACGGTATATTTGAACGGAGAATATTTCGGAGTATTGAATCTTCGAGAAAGAGAGGATGAGCATTATCTTGAGGCGCATTTCGGAATTGAGGAGGATCAGTCTTCGATATATGAGTTCTGGTACGATGGAAAAGGCGCAATGCATGTAGAGGTATCTGTAGAAAATGACAGCTATTACGAGAAGGAGAAACAACACTATAAGGATGCATATGCCTTTTGTACTACTGCGGATTTGACAATTCCGGAAAATTACGAAAAAGCCTGCGAGTATTATGATATTGAGGATTTTATCAATTATTATGTGATACAACTTTATTGCGGCAATGAAGATTGGCCGGGCAACAACTGCAAAGCCTGGAGGTATATCGGGCCATATTCCGAGGAAGAGGGGAAGGACGGAAAGATTCGTTGGCTTCTGTACGATGTTGAGTATGGAATTGGCTTGTATGGACAGACGTACAAAAGAGATATGATTGCGGAGCTGATGGAGGCGACAAATACCGAATGGCCCAATCCATGCGGTTCTACAGCACTGTTTCGTAATTTTATCACGAATGAGGAGTTCCGTGATGGGTTTGTGACACGTTTTTTGGATGTGCTGAACAGTCATTGCGAGGCGAGCCTTATGTGTGCTTATGTGGACGAGTTGACACAATTGTATGCACCGTATATGGAGGAGTTTAAAAAGAGCGGCACGAATTTTGCGAACTTCTTTGACAGCGCGAAGTCCGTGCGAAATTACGTGGAGAATCGTGGAAGATATGTTTTGGAGCATTTGAATCAATGGTTTGAGTTGGGGAAATCGTATACGCTATCGATTCCGTTTGAGACCGGCGGTAGTGTTCGTATCAACACAATTACGGTGAAAAAGGACGGCATCGGTTATGCCGGCGGACAGTTCCGAGGCGTCTATGGAGAGAATTATGATGTGGAAATCACTGCAATTCCGGATGAGGGTTATGAGTTTGTCGGTTGGACAGGTGGTGTTACCGAGAAATCCGCATCAATTGTAATTGAAGCCGGGACGCAAAACAGAGATCTACTCTTGATACCGCAGTTTGAGGAAAAAGCGGAGCCGACGCCGATTCCTACCGAGGTGCCGACTCCGACTCCGGAGGAACCGCCGAAGAAAGAGGAGAATGAAAATGATTTGGTCTGGCTGTGGCTGGTGATTTTTGTTGTGATCGGTTGTGGCACGGGTGCGGTATTGTGTTGGAAAAAGAAGATATAGGTCTTGCAAATGCAGTGTACGCGTGCTATGATGATACTGCATTTGTTATGTAAAAACAGAATAGGCATTTAGGTGCCCTGAAAGGGTGAGAACTTCATGGAATGGTATGTGAAGGAGCCTTTGGTCAGGGTGAAAAGGGAAGCGGGTGTGAATCCCGCACGATCTCGTCGCTGTATTGAGGAGTCTGTCTTCTGCCGAAAGGCACCACTGGGAAACCGGGAAGGGGAAGGCAGGTGTTGAGTCTGAGTCAGAAGACCTGCCTATTTGCGTGAATGCAAAACCACGAGGACTTGGAGGAGCATAGGATGAAAAAAATTTTTAAGAAGCACAAAAAGGTGCTTTTGGGACTTGTTGCGTTTGTTTTTTTAATCGCGGCTTTTTCTTTGGTGTATTTTTCGGCAACAAAGGGAAATACGGGTGGAACGAAATCGACCACACCGACAGCATCCGCAACGCCGACTGTGAAGCAGGAGACGCCCAAAGGAGAGACAACAGAGAATCTGACACCAACGCAGTCGGTCACGAGCGCACCGGAAAAAAGCAAGAAGATTGTTGTAAAGGTAGTCGATAAGGAAGGGAAAGAGACGGTCTACGAGCATGCGACGGATTGTGAGTTCTTACGTGAGGCGACAGAGGAGATCGAAAGTCTTACTATTGAGGGCGCGGAATCGGTGTACGGACTTATGATTGAGTCGATCAACGGACTACGTGCAGTCTATGAAAAGGATGGCGCATATTGGTCGATTACTGTCGACGGCGAATATGGGATGAACGGCATTGATACACAGCCGGTGACCGATGGGGGGACGTATGCTTTTGTTTATACGGAGGCATAACGATGAATCATATTGAAAATGCACGGCATCGTATCAAGGATATTGTGCTTATCGGAATGATGACGGCTGCTGTCTCGGTGGGGAAGCAGGCGCTTTCGGGAATTATGAATGTGGAAGTTGTGACACCCTTTCTAATGATGTTTACGTTGCATTTCGGGTGGAAGGCGTTTGTTGTATCGGTATTGTTTGTGCTGACGGAGTGTCTGCAATTCGGATTTGGTCTGTGGGTAGTAATGTATTTTTATATTTGGCCGTTGTTAGTGCTTGTCGTATTGTTGTTGCGTAGGCAGGCAGGACGGTTGGTCTTTGCGGAAATCGCAGGTTTTTTCGGACTGTTTTTTGGGATGCTTTGTTCGCTGCCGTATTTTGCATTCGGTGGATGGAAACACGTACTGGCTTGGTGGATACAGGGAATCCCTGCAGATGTGTTGCATGCGGTATCAAATGCGATATTGATGTTTGTCTTGTATCTTCCGTTGAATCGTGCTATGATAGCGGTGAAGAGATTCTATTACGGTTCCTAAACACGGAGAAACGTTAAATAACAGAGGAGAACTCATGAAGCGTTTGATAGGTGTGCTTTTTCTGATTGCAATGTTGCTATGCGGCTGTGGAGAAAAAGAAGAAAATTACAACAAAGTCGGAAGTTACGAGGAGGAAGACAATACGGTTATTCCCGGTGACGGATTTGCCGATTGGGAGGATATCGGCGATGGCGAAGCGGGAATTTCGTCCCCTGAGGCTTCTACTCCTACCGAGGCTCCAGAGAGACAGTATGTCATAGCAATCGATGCGGGACACGGAGGCACACAGTCGGGAGCTTCTTATGACGGAAGAATCGAGAAGAATGAGAATCTGAGGCTGGCAAAGCTACTTCGAGATTATTTGGAGAGCAATTATGATAACATTTCCGTGTGGATGACGCGTGAAGACGATACGACAATGGCTGACAGTGTGGCCGAGGATCTGCGCCTGCGGGTGGAGAGTGCAAAGAAGGCCGGCGCAGATATTTATATCAGTGTCCACTTTAATGCATCGGAGAGCCACAATTCCCATGGGGCGATGGTGTGCATTTCGAAACAGGAAAATGTACATGCGGCATCGGAGGCTCTTGCGGAGGGAATATTGGCGGCGCTGGAGACGCTTGGGTTGAAAAACAACGGGCCGTACATGAGAAACAGCACAGATACTTATGACGAGAATGGTGTGGCTGTGGATTATTATGCCGTGAACCGCCATGGTGCCAATTACGGAATTCCCGCAATCATCATGGAGAGTTGCTATATGGACAGTGTAATTGATATACCGTTTATGAGCGGTGATGAAGCTCTGAAACGAATGGCAGAGGCGGAAGCGAAAGCGATCGCAACGTTTTTGTTTACGTATTATTCTGAATAATAAGATAGAACCGGACAGCCCTCGACTGCTTTTGCAGCTGAGGGCTGTTTGTTGTCTAGAACCATCCTCCGTTCAGTCCGATGATCTGACCTGTGAGATAGATGGGGGCTTGCAATAAGAGAAGAACGGTCTGCGCGACTTCCGCGGGAGTGGTCACGCGTCCGGCGGGTATGTCTTCGCAGATGGCAGCAAGCTCCTCAGCAGTGAAACAAGCGTTCATTTTCGTTGAAACAAGACCCGGGGCGAGCGCATTTACCGCAATGCCGGAAGGTGCCATTTCCTTTGCGAGTGCCTTGGTCATGGAATCAAGTGCCCCCTTGGTGGCGGAGTAAGCGGCCTCGCAGGAAGCGCCTCGTGCACCCCATACGGAGGAGAGGTACAGAATGCGACCGTTTTGACGGCGGATCATATGCGGGAGAATGGCCTTCGTACAGAGAAATGCAGAGGAAAGATTGGAATCGATAAGACGATACCAATCGGAAAGTGTCAGGTCGGAAAGTAGACCAATGTGAGCGATTCCGGCTGCATGGATAAAGGCATCGATATGCCCGAATTCGCTCACGGTGCGCTCCGCTACGGTTGTAGCAAAGGTTTCGCTCGCAAGGTCGCCTTGTAATGTGAGGCAGGGAACCTGACGTTTCGTGCATTGTTCGGCGATTGCAAGAAGTGCTTCGATATTCTCGTGTGCAAGGAGGCATAGGGCATTGCCGGGGACGGCAAGTGCATTTGCAATCGCAGAGCCGATGTCACCGCTTGCACCGCTAATAATGTATACGTTCATAAATGTTCTCCGTTCTGAATTATGATGTGCTAAGTTTAGCAGATAACGCCGGCAAATGCAAGGTGAGCGTGAAGGTTTGCATTGGTTTGAACATAAAAATCAGGACATACTAGCAACATATCGGCAAAGGGGTGCATGTTATGAAGAGGATGATACGGTGGGGATATGTGCTGGTTGGAGCGGTATTTATGGCTGCTGCTGTAAATTGTGTATTTTCTCCGATGAATATGGTCGTGGGAGGCGTGACCGGTATCGGGATTACGGTGAATCATGTTTTTGAAGTGTATGGTTGGAAAACGGTTCCGCTTGGGGTCTTTAATATTGTGGCCAATGTTCCGTTGCTACTTTGGGCTTGGAGGCGTCTCGGAAAAGGTTTTGTTGGCAGGACATTAATAGGAACTGTGCTGCTCAGCTTGTTTTTGATATTGATTCCGGAGAAGTCAATCCTTCAAGAGGAAGATTATCTTCTTGCGACGGTAGTCGGGGGGACATTATCCGGGATCGGAATCGGATGCGTATTCCGTGGAGGGGGCTCTACCGGAGGAAGTGATCTTCTGAGCTTGTTATTAGCCGGTGGAAAGAGCAGTAGAGCAACGGCAATCCTACTTTGGATCGACGGGATTATTGTGGCAGGCGGCTGTGCCGTGTTCGGTACGAATGCGACATTGTACGCAGTATTCGCCGTGATACTGATATCGAAGTTGTCGGATGGAGTACTGACTGGATTTCGAAATGCCAAGGCGGTTACCATTATTTCGGAGAAGCACGAGAGTATCGCAAAGGATATTCTTATGCAAATGGAGCGTGGTGTAACCGGCTGGAATACGCAAGGGATGTATACGAAGAAAGAAGGAAAGACACTTCTTTGCGTCGTTTCGGGACGAGAGGTAACGCGTTTGATGGATATTATCAGAGAAAAGGACTCGGCTGCATTTGTTTTGATTCAAGATGCAAGTAAGGTTTTGGGCAGTGGTTTTATTGAAAATGAACAGTAAAAGCAAAAAAAATTGGGCAAAAAGTCTATAAAACGCATTTTCAACGCGGGACTTATACAATTTTAACAAAAGCGCAAAAGTTTATTTGTACATTTGCGATATAGTTTTTTTGATTCATTTGGTGTATGATATGTGCAAGTCAATATGTGTTGATGACACATTACGTTGGAAAAGTGATAAGAAAGTAGGAGGCATTTAACAATGGCTAGTTTGAAACTTATTAACATTAACAAGACATATCCCAATGGATTTGTTGCCGTTAAGAACTTCAACCTTGACATCAAGGACAAGGAGTTTATCATTTTCGTAGGTCCTTCCGGTTGTGGTAAGTCTACGACTCTTCGTATGATCGCAGGTCTTGAAGAGATTACCGGTGGTGAGTTGTACATTGGTGACAAGTTGATGAACGACGTTGAGCCTAAGGATAGAGATATTGCGATGGTATTCCAGAACTACGCTTTGTATCCGCATATGTCCGTATATGATAACATGGCATTCGGTTTGAAGCTGAGAAAGGTTCCGAAGGATCAGATTGAGAAGCTTGTAAATGAAGCTGCTAAGATTCTCGGTATTGAGCAGTTGCTTGATCGTAAGCCGAAGGCTCTTTCCGGTGGTCAGAGACAGCGTGTTGCTATGGGTCGTGCAATCGTTCGTAATCCTAAGGTATTCCTTATGGACGAGCCTCTTTCCAATTTGGATGCTAAGTTGCGTGTACAGATGCGTATCGAGATTTCTAAGATTCATCAGAGACTTGAAGCTACGATTATCTACGTAACACATGACCAGACCGAGGCTATGACGCTTGGTACTAGAATCGTTGTTATGAAGGATGGTGTTATCCAGCAGGTAGATACCCCTCAGAATCTTTACGACAAGCCGAATAACTTGTTCGTTGCAGGATTCATGGGCTCGCCTCAGATGAACTTCATCGATTCCGTAGTTACTGTTAATGGTAGCGACGTATATCTTGTGTTCGGTTCCAACAAGGTTAAGGTTCCGGAAGCAAGAGCTAAGAAGTTGGTTGATGGTGGTTACACTGATAAGGAAGTTGTACTTGGTATCCGTCCTGAGGATATTAAGGATGATGCTGATTTTATCGCAGCGAATCCGGAAGCAGCATTTGCAGCAACGGTACGTGTATACGAACTTCTCGGTGCGGAAGTATTCCTGTACTTCTCCGTAGATGATTATGATATCACTGCACGAGTAAATCCTCGTACGACCGCAAGACCGGGTGATACCATTTCCATTGCTATGGATCTTACAAAGATGCATATCTTCGACAAGGAGACCGAGCAGATCATCACTCACTAATCAATAGGATTACCAAGGGCGTCCGCGAGCGGACGTCCTTTTTTTATGAAATAACCGTGAAAGTCACATGATTTCGGCGAAAAGTGCTTGCTATTTTGTTACGAAAATGTTACAATATATCATGGAGTGAGAGGTATTTTTCACGAATATAACTCGGGCAAGTGAGAAGGTATATGGATATTTGTGTTTGGCCCGAAACAGACAAAAGAAAGGTGTGTGACAGCATGATTTCGAATCAAATTCTTCAGAATACCATTGACGGAATGAAGACGATTACCAGAGTTGATATGTGCGTTGTAGATACGGAGGGCAAGACCTTGGCATCTACGATGAATAATACGGAGAACTACGAGAATTTGGTAGTTTCTTTTGCGGAGTCACCCGCAGATAGTCAGGTGATTCAAGAGTGCCAGTTTTTTAAGGTATACGACGATCATCAGCTGGAGTACATTTTGCTTGCAAAGGGAGATTCTGAGGATGTATACATGGTAGGGAAGTTGGCAACGTTCCAGATTCAGAATTTGCTTGTTGCTTATAAGGAGCGCTTTGATAAGGATAATTTTATTAAGAATTTGCTTTTGGACAATCTGCTACTTGTAGACATCTATAATCGTGCCAAGAAGCTTCATATCGAGACTGAGGCGCGTCGTGTGGTATATCTGATTGAGACGAAGACGGAGAAGGATACCAATGCGCTTGAAACGGTTCGTTCGCTGTTTGCAGGCAAGCCTAAAGATTTTATCACCGCAGTTGATGAGAAGAACATTATCATTGTTAAGGAGCTGAAGAGCAATGAGACGTATGAGACATTGATGAGTACTGCGAAGGTCATTGTGGATATGCTGAACACAGAGGCCATGAGCAAGGTACACGTAGCATACGGAACTATTGTAAATGAAATCAAGGACATTTCTCGTTCCTATAAGGAGGCGAAGATGGCGCTTGATGTAGGAAAGATTTTTTACAGTGACCGCAAGGTGGTGGCATATAACAACTTGGGAATCGGCAGATTGATTTATCAGTTACCAATGCCGCTTTGTAAGATGTTTATTCGTGAAATCTTTGACGGTAAATCACCGGACGATTTTGATGAAGAGACGTTGACTACGATTAATAAGTTTTTTGAGAACAGCTTAAATGTTTCAGAGACTTCAAGACAGCTGTATATCCATCGAAATACGTTGGTATATCGTCTGGATAAGCTTCAGAAGAGTTCGAATTTGGATTTGAGGGTATTTGAGGATGCAATCACGTTCAAAATTGCATTGATGGTGGTTAAGTACATGAAATACATGGAGAACATTGAGTATTAGTGCTGAATAGGCGGCGGTTCCATACGCTTGCGGAATCGTCGCTTTTTGTGGGAAGTTCTCGGGAAGAGCAGAGGAGCTCTCGCAAGAGACGAAGAACATAAAGAGTACAATAAGGTGAGGAATTGTATGAGTGAGAATATAGAGAATGTTACGACAAAGCAGGAGTTGGATCCTCCGGTAATTGTGTTCGAACATGTTTCAAAGGATTATGATGGGGTAAAGCAGACGCATGCGTTAAATGATGTATCGTTTAGTGTTCGGAAAGGGGAGTTTGTGTTTGTTGTAGGCCCCAGTGGTTCCGGAAAGTCAACGATGATCCGCTTGATGATGAAGGAAATCAGTCCGACGGAAGGAAAAATTTATATTGCAGGCAAGGAGCTGGCTAAGCTGAAGAAGCGTCAGGTTTGTAAATATCGTCGTAGTATCGGGATCGTGTTTCAGGATTTCCGTCTGTTGCCCGAACGAAATGTATATGAAAATGTTGCCTTTGCACAACAGGTAGTCGGTGCCCCTAAGAGAAAGATCCCGAGAGAGGTATCGAAGATGCTGAATCTTGTTGGTCTTGCGAAGAAATACAAGAGCAAACCGCAGGAGCTTTCCGGCGGGGAGCAACAACGTGTGGCATTGGCGAGAGCGCTTGTAAATAATCCGACGATTTTGCTGGCGGACGAGCCGACGGGAAATCTTGATCCGCAGAATTCGTGGGAGATAATGAGCCTTTTGGATGAAATCAACCGCAGAGGTACGACGGTGGTTGTCGTTACGCACAATCGTGAGATTGTGGACCAGATGCAGAAGCGAGTTATTGCGATGCAGAACGGTACCGTGATTGAGGATAAGAAGGGAGGCTATAGTCGTGGATAAGATTAGCTCTTTTTTCTATTGCTTTGGTCAAGGATTGAAGAACATTCGAAGAAATAAGCTCTTTTCGATAGCGTCGATTGCAACAATGACGGCCTGTTTGTTCTTGTTCGGATTTATGTACTTCATTCTCGTTAATGTACAGTACATGATTTTGGAGGCTGAGAAGAATGTAGGTGTTACGGTGTTCTTTGACGAGGGGATATCCGAGGAAAGAATCGGGGAATTGAGGAAAGAAGTGCTCGCGATTGACGGCGTTAAGAATTTGATATATAAGTCGGCAGAGCAGACCTGGGAGGAATACAAGGAGAGCCATTTCGGGGATAACGAGGATTTGATTTCTTCCTTCGGGTCCGACAATCCGTTGAAGGATTCTGCGTCGTTTGAAGTGTATTTTGATTCGGTAAATAAGCAGAGCGATGCTGTGCAGGAGATTACGGCACTTTCCGGCATACGTAAGGTGAATGATACCGAAGACTTGGTTCGTTCGTTGAGCCGAATGAATCGTGCACTGAGTATCGGATCGGTTGTACTGATTGTTTTGCTGCTTGCAATTGCGACGTTTTTGATTAGTACGACAATTACGATGGGGATATCGATTCGTAAAAAAGAAATTTCGATTATGCATTTGATCGGAGCTACGGATATCTTCATTCGTGCACCGTTCCTTGTGGAAGGTATGATTATCGGTTTGCTTGGAGCAAGTATCCCGTTGTCGGTTTTGTACGCACTGTATTATAGACTGGTTCAGTTGGTTGCGGAGAAGCTCGGCAGTGTATTTTCAACAGTGAATTTTGTAGATGTAAAAGAAGTGTTTCAGGTTTTGGCGCCGGTTTCGTTGTGTATTGGTGTGGGAATCGGATTCTTGGGAAGTTATTTTACGCTGAACAAGCAGTTGAGAAAGTTCCGTCAGATGTAGTCTCTGAGGGATAAAATGCATTTGTGCTGTGTAGAATATAGAAGGAGGAAGCTATGAAGAAAAAGACTCTAAGACGATGCTTCGCGGGAGTGGCATTGGTGCTTGTAGGAGCACTTGTAATACCGACTGTGGATTTGGCACTGTTTTCGGAGCCGAAGGAGGAAAAGTTTATTGTATATGCCGCATTGGAGAACCGATTGAACCATCTGTTTGGTGGAGTAGTGTCCCGCAAGACGGCAGCGGATAAGGTGAAGGAAGAAGAGGAGAAGCTGAAGGAGCTCGAAGCGCAGAAGAAGAAGTATGAGGCTGCGCTGAAGGAAGCACAGAAGGGCTATGACAGTGTCTTGGATTATATCAAGGAGATGGACCTCAAGCAAAATGAGATTATGTTGGAGATTGTAGAGGTTCAAAACGAGCTTGTTGCGCTTGAGGAGGAATTGCTTGCGGCGCAGGAGGCATTGACCTTGGCGGAGAAGGTTGCCGAGGAGCAGTACGAGAATATGAAGAAGCGTCTGCAGTACATCTATGAAAATGGAGAAACTACGTATTTGGAGATTCTTCTAAACTCGGATGGTTTATCCGATATGTTGAATCAGTTTGAGTATGTCGAGAAGATTACAAAGTACGACAACAATCTTCTCCAGCAATTTATCGATGCGAAGAACCGAGTTGCGGATCAAAAGGCATTTATCGAAGCACAGATTTCGGTGATGACCGTGACAGAGACGATGTATGAGGAGGATCTGGAGTACGTCGAGGAATTGATCGCGATTAAGAAGGTTGCTATGGAGGAGTATGAAGAGAAGATCGGTGCGAATCATGAACTCTTAGAGGAATATCTCGAGAAGATTGAGAAGCAGGAGATGACCGTAGAGGAGGCTATTAAGGAGCAGGAAGAGGAGCTTCGTAAGCAACAGGAAGCGGCACAGAACAAGCCGAAACCTACGCCGAACCCGAATCTTCCATCCAGTGGATACAACAATGCAGCAGATGTGCCGAAGACGGATGAAACCGATCCTTCCAAAATGATTTGGCCGCTTCCGGGAGATCCGGAGGTCGGTGACGGATTCGGACCGCGTATACCTCCGATTAAGGGGGCAAGTACCTTCCACAAGGGCGTAGATATCGGTGGTAAGCTGGGAGCACAGATTGTGGCTTCCCTTGCCGGCAAAGTGGTTCGCGCCTCTTGGAATAGTACGGGTGGCAATCATGTATATATTGACCATGGAAACGGGTATTTGACGAGATATTTGCATATGTCTCAGATCCTCGTAAAAGAAGGGCAGTACGTACAGCAGGGTCAGGTAATCGGTTTGGTCGGCAATACGGGGGTATCGACTGCTCCGCATCTTCACTTTAGTGTGTATAAGAACAATGTTGCGGTAGATCCGATGCTTTATATCAAATATTAAGAAAGTATGCAGGCCGGTCGCATGATTGTGCGGCCGGCATCTTTGCAGGAAAGAAGGAAATGATGAAGAATCGTTTTTGGGGCGGAATGCTCGTCGGAATTCTCTTGTGCAGTTTGCTGTTCGGAATGGTTGCCTGTGATCTCGGGGCGGATGAAAACAGCCTTACTGAGCGCGGGGAACAAAGCTTGAATTTGGAAGGAACGCTTTCCGAACAGTTGGAAAAGCTCGGTTATGACGATAAGGTAGCGACGCTTGCGACGTTACTTGAGTATTACTATTTTGAAGATGTGGACTCGGAACAGCTTGCAGAAGGCATCTACGCAGGTTTGGTGAATAGTGTCGGTGATATCTACACGACCTACTATACCGCAGAGGAATACAAGGAGTTTAACGAGTCGTCTACGGGGAAGTATGCCGGACTCGGTTCGACGGTGACGACAAATGCAGAGGGAAATGTAGAACTTGTAAAGCCCTTCAAAGGGGGACCTGCGTACAAGGCAGGCCTGTTACCAGGGGACATTCTTGTTGCGATTGATGGGGTCGATGCGTATGGAATGGATCTGACGGAGGCAGTCTCTCTTATCAAAGGCGAAGCCGGAACCTCCGTGCATTTGAAGATATATCGTGCAGGGGAGCCGGACTATATTGAAGTGGATGTTGTGAGAGAATTCGTAGAGGTACCTACGATAGAGCATCAGATGCTTGAAAATAAGGTGGGATACATTTATGTTATGGAATTCGATGAGGTGACTGAGGAACAGTTCATGAACGCAGTCGATGCCCTCGAGGATCAAGGAATGGAAAGTCTGATTGTAGATTTGCGTGACAACCCCGGAGGCATGCTTACGACGGTGTGTAGCATGCTCAGTAGGATCCTGCCGAAGGATAAGCTTTTGATATATACTGAGGATAAACAAGGGGAGAAGCAAGAGTATTTTTCCGATAGCAAGAAGACTGTGGAGGTTCCGATTGCTGTATTGATAAACGGCAACAGTGCAAGTGCCTCCGAAGTGTTCGCGGGAGCATTGCAGGATTATGACAAGGCGGTGCTTATCGGTACGCAGAGCTTTGGAAAGGGGATTGTACAGTCAATCATTCCGCTGAAGGATGGTTCTGCGATGAAAGTGACGGTGTCGAAATATTTTACACCGAACGGGCGTAATATTCACTTGACCGGTTTGACTCCGGACATTTTGGTGGAATTGGATGAAGAGCTCAAGGGGATGGCATCCATTCCGATTGAAGAGGACAACCAGATTCAGGCGGCTGTAGACTATTTGACAAAATGATAAGGGACGGTAGGTTTCATATCTTGAAATCTACCGTTTTTGTTACCCTTAGGAGCTACTGTCTTTTTTGGCTTTCGTTTTGCAAATGAAGTCGCGGAGAATGAAAAAATAGGGTTGCTTTTTGATGAGTTGTATGGTAAGATTCTCGTTGAAACGGACAAATGTTTTCCGTAGGCAAACATTTGTGTGAAAACGAAGCGGGAGGTGCCATCGATGGACAACGAAGAATTTTATATTGTGAATCGGAAGGCTCTGCCGGAGGTGCTTCTTAAAGTGGTAGAAGCAAAGCGAAGATTGGCGTGCGATAGCACGCTGACGGTGCAGGAGGTGACGGATGCGGTACAGTTGAGCCGCAGTTCCTTTTACAAGTACAAGGATGAGATTACTCCATTTCACGAGAATTCGAGAGGAAAGACATTGAACGTTATGTTGCAGGTAGAGGATGAACCGGGACTTCTATCGGCGATTCTACAAGAGATTGCAAGATGTCATGCAAATGTTCTTACGATTCAGCAAAGTATCCCGACGGGAGGAATTGCATCGGTTGCATTGGGGTTTGAGATATTGCCGGAAACGGCGGAGATCAAAGAATTGTTGGATAGTATAAAAGCGATTGACGGTGTGCACTACCTAAAGATATTGGGTATTGAATAAGCAAAATAGAAAAAGAAAGAGGTAAGTAAGATGAAGGTTGCGATTTTAGGTTACGGTACGGTTGGATCTGGAGTGTTTGAGGTGCTTCGTGAGAACAGTGAGATTATAACAAAACGTGCGGGTGTTCCGTTGGAAGTGAAGTATGTGCTAGATCTTCGAGAATTTCCGGGAGATCCGGTAGAACCCTTTTTGGTACACGATTATCAGCAGATAGTCGACGATTCCGAGGTGGATATCTTTGTCGAGGTGATGGGGGGAGTGCATCCTGCTTACGAATTTGTAAAGGAAGCACTTCTCAGTGGAAGAAGTGTATGTACCTCCAACAAGGAACTTGTGGCAGCGCACGGTGCTGAACTGATCCGTATTGCTGCAGAGAAGAAGTGTAACTTCCTCTTTGAGGCGAGCGTCGGTGGTGGAATTCCGGTGATTCGCCAGTTGATTCGTTCGATTACTGCGGACGAGGTAGAGCAGGTATGCGGTATTCTGAACGGTACAACGAACTATATGATGACGAAGATGCGCGAGGAAGGTTTGGCATTTGATGAGGTATTGAAGGATGCGCAAGAAAGAGGCTATGCGGAGAGAAATCCCGCGGCTGATATAGAGGGATATGATGCGTGCCGTAAGATTGCAATCTTGACATCACTTGCGTACGGTAAGAACGTGAATTATGAGAAGATCTATACCGAGGGAATCACCGGTATCACCGATATCGATGTTGCATATGCAAAGGCTTTGAATCGTGGGATTAAGTTGCTTGGAAAGAGCTACATGAAGGATGGAAAGGTTTATGCGAGAGTGGCACCGGAGATGATTAAACAGGACAATCCTCTATATCCGGTAAATGGTGTATTCAACGCGATTTTGATTCGTGGAAATATGCTTGGTGATGTAATGTGTTATGGTATGGGTGCCGGCAAGTCTCCGACTGCAAGTGCCGTGGTTTCTGACGTGATTGATGCAGCAAAACATCCCGGAGTAAATATTCCGATCATCTGGTCGGACGAGGAGCTTTCGATGGGTGCGAAGGAGGATATGGTAACGGCATTTTTTGTGCGAGTTTCTGCAGAGGACAGAGATGCTGCCGAAGAAAAATTCGACATTGCACAGACGGTAGCACTTGCTGAGAAGCCGGAGGAGTTCGCATTTGTAACGAAGCCGATGAGTGAGGGTGAGTTCGAGGCTGTATCATCGAAGATTTGCTTGATAAACCGCATTCGAGTGGAATAAGATAAGAGCATTGGGATAGAACGGAGCGATAAACTATGAAATATATTGTTGTATTGGCAGACGGTATGGCCGATGAGCCGATTGAGGCACTTGGCGGAAAAACACCGCTGGCGTATGCCG
This sequence comes from Lachnospiraceae bacterium, assembly GCA_045601665.1. GTDB lineage: Bacteria > Bacillota > Clostridia > Lachnospirales > Lachnospiraceae > ISDg. The sequence goes on from JAZRZZ010000022.1 coordinate 36,725, forward strand.
ATACGCCAAACATGGATCGTCTGGCAAAGACATCCGAGCTCGGCATGGCGCATACGATTCCGGAGGGAATGAAGCCGGGAAGTGACACGGCAAATTTGGCAGTGATGGGCTATAATCCGAAGAAATACTATACCGGGCGTTCTCCACTGGAGGCGTTGAGCATCGGTGTGAATATGGCGGCGACGGATATCGCAATTCGTTGCAATCTGGTAACCTTGTCAGACGATACATTGCCGTATGAGAAGAAGGTCATTCTTGATCACAGTTCATCGGAAATTTCGACGGAGGATGCTGCGGAACTGTTGCTGGCGGTTCGCAAGCAGTTGGAGAACGAGGGTTACCATTTCTTCGTAGGGACGAGCTATCGGCATTTGTTGATTTGGAATCGTGGAGAGGTGTGTGAATTGACGCCACCGCATGATATTCTAGAGAGGGTGGTCGGAGAGTATCTTCCGGCTAACGCAATGCTACGACAAATGCAAGAGCGTAGCTACGAGATATTGAATCATCATCCGATCAATGTGGAAAGAGCAGCCAAAGGTCTAAATAAGGCGAACTCCGTGTGGTTCTGGGGGGCGGGAACACGACCGAACCTAGATGCATTTGTCGAGAAGACAGGAAAGCGAGGAGTGATGATTTCCGCGGTAGATTTGTTGAAGGGAATTGCCGTGGGTGCAGGTATGCAAAATATCGAAGTAGAGGGGGCAAACGGCGGCTTGCACACGAATTATTGTGGCAAGGCCGAAGCGGCCGTAAATGCGCTTCTTGAGGGCGAGAATGATTTTGTATACATACACATTGAAGCACCGGACGAAATGGGACATCAGGGAAGTGCCGATCGAAAGGTGCAGGCGATCGAATCCATTGATCGATTGGTGGTTGGGAAGCTCAAAGAAGCAATGGATGCATCTGGGGAAGCGTATCGCATACTGATACTTCCGGATCATCCAACACCGGTTCATCTGCGAACGCACACGAGCAATCCGGTTCCTTACCTACTGTATGACAGCACGAAAGTGGTTGCTGGTGCAGAGAGATACAACGAAGAGACGGCAGCGCAGAGTGTGCATTGCTTTAAGGAAGGATACCGTCTGATGGAGCATTTTCTTGCATAGAAATAATAAAGGACGAGAGCGTTAAGGCTTTCGTCCTTTTGATGTTGGTGTCTATGTTCGTATTACAGCTCGGGATCCTCGGGGAATACAATATCGTCAATCTTATCTTCAAGATCATCGATCTTGTCCTCAAAGGCATCCACCTTGTCTTCTACGGCATCTGCAAGAGTTTCCGGGGAAAGTGTAACTTCCTCGGTTGCATCCTCAATCGTATCTTCGATGTCGTCTGCTACATTCTCTGCGGAGTTTTTAGCCTCTTCGGCCTTCTTAACAACGTACTCCTTTACTTCACCGGCCTTCTGAACCGCAATCTTCGTAGCCTTTTCAGCCTTCTCTACAACGACATGAGAAATCGTTCCGGCCTTTTCCATTGCTTTCTTAGCAACTTGACTTGCCTTTGCCTTGATTTCTTCAAGGTTCACCTTCTTGGGGGCATCCGCAGTGCCCTCAGCAAGATCGTCGAGCTCATCGAGGGAAATGGTTACACCTGCGTCATCGAGGTCGGTTTCATCAAACAAATCGTCCTCGTCAAAAACGTCTTCCGGCACCTGCTTCGCCTGCTGGGACTTGTAGAGATAGTAACCACCGCCGAATGCAGCAGCGGCAACCAATGCATACTTTACAAACTTCTTCATATAATGTTGCTCCTTTCGAAAAAAGATAAGTGTTGCATAGTCATCGGAAAAACCGCATGAAAATGCCTGTTAAAGTTATTATACCCAATCGTGAACAAAAAGAAAAGCCCTATTTGTGAAGAAACCGTGAAAATGTGAAGACAAAGAACAAGAAAATAGAACCGGCAAAAATTTTTTTGAAAAAATGAAAAAAATACTTGCAATGTGAAAGGGAATCGAGTATAATATGCATCGTGGCTGGTGCGAACTGGCTGGAATAATAACAATGGGCTATCGCCAAACGGTAAGGCAACGGACTCTGACTCCGTCATCTCAAGGTTCGAATCCTTGTAGCCCAGTAAAGACCCTTTGCGGAGTGCAAAGGGTTTTTTTGATGCAACATAGTATAAATAGGCCACAAATATGAGAATTATGAAGTGGGGAGAGCTTTTGCACTTTGTGCTTGTCCGGAATGCAGAAGAATAAGCGAAAGGGAGTGGAACACGTCGCAGGAAAATAGAGGTGTATTGGTGGCTTGATAGCTTTGCCACGCCAGAGAAACCAGAACGATGCGACGAGTGGAGGAGTATGAGAAACAAAGAAGGAATCATTCGAATTGCAGCCGCGCTTGTTGCGTTGGTGTTGACTGTGTCATGCGTATGGGTAACGAAAATATACGATATTCCGACAACGAACCTAAAGATCGTCGGTTCACTGGTTTCCGTCTTCATTGTAGCGGCCGGAGCGTGGCGGTTTCCGATATATTTCTATGTGTCGGCATTGGCATTTGATTTTCTCGCGGCCGCGCTTGGTTCGGCGGTAAATCTGTACAATTCGATTGCAAGCTATGATCGGTTTGTGCATTTCTTAAGCGGAGTGTTGCTTGCAGAGGCGGGGGCAATTATTTTTCGCTACCTCCTGAAGAAGCGAGGGCATGCGGAGGATTGGGTGCTAACGAATTGCTTTGCATTTGTGTTCTCCTCTGCCTGTGCGGGCTTCTGGGAGATTTATGAATTTGCGACGGACTGCTTGATTCAGGCAAGCATGCAGGGAAGCAATAACAACACGATGGGCGATATTGTGTCGGGAGTTCTCGGTGCGCTTCTGTATGTCATTACGGTCATAAGTGTTGCACGGTTCCGAAGAACATCGGAAAAGAGACGATAGAAAAGAGAAAACGGTTCACCGAGAGGGGGAACCGTTTTTTTCGAGAACATTGTGGACCTCCTTGTTTTGGGCCGTATGACGGTACAAGACTGAAATGCAATGTTTATGATCGTTGTACGGTAGTCATATCGGTGTTTTTGTGGTGTAGATATTCTAAAATGTCTTGTTGCGTATTTTTCAAAAAGCCATGAGCGAAGAAACGTGCAGGGGAGGAACTTGGAGTGTTCGAATGCGTCTTGACAGTAATAAACGGATTGAGTATGCTTAAAACATAGAACAAAGAGAGGGGAACAGGACGTGAAGTACAAGTATTTGTTGATTGATTTGGATGATACGATTTTGGATTTCGAGAAGACAGAGGAGGCTGCACTTAGAAAGTCATTTGAAGAGTTGTTTGGGTGTGCGCTGAGCGAGACGGATGTCGCTAAATACAGTGAGATTAATCTGAGCTATTGGAAGCTGCTTGAGCGACGCGAGGTGACGAAGCCTGAATTAAAGGAACGCCGTTTCAGAGATTTTTTGCAATACCTAGGGCTTACGTGGGATGGCGATATGGAGACGATAAATGAAGTGTATATGGGACATTTGGGAAATACGATCTTTGTGATGCCGGGAGCGGAAGAGGTGCTGCGACGTCTTTCAAAGAAGTATCGGATCTCTATCATAACGAATGGTACGACCTCGGTACAAGTATCACGAATGAAGCGATTGTCCTTTGCGGATTGCTTTGATCATGTGTTCATTTCCGATGAAATCGGCTACAATAAGCCGGCAGTGCCGTTTTTCGAGGCGATTGTGCAAGCATACGGCGAATGTGACCCGAAGGAGTGTTTGGTTATCGGGGACAGCTTGTCTTCTGACATTGCCTTCGGGACGAATATCGGCGCAGATACGTGTCGGTACGACTATCGAAGGGTGGGAACGCCGAGCGATGCGACGTATACGGTGACGAGCTGGAATGAGATAGAGGAGCTGTTGGCGGAGTGATCGCCAACAGGTAGAGCTGTAAGACATTTTCGATTATGAGTGTACAATAAAAATTCGAGTGGGTCGTATGGATACACAGAATAAGAACGAGTGGACCTTTCCGTCCACTCGTTCTTTGTCATTAGGCTGGATTAGCCTGTGGAGTCATATTAGTTCTGTGCGCGCTTAACGAGTTCTGCGTACTTGTCCTTAGCATCCTTAGCAGCCTTCTCGAAGAGAGCCTTAGCTCTTTCCGGATTGGATCTGGAAAGTCTGTTGTAACGAACTTCGCTGTTGATGAACTCAACGTAATCAGCTGTAGGCTCCTTGGAATCAAGAATGAACGGATTCTTTCCTTCTTCCTTAAGAGCAGGGTTATAACGGAACAGATGCCAGTAACCTGCCTCAACCGCACGCTTCTCCTCAGCCTGTGCACTCTTCATGCCGCCCTTGATACCATGGTTGATACAAGGAGCGTAAGCGATGATGAGGGACGGACCCGGATAAGCCTCTGCCTCTGCGATTGCCTTGATACACTGATTCGGGTCTGCACCCATAGCAATCTGAGCAACGTAGATATAGCCATAGCTCATAGCGATAGCAGCGATATCCTTCTTCTTTACATCCTTACCTGCAGCAGCAAACTGTGCAATAGCGCCGGTAGGAGTAGCCTTGGAAGCCTGACCACCGGTGTTGGAGTAAACCTCGGTATCGAAGATCATGATGTTAACATCGCGGTTGGAAGCGAGTACGTGATCTACACCGCCGTAACCGATGTCGTAACCCCAGCCGTCACCACCGAAGATCCACTGAGACTTCTTGGAGAGGAAATCCTTGTTGTCAAGGATGTTCTTTCTATCTGCACAATCGCAATCACAAGCCTCAAGTACTGCAAGGAGGTTCTTAGAAGCGATAGCGTTCAACGTAGAGGAATCCTTGGTCTCAAGGTAAGCTTCGCAAGCTGCCTTAACGTCTTCCTTCTCGGTGTTAGCGAGAATGTTCTCTACAGAAGCGATCAAACGATCTCTGAGAGCTACAGTAGCAAGGTGCATACCATAACCGAACTCAGCGTTGTCCTCGAAGAGGGAGTTAGCCCAAGCGGGACCCTTGCCTTCCTTGTTCACCGTGTAAGGAGTAGAAGGAGAGGAACCACCCCAAATAGAGGTACATCCGGTAGCATTAGCAATCAACATTCTGTCACCGAAGAGCTGCGTGATCAACTTAGCGTAAGGAGTCTCACCACAACCTGCACAAGCTCCGGAGAACTCAAGGAGCGGCTGCTTGAACTGGCTACCCTTAACGGTAGTCTCCTTAAACTTAGCGATTACATCCTTAGGATCCTCGAGCGTTACGCCGTAATCGAACATCTTCTGAGCCTCAAGGTTGTCATCAAGGCTAACCATGGAGAGCGCGTTGCCCTTCTTGTTACCAAGACATACGGTAGCACATGCGCCACAGCCGGTACAGTCAAGTACACTGATTGCGATAGCATACTTCTTGCCTTCGATTCCGGGAGCCTTAAGGTCTACCATGGAAGCGCCTGCCGGAGCAGCAGCAGCCTGATCAGCGTCCATAACTACGGGACGGATACAAGCGTGAGGACACACATATGCACACTGGTTACACTGGATACAGTCGGAAGCGTTCCATACCGGAACATCAATTGCAATACCGCGCTTCTCGTAAGCAGCAGTACCGAACGGAACGGTACCGTCTACATAATCGGTAAATGCGGATACAGGGAGGCTGTTACCATCCTGTGCATTGATCTTAGCCTGAACCGTATTGACATACTTAAGAACCTTAGCGTCGCCGTTCGTGAACGTGGTGGTGAGATCCTCGGCAACTGCGTCCTTCCAGGACTCAGGAATGGCGATCTCTACAACACCCTCGATACCACGATCGATAGCTGCATGGTTCATCTTAACGATATCATCACCCTTCTTGGAGTAAGAAGCGGTAGCAGCGTCCTTCATATACTTCACAGCGTCATCTACGGGGATGATGTTAGCAAGCTTGAAGAAAGCAGCCTGAAGAATCGTGTTGATACGTCCGCCGAGACCAACTTCCTTACCGATCTTAATACCGTCGATGGTGTAGAACTTAATCTTGTGGTCGTACATATACTTCTTAACCTGACCGGGCAAATGCTTCTCGATCTCATCCATATCCCAAGAGCAGTTCAAGAGGAAGCTACCGCCATCCTTAAGATCCTGAACCATGTTGTACTTACGAACGTAAGCGGGCATATGACAAGCTACGAAATCAGCCTTGTTGATCAAGTAGGTGGACTTAATCGGGTCCTTACCGAAACGAAGGTGAGAAATCGTAACACCACCGGACTTCTTGGAGTCATAATCGAAGTATGCCTGAGCGTACATGTCGGTATGATCACCGATGATCTTGATGGAGTTCTTGTTCGCACCTACGGTACCGTCAGCACCGAGACCCCAGAACTTACAAGAGGTCGTGCTCTTCGGAGCGGTATCCGGGCAATCTACACGAGGAAGAGAAAGGTTGGTAACGTCATCTACGATACCAAGCGTAAAGAGCTTTTTCTCGGTATTTGCGAATACTGCATAGATATCAGCCGGGATCGTGTCCTTAGAACCGAGACCGTAACGACCGCTGTATACAGGAACGTTTGCAAATGCGGAATTCTTAAGAGCGGCAACAACGTCAAGGAACAAAGGCTCACCGATAGAACCGGGCTCTTTCGTTCTGTCAAGAACGGAAATCTGCTTAACGGAAGCGGGAAGTACATTGAGCAAATGCTTAGCGGAGAAAGGTCTGTAAAGGCGAACCTTAATCAAACCAACCTTAGCACCATCCGCTACCATCGTCTCAACGGTTTCTTCAATCGTATCACATACGGAACCCATTGCTACGATAACGTGCTCTGCATCAGCAGCACCAACGTAGTTGAAAGGCTTGTAATCGGTACCGATCTTCGCATTTACCTTATCCATATATGCCTCAGTAATATCAGCTACGGCATCGTAATAAGGGTTGCAAGCTTCTCTTGCCTGGAAGAATACATCGGGGTTCTGTGCAGTACCTCTCTGAACCGGATGCTCCGGATTGAGAGCACGCTTACGGAACGCATCGACAGCATCCATATTGGTCATTTCCTTAAGATCTTCGTAATCCCAGATTTCGATCTTCTGGATCTCGTGGGAAGTACGGAAACCATCAAAGAAGTGCAGGAACGGAACGCGGCTCTCGATTGCGGTCAAGTGTGCAACAGCACCCAAGTCCATCGTCTCCTGTACGTTAGAGGAGCAGAGCATTGCGAAACCGGTCTGACGACATGCATAAACGTCGGAGTGATCGCCGAAAATGGAGAGTGCGTGGGAAGCAACGGCACGAGCGGTTACGTTAATAACGCCCGGAAGTAGCTCACCGGCAATCTTGTACATGTTGGGGATCATCAGCAACAAACCCTGAGATGCGGTGTAGGTGGTAGTCAAAGCACCTGCCTGAAGGGAACCGTGTACGGCACCTGCAGCACCTGCCTCAGACTGCATCTCGGAGAGAAGAACCTCATGTCCGAAGATGTTCTTTCTTCCCTGTGTAGACCACATATCCGTGCAGTCTGCCATCGGGGAGGAAGGGGTGATCGGGTAAATAGCAGCAACATCGGTAAACGCGTATGACACGTGAGCCGCAGCTGTATTACCATCCATGGTTTTCATTTTTCTTGCCATGATATCATAGCCTCCTTATTTTTATAGTCCTCGGAGATTGTCCATCTTCGGAGACTTTATTCATATTAGTATTAGAATACCATCCACTAGAATAGCACGAATCAATAAAATTGTAAAGACAAGAAACGAAAAAAAAGACGGAATCGCAAGGAAAATAGCGAAGAGAAGTCGGAAAACATGCAAGGAAGAGTTTTAAAAACAAAAGGTTGACAAGCGAAAGGAGATTAAGGTATAATCTTCGAATAGTGTTTGATTATTATGGAGGACAGTACTTATGGCACGAAAAAATGTAGAAAAAAAGATGATTACCTCGCAGGGTCTGCAGAAATTAGAGGATGAGTTGACTCATTTGAAAGTAGTCAGCCGTAAGGAAGTTGCCGATAAGATCAAGGAAGCCAGAGAGCAGGGCGACCTTACCGAGAATGCGGAATACGATGCGGCAAAGGAAGAGCAGCGCGAGATCGAAGCACGCATCGAAGAGCTTGAGGAGCTTCTGAAGAACGTTGAGGTTGTTGATGAGGACGAGGTTGACGTAGATACAGTCAATGTGGGTTGCGAGGTACGTGTGCATAACGGTGCGAACGACAAGGAGGTTACTTACAAGATTGTAGGCTCCACAGAGGCAAATGCTTTGAAGGGCAAGATCTCCAATGAGTCGCCTGTCGGAAGAGCCCTGATTGGACGGAAGGTCGGTGAAAAGGCAGTTGTAGAGCTTGCAACCGGCAGTGTGGAGTACAAGGTGTTGAGTATTCACAAGTCCGTTAACTAAGAGAAACCGGAGGAATAGAATTTTGGCTGAACAGAAGCAAAACAATGCGCCTATGCAGGACGTGAATGAGCTGATTAAGATTAAGATGCAGAAGCTTGCCGCATTGCAGGAGGCGGGCAAGGATCCTTTTCAGATTACGAAATATGATGTGACGCATCACAGCACCGATATTAAAGGAGCTTATGAGACTCTCGAGGGACAGACGGTACGAATTGCGGGTCGTTTGATGTCTAAGCGTGTGATGGGCAAGGCATCGTTCTGTAATGTGCAGGATCTTCCCGGAAACATTCAGGTATATGTTGCAAGAGACAGTGTAGGGGAGGAGCCCTATGCCGATTTTAAAAAGTACGATGTGGGCGATATCGTAGGTATTGAAGGATATGTATTTAAGACGAAGACAGAAGAAATTTCCGTGCATGCAACCTGCGTGACACTTCTTTCGAAGAGCCTTCAGGTGCTTCCCGAGAAGTTCCACGGCTTGACCAATACAGATATTCGTTACCGTCAGAGATATACCGACCTTATTATGAACGCGGATGTGAAGGAGACGTTTGTAAAGCGTTCCAAGATCATCAGCTCCATTCGCCGCTATCTTGACGAGAGAGGCTTCATGGAGGTGGAGACTCCGATGCTGGTGGCAAATGCGGGTGGCGCTGCGGCAAGACCGTTTGAGACCCATTACAATGCGCTTGACGAGGACGTGAAGCTCCGCATTTCCTTGGAGTTGTACTTGAAGAGATTGATTGTCGGCGGTCTGGAGAGAGTGTATGAGATCGGCCGAGTGTTCCGTAACGAAGGTCTGGATACGAGACACAATCCGGAGTTCACGTTGATGGAGCTCTATCAAGCATACACCGATTACTACGGTATGATGGATCTCACCGAGGATATGTTCCGTTACCTTGCGAAGGAAGTATGCGGTACCACCGAGATTCCTTACGGGGAGCATGTAATTGATCTCGGTAAGCCTTTCGAACGTCTGACCATGAATGAGGCTGTTAAGAAGTACACCGGCATTGACTTTGACGAAATCGCTGATACGGCGGAGGCAAAGCGCATTGCCGATGAGAAGGAAGTACACTACGAGGCACGCCACGAGAAGGGTGATATCCTGAACCTGTTCTTCGAGGAATTTGTCGAAGAGCATTTGATTCAGCCTACCTTCATCATGGATCACCCGGTAGAGGTTTCTCCGCTTACCAAGAGAAAGCCGGACAAGCCCACTCATGTAGAGCGCTTCGAGCTGTTCATTAACACTTGGGAGATGTGTAACGCATATTCTGAGTTAAATGATCCTATCGACCAGAGAGCACGCTTCAAGGCACAGGAGGCTGCTTTGGCAGCAGGTGACGAGGAAGCCAATACGACAGACGAAGATTTCATGAATGCATTGGAGATCGGTATGCCGCCTACGGGTGGTATCGGATACGGCATCGACCGTTTGGTAATGCTGTTGACGAATTCTCCGGCAATTCGAGACGTGTTGCTGTTCCC
>JAZRZZ010000023.1:0-11003 GCA_045601665.1 Lachnospiraceae bacterium
AGACTTGTTCGGTGAGCAGGCAGTTCTTTGTGGTGGTGTTTGTGCATTGATGCAGGCTGGTTTTGAGACATTGGTTGAAGCTGGCTATGATGAGAGAAATGCTTACTTCGAGTGTGTTCATGAGATGAAGCTTATCGTAGATTTGATTTATCAGTCAGGTTTTGCAGGAATGAGATATTCAATCTCTAACACAGCTGAGTATGGTGATTATATTACAGGACCTAAGATTATCACAGAGGACACTAAGAAGGCTATGAAGAAAGTACTTGCTGACATTCAGGATGGTACATTTGCTAAGGACTTCTTGTTGGATATGTCAGCTGCAGGTGGACAGGCTCACTTCAAGGCAATGAGAAAGATTGCGGCAGAGCATCCTGTTGAGGTTGTAGGTGAGGATATCCGTAAGCTTTACAGCTGGAATGGTGAGGACAAGTTAATTAATAACTAATTGATATGTATAGGTCGGTTGCGATGCAACCGGGTTTTTCTTTTTAAGTCTTTTTTTGTTTGGAAAATCATACATGTGTTTTAAGTCTTATTTCAAATTCTTTGCAATTGGATCGTATAAGTCTAATACACAGTGCTCATCTTCGGCGAAATGCTCGCAGTTGAGGCAACTTGTGCAACTGTCACCAACGCAGTTAGACAATTCGCTTTCTGTTGTTTTTGAATAAGAACTACATCTTTTGGCGACTGCTTCGTATTCTTTCTTTGAACTTCTCATAATTACGTTCCTTTCCTAATAGAATGGTGAATAAGTTACAACTATAGTATGACTTGACAAGAGATATTTCATTCAGTAAAATTAGATGCGATTGTGTAAAAGTAAAATGAAACCATATTTTTATGTATTTAGGAGGATGATGAACGAGTGGAAGCTGATTCGGGTATTCAGTTAGTTGCAATTATTGTTATGATTTTGTTGTCGGCATTTTTTTCGTCTGCAGAGACGGCATTGACAACCGTTAACAGACATCGTTTGCGGGCACTTGCGGAAGCGGGCAGTAAGTCGGCGCAAAAAGTTTTGAATCTTGTGGAAAATCCTGCGAAGATGATTAGTGCTATTTTGATAGGTAATAATATTGTTAATATTGGAGCTTCTTCGCTTACGACGACATTTGTAACACAAAAATTTGGAAATGCTTATGTGGGAGCGGCAACAGGTATCTTGACGTTAGTGGTTTTGCTTTTTGGTGAAATTACACCGAAAACACTGGCAACACTCTATAACGAGAAAATTTCCTTGCTATATGTGCATATTGTTGCTCCGTTGACAACAATATTGACACCTGTAATTTGGTTTGTGAATAAATTATCCGCGTTTATCTTCTTTGTTATGCGAATTGATCAAAATAAGGCTAAAGAACAGATGACGGAAGGCGAACTCCGTACGATTGTGGATGTGAGCGTCGAAGATGGCGTTATAGAGAAAGAAGAAAAATCCATGATTAATAACGTGGTGGATTTTGGTGATTCGAAAGCAAAAGATGTTATGATTCCGAGAGCGGACATGGTATTGGTTTCTGTAGATGCTACATTTGATGAGGTGTATGAACTTTTTAACGAGGAACATTATTCGAGATTGCCGGTTTATGATGATAACAAAGACAGTGTGATTGGTATTCTTTATATGAAGGATCTGTTTCTTTATCAAAACCGTATAGAGAAAAAGAAACAAAGTTTTTCTGTCCGAGATATCATGAGAGAACCGTATTTTGTGTATGAATACCAAAAGACATCCTCTATTATGGCAGAAATGCGCGAGCGATTTGTCTCGTTAGCGATTGTTCTTGACGAATATGCTACGGCGGTTGGCCTTATAACAATCGAAGATTTGATAGAGGAAATTGTTGGTGAGATTCGTGATGAATACGACATGGATGAATTAGAGGCTGTTACGAAGATTGAGGAGAATCGATACGAGGTTGATGCTTCTATAAAGCTTGGAGATTTGGAAGACAACATAGGTATTTGCTTAGAGTCTGAAAATTATGATTCGCTTGGCGGTTATGTGATTGAACTTTTGGATCATTTGCCAACTGAAGGAGAAACGGTTAAGAAAGATGGCATAACGCTTAAGGTTGTTTCTATGGATAAGAATCGAATTGACAGAGTGGCAATTTTGATAGATCCGGAATTACAGTAATGAATATTGAATAGAATGAAATGAGGTAGAAAAATGATTAGTGCAAATAATGTCACATTACGATTTGGAAAAAAAGCATTGTTTGAAGATGTTAACATCAAGTTTACAGAAGGTAATTGCTATGGATTGATTGGTGCCAATGGTGCCGGCAAATCCACCTTTTTAAAGATTTTGTCAGGAGAAATTGAGACAACGAAGGGTGACGTTGTGATGAATGCAGGTGAACGTTTGTCTGTGTTGCAGCAGGATCATTTTAAGTATAATGATTATTCTGTACTTGATACGGTTATCATGGGTAACAAACGTTTGTATGACGTGATGAGAGAAAAGGAAGAAATATATGCAAAACCGGATTTTTCTGATGAGGATGGTGCAAAAGTTGCAGATTTGGAAGCTGAGTTTGCAGAGATGAACGGTTGGGAAGCTGAGTCGGATGCGGCGACCCTTCTTAATGGTTTGGGTATTGAGACAGAGCATCATTATAAAATGATGGCAGAATTAGAAGATACTTATAAGGTTAAGGTTTTGCTTGCGCAAGCGTTGTTTGGTAATCCGGATGTATTATTGCTTGATGAGCCGACAAACCACTTGGATTTGGAGGCAATTGGATGGTTAGAAGAGTTTTTGATTAACTTTGACAATACTGTAATCGTAGTATCGCATGACCGTTATTTCCTCAACAAGGTATGTACGCATATTGCGGATATTGACTACGCTAAGATTCAATTGTACGCCGGCAACTACGACTTCTGGTACGAGTCCAGTCAGTTGATGATTAAGCAGATGAAGGAAGCGAATCGGAAGAAGGAAGAGAAGATTAAGGAGCTGCAGGAATTCATCCAGCGTTTCTCGGCGAATGCTTCGAAGTCCAAGCAAGCAACGTCTCGTAAGCGAGCACTCGAGAAGATTGAGCTGGATGATATTCGTCCCTCGAGTAGAAAGTATCCTTACATCGATTTCCGGCCCGCACGTGAGATTGGAAATGAGGTACTGACGGTATCTCACCTGACAAAGAGCATTGACGGCGAGAAGGTTCTTGACGATATTTCCTTTGTTGTCGGACGTGAGGATAAAATTGCATTTGTCGGTGCCAATACACTTGCGATTACGACATTATTCAAGATTCTTGCGGGCGAGATGGAGCCCGATTCCGGTGAAGTAAAGTGGGGGATTACAACGACACAGGCGTATTTCCCGAAGGACAATACCGCATTGTTTGCGGGAAGCGAAACGATTGTAGATTTCTTAATGCCGTTTTCTCCGGAGAAGGATGTGACATACGTGCGAGGCTTCCTCGGTCGTATGTTATTTGCCGGAGATGATGGTGTGAAGTCCGTGAATGTCCTTTCCGGTGGTGAGCGTGTGCGAGTTATGCTCTCGAAGATGATGATTATGGGGGCAAATGTATTGCTTCTCGATGAGCCGACGAACCATTTGGATATGGAGTCGATTACCGCATTGAATAATGGATTGATGAAGTTCTCCGGAGTAGCATTGTTTACGTCTCAGGATCATCAGTTCATTCAGACGGTGGCAAATCGTATTATGGAGATTATACCGGATGGAACGTTGATAGATAAGGTAACGACCTACGATGAGTATCTTGATAGTGATGAGATGGCGAGAAAGCGTCAAAAGTTAGCGATTACGGCAGAAGTGGATGACTAATTCGCATAGGAGCATGTTCTATGAGACGAATCGGAGAAGAGCGATGCATCGTAAAGCCGGGGAACCATGCGTTACTCGGGGTTACGGCGATAGGGAAAATGACAAACTTTGCAGTGGCGGTGCCATGTGCAACGGAAGTGATACTGAACATTTATCACGGGGATGCGAAGGAACCGAGTTACGCGATTGTAATGGAGGAGACGGAGCGAGACGGGGATGTGTTCGCTATATGCGTAAGCGAGAGGGCTACGGATGCTACTTACTGTTATGAGGTGAACGGGAAGGCATTCGTAGATCCCTATGCTAAGCTGGTTTTGGGAAGAAACGAGTTTGGTAGGGCAGTATTATCACACGTGGGAATTCGTGCTGCCTTGTATCCGCATTCGTACTCTTGGAAGGGAGAGGTACGTCCGAGGATTCCGTTGCATCAGGTGGTTTTGTATGAACTTCATGTGAGAGGCTTCTCCATGAAGGATGGAGGTGCTTACGCAGGAACTTATGCAGGAGTTGCCGCAAAGGTGAACTATCTGCAAACCCTTGGGGTAAATGCGGTTCTTTTGATGCCTTGTATGGAATTTGCGGAATGCGGCGAAATTGATGCAGAAGGTATCACGGGAGAGGGCGAGCGACAAGCACGCGATTTCAAGGTGAACTATTGGGGTTACGCATCGGAATATTATTATTTTGCACCGAAAGCATCGTATGCCGCAACACCCGAAAGGGCGGATACGGAATTTAAAGCAATGGTACGCAAGCTACATAACAATGGTATCGAAGTGATGCTGGAGATTTATATACCAGAGAATGCAAATCGCAACATTCTGCCTGAGGCACTTCGGTATTGGGTACGAGAGTATCATATAGACGGTTTTCGTATCAACCTCGAGGCGATTGATGCGAAGATGTTGGCACAAGATCCGTATCTGTCGCACACAAAGATACTCGGTGCAGGATGGGATGTGAGAAGAATCTATCCGAAGGGGTGTAGACCCACGGTGCCGCATTTGCTGGAGTGTAATGGGGAGTATGCGACGGTTGTGCGGCAATTCCTGAAAGGAACTGAAGGGTTTACAAGGGAATTTGCAAGGCAGATACTTGAGAGTGGTGCTGATTTCAGTAGAGCAAATTATATTGCCGATCATAATGGATTCACGCTGGCGGATTTGTACACGTATGAAAAGAAACAGAACGATGCGAACGGGGAGCGGGGACGTGATGGAGTAGAATACAATTTCGGTTGGAACTGTGGCGTTGAAGGCCCGACCAATAAGCTAAAAATCCGTCGGATGCGATTGCGTATGCGGAAAAATGCATTTCTGACATTGTTGATTTCGCAAGGAGTTCCATTGCTTCGCGCTGGGGATGAGTTCGGCAATTCACAATATGGCAACAACAATGCATATTGTCAGGACAATGAAATTGGTTGGTTGGATACAAAGAATGTGAGAAGAGACAAGGAGTTCTTCGAATTTGTAAAGGAGGCACTTACAATTCGGAAAGCACATCCGGTTCTTCGAAACCCAGCTGGAATTCGTCGTGAGGATTATCTCTTCTGTGGGACGCCGGACGCGTCGGTTCATGGATGTGAGGCCTGGATACCGGATGAGAGTCCTTATAGTCGTAGCATAGGAATCTTGTTGCACGGAGAATTTGCGAAGACAGATGACGGAACGTCCGACGATTCGCTGTATCTCATGTTCAATATGCAGGAGGATGAACAATGGTTCGCAGTGCCGATGGCACCGAATAATTGCCGATGGCGAGTGCTGATTACGACAGGAGAGGAAGGCGAAATCGTATACGACGGCGGGCAGAGGATCAGGATTCCGTCAAGAACCATTGCAATACTAATCGGAGATACAATGAAATAGAGGAAGTGTGCTTTTGCACATAGAGTAAGGAGTATATTTTGGAGTTAGAGACGAAAAAGTTCGGAGGCTTTACGAGCCTACAGGTGAAGATAATTATATGCATTACAATGGCCATTGATCATTTCGCCCTTATATTTCTACCGATGGAATCTACAGCATATACCATCAGTCGAGGGATAGGGAGAATGGCGCTTCCGTTGGCATGCTTTTTGCTGGTGGAGGGTTTTCTGGCAACAAGCAAAATTCGAAATTATGGGTTGCGTTTGCTGATATTTGCTTGTATCGCAGAGGCTCCATGGCTTGTGCTTGCGGGCGAGAAGATGTATGAATTGCAGCTCTTTTTCCAAGAGATCGGTG
Source organism: Lachnospiraceae bacterium (assembly GCA_045601665.1). Taxonomy (GTDB): domain Bacteria; phylum Bacillota; class Clostridia; order Lachnospirales; family Lachnospiraceae; genus ISDg. Next base: position 6,043 of record JAZRZZ010000023.1, read on the forward strand.
AAGAGGCTTATGCTGAGCTACGAAATCAGGGTTCCTATCTAATCGCGGATCGTGTGCTTGCATTGTTCAATGTTTTATTTTCTTTGTTAATCGGCTTGCTTCTCGTATGGCTGTTGGATAAGGTCAAGAAGCATTACGGCGGATACATTCCGACAGACGGATGGCATAATGTAAAGTATGTTTTGCAGTTGATGGGGCTTGTTTTTGCTGCAATTGCGATTCTCGTGACCTTTTATATGGATTATGCGGCATTTGTGCCCTTGTATGTGTTGGTGTTTTACCTTTGGCGTGATGACGATGCCGTGAAATTGTTGATGTGTGCGATGATGGTATTGCTGAACATGCAGAATCTGCTATTTGGCATATTCGGGGTACTTGCGCTTTTGCTTGTGAAATTCTATAATCGAGAGCTTGGTTATGACAAGGCGAAGCATCCGCGATTAAAATACCTATTTTACGTCTTTTACCCAGCGCATTTGGCAATCTTTCTAGTTGTGAAATATATTATTCTGTGATAATAAGAAGGAGCGTTTCCAATCAACCACGCAGAAACAGTGGTATGAGTGGAAGACGCTCCTTTTGAATGCTATCGCTGAAAACTCCGAAACTAAAGCCTCGGAAATTGCTTATTAGCGATCCAGCTTGTGATCGGCTACGATGGCATCATACAAGTCAATATCACAGTAGTGATCCTTTGTGAAATGCTTGCAGGTTGCACAGGATACCTTCTCATTGCTCATCGAATTCTTTGAAGAGTTTTTTCCGGAGTTGTTTACGGAATTGCTGAAAGAATCGTTGTTGGTGTTGTTCGAACTGTTGCTCGCACGGTTGTTGGAGTTGTTGTTCGAACTGTTGCTTGCATAGTTGTTCGAATTGTTGGAATTGTTGTTCGAACTGTTGCTCGCACGGTTGCTGGAGTTGTTGTTCGAATTATTGGAGTTGCTGTTCGAACTATTGCTTGCATAGTTGTTCGAATTGTTGGAATTGTTGTTCGAACTGTTGCTTGCACGGTTGTTGGAGTTGTTGTTTGAACTGTTGCTTGCATAGTTGTTCGAATTGTTGTTGGAGTTCTTTCCGGAATTATTAGCGGAATAATTCGTGGAATTATTGGCTACATTGCTAAAAGAATTGTTGTTAGAATTCTTTCCACCGGAAGTTCCTTCCTTGGGGGAATAAGCGCTACATCTTACCGCTACTTCCTCATACATCTTAGGGCTATCCTTCTTCATGATTCTCTCCGTTTCTGCGCTGCACACAAAAGAGAATCTGTCGCAGCGCGAGGCAGACTCTCAGGCATCGTAGTTGTTTTACGATACGAGAATAGTATGAGTGCATTTTTCCAAAGATATTCTTGAAACATTTTCATGAAAAAGAATCGTTGATGTTATTGTTTTTTCGCAGGAAATAAAAAAGACGTATTCCGATAAGCAGTGACACAGAAAGGAACAAACACAGAAGAATGGTGATATGTCCACTTTCACCGGTTTCCGGTCTCGTTTCGGAAGGAGGAAGCGGGTCGTTGTATATCGTAATTGTTTGAACTGTGTCGGTATCTTCTACCACAAAAGAAATATCTTCTGTTTGTTTGTATCCGGTAGGAGGCGATATTTCGCGTAAGAGATATCGTTTTCCCACCTCTAAAGTACCGACGATAAGATGATCTTCTGTTTGGCTAGTCCATTCCTCGATAAGTTCATTGTCTTCGGTAAGAAGTTGGAGCATTGCACCGGAGAGGTACGCACGGTTCGTGGAATCTAGTTTTTTAACGCTTATCATTGTCGGAGCATTTTCGATGTAGATGACGTCCGCTAGTCCATTGTCGGAGATGCGAAAGGTAATCGGTTCTTTCATAGATACATAGCCTGGCGGAGGAAGCAATTCCTCGACAATATATGTCTCACCGGCAGTTAGCATGGCAGGAAGATAAACCCCTTGCTCTGTGCTTGTCCAGTGGAAGAGCGGATTACCGGAGGTATCCTTGAGCACAAGTTCGGCACCGGGGAGGTCTTTCCTTGTGATGCTATCTAATTTTCGCACGAGAAGTTTGGTGTAATCATCGTACATGGTAAGCTTACATATACTACCGTCTTCAGGAACCGTAAAGAGCAAATCGGGAGCGGTAACATAACCTGCCGGAGGGTGTAGTTCCCGGAGAATGTAGGTTTCTCCGGGAAGGAGTAGAGCATTTATGGTGGTGGAATTACTGCCGGAGATCCATTCGGCGATAACCGTTTCGTCGGGAGTTAATATCTGAAGGGTTGCACCCGCGAGGAAACTCCCGGAAAGTGGTGCGACTGGTGCTGATACAAACGAATCTGCGAAGGAGTATTCCGAGGAGGTTTTGTTCGACGATATTGATACAGCGGTTAATATCGAAATGCAGACCGCAAGCGGAAGCAAAAAAGTATATATTTTTCTCATTGCAATCTCCTTGTCCGATTATTTTACTACTTTGTCGATTTCAATCTTGGTGAAGTCATTGTACATGCAGATCGTATCCGCTGAGCCGTCCGTAGAAACCGTAAAGGAAATGTCGTCGGCAAGCACATAGCCTGTCGGAGCGCTTACTTCGCGAAGGGTGTAGGTTTCGCCTGCGTTTAGAAGTGCCTGAAAGCGTGTGGCCGTGCCGTCGGTTGTCCACTCGGTTACAATGCCACCGTCGTTGTCAAGGATTTGAAGTGTAGCGCCGGGGAGAAGATTTTTTGTTAGCATGGAATATTTTACGATAGTAACGTCGGTGGGGGCATCGTTCATTTGTATGTTCTGTGTGCTACCGTCGCTTGCCACGGTAAATGTAATGTCGTCCGCGAGACAATACCCGGGAGGAGCCGTTTTCTCGTGAAGCGTGTAGGTCGCACCGGCTTCCAAAATGCCGTTTAAAGTTTGTTCCTTTGTGCCGCTTGTCCATTCGTATACTACATTACCGTCGGTGTTGAGAAGTTGCAGAAGCGCACCGGGCAACGCCATGCCGGAAACGGCAGACGTTACGGTTGTGACTTCGTAATCGACGCAATACCCGTTGTTATTCACGGAAGAAGTCGAAGTCGAGGTGGTCTCGGTGTCGTTGTTTGCTGCAATACAAAAGGGAATTAGAGTGCATAGCAGCGTGAGACCTAGGAGCGTGAAAATTATTTTGCTAATGTTTTGTTTCATATGTAATGTTCCTTTCTGAAGATAAATTTTCGAAGAATGCTATTTTACGCATTTAAAAATAGAAACTTTGGTTACGTCGTCTTTCATGATAACCTTAGTAATGGTGCCGTCGGTATTGACTGTGAATGGCACTATATTTGTGAGAACATAACCCGCAGGAGCCGAAATTTCCTCGAGGGTATAGCGTTCGCCGGCCAGCAACTGTGCTTTGATAATGGTAGTTGTTCCATCCGTAATCCATTCCTTGATGATGCGTCCGTGTTGGTCGAGGATGCGAAGCGTAGCCCCAGGGAGTTCATGTCCGTCTACAAGCGATTGCTTGGAGATATGAACCTCCGTAATCGGTTTGTTTTCCAGCGGGATATTACGAACGGGGGTGTTTTTACCATCGGTTAATACCACAGGATATACCGTGGCATTAAGCTCGTGGGTGCTATCCGTCTTGGTTTCCTTCACGTAGACGGTACGTGCATCACCGGCGCCGATCTTGATATTGGAGCTCTCGGCGTATCCGTTATCGTCAGTCGTGATGACCTCAATAGCAGTCGTACATGCTGCATCCGAGTAAATGGTAAACTCAATGCCGGAGAGAGCACCGCCTGTTATGGAGTCCACTTTGTACAAATGCAAGCGTCCTTTCTTTGCGATATTGGCAATGTCCTTGTCGATTGCGATATTTGCGCCTGCCTTGAGAATAACCGTATATATAGTGTTGTCTTCTTTGTATGCTGCATTGGCATCATCCCAAATCTCTTTCACGTAGACAGTACGGCTGGATGCTGTGCCAAGCGGAATCTTGTCAGATTGTCCGATGCCGTTTGCGTCCGTCGTTATCGTCGTGATGAGCGTCGTACACTTTGCATCGTCGTACACTCCGAAGGTAATGCCACCAAGCGGATTGCCTTGATCGTCCACCTTCTTAAAACTCAAAGAACCGGAGATTTTCTCATTTTCGGCATCAATGGTTTCGGAGTATGTGACATCGTCGCCGGTGGAAAATGTATAGTTCCATTCATATGGTTTTCCGGTAGTGGGGTCAATGTTAGAGTAACCGGGAGGAGCTTTGGTCTCCACGATCTTAACCTTGCCGATGTTGTCCGCAGTGAATAATACACGCCCGGCTTGTCCGGCGTACGCACCTACGCCATACGTTTTGTAGGTTCTAGAATTGCCCCCCTGCTCACGTATCTGTGCTTGGGTACTGGTTACATAAGCTCCGGCCGATTCGCTCCATTCGTACAGTGCAAAGGTTGCACCGGAGAGAAGCTCTGCGGTGTTGGCATCAGTCTTTTCGATTGTCCACTCTGCTTTTCCCTCGGGTGGTTCATACTGTGGTATCAAGGCCACTTTGATATGTGCTCCGATCTTGCCAAAGGGATTGTTGTTGACGGTGACGCCGGTGGTGTCATTCAAGGAATCTACTTGCCAAATGGGGTTGTATTTGCCGTTGCCCATGGAATTGAGATCACTGCGCTCGCGGTAATCCCATATGTTCTCGTGTGAATATACGTTGTAGCGCGTGCCCGCGATTACTAGATTCGACAGTGTGCGTGCCCGGGCATACGTACTGGTGATTCCCTTAGAGCTCGCTACCGCTTGACCGTAGTGTGCAATCAATGCCTGGCGCACATAATTCTTAGTAGCGGCAGAGCTTGACTGTTCCTCGAAAGAGCCAAGGCTGACTGCCATATGACCGTTAGTACTTCCTTCCTCGACCTTGAGGAGTAACGTTCCCGGAATCGATGCATACCTTCGCATTGCATCTTGGTTTGTGCCCTCAAAGTCTTTTTTGACGGTGAATTTGATTT
>JAZRZZ010000024.1:0-2711 GCA_045601665.1 Lachnospiraceae bacterium
GAGGTGAGAAAATTCCAATATTCTATTGTGTAGACAAATGTACTGTGGGCTTCTCCAGCCCAAAATGTGCCGCAATCACCCGACACACTTCCTCTCGCGTATCACCGCCGTTCTCTTCCCGTACCACGGTAAAGAAACCGCTGTTCGCGTACCTGTCGTAGTTCTCCTTACTGTTAATACACGCAAGGCCTGCCCTGTAATTTTCCATGACCTCCTCGGAATTCTCGCAGCCCTCAATGACGCTACGTATAAATCGCTTCTCCGAGTCATCTCTGTCAAAGAATCGCTCTACGCTCATGCTTTGGGACGAAAGCATCACCGCCACATGCTTGTAGTCGGAGATTTGGCGCAGAAGCTCCACGGGGATGTTGGTATCTACGATTACTTTTCGTTTCTGTGACAGGGAAATCAGCTCTGCCACCTCAAAACCGGCCACCTCGTCAGCAACGCCGAATATCCACCGCGCATACTCCTCCGGCGAACGCTTCACAAACTCTTCCCAGCTCTTCATCTGCTTCATGTAACACAGATCCGGCTGTATAGAAGGGTCCGCCACCTTATCCGTGACGTCCATATGATAATTCTCTCCGCAGCATATCATATCGTATCGCTCTGCAAGCATCTTCACTGTGGTTGATTTCCCGGCGTATGCCGTTCCGGTAATGAAGTAGACGTTTCGAAGATAATATTTCAAAATGTTATTCTCGATATTCATTTTATATGCTCTTTATTTCCCTTCTCTTTCTAATGGTATAGTAACATATCCTCTTTCGTATTTCAAGTTAAGGACATGATTCCATAGTCAAGCAGGGGCAAAGCAGAGGCGACACACCTGTGCCACCTCTGCCTCATACCTTACTGAATTACTTTCTCATATGTATGGCATAACCGACGTTTCCCATCGTCACCTTCCCGTTCTTCCATCGCAGTGAGGACGTACCCGCACTTTTCATATAGTTTCTTCGCAGGCAGGTTGTCTTCCGTTGTGTGGATGGCCACCACTCTCTTCCCCTTTCCACGCAGATATTCTTCCGCGAAATGCACAGCGTACTCTCCTACACCTCTTCGCTGATAGGTCGGTTCCACTGCAAGCATGGATAGCCAACCGATTTCAGAATCTGCAAGACCGTTCAGCTTCAGCCATGCGCAAGGCATTGCCCCTCGATGGATAAGAAAATGTGCTTCATCGGAATCCTTTTCGGAAAGTACCTGACACCACTCCTTGTATAGAATCTCCGTACCGTGCAGTACCTCCACATTGCTCATATAGATGATTGTGATAAACCTAGCGTCCCACTCACTTTCCGCAGGAACAGCCACATAGTGGGACAATTCCTTTTCAAACATTAGCTGACCCTCGTTCAACAAATCATCAAATATCTCATACGGTCTTTCCACAAAACCTAATTTCTCTTGCAATCTTAGCGAAGCTGTATTCTCCGGCTCCACATAAGTCCGTAACATACGGCAATCACGGTCACACAGTGTATTCGTTGCCATCAAGAGCATCTTCTCTGCGATATGGCGGCGGCGATATTCGGGCACGACAAACAGATCTCCGTAATACCACAGTTTCGGATTCCTTTGGTTTCGTAGGCAAAACAGGCTTCCCACCACCTCATCACGCTCATTTTTCGCCACCACACGAAAGCAATCACCGGATACTTTTCCGTCGTACAGAAGCTGTTTGATGGTACACGCCCATTCTCTCCTGTGCCACTGTGCCTCCGCAATCTTCTCCGCAAGTTCAAGAGAGAGATAGTCACTGACCGTAAGCGTCAGCATTTCATTCATCTTTTTTTGCATAAGGTAAATTTCCTCCTAAGTTTCATTCTTTGAAATAAAAAATGTCCTCATAACGAGAACACTTGAAATTTACCATATACAATACACGCCGGGCTAAATCGCACTAACACGCAGACTGTGAATGATAGGTATTCTCGCATCGGATAGTTAAGTTTCTCATATCATTCACCTGCCTTTCATTGATAGTTTTATAGTAACATATTGCTTACAATTATGCAAGTCTTAAAATGCTCGGATATACAGTAAGTATTATTGTCACATATAGCGACAGAACGGACACATATTAAGTCACCGAATTCTAACTGCAAATACTTCAACGACGACTTAGTTTGTACAGACAACAAAAAGAAGGCTCTCAATCTCTTGAAATCCTTCTTAGAGGCGACAACCAGAGTTTGATAAGTTCAAATCTAGTTGAAAAAAGAGCCCTGCACTTTCGTACAGGGCTTCTTTTTTAAGAGGCGACAACCAGATTTGAACTGGTGATGACGGTGTTGCAGACCGGAGCCTTACCACTTGGCTATGTCGCCGTATTCAATTACCGAGCGATTATGCTCGGAAGCTCCCCGAGTAGGACTCGAACCTACGACACTTCGGTTAACAGCCGAATGCTCTACCGACTGAGCTATCGAGGAATGCTGTGTGCCTCGTAAAGAGGCCCTACTAGCCAAATAAAGGACCTAAAGTCCTTTACGCGCTTTCCGTATCTTATTATATGGAAAATCATCAGGTTTTATACCCTGAAAATATCATACCGAATGTTTCTGTAAGAATTAAGGTTAAGCCCTCGACCTATTAGTATTGGTCAGCTACACACGTTACCGTGCTTCCACCTCCAACCTATCAACCTTATCGTCTTTAAGGGGTCTTATCTGCTCTTGGCAGATGGGATATCTTATCTTGAG
>JAZRZZ010000025.1:0-118396 GCA_045601665.1 Lachnospiraceae bacterium
GAGGTCCCCGTGAACAATCAACTCCTACAACACATCATTTCCCCTGAGCGTGCGCAGCTCTTCGAGCATGTCTGCGACACCACTCTGGACGAGCTCACCGCTGCCGGTGGCATCGGCACTTTGGCGGAGAAGAGCACCCATGCGGTGCTGAAGCGTTTCTATGCGGAGGAGGCCGTGTATGAGGAGGTTCCCACCTGCGGATTTGTGGCGGACATTTGCCGGCCGGAGGGAATTGTGGAGATTCAGACCCGGGGGTTCTTCCGGATGAAGCGGAAACTCCATGCATTTCTCACGGAATGCCCGGTGACCATTGTGTACCCCGTCACGTATCGCAAATGGCTCTGCTGGGTGGACCCGGACACCGGTGCCGTGACGTCGCCCAGGCGTAGCCCCAAGACGGACTACGGGTTCCGTGTATTTGACGAGCTGTACGGGATTAAGGACTTTCTGCGTCACCCAAGGCTCAGCATTCGGTTGGCGCTGATGGATATTGAAGAATACAAGATGTTGGACGGGTACGGCGCAGATAAGAAGAAGCGCGCCACCAGAAATGACGGGCTCCCGAAAGCCCTGGTTGCGGAAGTGCCGCTACGCACCAGGGAGGACTACGGTTATTTTCTTCCGGACACCCTTCCTGCGGAGTTCACCACTGCCGATCTTGCCGCCTGCGGGAAGATTCCCAAGGCAAGAGCTCAGGTTGCCGCTAACGTCCTGTTGCACCTCGAGTGCATCGAACGGGTAGGCAAGCGAGGGAATGCGTTCATTTACAAAAAAACTATATAAAATCCGTCACTTTTATCGCATTTCCCGTCATTTTGGCGGGAGTGCGATTTTTTATTTCGAAGAAATATTTGCATGAAGACGCCTGGAATGCTATAGTAGATTTAGAAGATATTTTGTGTATTGAAAGGGGATACTCTTATGGCAAATCGTTTTGTATTGAATGAAACCTCTTATCACGGCGCCGGCGCCATCCTCGAGATTGCTGCCGAGGCGAAGGGGCGTGCATTTCAAAAGGCACTCATTTGTTCCGATCCCGACCTAATCCGCTTCGGCGTAACCCAAAAGGTTACGAAGGTTCTCGACGATGCGGGGCTTGTTTACGAAATTTATTCGAACATCAAGCCCAACCCGACCATTGAAAATGTGCAATCCGGCGTAGCGGCATTTCAACAGTCCGGCGCGGATTATCTCATTGCCATCGGTGGCGGTTCCTCCATGGACACGGCAAAGGGCATCGGTATCATTGCTGCGAACCCGGAATTTGCGGACGTTCGTAGCTTGGAGGGCGTGGCTCCTACCAAGAATAAGTCGGTGCCGATCTTCGCGGTGCCTACGACCGCAGGTACTGCTGCGGAGGTTACCATCAACTATGTCATTACCGACGATGAGAACAACCGAAAGATGGTTTGTGTCGATCCGCATGACATCCCTGTCGTTGCATTTGTTGACCCTGACATGATGTCTACCATGCCAAAGAGCTTAACTGCCGCAACCGGTATGGATGCTTTGACGCATGCGATTGAGGGTTACATTACCGGCGGCGCTTGGGAGCTGTCCGATATGTTCCATCTGAAAGCAATTGAGATTATTGCACGTAGTCTGCGCGGTGCCGTAGAAGGTACTCCGGAAGGTCGTGCGGATATGGCGCTCGGTCAGTACGTGGCCGGCATGGGCTTCTCCAATGTCGGACTTGGTATCGTTCATTCGATGGCACATCCCCTCGGCGCACTTTACGATACGCCGCACGGTGTGGCAAATGCTATCATTCTCCCGACGGTTATGGAGTACAACGCTCCTGCGACCGGCGAGAAATATCGTGAGATCGCGCGCGCAATGGGCGTTGCAGGCGTAGATGCCATGTCACACGAAGAGTACCGCAAGGCAGCCATCGATGCCGTAAAGCAGCTCTCCGCAGACGTTGGCATTCCCGCCGACTTGAAGGACATTGTAAAGCGCGAAGACCTTCCGTTCCTTGCGCAGTCCGCATACGACGACGCTTGCCGTCCCGGCAATCCGCGTGAAACAAGCGTTGCGGAGATTACGGAATTGTACGAACGTCTTTTGTAGACATTCTCTTTTGTATTCTTCATAAATTATAACTTCTACTCCCAAATGGCAGAAGGGCCACTGCAACATTCTCCCCCTTTGTTGCACGGCCCTTCTGTTTTTTCCCAATCTATCGTCTTGCGACCTCGTGCGGTCAATTGACGAGTCACTGCTCCGCCAATAAATTAACGAGCCACATATCCGCCAATAGCTTGTACGAGCTTCCGTCCGGTGTTACAATGAGCAAATAGCCCCCCTGATCAAAGGTGTCTTTCGGCTCTTCCTTCCACGCTTCGTCTTCTTCAGACCATTCCTTAATTTCGCTTTCGTACACATATACATATAGTGGCAGGTACAAGCGGTATGTCGTGCCACTCTGCCCTATCATCTCAAGATAGGCAGTCTCACTTTCGTAAGAAATTGAAAATTGTACCTCCGTCCGTCCGCTCTCTTCGGCCGCAAGCTCCCATTCCTTATCTCCGGCAACAAACCGCGCTTCCGTCAGCTCTTCCGGCACATCCAGCAGATAGTCCAGCTCTCCCGCCATTGTGATACGGCCATTCCCGCTCATCTGATATCCGTTAAACATGCCTTTGACATGCGTCGTCCACCAATTCTCCGGGCAGATCGTACCAATCTCAAGCTGCTCTTCTCCGTTTGCGGAGTATACTCTTGCGTACACATCCACCGCCTTTCCTTCCAGCGGATATTCCACAACACCTTCATAGTACCCCTGTGTCCTTGTCAGCTCGACCATCTCCCCTCCATAGGTCACCGTCGCGGTCATTGCCCTATCCTCATTTCCCGGATATACGAAGAACCGCACTTCCATCGTCCCATTTTCCGGATGAAGCTTTCCGTACGCGATGTCTCCGTAGGTCTCTGCCGATTGCTGCAGCTGGAGCTGATTGCTCAAATTGTTCACACTGTACTGCAATTCCTGCAATTGCTGTCGCAGCACTTCCGTATCCGATTCCAGTCTCTTTCTATCCCGTCGCTCTCCGTTCCACGCAATGCACATTACAATCAGCGCAACGACCAAAACGATTGCAAACCCTCTCTGCTTGCTATTTCTCACTCTTCTCACCTCCCCATGTGCTACGATCGATTGCTTCCGTCGTATGCGTTATGCTTACTTCCTTTCCCTGCTCTGCATAGTCCTCGGAATAGGTTGCCAACGAGAGATTGGTAGCCTCCCATTCAAACAAAAAGAAACGGTATCCGTAGATATTTTCGTACTGTGACGATTCTACATGAAAATCAATCTCCCTATCTTCTCCCCAGCTCAGCTTCACAATCGAGAGCGCTGCCGTTACACTGCACAGCGCATCCTCTCCCTTTAAATACAGCAATAACGTATCGGTTTCCCCATCCCGTTCGGATACAAGCAGATACGCTCCGTCACTCTTTTTGTCACACGCTGCAATCCATTCGGCAATCGTAGCATTTGCCTTCATATCCTCGGCGCAAATGTTACCCATTCCTTTGACACCGATTTCCGTTTGTGTCTCTCCTATCTCGTTCTTTCCCCGGAGGAATATCACGGATGCCCCTATCGCACAAACCAACAGCACCAGTGCAATACCACCCACCACGGCAAAGGTGCTTCGGTCCTTCTCATAATGCGTTTGTGGCACCACACGCCCCTCCGGCAAGGTCTCGCCGCAGCTCGGGCAACGTTTCCACTCCGGCTGTATCGGCTGCTTGCAAACCGAACATACGGTGTTCAGCAACGCACCGCAATTCGAACAGCTCGTGTCCGTTACCGCCACAGGCGTCGCACAAGCCGGACACGAATAGGTCCTGTTCGGTTCACGACATACCAAATAAACAATCATTCCGACCAAAAAGGGCAACAATGCCACTATCAATGTCCATAGCCCTGCGTTCATCCTTCGCTGCTTTGCATCACGGTATACGTAACATGCAGCACCGACGGTAACGAGCAGGGAAACCAACAACAGAAATCCCAGACTCAAACCTATCATAGCTCATCTCTCCCTTATACATAACTCTTCATTGCATTTGCCGGCTCTTGCTTTCGTTTTCTTTCCGCAAGAAGCAATCTCCACGCCAAAAGAAGCATTGCGCTTACGTAGATAGCGATGCCAAGCAACAGCACTACCGCAAGTCTTGTATTCTCCTGTACCATCAATCCAACCGACACTCCACAGAGAAAAACCATCAAGACGGAGGCTGCAACCGACAATAGAATCCACTGTACACGTTGCCGTTGCTCCCGTCTCTTCTCCAACATCTCCACGTCGAGATACGGGGGCTTGTATTGCTCAAAATCATAGATTCCATTCATCCGTCAACACCTCCTTTAACAATTCTCTTGCCTTCTTCAAACGACTCTTTACCGTTCCCTCCGGGATTTTCAGAGTTTCCGCGGTTCGTCGTACGTCCTTATCCTCGAAATAATACAAAATCACCGCTTCGCGATACCTGGCAGGCAAATGATCTACCGCGTCTCTCACATCACGGTAATCCTTCACTTCCTCCGTGGGAATCGACTCTAAGATGCGCTCCTTATCCTCCGTGGTTGCAAAGACATCCAAGAAGGGAGCTAGCTTTCTACGTCTCATAATGTCCCGATAACGGTTGACGCATATTGACGTCAGCCACCCCTCATAGGGCATATCGGCTCGATATTGCATTTGCCGTTCGTACGCTCTCAACCACGTGTCCTGATACAGATCCCATGCATCCTGTGCGTCCTTACACAAGGTCATGCAGAGACCGAACAGTCGCGGTCCGTACTTTTTTATCCTCTGCTCCATATGCTCTCCCGCCATTGATATTTGAAAGACCTTTCACCCTCATATACGATGCAGCGTAAGGTTCGGTTCATTTTTATTTTAAAAAATCCTACATGCGCATTATCGCACATGTAGGATGCTTTCTGCTATTCGCTATTTCAAAAGAATTCCGAAGATCTTCTTGCCTCGCGTTCCGACCACAATCGTGTTCTCAAACACCGCGGGCGAAGCCTCTACGTTCTTTCCGAGATTGATCGTATCCTTCAACACTCCCGTACGTCCGTCAAGCAAATGCATATTGCCGTCCGAATCGCAGAGAATGAGGTATCCGTCACCCTTTGCATCGTACACTGCCACGGGGCTCGACCAGCTGTAATGCTTCAGCTCCACGCTCCACGCCTCGCCGCCGGTCTCCTTGTAGACCGCCACAAGCTTGCCGTGCTTCTTGCCTCCCGTTCTTGCAATATTGAAGAAAACCAGGTCGCTTAGGTTATTTTCTCCAAGGCAGGCGGTCGCCTGTACCCCTCCCGACACACCGTCCACGGTCTTGCACTCATAGGTTCTCTTCCAAACAATCTCGCCGGTAGCCGCATTGATCTTGTAGATCGGCACATCGCCCTTGTCCTTCTTGTCCTTCGTCCAATGCAAGGAGGTACTGATATAGATATATGCCGTACCGTCCGACGTGTCGATGTCCAATACCGGCGAACCGTTGCTGTCATCGGTTACGTCTTGGGTCCACACCAGCTCCATCGTATTCAAATCAATGCACAACAACTCACCGCTGTTCGTGCTCGCATACCAATAATGATCGTAGATCACCGCAGAGGATTCGATTCCGAGCCAACGACCACCGTCTTCGGTTCGGTCGTTCGTATAGTGCCATTTGACAACCTCCGACGGGTCAATGCTAAGGGACTTGCCGTCGTATTCGATATTAAGCTTCATGGTATAGAGAATGCCGTTCTCGCCGGGCTGAATCAGCGTTCCGGTTTTCACATCGAACAAGGCCGAGGAGTCAAATGCACAGAACTTACCGTTGTCCTCGCGCAACGCAAACTCGTCATCATAACCAAATTCGTAGATTACCTTACCCTGCAACAGGTCCACGAAGAAGAGTCTTGCACTATCCTCCCCCATATCGTCCCCCGCGCCGACCACATACAACGGCGTTCCGTCGGGATACAGGGATCCGGTCCCCTTAATCGGAAATCCGAGGCTGACCTTGTCTCGCGTCGCAGAACCGTCTTCTAAGTCGAGGAAATAAATATTTCCGTCCATCGTCGCGTAGATAACCTCTGTCAAATCGGACTTTTTCTTCTTGGAGTCGTAGATGTTCATTGCCTTTTTCGTCTCTTCGTCCCATCGAACGATTAGAGGCTGTCCGGTCCATCCACTTCCGGTCCATTCGCCCTTGCTCACCGTCTTCTTAAGTGCGCCGGTCTTGATGCTCCATTTCTCCGCCAACGCATAATCGCTCAGATTCGCAACCCCGTACGAAGCACCGGTTCGATAGTTGTCCCCTCGGAAGGTAATGATACCTTGAAGCTCCGTATAGTTCTTTCCGTAAAAATGAATCTCGTCCTGACGCAAATACCCATCCACCGTCATTCCGCCGATATTCAATCCGGTCTTATAACCAAACCTCGACGGCAACGTCGTCTTCGCCGCGACACACACGCCGGTCTCCAGAAGCTTCTGCTCCTGCGTCAACGCATTCGTGTTCAACACCGGCGCCACCATATCTCCCTCAAGCGGTTCCGATACCGCATCTCCGCAACCGGTCAGCCCAAGCATTGTTACACACGCAACCGCTGTCAACAACGCTGTTCGTAATCCTCTTCTCATACTTTTCTTCTCCATCCTTTGCTCCTTCTCCCGAATTCTTCGTCGAGAAAAATGCGCAGGGACTCCGTACCCCGGAGTCCCCCACGCGATTCATCGGCTCTCATACAGAGAGTATCTGTAAGGAGACTTCTGTTTATTCTTACTTCAATACGGACTTCACCGTAGCAACTACATTTTCCGCAGTGATACCGAACTTCTTAAAGAGCGTTGCTGCCGGAGCACTGGCGCCGAAACCATGCATGGTAACGTAACCGCCGTCCAGACCAACATACTTCGCCCAACCGAAATCGCTGAGCGCCTCTACCGCTACACGAGCGCGAACCTTCTTCGGAAGTACGCTCTCCTTGTACTCCTCGGACTGCTCCTCGAAGAGATCCATACAAGGTACGCTGACTACGCGAACGTCGATACCTTCCTCTGCCAAGGTCTTCTTCGCATCCAAGGAAATGGACACCTCGGAACCGCTGGCAATAATGATTGCGTCGGGAGTCTCCTTAGAAGAATCCTCGATTACGTAAGCACCCTTCAATGCTTCCTTAGAGGAACCGGCCAACTGCGGTAGGTTCTGACGGGTAAGCACAAGTGCCGTAGGCGTGGTCTTGCTCGTTACTGCGCTGTACCAAGCTGCCAACGTCTCCGTAGCATCTGCCGGACGGAATACGTGGAAGTTCGGAAGAGAACGAAGCATTGCAAGCTGCTCGATCGGCTCATGGGTAGGTCCGTCCTCACCGACACCGATACTATCGTGGGTCAGTACGAAGGTAGTAGGAATCTGCATCAATGCCGAAAGTCTTGCCATAGGCTTTACGTAATCGCTAAATACGAAGAACGTTGCGCAGTAAGCACGCAATCCGTGAAGCACAAGACCGTTGCTGATTGCTGCCATCGCGAACTCACGTACACCGAAATGCAGGTTGCGTCCGGTGTAGTCCTCCTTAGAGAAATCGCCCATGTCCTTCATGTAGGACTTGTTGGACGGAGCAAGGTCAGCGGAACCACCGATGAGGTTCGGAACCTTATTCTTCAGCTTGTTGAGAGCCCATCCGCTCAGATTTCTCGTAGCGTCAGCCTTCTCTTCATAAGTCCAGTACTCTTCGTCGTTGATAAGATCTGCTGCGATATCCATGTTGAACTCGTCATCCCAAGCCTGCTTCATCTCAGGATACTTCGCACAGTACTCAGCGAACATAGCGTTCCATGCTTCCTCATCCTTCGCCTTAGCAGCGGAGATTGCTGCATAGTTATCGTATACCTCCTGAGGCACGAAGAACGGCTCCTGACTCGGCCAGCCGAGGTTCTCCTTCATAGCGGCTACATTTTCCTCGCCCAGCGGTTCGCCATGAGCGGAAGCCTTGCCCTGCTTAGCGGGACAGCCGTAACCGATCTGCGTCTTCACGGTAATCATGGAAGGCTTCGTCTTCTCTGCCTTCGCAGCTTCGATCGCCTTGGCAATCTCATCAAGGTCGTTGCCATCCTCAACTACGAGCGTCTGGAAGCCCATAGCCTCGAAACGAGCCTGTACATTCTCTGTAAATGCGATATCGGTATCACCCTCGATACTGATCTTGTTGCTATCGTACAAAACGATCAGCTTGGAAAGTCCCAAGGTTCCCGCAAGAGACATTGCCTCGTAGGATACTCCCTCCATCATACAGCCATCGCCACCAAGAACATAGGTGTAATGGTCAACAACCGGATAGCCTTCCTTGTTGAACTTCGCAGCCAAATGCGCCTCAGCCATTGCCATACCGACAGCCATACCCATACCTGCACCAAGAGGTCCGGTCGTTGCCTCAACGCCCTTGGTATGACGGTACTCCGGATGACCCGGGGTAAGGGAACCGTCCTGACGGAACTGCATCAAATCTTCCTTGGTCAAGCCGTAGCCGAACAAATGAAGCAAGGAGTACAGCAAGGCAGAACCATGTCCGCCGGACAAAATGAAACGGTCTCTGTCTGCCCAGTTCGGATTCGCCGGATTGTGCTTCATATGCTTTGCCCACAGCTCATATGCAACCGCTGCGGAACCGAGCGGAAGTCCCGGATGACCGGACTTCGCCTTCTGAATTGCGTCTGCTGCCAACACACGAATGGCGTTCACAGACATGTTGTCAATGGAATTACTCATCGAAAATCCCTCCTAAAATATATAGTCTTCCTTGTCTCTCTCCCTGTGTGGAGACCTTGTGCCGACGACAATCACACACCGCGCACACCTAGGATAAGTGTAGCATAAAGCAGGGGTATTTTCAATCCTCTTTTCGGCGTCAACGCGCCAATTTTTTTGTCGGATTCTAGGACATTTCTATACAAATGAAATAAAAACCGGGCGTCGGTGAAATGACGCCCGGTCACACGGTTCATAATGATTTTTCTTTCTCACAGGGCTTATCAAGCACCGGCCTCAACACCGAGTGCTTTGCCAAACTGCGTTTCGTACAGCTCCGTATATGTACCTCCGGCCTTTACAAGGTCCGCATGAACGCCCCGCTCCGCAATCTCTCCGTCCTTAAGCACGAGGATCTCATCCGCCGCAAGAATCGTCGACAGACGATGTGCAATCAGGATACTTGTTCTCGAGTGAATAATCGGGTCGATGGCCTCCTGAATCTTACTCTCGGAAATCGAATCGAGCGAGGACGTTGCCTCATCGAAAATAAACAATACGGGATCCTTCAGAAGAATACGTGCAATTGACAGGCGCTGCTTTTCTCCGCCCGAAAGCTTCAAGCCTCGGTTTCCAACCATGGCATCCAGCCCAAGCTCCTGCTTCTGTACAAACTCGTAGATGTTCGCCTTCTTACAAGCCTCAATCAACTCTTCTTCGGTCGCATCGGGCTTCGCATACAGAAGGTTCTCACGAATCGTTCCGTTAAAGAGGTACGTCTCCTGACTTACAATTCCGATCTTGTCACGAAGAAATCCCAGATCCAAATCTCGCACATCCACGCCGTCAAAGGTCACTTGCCCACCGAGAACATCATATAGACGCGGGATCAAGTTGATAATCGTACTCTTTCCGGAGCCGGACGGTCCGACAATCGCAATGCTGTTGCCGCTTTTCAGTTCAAAATTGATATTCTTGAGAATCTTACGCTCGGGAGTATAAGAGAACTCTACATTCTTGAACACTACATTTCCCTCGGCACTCGTCGGAACGATCGGATTCTCCGAATTTTGAATCTCTACAGGCATGTCAAAATACTCGAAAATTCGCGTAAACAGTGCCATCGAACGAATCCACTCCACTTGAATGTTCAAAAGAGAATTCACCGGCCCGTACATTCTTCCGAGAAGAGCCACCAACACGGTGATGTCACCGACGGAAAGGGAGGAGTTGTATTTCATCATGAGGATACCGCCGACCAGATACAAAAGCATCGGGCCGACACTGGAAAAGGTGTTGATAACCACACGAAACCAACGTCCGGCCATGCTCTCCTTGATGTTCAGGCGAATCATTCTTCCGTTCACCTTCTCATAACGGTTGTACTCGTGATCTTCTTTTCCGAACAGCTTCACCAAGAGCTGACCGCTGACCGAAAGCGTCTCGTTGAGAATTCCGTTCACCTCATCGTTACACTCCTGCGACTCCCGCGTCAGCTCCCAACGGGTCTTGCCGGCCCAACGCGTCGGAATCGTAAACAACGGAATGACCAACACTCCGACCGTTGCCAAAATCCAGTTCTCTCGGTACATAATCACCACCGCACACAGTAGCGTGATGGAATTCGAAAGAATTGACGTGAAGGTACTCGTAACCACGCGCTCTACGCCC
Source organism: Lachnospiraceae bacterium (assembly GCA_045601665.1). Lineage (GTDB taxonomy): Bacteria > Bacillota > Clostridia > Lachnospirales > Lachnospiraceae > ISDg. Next base: position 10,438 of record JAZRZZ010000025.1, read on the forward strand.
GAAATATCACTCGTCATACGCGTGATGATATCGCCTTGGTTGTTCGAGGTAAAGAAGCCCTGCGACATCTTCTGCAAATGACGGTACATCTTGTTGCGCATATCATAGGCAATGTGCTGTGCAATCCAATTGTTCAGATAGCTCTCCGCGACCTGGATCAGATTCGATCCCAAGCTCACGCCGAGCGACACACAGATCAGGATAATCAACATCTTCATGTTTCTTCCGATCAAGCCTTCGTCAATGATACGACCGGTCAATACCGAGGGCAACAGACCGAGCACAGAAGAAACCAAGATACATACCAAAACAAAAATCAACTGTTTCCAATACGGAAGCAGATAGGAGAAGATTCTCTTCAGAAGAGGCCAAGTAACCTTCGGCCGGTTCGCCATCTCCTCTTCGGTCAAAAAACCGCGACTCATCGGTCCTCCCATAGGTGGCATAAGCAAATGCTCCTTTCTTTTGTAGAAAAATATTTATACAGAGGTTGCAAAAACCTCCGAAGCCGATCTCGGGATATCCCGCATCCGCTTCGGAGGTAATTCTCCGTTGTCCGTTCCCGTCTTCCCTAGAAGCCGTATCGCTCCGACTTCTCATCGACCACGAGAATCTTACCGTTCTCGCCGACCAGACGCTGGTCCGAATGGATGGTATCTCTGCTCTCTACAATGCAGTTCTCGATATAGGTATTGTCCCCAATATGCACATCGTTGAGAATAATGGAGTTCTTAATGGTAACGTTGTTCCCCACATACACCTTTTTGAAGATGATGGAGTTCTCGACAGTACCGTTAATGATGCTTCCCGAAGATACCAAGCTATTCTTAATGGTTGCGCTCGGATTGTACTTCGCCGGCGGCAGATCATCCACCTTTGAATATACGTCCGGATACTGCTTGAAGAAATAGTCGCGGACTTCTCTCTTCAAGAAATCCATGTTCGTGCGGAAATACGCTTCCGTCGTTGCGATATTGCTCCAGTAGCCATCCAGTCGATACGAGTAGATCTTCTTATTGTCCTTATAGCGAATCAACACACCGCGAACAAAGTCGAAGTTGTTGTCTTCAATACATTTTTCAAGAAGCTCGATCAAGAGACGTCGACGAATCACGTAGATTCCCGCCGAAATCAAACGCCCATCGGACTCCAAGGGCTTCTCCTCAAAATCGATAATGCGACCGTTCTCGTCCACGGAAACCACGCCGAAGCGGCTGATATCCTCCTCCGGACAAAGCTCCGTCGTTACGACGGTAATGTCTGCCTGTGTCGCAATGTGCTCCTCAATGACCTTGTTATAATCAAGCTTATACACGCCGTCGCCGGAGGCGATAATCGCGTACGGCTCGTGGCATTCCTTCAAGAAATCGAGGTTCTGATACATTGCATCCGCAGTTCCTCGATACCAAAAGCCATTCTCCTGCGTAATCGTCGGCGCAAACACATACAGGCCTCCCTGCTTACGACCGAAGTCCCACCATTTGGACGAGTTCAAATGCTCGTGCAGGGAACGCGAATTGTACTGTGTCAGCACGGCCACCTTCTGCACGTGCGAGTTGGTCATGTTCGACAATGCAAAGTCTATGCTACGGAAGCTGCCGGCTACAGGCATTGCGGCAATGGCCCTGCGACTGGTAAGCTCTTGCATGCGGTTGGACGTTCCTCCCGCCAAAATGATTCCCACTGCTTTCATTGTCCGTCACCTGCCTTAATCAAACTTTCGCCGCTCTCCAGAACGCCGCCGATATAATCGTCCTCGCACGTTCCTCCGGAGATCACGGTATTCTTTCCAACCTTTACGCCGTGCGGAACGACCGCATCCTCGCCGATCGTTACCAGACCGTCTCCGTAAATGTGCGGCTTCCACGTGTTGGGCTTCTCCTCACCGATACCGATACGGCAATTGTCGCCGATCACGGCATTTTCTCCGATGATGGCCTTCTCGACGTAGGTTCCCTTCCCGATGAAGGAGTTCTTCATCACGATTGAATCCTTCACCACGGCGCCTTCTTCAATGGTAACGCCTGCGCCGATCACGGAGTTGTGTACCTCACCGTAGATCTCCGTTCCTTCGCCGATGATACAACGGTTGATGACCGCGGTGTCCGCAATGTACTGCGGGCGAATTACGTCGCTCTTCGTGTAAATCTTCCAATACTCATCGTAAAGGTCGAAAATCGGCACGATGTCAATCAGCTCCATGTTCGCTGCCCAGTAAGAGCCGAGCGTTCCGACATCCTTCCAGTAGCCGTTGAACTCATATGCAAATACACGGTCCCCACGGTTATGGCAGTACGGAATGATGTGCTTACCGAAATCGCAGCCCTCTTGCTCGGACAGCGCCAAAAGCGCTTCCTTCAGCACCTTCCAGGTAAATATATAGATACCCATAGAAGCAAGGTTGCTTCTGGGGTTCTGGGGCTTCTCCTCAAACTCACGAATGCGCATATCGTCATCCGTAATTACCACGCCGAAACGACTCGCTTCCTCCCACGGTACGGGAATCGTGGCCAATGTGATGTCCGCATTGTTCTTCTTATGATACTGCAGCATCTCTTCATAATCCATCTTGTAAATGTGGTCGCCACCAAGGACAAGCACATACTCGGGATTGTAGTACTCCATGAATCGGAGGTTCTGATAAACGGCATTGGCCGTTCCGGTATACCATTCGGCATTGGTACTCTTTTCATAGGGAGGAAGAATCGAAACCCCACCGATGTTTCGGTCCAAATCCCACGGAATACCGATACCGATATGCGTATTCAATCTCAAAGGCTGGTACTGCGTCAGTACACCAACGGTATCAACACCGGAGTTAATACAGTTGCTCAAAGGGAAGTCGATGATACTGTACTTACCACCGAATCCCACGGCCGGTTTTGCCACTGCCTGGGTCAAAACGCCGAGTCGGGAGCCTTGTCCGCCTGCAAGGAGCATGGCGATCATTTCCTTCTTAATCACGTAACCACCTCTCGCTTTTTATTTTGGAATCCTCGCGGATCATTCCACCTTTGCGTAAATCTGCCGATGTCCCTATCAACAAACCATCAGCAGGAATATTATAGCACACCCGATGTAAAATGTGAATATATTTAATAAAAAAACCTTGCTTTATTTTTTTGTTTTATGCATTTTTCACAAAACTTCGTATTTCCATGCAATCTTGACGACTTTTTTGACGTTTGCCGTCGTTTGCCGGCTTTTGCTCACGACATTTTTTTGCTCAAAATTTGTTCCGAAATGCAAGAAACAATTGAATTATTAAGAAAACATGCTATTATAATAGAGTGAAATCGCATTTTCGGAGGGAATCATGTTTTCCATTGATATGAACAAACCTATACATATACATTTTATCGGCATCGGCGGCATCAGCATGAGCGGTCTTGCGGAGCTTTTGCACGCACGAGGCTTTACCATAAGCGGATCCGACCGCAGTCGCAGTGAGCTGACTGCACGCTTGGAGGCGCAGGGCATCACCGTCTTCTACGGACAGCGTGCCGGTAACATTACCGATGACATTGATCTGGCCGTATACACGGCAGCGGTACACGCAGACAATCCGGAATACGCCGCGTGCATTGAGCGAAACCTTCCGATTATGGATCGTGCCGAGCTCCTCGGACAGATCTCTCGGACATTTCCCGTTTCGATCGGTGTGTCGGGAACACACGGCAAGACGACCACAACCTCTATGATTGCAATGATGCTTGTAGAAGCGGGCCTCGACCCGACAATTTCCCTCGGAGGAATGCTCCCCGCTATCGGTGGCAACCTGCGCATCGGTGCATCGGACAATTTTCTGTTTGAGGCCTGCGAATATACGAACAGCTTTTTAAAATTCCATCCTACGGACGCGATCATTCTCAATATTGACGCGGATCATTTGGACTTTTTTAAGGATATTGACGACATTCGCCATTCCTTCCGTCAGTTTGCGGAACGTCTCCCGGAGAACGGACACCTGATTATCAACGGTGAGATTCCGAATCTCCCGGAGTTTCTTAAAGGCCTTTCCTGCACGGTCGATACCTACGGCGTCCTGTCCGAGGACCTTCCTCCCGAGAATAGCCCGTACCGCTTTGCCGCAGCAAATCTCGCCTCCGACGATTACGGTCGCGTGTCCTATGATCTTTATCTGGACGGTTCCTTTGCAGACCGCATTCAGCTCTCCGTGCTCGGTGTCCATAACGTATCCAACTCTCTTGCCGCAATTGCGGAAGGGTATCTGAGAGGGATTGACCTCTCACATATAAAAACCGCGCTTTTGGCATTTACGGGTACCGGTCGACGCTTTGAGCATAAGGGCGTTATCGGCGGGGTAACGATCATCGACGACTACGCACACCACCCCACGGAGATTGCCGCAACCCTCACCTCGGCACAGGCCTATCCGCACAAGACGCTTTGGTGCGTATTCCAGCCTCACACTTATACAAGAACCAAGCTTCTTCGCGAGGATTTTGTCACAGCTTTGGCTCACGCGGATAAGATTGTACTCGCGGACATTTACGCAGCACGCGAAGCCAAAGATCCGGAGATCTCTTCGGAGATTCTTTGCGAAGACTTGAAGAAAATGGGCAGGGAGGCCTTTTATTTCCCTTCCTTCGACGAAATCGAAAATTTTTTATTAAATAATTGTGTCAACGGCGATTTGTTGATAACCATGGGTGCCGGAGACATTGTAAAAGTGGGCGAATCCTTGCTCGGAAGATAAGTTATCCACGTTATCCACAATCGAAACCGTTTGCTTTGGTTGTGGATAACTTTTTTGATGTCTACCCTCTTTTGTGGATAACTCTCCGGTACCCCCCCTTGATTTTAATGGCTTTTCGACAGAAACGAGCCGTTTTCAACAGTTTTTTCGGTAGGAGCATTTCACACAATCCACTTTATCCACAATTCGTTTCTACTCGATTAGGCTGAATTTTTGGCTATTTACTTTTAAAAATCCTTGTTTTATAATGTGGTCGCGGCGGGCATTTTCGGTCCGATTCGTACCGCCGAACCTTTGGTTCGAGACCGTGGTTCGGTGCGAGTGAGATTTTGTAGAACAGGGGACGGAAAGAAGCATGTGTACGTTAAAACTTCTATCAAAAAGCAAGCGACAAAGTACCGAGATTCCGAATCGGTTCATTGATGAGTATATGGCCGATGCGAACGGCTCCTATGTGAAGGTATATCTCTATCTTCTTCGCTGCTTGACGTCCGAAAGTCGCCTTGACCTAGCGCTTTCCCAGATGGCGGATCGACTGGAGTACACGGAGAAGGACATTCTTCGCTCCCTTCGCTATTGGGCGAAGAAGGGCATTCTCGAGTTCTCACAGGACGAAGAGACCGGAGCTGTGACGGACATCGTGCTGTTTGACTTAATGAACGAGGAATCACAAGAGGCGGCACTCCCCGAGAATTCTCCCGTTGCACAGACGAATGCGGCAAAGCCTTCGGACGCTTCCGTTTCGAAGAACGCACCGGTGACAACTCCCGCCGCTTCCGGCTCCTGCTCCGAGGATATGCTCGGTGCACGTATCGAACAGCTGCTTGGCCGAACGCTCAGCACGAAGGATTGTGATACGATGCTTTACATATGCAATGTCCTGCAGTTCCCGCTCGATCTTGTGGAGTACCTCTATGAATACTGCACCGCCAGAGGAAAGAACCACTACCGCTATATCGAAACCGTTGCACTCGGATGGCACGAGAAAGGCATTTGTACGCTGGAGCAGGCACAGAAGGAAACGCAATCCCATCAAGCGATGGTACAGGCAGTCACCAAGGAGCTTGCATTTTCCGGTCCTCCCGGAAACGCACTGCTCACCGCTGTCCAGAAGTGGAAGGACGAATGGAACCTGTCCACAGAGCTTGTCGCCTTTGCCTGCAGCCGTGCCTACACCCAGACCAAGGGCTCTGCCTCTCTGTCCTATGTAGATACCATATTGCAGCGCTGGCACGACCTCGGGATAACAACTCCCGCAGAGGTCGAGATTCTCGACAAAGCACACGAGGAGCAGCAGGAAAACGCCAGACGCAAGGCCAAGAGAGAACAAATGGCGTCCCATAACCAATTTCACAACTTCAAGCAACGAGATTACAATTCTCGCGACCTGAGCGAAATGGAACGTCTCATGCAGAACAACTAAGACTCGCGTTCTTTTCTAACCATGGAGGTTACTTATGACTCTTTCCGATTCCCAATGTCAGACCATTTTGCGTGAATACGACGAGCTTCGACAGCTTCATCGAGACATACAACGGCAACGAAAAGAAGAGGTATATTCCTTGCTTCCGGACTTAGAAGAGATCGATCAACAACTTGTGCAGGGATCCATGCAAGCGGCTAAACAAGCGTTGCAAGGCAATCCTTCCTTGTTGGACGATCTTGAGGTCAAAAATCGTGCATTGATTGCTCAAAAAGCGGCATTGCTCCGTCAAGCCGGCTTTCCGGAGGACTATCTTGAGCTTCCTTATCGCTGTCCCCTTTGTCACGATACCGGAACCTATCAGCATGCGCCTTGCAAGTGTTTTCGTCATGCGGTTATTTCCCGCTTCTATTTGGACGATCATCGCCGCGCCTTGCTTGAGAGAGAAAATTTCTCAACCTTTCAATTCGGCTATTATTCCAAAGATTCCATTGACGAATCGACCGGTTTGTCGTACTATGAAATAGCCAAAAGAGCCTATCACAAAGCCCTCGACTTTGTGGAGCGCTTCGCTTCGTGCCAAGGAGAGAGTATGATTATCCGCGGCGAGATCGGTGTCGGAAAGACCTTCTTGGCCAACTGCATTGCAAAAGCACTCATTGATCGGAACGTTTCCGTGCTATATGCAACCGCAACTCAGCTTTTTGGTTGTTTCGAGCAGGCGAGGAGCTTCGGCAACCATTCGAAGTCACACGATGCCGAGCGATTTCTGCAGCTGGCCGGTGAATGTGACCTCCTGATCATTGACGATTTAGGAACCGAGCCTTCGACCTCGTACACCAACTCGCAGTTTTTCTCCTGTCTTGAGCAGCGTCTCCTTCGGAATGCGCCGATTTTGATTACGACCAACCTTTCGTTGCCCGAGATACAGGAACACTATACGGAACGCATATCGTCCCGTATGATCCATTTTAAGTACATACGTATCGTCGGAAGCGACATCCGCATTCGAAAGATTATGCAAGGTAACCCGGCTGACAACTCGGCCTCGTTATAAACGTAACCGGCTGCGCCCCGCAGTCAAGGAATATTTTATTTATGGAGGAACTTATGTCCCAAGAAGACAATTTGATTGAAAGCATTTCTTACGGCCCTCTCGGAATCATCGCAATGGAGAGCAGCAAGCCCATCGGCGAGAAGGTGGACGACTACATCGTTTCGTGGAGAAATAACCGCGATCACAAGTATCTTTCCGATCCGGATTACGACCGTTACAAGAGAGATTCCTATCTCATCAAGGCAAAATGCCCGCGTTTCGGTACCGGCGAAGCAAAGTGCGTGATCGGAGAAAGTATTCGCGGCATGGACATCTACATTTTGGTGGATGTGTGCAACTATAGCCTCACCTACACCGTTTGCGGACAGAAGAATCATATGTCTCCGGACGACCATTTTGCGGACTTGAAGCGCGTCATCTCCGCAATGAGCGGCAAAGCAAGAAGAATCACGGTAATTATGCCGTTCCTGTATGAAAGCCGCCAGCACAAGCGTTCCGCCAGAGAATCGCTGGACTGTGCCCTTGCACTCCGCGAGCTGGTGAACTTAGGTGTCGATTCCGTCATAACCTTTGACGCACACGACCCTCGTGTACAGAACGCCATTCCGACCAACTCTTTTGAAAATGTACAGCCGGCCTATCAGTTTGCAAAAGCCCTGATTCGTAGCTGTCCCGACATTAAGATTGACAGTGATCACTTAATGATCATCAGCCCGGACGAGGGTGCCATGAGCCGTGCGGTTTATTTTGCTACGGTCCTCGGCGCAGACATGGGCATGTTCTATAAGCGGCGCGACTACACGAAGATTGTCGACGGACGCAATCCCATCGTCGCTCACGAATTCCTTGGAACCGACGTACAGGGCAAGGATGTCGTTGTCATGGATGATATGATTTCCTCCGGCGACAGCATGCTTGACGTTGCTAAGGAGCTCAAGAAGAGAAATGCCGGTCGTATCTTCGTTTGCTCGACCTTCGGTCTGTTTACAAACGGTTTGGAGCGCTTTGACGAAGCGTACAAAAGCGGGCTCATCTACCGTGTAATTACAACGAACTTGATCTATCAGCGTCCGGAGCTTCTCGAACGCGAGTGGTACGTATCTGCCGATATGAGCAAGTACATTGCTCTGCTCATCGACTCCTTGAATCACGATGCCTCGATCAGCGAATACCTCAATCCGACGGATCGCATTCATAAGATTCTCGATCAGCACAACAGTCGCACGAAGGACAACTAAATAACCCTTTATAAAAAACAAACGGCACATCCGACAGAAGCTACACGGTTCGGATGTGCCATTTTTATTTCCTTTTTCGCTCCTCCGGAGGAGCATTTTTTTCAATTACTTTCCGCGAATAATTCCGATGACCTTCTTTGCCGTCAGCTTCTGTCCGCTATAGAGCACAAGCCCACGGTACAGCTTTGCAGCAATGAATACGAGTATCAACGATGCCACCAGCATCTCTACGCATACGATGACTCCCGAAAGCAAGCCGGTTTGGCCGGTCAAAAGCTCCACCGGCACCGTAAACGGCGCGGTAAACGGTACGTAACGGCAGATGGTCATCATGCCTTCGTTCTCCTGCAATGCGGCAAAATACCCGACTAGCCAACTGATAACGACAGGCATTACAAAGATACTTTGTGCGCTTCCCGTATCCTCGGGCTTGCTTACGATGCTTCCCGCCATTCCGGCAAGCACGAGATAAAACAGACAGCCAAGGCAAAGGATCAACAGCGCAAGGATCACCGACGGAAGAGACAGTGCACTCTGACCGATGTTTTCCTTCAGGAAATCGAGAGCGATCTTCACGACATTAACGTACTCGGGGTAGATTGCTTCGGCGATCATCGTACCACCGGCAATGCCGATGATAATTCCGAGTATCCACACAAATACCTGAAGAAGCGCCGTTGCGGTCACCGCCAGTACCTTTCCGGCGATCAAAGCGTCGGGGTGTACCATTGTTAGCATGGTCTCCATCAACTTCGATGTCTTCTCAACGGCAACCTCTTGACTCGCCCTTTGTCCGTACGCAAGAAGAATAAAATACATTACCAGTCCGAAGATAGCCGGCATAAACATCTTAATCATCGTTGCAATAAAACTAACATCCTCATTTACGGTAATGCAATTCACCGAAGCCTTCATGGCAAGAAACTGTGCCTGCTCCGGAAGCAATCCGACGCTTCCGAACAGGGCGGTCTGCAACGCGGGAAGCATCGCACTTCCGAGCTCTGCCATCTCGCCCTCATCCACATCGGTCTCCGAGGAAATGACCATCGTCAGAGAGTAATCGCCCTTCTCGTCCTTTCCCGCAACCGCAATTACGTAAGATTCGGAGATTCCCTTTGCATGGGCAAGCGCCTGCTCCAGTGTCATATCCGTAAGAACCTCCGGCTTCAACTCGCGGTACTCGTCATATTCCTTCAGCTCCTTTGCATAATCCGCATCGGGAAGTCCGGATTCATTTAAAATGTACAGATGCTCAAGCGCAATCGGTTCGGCTTCCTTCTCTTCACCGTCGTCCGGTTTCCCCGCAATGACGATAATAAGACCGACAACAAAAGCAAGGGCAAGCGCCACGAGAATCGTAACCAGCTGATAGCCTTTCTTTTTGATACTTTGACCAAAGGTGAAGCGGAATACGTCACCTACGCCTCTTAATGACTGCTTCATGCCTTCTTGCCTCCCTTCTTTGCGTTCTTGTACATACCGGTCAAGTCCTTCAGCTTCAGCTTCGTTCCGCTGTGCGTAATGAGCATCTCATAGATTCTTGCTACAAAGAGGAACAAAAGGACATCGGCAACCGCAAGGATTGCAAGCGAACAAAATGCGTAAAGCAACTCCACGCCACCAACCAACAGCCCACCCGGTACGATGTACGGGGAGGACAACGGGAATAAAATTGCGAAAATCGCAAGGAAATTCGTTGCGGAGCCCATCATCGAGGTTGCCGCCATCAAGGCAAGGTACACGCCGACCAGTGCTGTCACCGTCAGAAGCGTAAGTCCCTCTTGAATCTCCTCGATACGACTTACCGTCGCACCGCACATTCCGGCCAATACCGCGAAGAAAATGAATCCAAGCACAACGAATACGATGCAGAGAATCAGATTCAGCGGCGTTACATTTGCCCACAGATCCTTCGGAAGCAACGAAACCAGCGTCTCTCGGCCCGTCAGCTTCGCAGTTACCACATTGGATACCATAAAGATAGCAAACAGCAGCACCATCTGACCGATTGCCGCTACCAGCATGGACAAAATCTTTCCTACGATCAATGCCATCGGGCGCACGGAGGTCAGCAGATACTCCACAACCTTCGAGGACTTATCCGTCGCAATCTCATTGGCAACCTGCGTTGAGGCCACGAGATTTACCATCATTGTGATAAAGAGCACACCATAGATGACCCAATATTTTGCCTCGCTGATGCCGTCGACCTTACGCTCGTCGGTCAGCTGTCCGTCTTCCTGTGCAAAACCAACCGCCGTGTACAGGTCAATCTCCAGAACTGCTAGCTGCTCTTCGGTTGCCTGTGAAGCAGTCACCTTCCATTCCTCAAAATACGATTCGAATAGGTTCGCTACTTCAAAGGCCTTACCCTCCATCTCCTCTTCCTGACCGGTGTAGAGCACATCGATGGTTACGACCCCGAGGGGCGAATAGTACAAGTGCGCCACAACCGCATCCTGTTCTTCGGTGTCAATCTTTTCGAGCAACGCGTCGTAGGCTTCTGCATCCCCCGTAAATTTCTCAATCGTCGGAAGCTTCTCCTCCTCAGGCCAAGCATTTTCGGGCTTAAAGCCCATCGCACCGAAGCCAAGCTCGTCATACCAATATATCTTTTTGATTTCAACGCTCTCTGCGTCGCCTTCGCCTTCTCCGCCTTCCGCATCATCTCCCTGCTCCTCGGTTACGTCCTCCATACCGCCCATAACCAAGCCCAACACCGGGCCGGAGGCTACCGCAAGCACAAGCATAATTATGGTGAACATAATGTATGCCTTATTCTTCAGCGTCTGCGTCAGTGTGAAGACGAATACGTCACGAGAGCCTCGCAACTCACTCTTCTTCATTTGCCGCACCTACCTTTTCTACAAAGATTTCGTGCAGGGACGGCTCACGAAGCTCGAACTTTACCACGGGAACCTTTGCCTGAATCAAGCCGGTCAAAAAGGCCATTGCCTGCTCCTCTCCGGTCACACGCAAATGGTACTCACTCGGAAGCTTCTCCACAATCGGAAGTCCCGCCTGTGTGATATAGCCTTCGATATCCGCATCGCATTTTACAAACAGATTCACACGACCGTAGCCCTTCTTAATCTCGTTCAGATTTCCCTGAAGCACCACCTGGCCACGGTTGAGAATCGTAATATCCGTACAGAACTCCTCGATCGTCGGCATCTGATGACTGGACATAATGACATACTTATTCTTCGCAATCTCCTCGCGGATTACCTCCTTGAACAGGTCGGTGTTCACGGGGTCGAGTCCGCTCATCGGCTCGTCAAGCACCAAAAACTCAGGATCGGACAAAAGCGCTGCCATCAGCTGAATCTTCTGCTGGTTACCCTTACTGAGCTGATCCGCACGATTTGCCTTCACGGTCTTTCCCTTCTTGTTCTTCGGCGGGAAAATATATTCGTTCAGCTGCAGACGCTCCGACCAATAACGAATCTTCTCCATCGCTACGTCCTTCGGAACCTTCTTCAGCTTCGCAAAATACAACAGCTGATCCAGCAGAGAGTACTTCGGGTACAAGCCTCTCTCCTCCGCAAGATAACCGATATTCATATCGGCCGGTGACATCGTTTTCTCATTCCACAACACCTCTCCCGAATCCTTCGTCAGCATTCCGAGAATGATTCGAATGGATGTCGTCTTACCGGCACCGTTCGTACCGAGCAAGGCATATACACCCGGCTGTTCCATACGGAAGCTCAAATGGTCTACTACCACCTTTTCTCCGTAGGACTTCACCAAATCCTTCACTTCAAAAGACATAACACATATCCTCCTGGTTTCTTTTTCTCGTTCTCCCAGCGGTTTATGACAGCAACCACAAAACCGTTTCCCACGCTGTCGCTTTGCCATAGCAAAGTAAGCCGCATTTACAGACATTATACTCGACTTGCTTACCTTTTGCAAGCATTTCTCTCTTCGCAAGTACAATTTTTCTGTAACTGCGGCTTTCTTTTCTCTACAGCGTTATCTTGTGGAATGCAATTCCCCGCTCCTTCAACAAGCGCTCCTCTCTCTCATGGCACGTGAACAGCAGGATCTGCCGTTTTTCCTTTGCCAACAGCGCGAGCGTATTCGCCAATCTCTCGTCATCAAATGCAGCAAAGCTGTCGTCGAAAATCAACGGAAGCTCTTCCTTTTCGTACATCACCTCCGCCACGGCAATTCGCATCGCGAGATACATCTGCTCTATGGTACCGGTGCTCAGCTTCTCCACATCGATCATTCGGCTCCGATACGCCACCCTCATCTGCAGCTTTTCATCGGCTGCCAGCTTCGCATATTCCCCGTTGGTCATCTTCTCGATCAGCTCTGACATACGTGCATTGAGCTTCTTTCCGAAGCTGTCATGGATATCCTGTGACAGCTTCTCAATCGTGCTTATCGCAAGAGCAATCGCCAACTTGTCTCTCTCATCCGCACTCTGCTCTTCTCCGTTGCGATACAGCTGCGCCTCTGTCTCCAAAATGCGCTGCTCAAGCTCTCCGAAGCTCTCCAACTGCTGTTCCATGCGCGATACCGCGTCTTGAAGGCTCTCTTTTCGTTCCGTGAGTTCGGTGAGTCGCCCCTTTCGCTGTACCGCCTTCGCAAGCAGTTCTCCTTCGATGCTTGCGACCTCGCCCTCAGACAGCTCGGCAATCGGGCGAAAATTCCGAAAATACGCCAGCAAGCTCTCTCTCTGCGCGGCATTTTCCGCACACTGCTGTTTCCACTCGGGCTCCTGCACTTCCATCTGCTCTCTGAGATTGCGAAGGGTTGTCTCCACCTCGATGCCTTTGCGACGACGCTCAGACAGTGCCTCCTCACTCGGAAGCGCCGCAAGTGCTGCCTCCGCCTCTGCCAGCTCCTCCGGAATCCGCTCCGCATCGACCTGTTCCTTCTCGGCCTGTCGGGCCTCCCCTCGCCGTCTTCTCTTCATCACGACAAATGTCACCAACAATGCCAAGGCAACCGCAGCGAATCCGATTCCGACCGGCCACAGCACAAAGCAAAGCACAATCGCTGCCAGCGCGGTAGCAATGCCCCCGAGCAACAGCCCTCTGCCGCCCTTTGCCGCAAGCCTTGCCGTCTCCTCTGCACGTAGGCGTGCCCGCATTCGCCGTTCCTCATAGCTCCGTTGCAGCGCATCGAGCGTTTGCTCGCATTCCCTGCGTTGCTCGGCAAGCACGACCAGCTCCTCCGGATTCTCCTTTTCGCGCGACAGCCTCTCCATCCGTTCGCGCAGACCTAGGAGCTGCTGCTCTTCTCTCTCTTGCTGTGTCATCCGCTCCTTGTAATTGTCGTATCGCACACGATATCCGGCAAATTCACTCTCCTCCTCGGTGCGATTCTCTTCTTCCAGCTCCTTCAGCTGCTTCTCGACGCGGTACAGCTCTTCCTTCCGCTCGTTGCACTGCTCCGCCACATGGTCAAGCTCCAGCTGTCGCGTCCGGTCGGCGCCAAGCCGTGTTTCCAGCTCTATCGCCTTCGCCGCCAGCTTCTTATTGTCGATGACACGACTCTTCTCCTTTAGAATCGCAAGTGCTCCCGCGACATTTACCTCACGGTTCTTCGCCATGCTCATATTCGCAATATAATTTCGCAGCAGATCCTGTAGGCAAACCTCGGTCTGTGCCCCGCTCTGCGGACAGATGACCGTATTTGCGAAGCCCGCCTCACTGACCTCGGGCGCAAAATGCTCCATCAGCTCGCCACGTAGCACAACCTCACGTCCGGTCTCCGCCTCAACAACCTGCAGATTTCGATCCGCCGTCAGAAAATTTCTCATGACACGATACGTCTTTCCGGCAAACTCTACATCCATCGTTCCCTGATATGCTCCCGGCGAATCCCACGGCTTATAGCGACTGTACGTATCGCCCTTCGGCGTCCGTCCTCTCGGCTTCTCAATCCCAAACAGCATTCCGCGCAAAAAAGCGAACATGGTGCTCTTCCCTGCTTCGTTCTTTCCATAGACCAGATTCAGTCCGTCCTCCGGTCTTATTGACACATTTTTAAACTTGCCGAAGCTTTCGGGATATAATCCTCTTATCTTCATCGTTTCTACTCCCCTGCCAACAACGCTTCCAGCCCGTAATACAGAGCCTTCTGCGCCAGCTCCTCGTCCTCCCCGGACTGTGAAAGTGCGTGTATGTACATACCGATCAAATTGTCCTCGTTCTGCTTCCGAAGCCCCTCAAAATCGTACTCCGGTACCGTCGCGTCGACAACCTCGGTCACATTTCCTGTTCGATACAGACGCTCCGTCACAATCGCCAGATCTGCCGCGCGCTTTCCTTCGAGAAATACACGGTACATGTGCTCTCTTCCTTGCGCCGCAATGCATTTCGCCAAACGATCCGTAAGGGAGCCCATCGTGTCTTCTGCGGTCACATCGAGCGTCACGTCACGGTACTGTCGCTTGCTGATCGGGACAAATGCCACCTCGGTCTTGTACGCACCGTCCTCTCCCGTGATCTCCACCTGCATATACCCGTGCGCTCCGGTCTCGTTCTTGTCGAGCGGCTCCGGAGAACCGGCATACGCCATCGTCTCCGAGAGAATCTCCGGCTTATGAATATGCCCGAGCGCCACATACGCAAAGCCTCCGAGCGCCAACCTCCGAAAGTTAATCGGAACGCTCTTCGGGTCTCCTCCATGCGCTAACAAAATCTGAATGCCGTCACCGACCGCCTTCGCCTCGTCGTAGCGAGGTTCCTTAATATCTCTTGTGTGATAGCTAAAGCCGTACACCGTCGTTCGCAGCTCCGGAAAGGTCACATGCGACATCGTTTCCTCGGTCAGCATATGCACCGGTGCCTGCCACACATAGTCGGTGTAATACGAACGCCCGCCGATATAATCGTGATTGCCGGCAATCAACACGACCTGCGTATTTGTCAGCTTTGTCAGCTCATAGTCCACCTCGCGAATATCCTTCAAACGTGGCTGACGGTGAAACAGATCCCCCGCAATTAGCAAAAGGTCGGCATTTTCCCGGTTACACACCGCAACGATCTCCCGAAACGTATCGTTCAACTCTGCCGCACGCAATTCCCCGAGAGGTGTTCCCTTCTCGGGCTCCATCAATAGATGAACATCCGCAATATGAATGACTCGCATCGTCTCCTACTCCTTCCTCTCCTACATCACAGACGGCTCCCCATTATACAGGTGCACTCCCTGAAGAGATTTGGGATCCACATAGTAATTCTGTGTGTTCAGCGGGTCTACGTATACATTCACCGTATACGCCGTCGGATTCACTTCCACATTCTCCATTGACCGAAACAAATTTTCGCTTTGGAACAACATCTTCTCTCCCGAAAATACATCCTCGTACATACACAGCAGCTTCTTCCCGCAGCTTCCGTTGACATGCATTCTTTCATCCCGTTCAATCCCCACAACAGACGCCCGTAGGCACATACCGTTCTGCTTCAGCCTTCTTGCGCGCCATGCAAATTTTCCGATCACCACCAGAAAGCATACGCCGATAATCATGAATATTCCGCCGATAGTTCCGAAGATCGCCAGCATGATATAGGAGCCTGCCTTGCTCTTAAGATTCCACGGTTTCTCGGGGTCCACATAAAAGCTTACGGTGTCCCCCTCCTGCATTCCCATCGTATAAGTATCCAAACACGCCAAAACGATCTCACCGTCCAATTCGTAAGCAACCTTTACCTCATGCCACTCGTTTCCGTGGGAGCCCGGTCTTTCGCGGATGGATTCGATTGTGCCCTCCATCTTACTGAGATTCTTATATTCTCGATTTTCGAAGGTGTATACCAATACGCCTACCAATGCAAACACAATACCGATGCCACAAAACACCCCTGCGAGAAGCTTCCATATTTTCATCTTTTTGTTCCTCCTATAATGACCTTTTTTATTATCCTGCACTCACTTTCGAAAAGAAGTCCTTTCTTTTCTTGCTTCCCTGTCCCTTACCTCATATCCCCTCCGGGCACATATGTACCTTGCAACGATTTGACATCTACAAAATAGTTGTCCGGATTGAACATATCCACATACACATTGACGGTATACGCGGTCGGATTCATCGCGACATAACCAATCGAACCGAAGAAATCCTCACTGAAAAACACTCGACGTTCCAACCCGAACGCATCCTCATACCTGCAGACAAGCTTTTGTCTGGTCTTCTTGCCTATGTGTGTCCGATCTTCCACTCCGACGACAACGGCACGCACGCACATGCCCTTCTTTCTTAGCTTGCGTTCCTTTCCTGTCATCACTTGAACAATGATAAGAACGATTCCGACAGCGCTTACAAAAAGCCCGGCAATGCTCAAAAACTCCTCTGTATCGCGTGACTCCTTATAATAGACATACTCCGGTTTTTGCGGATTCACATAAAAGCTCACCGTATCTCCGATATCCATCCATCGCTCATACTTGTTCAAATTCCCGTAAATGCTCTCTCCGTTCAATTCATAGATGATTTCGGCACGGCGCCACTCCTTCCCCGTGTGTGTTGTTCCCTTTGCGATCCATACAATCTCTTCCTCCATTATAACATGGTCCCTGTATTCATGCTTTTCCTTTGCCAACGGTACAATTCCGATCAGCGCTAGCACAATACCGACAGCAAGCAAGAGCCAGCCGACCTTCTTCTCTATCTTCATCCTTTGTTCCTCCTTTATGCGCCTGTCTTCTTCAGTATAGCACATTCCCCTCCGCAATACAAATGCTTTCCTTACGTTCCTTCGTTGACAAGACGATCGTTTTGTCGTATAATGGGGACGAATTCAATGGTCTGAGGAGAAGGGGGAGCCCGACTCCAAAGCGATGATAGATACGATACCGCTCTGCTGCACCGAACTTATCTGTGCGAAGACGGTGTGTTTTTTGCGCTCTTTTTCCGAGATATCATGGCGGAGGGAGATGACCTTGCATTCCAATGCAAAGAAAGAGAGGAACCAAACTATGAAGAAACTACTTGCGATGCTTTTGGTGCTTGTGATGAGCATTTCCGCGGTTGCGTGCGGAAAGGACGAGGCACCGAAGCCTACACCGACACCTACGACGGCGCCGACAAAGGATAACGAAACCCCGACGCCCACTCCTACGGAGCGTGCGAAGCTGAACGTTGCCGTAATGAAGGGCCCGACCGCGCTCGGCATGCTGCAGCTGATGAGCGAGGATGAGGCCGGTCGCTCGGCAAATGACTACAATTTTACCGTTGCGGGCACCGCAGATGAGATTACCGCGTCACTGATTAAGGGAGATATCCCCGTAGCCGCCGTTCCGTGCAACCTTGCGGCAACGCTGTACAACAAGACCGAAGGTGGCATTTCCCTGCTTGCCGTGAACACGCTCGGCGTGCTCTATATTCTTGAGACCGGAAGCTCCATTCAGTCTGTCGAGGATCTCAAGGGCAAGACGATCTACTCCACCGGCGCGGGAACCACTCCCGAGTACACGCTTCGCTACCTGTTGACGTCCGCGGGCATCGATCCGGACAAGGACGTAACCATTGAATATCTCTCCGAAGCAACCGAGGTTGCCGCACGACTCGCATCCGCCGACAATATGATTGCGATGCTTCCGCAGCCCTATGTGACGACCGTTCTCAATTCGAACGAAAAGGCACGCATCGCACTTGATGTAACAAAGGAATGGGAAGCACGTAACGACTCCACCGTTGTCACAGGCGTTATCGTTGCGAACAGCGAATACCTTGCGAAGAATGAGGATACGATCAAAGCCTTTCTTGCCGAATACGAAACCTCAACGAAGTATGCCGTCGAGCACGTCGAGGAGGCTGCGACACTGTCCGAGCATTTTGATATCTTCAAGGCTGCCATTGCAAAGCAGGCAATTCCGTACTGCAACATTGTCTGCATGACCGGTGATGAGATGAAGGCTGCGGCAGAGGCCTATCTAAAGGTGCTCTTCGAGGCAAATGCAAAGGCGGTCGGCGGTAAGCTGCCCGCAACAGACTTCTACTATGGCGCTACAAAGTAGTTCGTAAGAATTCATTTTTCGTAACAAATAAAAAAATAGCACTTGACTTCCTGTTCTATATGGTGTATAACAATAGTAAGCGAAGGTAATTTTTATTTACATTTTCGCCGAAGAGAAGTTCCCGCCGTCGGCGGGGTGTGTGAATTCCACATAACGAAGGGGGTATTTGCTATGTATAACAACGATTTGTTTGACAAGACCGCTCAGTTCCTGGATTGCTTGTTTACCGACATCGACAAGGGACTGAAGAATCTCCATCCGGGCGATGAAGAGAGCTTCACCGAGAAGTTCCGCAGAAGCAACCGCGAGGGAGGCTTCCACGGCAGTGTTCACCGCGGACCGGCACGCAATGCCGCATCCGATGCAGGCACTCCGCATCCGTTCTATCTTCGTGCCGATATGCGCGAGGTGGAGAACACCATTATTATCAATGCCGAGCTGCCCGGCGTGAACAAGCAGGACATTTCCGTGGATTACCGCGGAGAAGAGATTTTTGTCCGTGGCACCAAGTGTCTGCCCGAGGGTCTGACGCGCGAGGATTTCCTTGAGAACAACCGCCGCTACGGCGAGTATGCGCGTACCTTTAAGGTTGGTAAGGTGCAGCCCGATTCCATTCATGCCGCATATGAGAACGGCGTGCTCACGATTACCTGCGCAAAGCAGGAGGAGAGCTCGAAGGGCATCGTAATCGAGTAGACCGGGCATTTGCCCACGAATACCAAAACAGCACAGTCACCTCTTCGGAAGTGACTGTGCTGTTCTTATGTTCCGACTGTTTCAATCGCCGGGATTATTCCTCTTCCAGCTCTACATCGTCCGGATTCTTATCGGTGAAAACACCTTCGATGTTGTCCTTCTTCGCACAGAATGCGCAGAGACGGGTACGATCTGCCTCAATTGCATCCTTGACAGGACCGTAGATAAGAGAATCACTCTGATTCAATGCCTGACAATCCTTGTGAGTATGATATACCTTACCGAAGGTCGTCCAATATACAGTTCCTTCAATCTCTGCCACTGCAGCTTCCTTCTGCTCCTCGGAAATCGGATTCCAATCATAGCTGGCAAGTCCGCCAATCAGCAATGCAATTATTGCAACAACCGTAGCAATTGCCTTCGTCTTCTTGTCGGCTTCCTTATTCGTCAGCGCCAAGATAACAAAGGGAATGAAAGCAAATGCGCATACAATCAAGCCCATGTTGTTCCACAACCAGAACTTAAGCTTATTGGCTTCACTTGCAGGATCAATTTTATTCGACTTCTTCCACAACTGAGCGCCAATAATTACACAAACAAGATCCAGAACCAACAGAATGATGACAAGTGTCAATGTGTTCATAAAGGTCCAGTTCAACTTACCTACCAACAACAGAATTGCAAGCACCTCCAGTGCAATTGCAACTACCCAAAGAGCCGCCGCACCAATGCGATAGCCCGTAGCACTTCCTGCCGACTCAGCCTTCTTGTAAGTAGCGGGTTTGATGTCAGCTCCAGACGATTCCTTGCCTGTACTTGAGGACATCAGTTTCTTTTTCTTCTTTTCTGCCATAAGAGATTCTCCTTTGCACAGTGTATTTTAATTTTATAATTCTATTATACAATATCACGTCATCAATAAGCAAGCACAAACCGCAACAGAAATTTAATTTCTTGACTTCTCTTCGGATTTGACACATAATATATACAAAGAGCACTACTATTACACTTTTGTACGGAGGATACCCATGGATATTAAGAAAATTGCAAGCACATTGATGAGCTCCGACAGCATCAGCGGTCTGAGTAACGTAACCGGTGCTTCGAAGAAGGACGTCAGCAGCGTATTGACGGCAGCGCTTCCCTCTCTTTTGGGCGGTGCGAACCAGCAGGCGAAGGACAAGGACACTTCGGCCGGCTTTGCCGCAGCACTTTCTCAGCACGCGAAGAGCGACACCGGCAACCTGTTAAGCTTCTTAGGCGGCGTTGATATGGTCGACGGCGGTAAGATCATCGGACATTTGCTCGGCTCCGGCAAGGACAGCGTAACAAAAGAGGTTTCGGAGAAGTCCGGAGTTTCGAACAAGAATACCGGTATGATTCTCGCAGCGGCAGCTCCCCTTTTGATGAGCCTTCTCGGCAAGCAGGCCGATGAGGACGAGAATAAGGACTCCGGCGTGGGCGCTTTGTTCGGTTCTCTCCTCGATAACGTAGATCTCGGCTCGCTTCTCGGCGGTGGCAAGGACGACGAGGAAGAGGAGGAGAAAGAGAAGGAGAAGAAGAAAAAGAAAAAGAAGACGTCCAAAAAGGACGAAAAGAAAGAAGAGGAAGAGAAGAAGGGCGGTCTCAGCGGGTTGGTCGGCGGACTGTTCAAGCTTCTCAAGTAGGAACGTTACATCTAAAAAGCACAGTCTCCCATGCGGTGACTGTGCTTTTTCTATGGCTTTCGAAAATGTATCTCCTTACGAAGCGCTACCGGCTCTTCTTCGCAAGCAGACGAAGCAGAAGCTTCCAATAGCGCTCGGTGCTTGCAATGTCCACGCGCTCCTTTGTGCTGTGGATATCAAAAATGTTCGGGCCGAAGCTGATGGCATCCATCTCCGGAATCTTCTCGATAAACAATCCGCACTCCAACCCCGCATGAATCGTCTGTATTACGGGCTCTGTACCAAACTGCTCCCTGTAGCACTCGACAAAACGATCCCGCAACGGGGAATTCGTGCGATACTGCCACCCGGGATATTCCGCTGTCCGTCGTACGGTCGCCCCACAAAGGCTCGCCATCCTCTCGATCTTCTTATAAAGCATCCGCTTCTCTGATGCAATCGAGCTGCGCACCGAACAGGAAATCGCAATGTGATCCGACTCCTCCCGTATCAGCCCGACATTGTTTGATGTCTCTACAAGCCCTTCCAGCTCCCCACTCATTGCGTATACTCCGTACGGAAGTATCTGCAGCAGCGACAATATCTTCATCCTCGTCTCATCGTTGTAGGCCGTGCATGTGAGCATGTTCGTCATACGATCAAATGTCACCCGAAGCCCCGGCTCCTTTGCGGCAAACGCATTCTGAAGCTCCTTCTCCATACGTGCCACCGTCTCTTCGGCAATCGGTATCTGCACCTCATTGAGACAAAGGATTGCCTGTGCCGAATCCGGAATCACATTGTCCTTCGTTCCCCCATGCATCGAGGTAATAACAATGCCGATCTCACCGTTCAACGCACAAAGCACACGTCCCAAAAGCAGAATCGCATTTTCACGGTTCCGATGGATGTCTGCGCCGGAATGTCCCCCTTGAAGCCCCGAAACGCGCACACGACAGAGCATACCGCTCATCGTCATCGTTCGTCTGGGCAGTACTATCTTCGCGGTTACACCACCGGCACAGCCGGTCAGCAAAATGCCCTCCTCCTCGGAATCAATGTTCAGAAGCTGACGTCCCTCGAGAAGAGACGCATCAATCGCCGCCGCACCGTCCATCCCGGTCTCCTCGTTGACCGTCGCTACAAATTCGAGTGCCGGATGGGGAATCGTATCGGACTCGAGAACTGCCATCGCGTATGCAAGCGCAATGCCATCGTCTCCGCCTAAGGACGTTCCACGCGCACCGATCAACCCATCCTCTACAAATAGGTCCAGACCTTCGTTACGCAAATCCTTCTTGCAGCCCTCCTCTTTCACCGCCACCATATCCATATGTCCTTGAAGAATGACGGTCGGTTCCTCTTCATAGCCCGGGGTCGCGGGCTTCTTCATAATAACATTTCCGCAGGACTCCTGCACATACCACAGCCCGTGCTTCTGCGCAAACTGCACCAAGTAGTCACTGATCTGTCGAATGTTATCCGAACCGTGCGGGATTGCACAAATCTCCTCAAAATAATCAAACACCCTTTGCGGTTGTAATCCTTTTAAAATCTCTGCCATTCCGTTTCTCCTAACTCCTTTTCATTTTTGCGGTAGCTTACCTTGCCTCGCGCCACCGATCGCCTTCCCGATCACAAGCGTGCCTTCGCGCGCTCCTCTTCTCTCTCTGCCATCCACCGGAGAGCCATCGTAAGCCATTCCTGCGCCGCAGGGACGATCTGCTCATCGGTGTTCGCACTCACCGCATTTGCCAAGGCGAGCCCGTGCCCTCCCTTCGGGAAAATGTGCATTGCAAACGGCACATGATTCTCCGAAAGTGCTCCCGCATAGCGAAGAGAGTTCTCCACCGGCACGCACCCGTCATCCGCGCAGTGCCAAAGAAATGTCGGAGGTGTGTCGGGCGTCACATGCTTTTCAAGCGACAGCCTCGACAGTACCGCCTCACTTGCATCGTTCGGCGTAATGTTATCGATCGACCCTTGGTGTGTCAACGGCCCTGTGGTTATCACCGGATAAGACAAAATCGCACCGTCCGGGCGAATCTCGGTATCCTCTCCGAATGCCTCGTACAACCACGGCTTATTCCAATGCACACACAGGCTTGCCGCCAGATGTCCACCCGCCGAAAACCCGACAATGTACACCGCATCCTCGCGAATGTACCATTCCCGCGCACGTCTCCGGATATACTCCATCGCCGCACCTGCCTCCACAAGTGCCGTCGGAAACTGCTTCTTCACACAACTGTAGCGAAGGACAAAGGCCGGGTAGCCCGCCGCCGCAAACGCAAGTGCAATCGGCTCTGCCTCTCGGTCCGAGCAATATTCATACCCGCCGCCCGGGCAGATAAGAACTGCCGGACGACCATTCTCCTTCTCCTTGTCAAACGGTTGTGTCACATACATCGTCAATGTAGCCTTACAGTCCTCGTCCGGCACACCTACCGCTTTATACGGTACATACAAGGTTACGGTTTCTTGTAGCATATCTCGCTTCCTTCCTTTGAACAATTACTTATAAAACTCCTGCGCACCGTAATCCTCCCACGGCTTCGGAGAAGCATCTCCCACGATGCCCACGCCGAGGTATGCATAGAGCGTGTTCAAGATGCTGCTACGGTGTCCGGCCGATTTGATCCAGCTGGCAGTCATCGCCACTGCGCCACCCATGTCGTAAAAATGGCCGTAAGTTACCGAGTTCGCCGCAATATTCTCTCCGCAGGCCCCCCAGGAAATGCCTGCCTCCTTCAGTCGATCGCTGAACTTGGTTCCGTCTGCGCTATGATCAAGTAAATTCAGATCTGCCATCACCTCACAGTAATCGCGACCTGCGGTCGCCGCCTTGTCGCACCATTTCAATGCGCGCAGTCCGTACTGCGCACGATATGCATTTGTAATATCAAACACCTGCTTCTCCATGCTGCTGATTGCCGAGGCACTCATCGCAGTCACCTTCTTATACGTCACACTTGTGCTCATACACTCGACGGCATAGACATTTCCGTTACCGTTTGCATCCATGTAAATGTTGCAGCTGACACCACCGGAGGTTTTCTGTACCACCCCGGTGCTTTCGTACTGATCATTGGCCTCCGATGCCGACGTCCCGAGTGCTGCATTGACATTCGCAAGCTTCGAGGAAGACGTCAATCCGTAATAGTTGATATTCTTGCTGCAAGCATAGAAGCCGACCACCTTTTGATTGGAGTCGATTGCCACCATAAGAAAGTTCTTATAGTCGCCGTTGTAAATCATATGGCTGAAATTGCCCTCCCCGCTGTCGGTTCGCGACGGTGTTCCAAACACAGACGTTACCGTGGACTTTGTATCACCGATTTTCAATGACTTACCGTTCACGGTGATTGCCGACAAGCTCTTTGCGGGCGTCGGTGTTGCCGTCGGTGCCTTTGTTGGTGTCGGTGTCGGCTTCTTTGTCGGCGTTGGTGTTGGCTTCTTTGTCGGCGTCGGTGTCGGTGCCTCCGTTGGCTTCTTCGTCGGCGTCGGTGTCGATGCCTCCGTTGGTTTCTTTGTCAGCGTTGGCGCTGTTGTTGCCGTCGGAGCCTTTGTCGGTTCTTGTGATGGACTCGGTACCTTCGTAGGCTCTGCATTTTCCGTCGGAACCTTCGTCGGTGTAATTGTCGCATTCGGTCTCTGCGTCGGTGTCGGTTCTTCCGCTCCCGTAGGAGTCACGACCTTCGTTGGAACATTTGTCGGACTCGGTGTTGCCGAAGCCTCTGTGCTTCCTGTCGGTGCCGGCGTCGGCGTCACTGCCTCCGTCGGTTCCTCGAATTCCGTTGGTGCCTTTGTCGGAGTGGTCTGAGCCTCCCCTCCTTCCGGCAAGGTAGCTTCCGTCGGAGTCGGAATTTCCGTCACCTTCTCGATTGGCAACGGTTCATCCGCAGTATACGAACAACCGCATCCGGTTAGAAGAAGCATCATTGCCATTACAATTGCCAAACGTCTTCTCATCGCACAGTCCTCCTTCTTACTCTACTCTACAACGGTTGATATCTCTCAAGTGTCGTCAGCAGGTGGTCCACATTGCTCCGCTGCTCCGGAAATTTCACTCCGAAGATCCTCGGAGACACCTGAAACTTCACCACAGCATCCTTCTTGTCCGTCGGATAATGCACCTCAATTACGTACTGTCCGAACAGCGTCTTCTTAATCTTCAGCTTTGTTATGCTTGCCAAATCACAGCCGCCAAACGACCACTTCCAATAGCGTTGGCATGCCAATAGCAAGCGGCCCCTGTTCGTACATGCGGCAAAGCCGCTCGCCATGTCACTCGGCCTTGCCCAAAATCCCGTTGCCTTGAACATGCAATACACCGAACAGGTGCACTCCTCCCCTTCGATCAGAAGATTCGTCAACACCTGTTTCATCAAATCACTGTTCCATTTGGATGCCATCTCTTTCGTCTCCTTTTCCCTTCGCTATTGTATACACACCTTTCGTATATTATAACACAAGCCACGGCGCATTGCCACAGAAAAAACGAGGCATTCGACATGCCTCGTAAAAGAAATTATAATGAAAACTACTACACATTACACATAATATCTCTGCGCACTAGCTTTCGTTCATTCTATCTCTAATCCTTTTTGCGATCTCCGCATCTACACGCTTTGCAGCTTCTCCATAGGTCCATCCGAAACCGTCCCCAATATATCTTGGGAATATATGCAGGTGATAGTGCCCCACCTCATTAAAGTTTCCTCCATTCTGCATTATGCTATATCCATTTGGTTTATAGATTTCTTTCAAGGCAGATACTATTTTCTTTGATATTATCATCAAATGTGCAAGCATTTCGTCCGGTATTTCATCCACATCAAGATAATGCTGCCTTGGAACAAGCAATACATGTCCTTCGTTGATTGGCTCCATATCCATAAATGCCATGACCAATTCGTCTTCGTAAATAATTTCTGTTACCAATTTGTCTTTATGACAAAAAACACAGTCCATAACAGACACCCTCTCTAATTATGATTGAATGAATCATTGTGACTTTATTTATGATCTCCAACATCAACATAACTGCATAATACAAAACGGGGAATGATATGCCGTCCGTATTGTTTGCAAATTGCCGTCCGCATCCAGCTTTCTTTGAATGGACAAAATTCAGAAATCCCTTTCCCATTTTCCTTGGGGTTATACGATTCCTTCCTTTACACCTTAAACCGATATAGCACACCCCACCGCTCTTTTCTTCTCTGCATAGCCTTTTTTCCTTATTTTCGGGGTGTTTTAAGGCTTTTTGCATGGTTTTGGCTATACAGAAAATTGTTTTTAACACTTTTTCTAAACCACTTTATTTTTTCTGTGGTAATATTTTTGGTAATATTCGCTCCGCCTTTTCAAAAGTGGTAATATTACCATTTCACTGATATAAAGATTATAACTCATAACATCCCAAAAGCAACTCATATTTTATATGAATTTTGTGGAAGTATTTCGGGATTTTTGAGGAGAAAACGATACTACACATAAAGCATAGTATCCTTATAAATTAAACCATAATTCTGCAACGAACTGAAAGTTTGTGCTTATAACACTTCCAGACACTCAAATATCTTATTTCTATCAAAATCAGCTATAATTTCTTTAGGTAATAGTTTTTTACATTCTTCTTTATCAGCCCAAATAAACGCTTGATGTTCATCACTCAGAAGAATTGTATCTGTTAATGTTTCACAGAGATACGCAATAATTAAATATGGTTCTTTCCCATTAACAAGAGTTACATATGCGACCCGTTTTATGCTTATGTCTGTAATACCCGTTTCTTCTTTTATTTCCCTTCGCATAGCCTCTTCAAGTTCTTCGCCACACTCAACTTTTCCGCCAGCATTCTCCCAAGTATTGGCACCAACTGAATCATGAGTTTCTCGCTGAAGCAACAGAAACTTATTCAATTTCCTATTAAGTATTATACTTTTTGTCACAATATCTGCATTCATTCTTGATACCTCCGAAACATATATTTATATGTCTATACTATCAAAGTTCGCACTAATTTTCTTGACTTTTTGAGTGCATAAATTTCAAATTTTACTTCTCTATTATATCAAATATCTTCGTTTTTGCAATCTGATTCATCTGCCTCGCTCCTGCTGACACATCACTTCATAAGCCTTTTCTCTGTTCTTTCGTTCCAATTCGGCTTTATCATCAATGAGTTTATTATATCTGTCTGCCAATTCGTTGTATTCCTTTACCATGTCCTCCAACTTTTTTAAGTTCTTCTTTTTCCCGCTCCATTTTCTTCTTATATTCCTTCGCAGACAATCCGCCCTGCTTCTTTTCTTCGGTTTCTTCATATTCAAAATATGCTTCAATCTGTGCGGTCTGTATGGTTTTTACAAATGTGGTACGCTCACCATTAAAGAACCTTTTGAAATGGTCTGTCTGTATACGGAGTTGTTCAACATAACTATCTTTTATTTTTCCCTTTTTGGCTTGCCCTCGTTTCAGTTCCAGAAATTCATCAGCCACATCAACCAAACGAATACCCTCATTTTTGCAAATGACCTTTTTCTCCTTAGCTTCTGCCTTTTGCAGTTCAATTTGGTGAAGCCACTTTCTTGCTTCTGCCAATGTCTTAAAGGTCTTTCTTCGTTTGTCCTGCTTCTTAACAAACTTCTTTAATTCTTCGTCATAGATAAGTGATTACTTCTTTCTTCTTTGGTGCTTCGCTTTCATCAAAATTAAATACTAATTCTTCCATGGCGTTCTCCTTTACTTCGTGAATTTCAGCCTATGGTAATATTTTTGGTAATATTTTTGATATATTACCGCTTACCGAAAGCGGTTTCCCTTAGTGTTTATGCGGTGTTCAGGGCTTTTTATCTTGCCTTTACACCTTAAATCTATACCCAACGCCCCATATCGTCTCTATGTACTGCGGCTTCGCGGTATTGATCTCAATCTTCTCGCGAATCTTCTTAATGTGCACCGTTACGGTCGCGATGTCGCCTACGGACTCCATTTCCCAGATTTCACGGAACAGCTCGTCCTTCGTATATACGTGGTTGGGATTCTCCGCAAGAAACGTAAGTAGGTCGAATTCCTTCGTTGTAAATGCCTTTTCTTCGCCGTTTAAGTACACCCGTCGCGACGTCTTGTCAATGCGCAGCCCACGAATCTCGATGACCTGATTCTTCACCTGTACCCCGCTACCGACCAGACGTTCATAGCGACTGAGGTGTGCCTTCACACGCGCCACAAGCTCACTCGGACTAAAGGGCTTCGTCATGTAATCATCCGCGCCGAGCCCCAAGCCACGAATCTTGTCGATGTCATCTCGCTTCGCCGATACCATGAGAATCGGAATGTTCTTAATCTCACGAATGCGCTTGCAGATCTCGTAGCCATCGATACCCGGGAGCATCAAGTCTAAAATCACAAGACTAAAGTCCTCCTCCAGTGCCCTCCGCAAGCCCGTTTCTCCGTCGTCGGCCAGCACCACCTGAAAACCCGCCAGCTCCAAATAGTCCCGCTCCAGCTCCGCAATCGCTTCCTCGTCTTCAACAATTAAGATTTTATCCATAGCTTCTTCTCCTCCTGTTCTTTCGCGCCCTCGCGGGCTACAACGCCCTCCGAATGTCGCTGAAGAGAAAATCGTATTCTCGTCCCCTCTCCGTAGACACTCTCCGCCACAACGCTTCCCCCATGATCGGTTACAATGGACTTCACAATGGCCAGTCCGAGCCCGCTTCCGCCCTTCTTTGTTCCGCGGGAGCTATCCCCGCGATAAAACCGAGTGAAGATGTGAGGAAGCTCCTGCTCTCGAATGCCACTGCCGTTGTCCTCGATGGACACCCATACCATATCGCTATCGGCGGAAACATGCATCGCTATCTTCCCGTTTTGCTTGTCCATATATTTGACCGAATTGCCGATGATGTTGCTGATTACACGCTTAATCTGCTCCGGATCGAAGATTGCCTTCACCGATGCATCGCAATCACACGTGAAGTCAAGGAAAATGCCCTTCACCTCCATATCCAACCGTAGCTCCCCGACGCAATCCGACAGGTACTCCCACACTGCAACCTTTCGAAAATCATACGTCACCGCCGCTTGATCGATCTTCGCGAAAAAGGCCAGTTCGTCCACCAAGCGTTCCATGTCGCAAGCCTTTGCATAGATTGTCCGCACATAACGCTCCCTCTTCTCGGGAGTATCGGCCACGCCGTCCATCAGCCCCTCTGAGTAGCCCTTAATCGCCGTGAGCGGAGTCTTTAGGTCGTGACTGATGTTGCTCATCATTTCCCTTGATTCCTGCTCGGAACGAAGCTGCTGATCACTCATTTCCTTCAAGTGCGTTCTCATATCCTCGAAGTCATTCTGTAGCTGCCCGATTTCGTCATGCTCGTCCCCGTGAATGGAGCAATCGAGATTGCCCTCCTTAATCTGGTTGGTCGCTGCACGTAGCACTGCCAACGGACGCACAATGCTTCGATACAGCCAAACCACGATGACCGCCGCCGTCAGATTCAGACAAACGACTACCGCGATGATAACCTGTACTGCCGTGTCTCGCCACTGCGGAAGCCAATTGTCGACATCGGTAATCAGAAATACCGTCGCCGGTTCATTTCCGTTTGTCAGAAAGTCTACCTGACGTATCATCGCCGGATTCGCTCCGGTCAGATACGTTCCACCCTCCGTCGATTTGTTCTCCCCGTATTCCGGAAGAGCATGAAGTATCTTGTCGGCAAAGGCGCGATTGCCACAATATATCACATGCTCGCCCTTACGCACAAGAACAAACGAATAACGCTCGCTCAAGGATTCATTTGTCTTCTCAAGCCATTCCTCGTCCGTCAGCTTCTGCGGCTCGCTCTCCGCCAGCTTCTGAATCTCTCGGTACGCCTCATTCGTAAGGCTTCCGAAGAGCACCGGCGAGTTTTGAAGAAAGCTCACCATATCCGCGTCTACATCGTAAACCGCTGCTACACTATAGCGTTGGTACTGTAAAATCAAAGTTCCTGCCAATGCGAACATCAGCACCGGCAGGAAAATGCAAATCAAAAACGCGATGGTGATTCGGCGTCTCAATCCCATAATTCAATCAACCTCTTACAAGTAAGCCTTTAACTCCGAAACGCGGTCGGTCTTCTCCCACGGAAGATCCAAATCGGTTCTTCCAAAATGACCGTAGGATGCCGTCTGCTTGTAGATCGGGCGGCGAAGGTCAAGCATCTGAATGATGCCGGCCGGGCGAAGGTCAAAATGCTTTCTCACAATCTTCACAAGCTCCTCGTCGCTCAGCTTACCGGTTCCGAAGGAATCCACCATAACGGACGTAGGCTCAGCAACTCCGATCGCGTAGGAGAGCTGAATCTCCACCTTGTCGGCGAGACCTGCTGCCACAAGATTCTTTGCAACATAGCGTGCGGCATAGCATGCCGAACGGTCTACCTTCGTACAATCCTTGCCGGAAAATGCACCACCGCCATGACGAGCATAACCGCCATACGTGTCTACGATGATCTTCCGACCGGTCAAGCCCGAGTCGCCGTTCGGTCCGCCGATCACAAAGCGTCCCGTCGGATTGATATAAATCTTCGTATTCTCATCCACCATCTCCGCAGGAAGCACCGGATCGAGTACATACTTCTTGATATCCTCATGAATCTGCGCCTGCGTAATGTCCGGATCGTGCTGCGTAGAAAGCACAACCGCGTTCAAATGCTTCGGCGCACCGGACTCGTCGTACTCTACCGTCACCTGTGACTTGCCGTCGGGGCGAAGGTACGAAAGTGTTCCGTTCTTACGAACCTCCGAAAGCTTCTTTGTCAGCTTATGCGCAAGACTGATCGGATAGGGCATCAGCTCCGGTGTTTCGTTGCTCGCATATCCGAACATCATACCCTGGTCACCGGCTCCGATGGCAGCGATCTCGCTCTCGTCCATCTCGCCTCTCTTCGCCTCGAGTGCTTTATTCACGCCCATAGCAATATCCGCAGACTGCTCATCAAGCGCAACAATAACACCACAGGTGTCCGCGTCAAAACCGTACTTGGCACGGTCATAACCGATCTCACGCACCGTATCACGCACAATCTTCTGAATATCCACATAACCGGTTGTCGTAACCTCTCCCATAACAAGCACCAGACCGGTCGTAATCGCAGTTTCGCAAGCCACACGGCTCATCGGATCCTGCTCCATCAGCGCATCCAACACCGCGTCCGAAATCTGATCGCAAATCTTGTCGGGATGTCCCTCCGTTACGGACTCCGATGTAAATAAAAGCTTCTCCATATTTCACTCTCCGTTTCCGCGGGAAACACGCCCCGCCTTCGATATTGTTTCTTCTCTGTAACTGACGCTTCTCTATCAATGTACTATTTCCGTCCCTCTCTGTCAAGAGGTTCCCCTCTTTGTTTCGAAAGGCTTTTCGGAAAATTTATAATTTGATTCTGCGCAGCCGCAATGCATTTGACACAACACACACCGAGCTCAGCGACATCGCAAAGCCTCCGATCATCGGACTGAGCAGAATTCCGAATGCCGGGTACAAAACACCGGCTGCCACCGGGATCCCAATCACATTGTAGGCAAATGCCCAAAAAAGATTTTGCTTGATATTCCGAATCGTTCCCCTGCCGAGTGTGATCGCACGCGTTACATCCGTAAGCTCCGATTTCATCAGCACAAGATCCGCCGAGTCGATGGCAATGTCGCTTCCGCTTCCGATGGCACAGCCGATGTCTGCCTGAACAAGTGCCGGCGCATCGTTGATTCCGTCGCCGACCATCATGACCTTCGCACCGTCCTTTTGCAGGCGTTCGACCACGCCTGCCTTTTCTTCGGGAAGAACCTCGGCGATAATCTCGTCTACGCCGACCTGTGCGCCCACGTATTCCGCCACACGGGCATTGTCACCGGTCAGCATAACGGTCCGCAAGCCCTTTTCCCGCAGCTGCTTGATCGCCTCCGCGCTCGTCTCCTTCACACGATCCGCAATTCCGAGAACCCCGACAAGCGTACCGCTCACGGCCATATAAACCGGCGTCTCTCCACGACCTGCCATTGCCTCCGTCTCAGTCTCGACCTCCGTAATCGCAATGTCCTGCTGCAACATCCATTTGCGATTCCCGATACTGTAAACCGCTTCTTTTGTTCGTAGCTCTACGCCGAGACCGCTGTGGTAGGTATACTCGCCTTCGGGAAGCTCCGCACTGTCCGTCGCTTCGCCGCTTTCCATATAGGCACGAACAATCGCCTCGGCAAACGGATGCACGTTTCCCGCCTCCGCATGCGCGGCCTCCGCAAGTAAGCGTCGCTCACTATAACCATTCACAGGTACCATGGTACGCACCGAGGGGGTTCCTTCGGTGACCGTACCGGTCTTATCAAGTACCACCGTTCCGATGTTATGCAGCATTTCCAAGGCTTCGCCGCTCTTTACGAGAATCCCGTGACCGGCGCCTACACCGGTTCCAACCATAACCGCCGTCGGTGTCGCAAGCCCCAGTGCACACGGACACGCAATGACAAGTATCGAAACAAAGATCTTCATACAAAATTCGAAATCATAACCGCCACATGCCCACAAAACGGTCGCAACGACTGCTATCACTATCACTGTGGGAACAAACACTCCCGCCACACGATCCGCAAGCTTCGAAATCGGCGCCTTTTTGCCCTGCGCATCCTCCATAAGGCGTATGATTCCGGACAACGTCGTGTCCTCCCCGACTCGCTCTGCACGAACAACCATACGTCCATCCGTATTGCGGCTTCCTCCGGTCAATGCATCCCCCGGTCCCTTGTCCACCGGAAGGCTCTCGCCGGTCAACATCGCCTCGTCTACGCTTCCGCTTCCTTCGACAAGCACGCCGTCAATCGGCACGGTCTCTCCCGCCCGCACGACGAGCAGATCCCCTACACGTACGTCCTCCAGCGGCACGGTTTCTTCTCCCTCTTCCGTCAAGCGACATGCAGTCTTCGGTCGAAGATCCATCAGCTTCTTCAACGCCTCCGTCGTCTTTCGCTTGCTTCTCCCCTCGAGAAACTTTCCGAGCATGACAAGTGCTACAACAACTGCCGCCGATTCATAATACAATTGATGCACATGCTCAGGCTCCGACGGAATGAGCACCGTCATATAAACACTGTACAAAACCGACGCGGTAGCCCCGATTGCCACAAGGGAATCCATATTCGGATGCCTTCGCACCAGTGCCGGAAATCCCTTCAGAAAAAAGCGACGTCCGCATACCAGCACAATTGCACACAATGCCGCCTGTACAAGCGCAAATGCAAGCGGCGCTTTATGCATATCAATTCCCGCGGGCACCGGCAAAGAAAACGGGAGCATGTGCCCCATCGCCAGATATAGCAACAACCCCGCACCAATCAGCGCGACCGTGATTTCCCCCTTTGTCGGAGCATTTTCCTTCGGAACCGCCGCTTCGGTTTCCCTTTCCGTCATAAGCTCGGCGGAAAAACCGATGTCGTCCACCTCGCTACAGACCTGCTCGGGGGTCAATTGCGTCTCGTCGTACGTCAACGTCATCTTTTCCGAGATCAGGTTTACGGTACACTCCGACACCCCGGGCAAACCGCCCACCACACGTTCTACCGACGCACTACACGCCGCACAGCTCATTCCATACACCTTGTACACTTCGGTCTTCATTGTTTCCCTCCTGTCCTATCTACCTTGCCCTTTTGGAAACAAAAGCACTCCTCCGCGAAACGAAAGAGTGCATACATTCGCTATGTTTGTCGTCAAATGCCCGACGCCTTACGCTCTTCGCGGCGTCTGCTTCACTTCCTCGATGGGGCATTTGCGGATGTGAGCACCGAGCTCACGTAGCTTCCCTTCAAAGTTCTCATAGCCTCGTTCAATATATTCGATCTGCGTAATCACACTGTTACCCTTTGCCGCCAATGCCGCAATTGTAAGAGCCGCACCGGCACGAAGATCCGGAGCCTCCAAAGCAGCTCCCTGCACACTCTCCACGCCTTCAATCCACGCCGAGTTGTCTTGTACCGTAATGTTTGCGCCCATCTTCACGAGCTCGGCCACGTAACGGAAACGGTTCTCGAAAATCGTCTCATTGACGTTACTGGTTCCGTTCGCAAGCATCAGCACCGCGCTCATCTGCGGCTGCATATCCGTCGGGAATCCGGGATAAACACGCGTCATGACCTGCGTGGCACGAAGCCGCTTGTTCGCAACGACACGGACAGAATCGTCATTTTCCTGTACCTCCACGCCGATCTCCACAAGCTTCGCCGTGATTGCCTCCAAATGCTTCGGGATCACGTTCTTCAGCAGAACATCCCCCTTTGTTGCCGCCGCCAGACACATAAAGGTTCCGGCCTCGATCTGATCGGGAATGATGGAATATACACTGCCATGAAGCGAGCTTACACCGCGCACACGAATCACATCGGTACCCGCGCCCTTGATGTTCGCTCCCATACTGTTCAGGAAGTTCGCAACGTCAACGATGTGCGGCTCCTTGGCCACATTTTCAATGATGGTCTGCCCCTGTGCCTTTGCCGCAGCAAGCATGATATTGATCGTTGCTCCGACACTGACCTTGTCAAGGAAGATATGATTGCCTCGCAGATTCTCCGCACGGGCATTGATAAATCCATTCTCGTTCTCTGCCTCGACACCAAGTGCACGGAAGCCCTTCAAATGCTGATCAATCGGCCTTGCACCGATGTCACACCCACCGGGCATTGCCACAATGGCTCTTCCGCGTTTGCCGAGCAACGCCCCGAGCAGATAGTAAGATGCTCGAATTTTCTGAATGTACTCGGAATCCACCAACTCGGAATGAATGTTACGTCCGCTGATACGGACCGTATGCTCGTCAATGCGATCTACCGTGGCACCGATCTGTGAGATTGCCTCCAGCAGTACATTGATATCGCTTACGTTCGGAAGGTTCTCGATGGTTACGAAATCATCGGTCATAATGGCTGCTGCCAGAATACCAAGTGCCGCGTTCTTCGCTCCGCCAATGGTGACCTCGCCCGCCAAAGCCTTTCCACCTTCGATCATATACTGATTCATAGTTACCTCCTGTGCGTATTCCGCACATGCCGCACCTTTGCGACGTTTACTTGTTTTTCTTCACCGAGTACCCGAAGGTGCCCAGCTTCTCCGCCAGACCATAATACGATCCGTGAGAATATACGATGGGATTTGCCTTTGCAAGGTCAAATCGTCCGCTTTCGTCCATATAACGCTCGTCGGCAGCGACGGACACCACTTCCGCTATGAACATATCATGGCTTCCGAGCTCCTTCACCTCGCGAACAACGCATTCGAGACTGATGGGGGATTCCCCGATCAGCGGTGCATTTACTTTACTTGCAGGGATCGGCGTCAAGCCGGTCTCTGCGAACTTGTCCACGTCCTTTCCGGAGCGTACACCGCAATAATCGGTGGCACGCACCAGCTCTTCCGTGGTTAGGTTGATTACGAACTCGCCGGATTCCTTGATCAGCTCGTAGGAGTAACGCTCCTTTCGCACGGAAATCGACACCATCGCAGGGTCGGAACAAATCGTACCCGTCCACGCAATTGTAATAATGTTCGGCCTCCCGTTTTTGTCGCTGCAGGTGACCATCACCACCGGCAGAGGATAGAGCATGTTGCCCGGCTTCCATGTAATCTTACCCATAACATCCGTCCTCTATTGCTTATTTGTCATTCAGAAGATTGTACAATGCACGCTCGATCGCATTGTCATCCTCGCGAAATACCGCGTCCAACGCCTGTGCGGTAAGATCGGTATGTTCCTTTGTAATCTCTAGCGTGTCTACTGTAGGTTCCTCCTCCGGCTCCACCAAAGGCTCCTCGTACTCGGCCGTTTCCTCCGGCTTCGCCTCGAAAAACTCCTCTGCTTCCTCGACGGTTTCCTCGAAGAGCTCCTCTGCTTCCCGTACCGGCTCCTCCTTGAAGAATTCCTCTGCGTCCTCTGCGATATGCTCAGGCGCTTCCTTCGGAAGAATCTCCGTCATGTCATACTCTCCCTGCTTCCAGTCTACCCTGATAGGAGCCTCTTCAAACGTCCCCTCGGATTCCTGCTGCTTCTCCTCCGAAGCCTCGCCGAATGCGGCATCAAATGCCATTGACAGATTGCGTCCCCAGTCGTCTGCGCTCTCCTGCTCCGCTTCCTCCGCAAACACATCCAATTCGGGCTCTTCCGAGAACCTACCTACCGGCTTCTCCGAGATTTCACGAATAAAAGCATCCGCATCAAAAGCGGCTTTCTTCTCTTCGGAAGCCTCTTCTCTCGCAGTAGAAAGCTCCTCCTCGGAAAAATAATCGCGAATTATGTATTCATCGTCATCGTCGTCATCGTCACTATCATCCTTGCTATCCGCGCTGTCGTCCTCTGCCTCGTCACCGACAGCATCGCTGTTGTCGTCCGCAAGCATTTCCACCGCCTGCGACTCGGAACAGCACTTCGGTTCTTCCGCAAACTCTTCTTCGCCTTCCTCCTCGTCATCATCGTCGAAAAAGACACGGTCAATCTTGCCCAGTAAGGCCTCGGGCAATACGTACGTCTCTGCTGCAGATCCCACAAGCTCCGGCTGTGCAAAGCTCTCCTCGAGAACCTCCTCTGCTTCCGCAGCCGCCTTCCCTGTCAAACGCTCTGCCTCCTCGTCGAAACGCTCCGGCTCATACGCCTCTACACGTTCATCGAAAGCCTTCGGCTCAACGGTTTCTTCCGCTTCCCCTCTCTCCTCCTCTTGCACTTCGGGCGCATCCATATCGAAAAATCCGTCCTCCGAGGTCACAGTCGCTTCCGCCTCTACATCCTCGGCCATAGCTTCCTCGCAGGCTTTCTGCAAAACCTTCGCCTTTTCTGCCACCTCCGAATCCGCAAACCACAGCTGAATGTTGCGGCATTCGGCCGCACAGGCCTCCATGTCATCGGCTTTGTAATATACCTTCGCAAGCTCAAGTGCCCACACATCGGTATACTCCTCATCTTTTAATTTCGTCAAGCTGCGCAGCAGGTACTCCGGTCCCTTTCCAAGCATATTGTCAACACGGTAACGGTAAATCAAACGCTCCGGATTGTCCGGCTCCATTTTCCGGAACTCACGCAGGAACACCTCGGCCTGCTTCGGATCCTTCGTCTTCAGACACAACTCAATCAGTCCTGTCATAACCTTGCGACTCTTGCTTCGCGTATACAAAACCATATAAACTTCCTTCGCCGCATCATAGCGACGAAGCTTCAGATACACATCAGCAATAGCAGCCAAGTCGTGGTTTGATCCAACCTTTTCCAAGTTGATCTTGTCCGCGATCTCCGCCGCCGCCTTGTAATCCTTTGCTCTGGCATACTTCTTTGCCGCTGTTACCTTTGCCGTTGTTGTCAGCATCATGATAAATCCTATGCTCCTCTTCCTTCGTGTGCTCTCCCTTCGGAGTTGTATGTCGCACGCGAAAATGCCCGTTTTTTCGACATAACCGCTGCCTCAGCAGATCGTTACAATATTTTCACATATATCAGTATGATAGCACGAAACGCACATGATTGCAAGGACTTTGTACTCTCAGCCCTTCGGAACGCCTTGAAAATGCTATGTTTTTCACAAAAAAGCGACCTGTCTTCGCCGACAAGTCGCATCATTTGTAAAATATCGAAAAATATATGCCGTGCGGTACTGCGTCGAATCGCCTTTCCGGACGTTACCGCAGCAGTTAACTCGGCTCAGGTGACCTCACGGCACACGGGAGGGTTTCCTTAGTGCTGCTGTATTCCTACCCTGACACGGTTCGAAAATTCCCATTGCGCGAGACCCAAGCGTCAACATCACTTGCTGCGGGCAGCTCCAAATCGAACGACCCTCGGCAGACCATCACCCCTGCTGTAGCGGATTGCAGGTTCAGGGCACCGCTAACTCCCCGGTTGCACGGCAAGGTTTAGTATACCTTTTTCCATGCCTTCTGTCAACTTCTAATTTTCAGAGATGCCAAGTGGCTACTCTGCCTTCAAGGTTGCCGAGAGTGATTTTTTTCGGTATGACAAACCGATTGGAATGGCAATAGTCCGTGTCCGCCTCGGTGCGAGACATGATCGCTGGGAGAAAAATGTTGTCACGTGCCGTTAGCGTAGGGTCCTTCTCCGAGCACGCAGCTCACGTTCTGTAATTTAAACTCCGTCATCGTTCGTCCCCACTTATTCTACAATCCATTTTACTTTCGCCAGCTCCGACTCGGACACTCGCCAACTGTGCTCACGTGTCCCTACAAGCGCTTGCTCGTACCAGATCGTGTAGGTCACCTTCTGAAGTGCCTCCTGCAAATACGAACGAATCTCTTCCTCGCTCATGCCTCCAATGTAGAAAATCAATGAGGCGTTACACAATTCTTCGGAAAACTCTCCGGAAAGATTCTGGGCAACATCACAGTACACCAATCGTTCCAAATCTTCGCCGATGTTCTCTATTGCGAAAATCGGTTCCGTTAGTCGTAGAAGCCCGTGACTCTTTGCCGAGAAGCAAAGAATTACACGACGATAGTCCTCCTCTACATTGCTCGGAAAAGCCCCTTGATATGCATCCAGTCGGACAATGCCCTCCTCTTGCTCCTTACGCCTCTCCAATATCGAAAATGTCCCTTCCTCCGAAGCCAGTTCGCGTACCTCTGCCAACTCATAATCCGCCGGAAATACTACCGTATACACCATCGCTACAACGAATATCGCCGCTACGATGCCGAATATAATCCACCGTTTCTTCATTCTTGTCCTCTCGGCGCCTTACAGTCCTTGCACGCCTCACTGCAAAGACCATCGCCGATTCCTCCCCTGCCTGTTCTTACTTATATACTTTTTTTTGACTCATTGCATTCATATCCGCAGTTGTAATGCGCAATAATATAATTTCATCGGTACTTTTAATATTTCCATCCTCAACAAGCTTCTGAAAGCCTACGTTCTTCCGATTCGTTGAATGTGCGCATACGCTGATATAATACTCTTTTTTCTTACTATCATATGTTTTTTTAGTAACAATGAAAGTATGATCCGCAGTACTTTTACTGCCCTTGTGTCTCAATTGAATTATATCTCCAACATTGCAGGTTTTTGCCAGTGAAGAAACTTGTTTTGTTGTAAAAGAGACCCTTCCGCACGTCTCTTTTCCATTTTACTCTTCTTTTTTGGGATTGTCAACCGCTTGTTCCCTGTAGCCGATCACAGCCACGCCACGCACACCGTTGCCACCACGACTCCGACCATTGTACACAGCAGTGCACCGGACAGGATATATCGACTCTTTGTTACCTTCGCTGCGGTAAGGTACACCGCGAGCGTATAGAAGATTGTTTCTGTACTGCTCATAATGACTGACGCGAGGAAACCCTCGTAAGAATCCGGACCGAACTGCTTGTAAATGTCCAAAAGCAACGAGGTGGCAGCTGAGGAAGAGAGCATTTTCACAAGCACCATCGGCACAAGCGCGGCAGGAAACCACAGGCGCGATACGAGTGGTGCCAGCATGCCTGCCAATGCATCCAGCGCTCCCGATGCGCGCAGAATGCCCGTTGCGACCATCAGTCCGACCAACGTCGGAAGGATGTCCTTTACTACCGAAAAGCCCTGCTTCGCCCCTCTTATGAAGGAATCGAAACAGGGCGTTCGCGCAATTGCCGCGCTGCCGACAATATAGAATATTATAATCGGAATCATAACATCCGAAAGATACATCAAAAATCGCATGAAGTCCTCGCCCACGTACCTGCTTCCATCGTATGCGTTCCTCTAGGAAATATGCGTCTCTTCGGGTGCGTTCGAGGGTTCCTCGGGGCAAGGCTCGGAAGCCTCTGTTCGTGCCTCCTCGTTATCGTCCACTTCTTCCGGGCTCTTCGCTGCCTGTGCCGACTCCTCCGCGGGCGCTGCTTCCTCTGTCTGACCTTCGCTCTCCGGGACTTCCGCCGCAGGTGCGCCCGTTATACCATGGAACTCTCGCTCCTTCGCAAGGATTGACGTAATAAGCTGCTTTTCATCAATTGCGGTTTCTTCTTCCTGCATCTCCTCAAGGGACATTGCCCCGATGACAGAGCGGTCGGCAAATGCATCGAATGCTCGCTGCTTCGTCTTCAACACCTCAAGCAAATGCTCATCCACCGTGTCCTCCATCAACAGACGGTGTACCGACACCGTTCGCGTCTGTCCCATACGGTACGCTCGCGCCACCGCTTGTACCTCCAGTGACGGCTTCAACTGCGGCTCACAGAAAATGACCACACTTGCAGATTGGATGTTGAGACCAACCCCGCCGGCTTGAATCTGGCACACCAGCACCGCACCCGGTCCGGTCGCCGCAAATGCATCGAGATACCGTTGCCGGTCTGCTACCGACACACTTCCGTCAATTCGACCGACGCACCGATTTCCGAGCATTTGCTCAAGCCTCTGTAGTGTCTCGCGGAAAAAGGAAAAGACAAGCACCTTTTCTCCGGCTTCTCTTGCTTGCTCGCACAGCTCCCACAGACGACCGGCCTTCGTGGAGGTTCGGATGTCCGGCACATTCCACGACACCTGTCTGGCCTCCATAAATCGGCCCTCACGCAGTGCCTCAATGTATAGTGCCAGCTCCTCCTCGCTACAAGTACACCACTGCTCCTTCTCTAGCAGCGGCGGTAGCTCCTTAAGCACGTCGTCCCTTCGTCTTCGCAGATACACCGGTGCTATCGCACGTCGAAAATCAACCGCCATAACCAACTGCTTATAAGGCGTGGCCTGTCGCTCTGCCTCCGGCTGCAAGCAGCCGATCAGATAACACATCTCATCCACATGATTCTCAAGCGGCGTACCCGTCATATACAAAACCCATTCCGCTCGCTCCACAAGCTCCAAGACACATTGTGTCCGTTGCGCCTCTTCGTTTTTCACATAAACCGCCTCATCGACAATCAGCATATCAAGCGCAACATCCTCCGGTATCTCAACGCGAGACAACGTCTCATAGGTTGTCACGGCCACTCCACCGGTCAGGCACCATTTGCCAAGCATCGCCAAGCGGTCATCTCCGTAAATGCCAATGGTATAGAGGTTGCTGAACTTGCGAATCTCACGCTGCCAGTTGACGAACACACTTAACGGACAAACGACGAGAAAATGCGTTCTCCCTGTGCTCTGCAGGTGTACCATCGCTGCAATGGCCTGCATCGTCTTCCCCAGACCCATTTCATCCCCGAGCAGAACTCTCTTTTGGTGTAGGATGTACTTCACCCCAAATTCCTGATAGGACCGTAGCGACGCACGAAGCTGCGACAGCTCCGGCACAAATGCCTTGACTTCCTCGATCAGCTCCTTCGGCAAATCATTTCCCGCAACGGAGGTGTCCACCGATGCGCCCATAATTTCCTCTAGTAGCGCGTAGAACGGCGCGGCATTTTCACGAAACACTGCCCAAATCCGCTCCTCCGGCAGTGCACAGAGCTCTGCATCCCGACGCGCCAGCTCCATCAACCGAAGCGCATCTCCCGTCGTCGTAAACAGCTCGAGCTGATCCAGCGCCAACAAAGCCTCCTGTCGCTTCTCTCCGAACGTAAAGGTCCAACGAAGCCCACTTGTCAGACTACGCACCTGACGAAGCGGTTGTTCGTACGCCTGCATCAGGTTCCTTCCGACCGCAAGCGCCTCCTCCATAAGCTCTCGCTCGTTCATCAGAAGGTACAAGCACTTGATAAGCATCTTACCGTGCTCATCCGGCGAATCCACCGACATCCGAACCGTAGCGGTCTGCATTGCATTTTCCCACAATGTAGCACAATTCCTTCGGATGGCACCGACCATCTGTTCTCCGATTCCGTTGATCGCAAGAAGCTCTCGGTCACTGATCCGGTACAATTGCAAAAGGTTACTGATTCCGTTCCGCCTCAGTGCAACGACGCGGATGCCCTCCTTCGTAAAATTGATCTGCTCCACATCCGTCAACGAAAAGATGCGACAAACCTCCTTCTTCCGTAGCTCGGTATACGCAATGCGAATGTTCTTCCCGTACACCTCGTGCTTCGATACCAGCTCCGCTGCGAGATGCAGCTGCTCCTTCGCACGCCGCTCCACCTGTCTTGCACGCTCCTTTTCTTCGCTCACAAACAGTCCCATCGGTTTTCTCCCCCGTTCATATGTTGTTTTGTGACACATCCGGCAATCTCACATACGATGCGATCCCTTCCGCCACAAACGAAAAACCGGGACCGCCTTATGGACGCTCCCGGTGAATTCCTTGTTCCGTATACTGCCTACGGTGCTATGATTTCAACAGACTCAATGGAATAACCATTGTAGGCATTGATATAGATCTCCTTACCCTCTGCTGCCTTCAAGAGACTAAGCATCTCATCCAAATCAAAATCAAAAGAGTATACCACATCTTTCTCTTGTTTTCCGTCAGCAAAGACCTCCCAACGACTTCCTTCTATCGTGTATGTATCAATGGCCAAACCTCCGACACCATATCCCTCCGGCGCCTTTGTGGGATCCGCACAACGCAAATTCACACGAATCGTCGCGCCCGCAGGTGCTGCCTGCATCTTGTCCATCGGAAGCGGACCGTTCTTCTTTCCGCTAATCACACCGGTCACCGGTTCCGACTTCGGAGACGGAGTAGGCGAGGGGGTGCTCGTAGGCGTTACATTCGGATCTTCCGTCGGCGTTGCCTCCGGCGTAGGTGTCGGAGGAATGTAGTTGCCGTTCTTATATGCAATCAAATCCCTGTGAATCGGAATCACCACTTCCTTATTCACATTCTCGGCGTCCGTTACTACACGAAGCTTCAAGACAACACTTGCACCCTGAACCTTAAGATCGCCTATTGTTGCATGGAACGTCGTTACGTTCTCTGCAATCGTCTCTGAGGTATCCGTTGCAATGGACGTTGCATTCGCTGCCTTAATCTTGTTCTCCTCGGTATCGTCCGGATTCATATAGTTCTTCTGCTTATACTTCACCTGACCGGCTGCGGTGTCGAAATAATAGAGGTGGAACGCATCTCTATTCACAACACGAAGCGTATCCCCCGAATAAGAAACGTCCAACATCGCGGTGCTCACATTCTGCGCCACATGATCTGCCAGGCTGGTAATGATCTTCTCCGCGTCAGCCGCATTGGTTCTCTCGTCATCCTTCGATACCATTCGAACAACGACCAAGACACCGATAATAACCACTGCAAGAATGACTGCAGCTACGATCACTTCTACGGTAGAAAGGCCTGCATTTTTCTTCTTCATATAATCATCCCCTTCTTTAGATACTGTACAAAATAGATATATAAATATCATATACCGCGAACTCACAATTGTCAATTGCAAGTTCGCGGTATTTTGTCTAATTAATCGATTACCTTCTGCAAGGTGAATCCGCTTGCGGAGGTAATACCGGTAACCGAAAAGGCAATCGATGCATCCGAGCTCCATTCACTCGTTACTACGTATTTCGCCGTCAAAATTTTGGTTGCCGGATCGTAGCTCATTGCCGTGAAGCCGCCTCCGGTACCATCGCTGTATCCAAGCGACAGACCTTGA
Source organism: Lachnospiraceae bacterium (assembly GCA_045601665.1). Lineage (GTDB taxonomy): Bacteria > Bacillota > Clostridia > Lachnospirales > Lachnospiraceae > ISDg. The sequence goes on from JAZRZZ010000025.1 coordinate 53,751, forward strand.
ATATCCGCAGCAATCTCGAAGGTAATCTCTCTTCCGACTGCAATGGCCTCTCCACTGCCGTTCTTAATCGATACGGTTACGTTCGTTCCCGATACCGTAGCCGCAACAGGGAACTGCGAAAGCTTATTGCTTTCCTCGTCGCCCGTATTTCTCAGGAACACATTCTGCGAAAGATATGCGGTGCTGTTCGCATATGTCATGCGAAGTGCCAACACGACACGTCCCTGCTTTACCGCGGAGGTATCCATCTTAAAGGTTTCCACGCGATCCGCAAGCACATTGTTGTCCGTATATACCATGGCCATTCCCATTGCCTGCGAAATCTTCGCAGAGTCGGAAACGTTCGGGTCACTAAATGTGCCCTCGTGCACATACAGCTTCTCGCCGGACTTCTGTACAATGTAAAAGCCCTTGGAATTCACAATGGTAACGCGCTCCTCGGCGTCATCATAGATAACATCGACGTTCGCATCGATAATCATATTACTGATCTGTGTAAACGTCAGCTGCAACTGGTTCTGTACCTCGACCTCGCGACTGGAGTTCGAGTAATACTGCGTCGCCATACGAATCAGACCCAGCACACCGGTCATCGCGATGGAAAGCACCGCTACCGCTACCAACAGTTCGACCAAGGTGAAACCGCGGTTCTGTTTGATTTTATTCTCTCTCATCACCATTCCCCCTTAGTTTCCGTATGACACTTTTCCGGTCAAGCGTGAAAGCTCTAGGACAATCCTCTTCTCGCCCTTGGTAAAGGTCACCTTAGAGCAATACTGTCCACTGTCCACACCATTGACAACAACTGTGGAAAACGCGCCGGACTCACGCACAAACTTCAATTGATACGTTCCTCCGCTATTCACAACCGTATCCGCACCGTCCAGCTTCAAGGTCACCGAAATGTCATCCGGAACAACCACGGAGTCCAATTCCTTTGTTGCTGACGAAAACGAAGTGATTTCCACATCTCCGTCACCGTTCACAGTGAACTGAACACAACAGTTATCCTTGCTCATCGCAATTGTCTGAGCTGCCTGAATTAAGCTCTTCGAATCACTTGCCGCAGTGCTAACACGATGTGCATAGAGTATGGAAAGACTGACGCCTACCAGCGATATAAGTATTGACATAATCGCAATTGCTACGATTAGTTCAACAAGCGAAAATCCTCTGTTCTTTTTCATATAATCCCTCTGGCTTTTCTACAAGCCTATTATTTCTTATTCCAATTCTCTAAGCCGATTAGCTCAAGCTCCTGGTTCTCGGAGAAGTCCTTATCTCCTTCGTTGCTATTGTTGCCGGTATCCGAATACAAGGACTTAATACCGCCGACAAAATAGTTATTAATTACATAATTCTCGGGCTTGCTCTGATTCATCAGCTCATGCCCTTCTGTGTAGACATGCTGACCCAAGCTGTTAAGGTATGCTCTTACATACTTATCATCATCGGTATTATCAAGCTCAAACAACGAACGCCCATAGCCGACCTTGTTATTACCGGTATGACGGAAATTCACATGCTGCGTCGACATATAGATCCCATAATAATCGTTACTGGATCCGTTCATCTCCACCATATATCCCTGTGTCGAGATTACAAACGAGTTGCTTCCGTTGTTGACCGGGATGTTGCTTCCGATCGCCACCTGCACTTGAATGCTATTGGTCTTCGTATCGTTCAAATATATCCTATTGTGCTCGGCTTGCTCATTCGCTGCGGCAGAGGGAATGTACTTATCCGACGCCTCAGAATAAGCGGTGTTTCCGAGCTTCTTCTTCGGCTCCTTGTACATTGACCGGCTCGTGTCCTTACAGAAGCCTATGAAATACTCAAGGTCGATCACTTCCGCAAACCGCTCGTCGTATTTCTTACCGTCATACTCGATATTTGGATGAGGCAACAATTCTTCATGTGCACCCAACAGCTTGATAGCATCGGAATCCGCGAAGATCGAGCCTGCCGCACCGGTTACGCACTCTGCATCACGACAAGTCGTTCCATCGAAGAAGACAACCGACGACGATGCATCTACATAATCACGGCGTCCCGTTGTCGCGCACTCCTGCGGCTTTCCGTTATTATAGGTCTTCGTTCCACCATTGATATACTGTCCTCCGCGCACGGACTTCCCTTCCACAATGATGTCTTGCGCATTGATATTGGTATTCGTTCCGATCACGAGATGCGAATTCTCGGAGATGTAGATCTTGCCGCGAATATCCGCATTCTTACCGAGGAAGGTAAGTGTCGAATGATTGGTAATATACAGGTCTCCGTTAATAACGATGTTGTCCCCGGAAAGCGTGAAGTTCATATAACCGTCCACAACGCATGCCTTTGCAACCTTCGTTATAGGATCGTAGTTCATATAGCCGATGTATACGTTGCCCTGCTGCTCTAAGTTACCCCACTGGTTTGCATTTGTTCCTCCGCCGTTACCGACGTTTGCACCACCACCGGCAAACATGGAGTACGATGCAAGCGGGTGAGATTCCGAGCTTGCGAAGTACGGCGCACGAATACGAATGTCCGTCGTAATGTTGGATTGAAATCCGGTATCCGGGTCGATGTACTCAATGTAGACATCGGTAATCACAAGTGCGTCGGACTGCTTCTCTACCTTGCCGTTAATCGCTACTGTCGCACCTGGGGCGATGTTCTTCGAAATAAATTTCGCTGCGTTCTGCTCCGGCGTCAGACTGGAATCCGTACCGGTAGTAATTATTGCATACATGCTCTGTACAAAGGCTCCCGCATCGTTCGCTCCCGACACACTGAGTGCCGCGGCAGAAGCCTGTTGCAGATTCAGTCGAATGTCGTCAACGACACTCTCTGCGGTATAAAATGTATCCGCGGATACCGTATCGATATTTCTCGACAACAACGACAGGTACGACACTCTCATAATCGTTGCGGAGAGTAGGAGGCAAAGCATAAGTGCAATCATTACACTTACCAACGCAATTCCGCGATCATCGGTTTTTCTTACAAATCGTTTCATCTTGTTCTTTCCTCCTTGTCTAATAATAATCCGCTTTGGTTCCGGTAATCTCTACGAGCGGGGTTTCTGTCATATAATTCCCTAAGTTCGAAGTTCTGAATACCTGAATCGTTACATCGTAATAGTTCAGCGCACGAATGTCCATGGTTCCAAGCGTATCTTCTACGGACACTTCGATTCCTTCGCTGTTCGTGAACGTCTGATTGCTCTTTGCCGTGTCTTTCTCATAGATTACAATTGCATCATAGGTTCCGCCGGCCATCCGAATGTTCTGAACGAAGAAACAATAAGTTCCGTCAGCACTCTCATTGAACTTCGTTGCGGTACCCACCTTTGTGACGGTATAGTTCGTACCCTTTACCTGCCACACACCACCGTCATTCGCAAGCTCGGCCGCCGATCCGGAGAATGCGCCTCCATTCTCGAGGTCTCCCGCCAGCAATGTGAAGCCGTCACTCGGATATGCACACTGCGTTGCGAAATCATTCAGAGAAAACGCCTTTACCGACTCCATCAAGCTCTCTGCCACCGTTGTGGCGGTGAACTTACGTCTCGCATTGCTATTGACCTTTGCTGTTGTAACAAACGAAGAAAGTATCGGCGTGACTGCAACCGCCAAAATCGCCACTGCTATCAAGACCTCAACCAACGTAAAGCCCTGATTCTTTCTTTCCTTTTTGTCGCCTCTGTCCACGTCTAACCTTCCTTTCTACTGCTTCCCCCACATGTGCAGTCATTCTTATTCCTCCGGCTCCTCAGTAACAATCGGTGCCGGGGTTACGGTCGGTCCGAAGATGCCGGGTTCGGGTTGCATCGGAACGCTCGGAATCTCAGGCTCGCTATATTCGTTGTTCGGAACCGTATCCGTCAACGAATACATGTTTATAACGACCTTGCCGGAAATAATGCCGGTCACGGGGTCAAATACCATCGTGATGTTCTCAATATTCTTTGGATTCGTATCACTGTAGATAGTCCGAAGGAACGTCAGCATATCCTCATACTTTGCAACCGAATAATCCGCAGAGATCGTGCTCAAGCCGGGAATGTAAGACACTTCCTTGCCGTCTACGACCTTGTTCATTAGATCCAAGCTGGCAATCGGAATCGTCTCTACGATGGAATATCTCGAGAACAATACGGGATCCTTCTCGCGATGCTCAAAATCATACAGATACATAATGGCATCTTCATAGGTGTAACGAACCGGGAACGACGCTACGAGGTCATTCAGCTCGTTCTTCCACTTGCTGATCTGTGCCAGCGATGCCTGCTCATCATTTTTACCAAACGCAAGGACCTCATCGAGCTCCTTCTGAAGAGTCTCGCACTCTTCCTTCAACGCATCCGCCTCGTCCATGTTGCCACGGAAGGAAAACTGAAATGCCAAAAACGCTGCCAGAATACCCACGAGGACTAATATAATGCCGATATCTCTTTTTGATACTTTCATCTTCGTCTCCTCCTATTGCGCTTCTGTTGTAGTCTCATGAACGTTTGCATATGTACACTGCAGGGTGAACGATACCGTCGTCTGCAGATTCGGAACGTAGGTTCCGTTTGCAATCGCTTCTTCGCGTTCTTCCTCTGTCATGAAGTTCGGATCCTCTTCGTCGACAATCAACGTGTTCAGATCGACATACGTCTCTACAATCTCACTTGTCGCAATTACAACAAGCGTCTTAAACTCACGCAGATTGTTGATAATCGTTGCAGCCTCTTCCTTGCTCGTACATTCTGCCGCAATTGTGACACCCGCGTTCGTTGCCGATACAGACAATGCCTTGAATTTCTTCGGCATCTTTCTCTCCATCTCCTGAATTACCATACCCAGCTGAGAGTTATTGTTGACCGGAACATCCTGGAACTTAATTACCTCATCGTAGGTCGCTCTTGTCTGCTCGAAATTCATCTTGATCTCTTGAATGGACTTGTTCTTATCGAGGTCGGCCTGAATGTCTCTCTTTTTGTTCTGCTGTGCCGATACCATAATCTCGCCAACCATGAACAACGCAACCGCAACCACGATACCCGCGATCATTACCGCAAACGGAATGACAAGGGACGTCTGCTTCTCTCCCTTCAAAAGCTCGGGAGACAACAGCTGCAACGGCTTCATCGCAGCACCAACACAGGCAGCCATCGTATGCATCGTCACATCGCCGGTATAATGCGCACTCGTGATGCGAATTCCTGCCAAACCGTCATACGGACGTACGTCATAGCCAAGCTCATTGCTGAGAAGCTCATCCATTCCCATGAAGTCTGCGCCGACGCCGACAATCGCTACGCTCTCAATGTTGTCATTTTCATTTCTCGATACATAGTATTCAAGAATACGACCGATGTTGCCGATCAAGTAACGCAGATTCTCCGTCAACATAATGCGGGACATCATCATCTCGTCCGAGGTGTCCTCGGGCTCTTGATAATCCACATCTACGTTCAGATAACGACGCAAGCAATGATTCTCCATAAATGCTCTCATAGCGGTATTATAGTCCATCGCCTCTCCGTAGAGATCGAGATCCATCATGTTCTCAATCGCACCGTTCACGCCATGTGCTACAGAACGCTGAAGCACAATCTCGCCGGCCTTTACAATCGTTACAAGGGAGCTGTGCTCATCAATCTTAATGATTGCGTTAGTGCCGCGGCTGTAATCCTCGCGTACTACATTGTAGATACTGTTGCCCACATAATCCAATGCCTTGATATGAAGGCCAAGAGAATGTGCAAGGTCGAGATATGAGGTGGTTACGTCGTTCGGCACTGCCAACAGGGAGAGACGATACTGCTTTTCCTCTGCGGTCTCTGTCTTTCCGAGAATGTTATATACCAAGTGATACTGATTCATATCGACCGGGAAATAATCTGCCGCATTCGCAGTAATCAAAGGCAGAATCTTGTTCGGCTTGCAAAGCGGAATGCGTGCCTCACGATTCGCAATACGAGTAGAAGACACCGTAAATACTACCGTGTCCGTCTTAATCTCTCTTTTTCTCATTTCACCCTTCAACGCGATAATGAAATCCTCATTTCGTGTGATGACACCGTCCTGTACCATGTCCTTCGGGGTCTCCAGACTGAACGCGTTGTAGATCTTCGGAGCCTTTGCCATGTAATCAATCTCGATTACACGCGTCATGCCCTGGCCGATCTCCATAGATAGCACTCTTCCTGCCATGTGTTCCTCCTTCCGAAGCCTGAGGCTTCGCTTTCCTCTAATATATTTATATCAACTGAAGATAATAATCAGCAGTATTCTTCTTCATAAGCCGACAAACGGCAGATACCAGTTCAAAAAAGCGTCTCCGCACAGCACCGCCAATAGGATGCCGATAGACAGATACGGCCCCATCGCAAGCACACGGTCTGCCTTGCTGACCTTCATTCGAATGATATGACACACCGATCCGAGAATACATCCGAATACGAAAGCAACAAGAATCAGCTTCCAACCGATCAAAAAACCGGCCGCACCCATCAGCTTCACATCGCCTCCGCCGATGGCCCTTCCTTTCGACCCCAGATACAGAAGACCGAGGAGTCCACTCACTGCAAACAAGCCGATAATATACAGCCATAGGTTTGGCTCGTCGCAAAATGCAATTCGATAAATCAAATTCGCAATCCCAAGGAAAAGAATAAAGATGTTGAATCCGATAGGAATAATAAATGTGCGGAAGTCGATAACACTAAGTGCAAGCAACGCCGATGCCATGAGACAATACAGCACGCTTTCGACTCCGATGCCACATACTACAAATATCACAAGATATAAGATGCCGTTGGCCGCCTCAACAAGCGGATACTGCGGCGAAATCTTCGCCTTACACTTACGACAACGGCCTCGTAAGAACAACCAACTGAACAGCGGAATCAAATCAAACCATCGCAAATGATATCCGCAGCTCATACAATGGGACGGTTGCTTTGAAAGGCTGTGTCCCAAAGGAATGCGATAGATACAGACGTTGAGAAAGCTTCCGATGACCAAGCCGTATAGAAAAGCAATCACATATATCATTGTCTTCCATGCAACGTCCATTCGTTCTCCCTCACCACTCTAATATCGTTTCTTCTGTGCAGATTCTAGGCATGTGATTACCACGTGTAGGGATCACGTGATAACCAACCATATACCTTAGGAATCCTCCCACTAACCAAGCAGCGACCATGAACCGGCAACGCCGGGAAGCATTGTTCCCGACCCTTTTTCTGCGGGAACTAACCGTATGGTATACCGTTGGTTTCCATATTTCTTGGAGATGGGAACAATCTTCGACAAGTCTCCAAAGTTCTCAATCAATAGATCGCGAAGTTCTTCTCCCGCTGTCGACTCCTGAACCTTCACTCCGCCACTGTCGAAGGTAACCAAGACCATCTCCGTGACCTCGTAAGTTCCCGAATAGACAACAATTTCCGCAGCACGTAGGATCTCTCCCGCTGCGGTCTCATCAGACTGTACCCGTGTCTTCTCTACATAAGAAAGATACGCCGGTGCCAAGACTCCTATCAATGCGGCCATTATTGCGATTACAACAATCAATTCGACCAACGAGAATCCTCTGTCCATATGTATCCCTTCTCTTATCTATAGCACCGGCGGCATTGCCGCCGGTGCTATGATTCACCTGTTAGTCAGATTACTTAATCTCCTTGTCAGAGATCGTGCAGGTAACCTCAACGCCGTAAGTACCACGAGCCTTGATCTGAACAACGATGCTAGTGCCTGCGTAAGTCTTGGACTTGTAAGCAACCGGATCTGCTCCGAGAGACTCGGAAAGAGCTTCAGCAAGTGCATCGCCGTCCTTAAGCAAGCCGGTAGGAGTCTGAAGTGCTGTGCCCTCAGTCCAAGTAAGAGTCAATCCTTCAGCAACCGCGCCCTTATACTCATCATAAACGTCAACTTCTGCGAAAGCGATCTCTACACAACGAGCGATCTCAGCAGCGAGATCCTCATCAACGCCCTTACGGGACTTCTCAACGTAGCTCAAGTATGCCGGTGCCAATACACCAATCAATACTGCCATGATTGCAACAACGACAATCAACTCAACCAGGGAAAAACCTTTGTTCTTGTTCATAAAACAATTCCTCCATTTTTCATATAATATTATTTGTTTGTGTTACGCTTTGCGTAACGGTTTTATCTTAAACGACCGCCGTCCCTATCCGACTGCCGCTTAATTCGTAGTTCGCGCGATCCTTAGATATTGTCGAGACCGCTGTACATTGCACCCATCGGTGCGATAACTGCGCCGATGATTACACCGGCGATTCCTGCCAAACCAATGATGATAACCGGCTCCATTGCCGCAAGCAATGCCTGCGTTGCCATCTCCACCTCTTCGTCGAAGTAGTCGGCCATCTTATTGAGCATCGATTCCATATCACCGGTTTCCTCACCGATCTTCGTCATGTGAATCACGAGAGGCGGGAACAAGCCGCTTCGCTTGAGAGGCTCCGAGAGCGGAACACCCTTCTTAACCTCTTCCTTTGCTTCCAATACCGCCATACGGAACAAGTAATTCGACATCGTCTTCGCGGTAATGTCCAGTGCCTCAATCATCGAGATACCGGAGGAGGTCAACGTACTCAACGTACGTGCCAAACGAGAGGATGCAGACTTTATGGTAAAGTTCTTGAGTGCCGGAATACTAATTGCCATCTTCGCGAAGAAGATCGTTCCGGTCTCAGATGCGGCAAACGCCCTACACCCAATTACAAGTACAACAATAATGGCAAGCGCAACATACCAATACGACTGTAGCCATTCACTGGCGCCCATGACCATCAAGGTGATCTTCGGCATCTCAATGTCCATATCCTTAAACATGTCCATGAAGGTCGGTACTACGTAGGTCAGAAGCACAATACATACAATGACTGCTACCACCAATACCACGCAAGGATATACCATTGCTTTCTTAACCAGGCCGCTCAACTTCGCGTCCTTCTCGAACTGCGTAGCCATTCGATCCAACGATATGTCGATACTACCGGACGCTTCGCCGGCATCGACCATGTTAATCATCATCGTCGGGAACACGTCGGTTCTCGCTCTCATCGAGTTGCCGAGTGTCTCGCCCTTCGCAACACTGGTCTTTACTTCGCCGATTGCCTTGGCAAATGCCTTGTTCTCGGTCTGCTCTTCCATCATGCCGAGCGCGTCGATAATCGGCACACCGGCGTTAATAATACTCACCATCTGTCGGCAGAAAACTGCCATCTCGCGGTTCTTTACTCGCGCACCACCGAGGTTAATGTCCTTGTTGAATACGTTCTGCTCTGCCACCTTGACGGGTACCAAGCCTTCGCTCTTCAACATGCTATGCGCCCTGTCCGGCGTGCTCGCCTCAACGGCGCCCTTCTTCTCCTTGCCGAACTTGTCGACCGCAACATAACTGTATGTAGCCATCGAAACCCTCCATTCTATTTCCTCTAACGCCTGTTCTCAGCTCCGCAATTAGAAAGTAACCTTTCTACTCATTGCGATGGTGTCCTGTGCGTAGTTCAAACAGTTCTCTGCGCTGATCAAGCCACCGATGTACAGGTTGTAAAGTGCATCGTCCATGGACTGCATGCCCTGCTTCTTGCTCGTCTGAATCATGGAAGGAATCTGGAACGCCTTTCCTTCACGAATCAAGTTGCGTACCGCACTCGTTCCCATCATAACCTCAAATGCAGCCACACGGCCGGAACCGGTCTGAATGGGCAACAGCTGCTGGGAAATAACGCACTCGATAACGCTGGCCAACTGCACTCGAATCTGTTGCTGCTGATGCGGCGGGAATACGTCGATTACTCGGTTGATCGTATCTGCCGCACTGTTCGTATGCAACGTGGAGAATACAAGGTGACCGGTCTCGGCAGCGGTAATCGCCGTCTGAATCGTATCCAAGTCTCGCATCTCACCTACGAGAATAACATCGGGGTCTTCTCGAAGGGCTGCTCGAAGCGCGCCTGCGTAGCTCTCCGTGTCGTCACCGATCTCTCGCTGGTTGACGATGGACTTCTCATGACGGTGAAGGTACTCGATCGGGTCCTCCAACGTAATGATGTGCTTCGAATACGTCTTGTTAATCATATTGATAAGAGAAGCAAGGGTGGTGGACTTACCGGAACCGGTAGCACCCGTTACCAACACAAGTCCTCTCTTTCTCTGACAAAGCTCCTGAACGACTGCCGGAAGTCCCAGCTCTCTAGGTGCCGGAATCTTAAACGGCAACAATCGCATTACCATGGCAAGAGTTCCGCGCTGCTTGAATACGTTCACACGGAAACGACCTCTTCCGTACAAGGAGTATGCGAAGTCGATCTCGCCGGTCTTCTCGATAGTCTCAACCAAACGGTCGTTGTCTGCGAAAAGCGGAACGATCAGCTCCTCGATCTGCTCCGGAGTCAGCTTATTGCCGTCCATCTCTCTTAAGTCACCGTCGATACGGAAGATGACCGGTCTACCGGAGGTGATATGTATATCGGACGCGTGTCGATCCACGGCCTCCTGCAAAATGTCGTCTAATTCTCTCATGCTCTACGTACCTCTCCCACTACTATTCTTCGAAGGATACTCTTAACATCTCGGAATAAGATGTGATTCCCTGAAGCGCGCATCTTGCGGCACTCATTCGAAGCGTGCTCATGCCTTCCTCGAGAGCTGCCTGCTTCAGCACTTCGGAATCCTCCTTCTTGGAGATAATCTTCTTCAGTCGAGGAGTAATCTCCATGATTTCATATACACCGATTCGTCCCTTGTAACCCTTGTTGCAGGAGATGCATCCTACCGGGTCATACAAAAAGACATCGCCCGCATTCGCGGGAACATGCATTGCCTCGCGCTCCTCGCGTGTTGCCAAACGCTCTTTCTTACACTTCGGACACAGACGACGAACAAGTCGCTGTGCGATAACGCCTACCACAGAGTCGGCGATCAAGTAGCTCTCAACGCCCATATCCATCAGTCGGGCAATGGTAGCCGCGGAACTGTTGGTGTGCAAGGTGCTTACAACCAAGTGGCCGGTAATCGACGCCTGAACGGCAATGGAGGCGGTCTCTCCGTCTCGGATCTCACCGATCATGATGATGTCCGGGTCCTGACGGAGGATGGAGCGAAGTGCCGACGCAAAGGTAAGTCCGGCCTTTACATTCACATGTACCTGATTGATTCCGTTGATATTCGCCTCTACCGGATCCTCAACGGTGATGATGTTCACGTCTTCCTTGTTCAGCTCACTAAGTGCCGTATACAAGGTGGTGGACTTACCGGAACCGGTCGGTCCCGTAACCAAGATGATTCCGTGAGGATTCGCAAGAATGTGATCGAACACCTTCATCTCCTCCTCGGAAAAACCAAGATCCTTCTTGTTTCTCGTCAATGCGGTCTTCATTGCAAGTCGCATTACGCACTTCTCACCGTAATAGGTGGGAAGGATAGAAACTCGGATATCGTATTCTACACGGTCAACCACGATACTGATACGACCGTCCTGAGGCTTTCTCTTCTCGGAAATATCCATTCCGCCGATAATCTTCAATCGCGCGATAATGGCCGGCATCAAGCCGATGTCATATGTAATCTGTTCATACAGCGCACCGTCGATTCGGTAACGAACTCGTACTCTGGTCTCGAGCGCCTCTACATGAATATCGGATGCTCTCTGGCGAGCTGCGGACTCAATCATGTTTCGCACAAGCACTACGATCGGGGAGTCGCTGACGTCGTCAACCTCTTCCTCTTCCCCTGCCATCATCTTCGCTTCGCGCTCCTTGGTGTAGGCTTCTGCCGCGTCCAAGGCCTCTGCGTTACCGAAATGACGGTCGATGCACATCATAATGTCATGCGGGGTTGCGATATAAGGTTCAATCTCCAGATTGGTTACCATGCTGAGGTCGTCGATTGCGATCATGTCCATGGGGTCTACCATTGCCACACGGAGAATGCTCTGATTGCCGGGTGCATACGCAAACGGCATCACCATATACTTGCGAAGAATCTGCGGATTAATCAGATTCACGATATCCTCGGGAATCGTCATCGTTGCCGTAGATATCATCTCCACGCCAAGCTGACGTGTCAAAGCTCGGGTAATCTCCTCCTCGCTTGTAAAGTTCAAGTCAACCAATACTTCGCCGAGGCGCTTGTTGCTTGTCTTCTTGACTTCCAATGCCTGCTCAAGCTGTTCTTCGGTTACTACGTGCTCTTGAACAAGCATGTCACCGAGACGTTTCTTTCTGCGAAAAGTTTCACCCGCCATCGACTGTTTCCTCCAATACTACGCTCTAAAATATATGCGTATCTCGTCTTTCTCTTGCCTTTACTATATCACTTTTCAATAAGAATTACAAGTTTTTTCTTCCGAAAAGCGTATGTTTTTCTTGTTTTTTTTACGCTCTATGTGTAAAAGCGAGCAAAAAACACAACATCTTGTGCTTTTGGCCGTTTTTCCTCCTTCGAAAAGCAGTAACATGTGAATATTTTATGAACAAGCCCGCCTTTTGCCTTTCACTTTTTTCATGTTTTTGACGTGTTTTTTTGCATTACTTGTGAACAAATTGTAAACGTCGCTCTTTTGCCCGTGGCTTAGTTCCACCAAAACAAACAACAAAATGACCAAAAACTCATAAGGAAGCGGACAAAATTCGCCGGGATTGACACAGGACATAAGGAGCACTCCGACATACGTCACACCGAACGCAAGCATCTGCGGGTCAACCGCACGAAATGCCCTCGCAAGCAAGCAGCCTCTCTGGTAAAACAGATACCCGTAAGCAACGACTCCCGCAAGTCCCATGCTCCCGACAATCTGAAACGGCATCGAATGGTACCAACACAACGCGCCTTTCTTCGGTGCATAGTAGTCCGTATTGCCCAGATACCCGATTCCGGAGCCGAACAGCGGATTTTGCTTTAGATATTCGATTGCGCGCTTTGCCATCGGAATCCGACCGCCCAAATCGTTAAAGAAATCTCCCTCATGGGTTCGTGACGCATAGAACTCTACCACAATCGGATACCCCATAATCGCCACAACAAGCAAGCCGAACAGCAGACCGAGGTCAAATGCGCGCCCTTTCTTGTCCACATACGCCAGATACAAAAAGCAAAGCACCAACTCCACACCGCCGCACAGCAGCCCTCCTCTGGAGCCGGTCAGCACCACACAGGCATAGATAAATAGCCCCGCAAGCACATGATGCTTCCGCTGAATCGCGTAATAGAACGGAAACGGCATCGCGAACATCAAAAACGTAGCGTAATTATTTCTCGACGGAAGCTCCAACGCCTCCATCGTCTCGAGGAACAGGTCTATCTTCTTCGAATATAAGAAAAGGACCACGAAGCACGCGAAAAATCCCATCATATACATCGCATATGCGACGTACTCCGCCAAATCGTAATTTCTTTGAACCGCATACTGCGACCGAAGCAGCAGATAGACCGCCGTCATACCGACTCCGAGCCCCAATGTATAATATAGTGCAATCCCACTGAAATATTCGCGAAAGGAAATCATTCCGATCCCACCGAGTAGCAATGCCGCCGACACCGCCGCCAATCCGCGAATCAGTATTCCGAAGGACATCGGCTTTCTATAATAAATGAAATGAAATACCACGGCCGCCACACAGGGAATCGCCAACCACCAAATCTTAATAAAGGTATTATACGAATCGTACATTGTAGAGAGAAACACGCACGCCAAAAGAAACGGCAGCAGCGTCGGCATGATGTCGTCACTGATTACGAGAATGCCGGAGATAAGCAGCAAAAAGAGAATGCACCCCATTACCTGCGCCTGCAACAACACAACAAGCACCGCCAGCAAAAATGTGCCGTACATAAAATTTCGTCCGATCACCTGCTCCCGCAACCGTTGCAGAAGCACCTCTGATTTCTTCATAGTACTGTTTTCCTCTACCCGATGATTTGTTGTTCGCACACGATTGTTACTTTTACCATAGAGTCGGACGATTGTCAAGTATACAAACCTTTAAGTCCCTTTAAGATTTTATGAAGTGCTTCCATCTGCGCAGGCGTTCCAAAAGCTCCGCGTCGCCTAATAGCTGTCGTCCTGCGGGAAACAAAAGCAGCCCAACATACAGCACATCCTTCAACCGCGGGCACAGACGCAGATAATCACGCACCATCACTCCGGGGGCCGAAGCAAACAGCTCCTTCAACCGATCTATCATATACGGACGAAGCTTCTCCGGTGTATGCGCCAGACACCACATCGTAAATTCACACATTCGCCGATAAAACTCCGCTCCGAGCCATGCATTGTAATTCGACCCCACAAGCTCCTGCATCGTCTCTCTGAACACACGCACCACCGCAAGACGCCTAGCATCGTTTGTGTCGGTCATCTGTCCCGATCGACCGATTCGGTAATAAAAGCCCGTCCGCGTCGTTCCGCAGACATATTTCGCATGCGCAATTGCACGGTAGTACGGCCGCACATCTTCCCAGCGTGTTCCCTCGTCAAATGCATAGCCGATTTCGCGAACCCACTTCGTCCGCATTATCATGCGACATGCCGTCACCTCCAGACCGTATACCTCCGGTCTCTCCGTCGGTTCGAACACCTCGTCGTCTCGAAATACTCGGCAATGGCATCGTGCGTCCTGAAAGGGCGTCAGCTTCCCCGTACCTTCGTTCCAGCACACGGGCAACGTATATACAATGTCCGGCGTAATCTTCGCCCCGTCCAACAAACGGCACACCTCTTCCACCAGATTCGTCCGCCACCAGTCGTCCGCGTCGAGAAACGTCACATACTCCGTTGTCACTTCGGCAAGCCCGCAATTTCGTGCGGCTCCCGGTCCGCCGTGCGGAACATACTTATATATAAATATGTCCGGATAGCGCTCTGCATATTCCTCAACAATGCGTCGGCAATCATCGTTTTCGGAGCCGTCATCCACAACAATGACTCTATGCGCGGACACTGTCTGCCTCGCCACACTGTCAAGGGTTCTTCGAAGGGTGCGTTCCGATCGATACGCCGGAACAATTACCGTGATTCGCTTCATGTCTTGTCCTTTCTTCCTCGGAAAAAGGGATCGTATCCGCAACGATACGACGTGGTTTTCGTCATTTTTTACATGGTTTCCATCCTTTTTCGGTCCCTTCTACGGCCGATTCTAGGCATTTGCCACAAATCGAAGAAAACACACGGTTTTGCAAAAAATGCGTATTGTTTCTTTCCGTTTTTCATGTTAATATAAAAGTAGACTATTCATACAATACCTACAAGGAGGTTATCTCTTATGGCAATAGCAAAAGAACCCATCACCGTTGTTATGGCTGTCTATAACGTGGCTGCAACGATTACCGAGACGCTGCGCTCCGTTTTGAACCAGACCTATAAAAACATTGTCCTGCTGATCATCGACGACTGCTCCGACGACGGTACCGACTTCATCCTTTCCAATTATGCAAAGGAAGACGAGCGCATCCACTACATTCGTATGCCCCATCATCAGGGCGTTGCTTATGTCCGCAATTACGGGCTTGAGCATGCGAAGACGGAATGGGTAGCGTTCATCGACGGCGATGACGTATGGAGAAACGACAAGCTTGAGAAACAGATTATCCTGCGCGACCGTATGCTTCGTGGCAACACCCAGATGGAGACCGAGGACGGGGAGGCGAATCCGGAGTATCCGGCAATCATCTTCTCCTCTACCGCTTATATGGACTATAAGGGCAATCGCTACAACTATATTCTTCACGCACCGGAGAAGATAAAGTATCGCAAGCTTTTGAAGCAGAACGTCATTTCGTTCTCTTCCGTATTTATCAACAAGAACCTCTGCGGTCATTTCCCCGTAGACGGAAATCTTCACGAGGACTTCTATGCATGGCTTACCGTATTGAGACAGGGCTACCGTGCATACGGCATTGACGAGCCTCTCTTCACCTACCGCATGGATAAGGACTCTCAGTCCGGCAACAAGTGGAAGGCAGCGAAGATGAATCTCAATGTATACCGCAAGCTCCGGTTCTCTACCATTGCTGCTTATTATTACATGGCTTGCTATGCAATCCGTAATACCATCAAGTATCGTAAGATCAAGAAGAGTGCAGCTTAACTGCTACGATAGCGGCGACGAACCGCCAAGGAAATTAACGAATATCCGAATCCCCGAGTTGCGAAGAGCCAACGAACCGCCCGATTGGGCAGCTTCTTCGCCACTTGGGGATATTCTTTTTTCACACGCGCACCGAGCGCAACTATTGTTTCTTTGTACTCCCTTGCGGCGGGAAAGCTGAGCCAGATTCTCGTCTGCGTCACCACCAAGCGCGCGAGTTCCGATTCCAAATAGGTCACCAGCGGCGCCCTTCCCTCGCTCTTACACTCATCATAAAATGCAAAAATACGATCCAGAACTCTCTGGTGATTGTCCACATAACGTCGCATATATTCTATGTTCATACTCTGTGCCGCCCGTCCCACACGATAGCAGTAGACATCCAAATCAAGAAAGCGAACCGTCTTCACGCATTTCATCGGAAGAAGCGCGTATTCCACGTCCACATAATAACAGAACTCGTCCAGTCTTACCCCGGACTCGCGAAGCACCGAGGTACGATAATTCAGCTGATGAATACGAATATAGGGCAAATGACAGATATCCTCAAAACGGTACTCCTTATCGCAGGAAACATGATGATAGATGTCATAGGGATCTCCGGACTGTTCCTCCCCCGTCGCGTCCTGAATGACCGTATAACGCGTCGCCACCACATCCGCGTCTGCCTTCTTTAGGGCCGCGATCATCTGCGCAAAGGTGCGACTGTCCACCCAATCATCGCCGTCAACCACGCGAAAATACGTCCCGCACGCCTCTTCTATGCCTACGTTAATTGCCGAACCATGCCCACCGTTGGACTTGTTAATGACACGAACCGTCTCCGGATATTGATTTTGATATGCCTCCGCAATCCTTCCGGTGTCGTCTGTGGAGCCATCGTTGACAATAATAATCTCCACCTCGTCCAAAAACTCCGGCACAAGCAAAGACCCGATGCATTGCATCAGGTACTTTTCCACGTTATATGCAGGTACGACAACGCTCAGCGTCTTGTTTCCCATGATTCTAGAATCCCTCCGTACTATCTTCTTTCAGCATGACAAGGAGCGTCTGTAGGATCAGCTTGAGATCCAACCACAGGCTATAGTTCTGTATGTACATCAGATCCAATATCAGCTTTTCTTTGTTTGTAGTATTGTATTTGCCCTCTATCTGAGCAAACCCGGTCATTCCCGCCTTTACTCTCAGCCGGTATTCATACTCCGGATAGTTCTTATCGAATCCGTGCAGATACTCCATTTGCTCAGGGCGAGGTCCCACAAGACTCATCTCCCCCTTCAACACATTGATAAACTGCGGAATCTCGTCAATTCGTGTCTTGCGTAGAAAACGACCGACTCTCGTTACGCGATCGTCGTTCTCGAGCATCGGCATCGTAATCTCATTTTCCTTCATCGTGCGGAACTTATAAATGCGAAACGGCTTTCCGTCCTTCGTCGCCCGCGTCTGTGAGAAAAAGATGCGCCCACCGTCGTCAAGCTTGATTGCAATTGCCACCGCGACATAGATCGGCAAGGACACGATCAGAAGAATCAGTGAGCCGACAATGTCCATCGCACGCTTCACCACACGTTCCGTAATTCCGAGCTCCTTCTTCGGTGCGGACAACACGAGCGTATCGTCAAACATTCGATACTCACAAGAGTACTCGACGATATCGTTGATCTCGGGCGTAAACAAGATGTTCTTGTTTCGTCCGAACGCATATTCAATCAACTCCTTACGGGACTCGACCGGAATCTCACTGATAAATATATTGTCATAGCAATCTACCGTCTCATACAAATGCTCGTCGGTATATTCGATGATCCGATCCCCTTCTCTCGCGGCTGCCGCACGTTCAATTCCCGCAAGAAGCTTCTCCTGATCCTGTGCGCGATTGATGACAAAGAGCGTGTGGACATCGCTCGTCGCATAATGATATACACGGTAGCTCAGATGGATGAATGCAAGAATCTCACACCCCTGCAGCGCCATGGCAAAAAAGAGCATTCCCACACTTCCGAGAAACCGCTCCGTATCCATCTCATGCAAAAACAGTGCACAAATCTGCAAGAACATCAAAAGGTCGGTCAGCCAGCTGTTGACGAAAATTGAATTTTCCACCGCACGTCTGCTCTTCTTTCCTATGTCGTAGCCACCATAGATTGCCAACAACATGCCGGAAATAATCACATAAAAGATCCAAGTAAGCACCGCCTCCCTTGACAACGTAAGAATCTCGGGGTTGCGAATGGCAAGAAACAAAAAGAACGTAGCGGCCATTGCAAGATACAGACCGAGCTTAATGAATCCGATTATAATGTGATGTCGATCCCTCATGAATGACTCCTTTCCTTCGTCCCTTGTCTCCCAGACGATACCATGCCACTTTTCATTTTAACACGCCTTTCGGCATTTGCAAGTGGCATTTGCGGAATTTACTTATCTTTTGCGTGTTTTCGACGAAATGCCGCATACAAAATGCCCACCACGGTACTACACGTCGTTACAAACAGAGCAATCCCGAGAATGGCAGTCGGCTCCGCACTTCCATATTGGCTTCGATATGCGATAACATTAACCGGAATCAGCTGCAGCGAAGAAATATTCAAGATCAAAAGCGTACACATGTCGGGGCTTGCCGATGCTAACGCACCGGCAGGAAGCTCCGGCTCCTCGGATAGCCCTGCCTGTTTCAACTGCAGCATACGAAGCTCGCGCATTGCCCGTAGTCCGGCCGGCGTGGCTGCCCAACCAAGCCCCAAAAGGTTCGCAAGAAGATTCGACACAATCGCCTCCTCCGCCGGATGTCCCGCAGGCACATCCGGAAAAAGCCACCTCACCGGTCGACGCATAAGCTTCGTCAACCGCTCCATAATACCGCAATCCTTTGCAACCTCCATCAATCCTGTCCATAACGCCACCGCGCCCGCCATTGCAATCGCCAGGCTTACGGCTTCCTTTGCGGAAGACAACGCGCCCTCTCCCACCGCTGCCGCATTTCCCGTCAACATACCGTACACAAGACCGCCGAGAATCATTACAATCCACAAAATATGAAGCATGTTCTTCTCCCGAACAAGGTTCTTTCGCATAATATGCAGATTTCTCCTCAAAAAGCAGCATAAAAATTACCGATTTCACGTCATTTGCCCCTTTTTTTTCATCCCTTCTAGCAAACCGGACAAAAAATTACGAAAAAGTAGAAATTTCGAATGTTTCTATTGACAAGCGCGATTAACCGTGCTAAAATCTGTAACAGAAGAGATGAATATCATCTTTTTATACCAAACAACAAGATTCCTTTCTTTTAAGGATAGTACCACTTTGGTTAAGGAGGCTTTAACAATGAAGAACACTGGTATTGTAAGAAGACTTGATGAGCTCGGACGTATTACGTTGCCTATCGAGCTTCGCAGAAATCTTGATTGCGCTGAAAGAGATCAGCTTGAGATTTTTGTTGAGGATGACAGAATCATTCTCCAGAAGTATGCACCTACGGACATCTTCTCCGGAAGCAAGGAGAATTTGATCCAGTACAGAGGCAAGTGTGTATCCAGAGAGTCCATTCGCGAGATGGCTGCTTTGGTTGGTTTGATTGCCGAGTAATTAAGCATGCACCTGCAAAAGGGCATTTCCATAACGGAGATGCCCTTTTTTTGCGCCTTGTCGGCGGAATTATTCCTTTAACAACTGCTGATACACGTCCCGCTTGCTGATCCCGCGATCCTTTGCAACGAGCTTCATGGCCTCCTTGCGGTCGATGCCCTGCGAAAGGTACTGCTCCATATGCTCCTCGAGACTCAGCTCATCATAACGTCGGCGTTCCTCCGCAAGAAGCTCCGACGGATCGCGTCCGGCAAGGACGAGCACACATTCTCCTTTCGGGGGCTCCGCCTCGTAGTAAGCAAGCGTTTCGGCAAGCGTGCCGGCATAGACACTCTCATGCCTCTTCGTCAGCTCCCTAAGCACACGCACCTGCCGGTCACCTCCGAGCACCTCCGACAACTCCGCGAGCGTCTTCGTTAGGCGATGGGGGGCCTCGTATACCACCATCGTTCGCGTCTCGGAGATCATCTCCTCAAGCACACGGGCTCGCTCCTTCTTGTCGGTCGGAAGAAACGCTTCAAATGCGAAACGTCTGGTCGGTAGTCCCGACTGCGTTAATGCCGTCACGCAGGCACACGCTCCGGGCACGACTGTCACGGAAAGGCCCGCCTCATATGCCATTCGCACCAGCTCCTCGCCCGGGTCACTGATGCCCGGCATTCCGGCATCGGTAATGAGCGCAATGTCCTCGCCCGCAAGTAGTTTCTCTATCAGCTCTCGCCCTTTATCGAACTTGTTGTACTCGTGATAGCTTGTCATCGGCGTGTGGATATCAAAATGCGTCAGCAGCTTCCGACTATTTCTCGTATCCTCCGCCGCAATCAACGAAACCTCCTTCAATACGCGAATTGCGCGAAAGGTCATGTCCTCCAGATTGCCAATCGGTGTGGCGCACAGGTACAGCATTTGCTCTCTTCCTCCTCTTTGCTTAGAAGCCGTACAGCTCCCGCACTTCCTCGGTGTAGCAGCCCTCTTTTTCAAATACAATCAACGGCTTCTCCACCGTGATGCGACGTCTGCCGCCCCTGACGCATTCGAGCAACACCATGTTGGGTTCCCGATCCGCATAAGGATACACCAGACGCATCTTCTTCGGCTCCAGCCCGCTTTCGGCAAGCGTCAGCATCAGCTCCACCAGCCGAAACGGCCGATGCACCAAATAGAACCTTCCACCGGGGCGCAAGCATGCCGCCGCCTCTCTCGCAACATCCGCAAAGGTGCACAGCACCTCATGTCTTGCAATGGCCAGACCGTCCGAGGGATTCTCAATCCCATGCCCTCCGGTCATATACGGTGGGTTACAGGTAATGACATCGAAGCTACTCCGTCCGAACCGTGCCGAAGCATCTTTCATGTCGCCCTCGACAATACGCACTCTCTCTCCGAGTCCGTTCATTTGCACGCTGCGCGCCGCCATCTCTGCGCTTTCGGGCTGAATCTCCAGTCCCACCAGCTCCTTGGCCTCCGTCTTCGCCGACAGAAGCAACGGCAAAATGCCCGTTCCGGTTCCCATATCCAGCACTCGCTCGCCCGCACGTACCTTGGCAAATGCACTCAGCAGCACCGCATCCATTCCAAAGCAGAAACGCCCCGGGCTCTGAATGAGCCACAGGTTGCTACGCTCCAGATCCACCAACCGTTCGCCTTCCCGAAGAAACGACTCCCGGTATTCTTCACTATTCAATGTGATTGCCCTCTTTTCTCTCGAGCATCTCCAGCTCACGCAGATCCGCATCCATCTCCCCACGATCCTTGCGTTTTCTCTGCTGGAACTGCAACTCAGAGGCAGGATACTCACGTACCTCCTTCTCCTCTCCGGTCATACCGTCTACCGACACCACAACCTTCACCAGCTGCTTCAATACGTTTAAGGATACCACCTCGCCGGTCAGTCCGTCCTTCGTACGTACCTTGTCTCCCATACCCGGCAAACGACTGTTCAGATACTCATACGCATCCTCCTCGTACTTCAAGCAACACATCAGACGTCCGCAGTTTCCGCTGATCTTTGTCGGATTCAACGAAAGATTCTGTTCCTTTGCCATTCTTACCGACACAGGGATAAAATCAGTCAAATGTGCATGACAGCACACCTCGCGCCCGCAGATTCCGATTCCGCCAAGCAATTTTGTCTCGTCGCGCACCCCAATCTGTCGCAACTCGATTCTCGTACGAAATACCGATGCCAGATCCTTTACCAGCTCGCGAAAGTCCACTCTGCCGTCTGCCGTAAAATAAAACAGCACCTTCTTCCCGTCAAAGGTATATTCGCAATCAATCAGCTTCATCTCGAGATTGTGCTTCGCAACCTTCTCCGCACAGATCACCAATGCTTCCTTCTCTTTCTCGCGGTTTCGCTTCGCCGTCACCTCGTCGGCCGGTGTCGCCACGCGAATAATTTCACGAAGCGGCTGCACAACCTCCTCGTCGGGAACTTCACGGCGGCCGAATACCACACTGCCGCATTCCACGCCTCGTGCCGTCTCTACGATGACCTTATCTCCCTGCTCTACCTCATAGTCCGACGGGTCAAAATAATAAACTCGTCCCGTTGTCCGAAAACGTACTCCGATAATTGTTGTCATAACTCTCTCCTTTATCTCTGAAGGTTTATCCGGCCTGTCTTGCAAGCTTCACGAGAAGCATCCAAAAGCCGGTCTCCATATTTACATTTGCATTTTTCATGGACCGAAGCTCCGCAATCCAAGTCTGCATTTCGTCCAGTCCCTCATAAGAGATGCTCTCCGCCTGCAGTGCAATCGCCTCTACATCCTCCGCGAACATCAGCGCGGCCGTTTCGCCCGCTGCCTTTCGCAGTAACACGTCTCGCAACCACACCAGCATCAAATCGAGCACATCCTCTTGTCCTTCCTTGTCACCGACAAATTCCTTTGCCAGCTCAGCCATCCGCTCCTCCGTCATTCCGGGAAGCGCTTTCATCACTGCTGCCACACGATCCTTTCTCGTCTGAAAGGCCTCGGAACGCGCACAGGCCAATGCTCTGCCGGGGCTTCCTCCGGAAAATGCGGCTGCAAGCCTCGCCCGATAATCCGGCAACTGCGCCTTCTCCATAAGAAACCGAACAAGCTCGCCCTCTCCCGCCGGCAAAAAGTCAAGCACCACGCCTCTGGATAAAATGGTCGGCAGAAACGCATGTTTGTTCTTCGTCAGAAGGAGAATTACCCCGTACTCCGGCGGCTCCTCCATTGTCTTTAACAGTGCATTTTGCGCTTGAACATTCATCTTCTCGGCTTCGTCCACGACAAAGATTCGATACGGTCCTACATAGGGCTTCACGGTCATCGGATTGCACAACTGCTCACGGATATCATTCACACCAAGCTCGCTCTTTTCGTGCGTCACGTAGGTCACATCCGGCTGGTTGCCACTCTCCATCTGCAGACATGACACGCAACGCCCGCATGGCTCGATTCCGCCTTCACGGCACTGAAGTGCCGCCGCAAAAATCTTTGCCACCATACCTTTGCCGCTGCCCTCCGCGCCATCGAAGATGTACGCGTGAGATACCCTCCGATTGCGAATGGCCTTCTGCAAATGCTCTACGAGCTTCCCATGTCCTACAACGTCACGAAAAGTCTGCATCATATCCCTCGATTCTTATGATTTCGTTCAAAATCTCCTGCAAACAGGTCTCATAATCCACATTTTCAAAACGCTTCTCGATTCCCAAGCCGTGCAGTACCTCTTCGGAAAAGTCCGTACTGTCCGCCAGAAAACGGCGGCAAAGCTCCACATAGTTTGGCTTCTCCTGTTTATTCTCGCGCTTGAGCGCGCGTGCCAAACGCTCGCCGTCGCTGACCTCAATATATATCGGTACCACCGCTTCCGCCCCGACATATTCCTGAAGCTTCTCGTAGGCGGCGGGCGTCACAATGAGGATACTGCTGTGGTCGGACAAATCAATCTGTCCATCGTCGGCGGTAAAATAATACCACGGCCCGCAGGCGGTTTCGTAGCGTCGGCATTCCATAATCCGTCCCTGTGCCTCCATCTCCCGCATCTGCGCTTCTTCGACAAAATGATATTCTACGCCCTCGGTCTCATTCTTGCGTTGCGGTCTCGTCGTGTAAGGCACCACCGTCCGAAGCGGCACCGGACAGCGCGCCACAATGTCTTTATAAAAATGATCCTTTCCCGTGGCACTCTTGCCCATTACAAGATACAGCTTACCCATAACTGTTCTCCTATCGTTCCCTCTTGTGCTTCTCTTCGCAGTGCCGGCAATACTTCGCGTACCCGTTCTCCCGGACAAATCAGCGGGATTCCCGGCGGGTACGGTCCGACCCACTCGGCGGCAATCTCATCGCCGGTCAATGCTTCGATGGGAATCTGTCTGCGTGTACCCGACAACGCCTCCGTCACCGAACACACTGCGATTGCGTGAGGCTGGTCCAACCGCCCGTTGCATTCCATCGAAACCGTGTTACATCCGGAAGACTGCCGCTCCCGTTGCCCGTCGCACTCGTCGAGCTCTCGGTCCAATGTCCGTAGCGCATCGCTCACTCGTGCAAAGCCCTCTTCGGTATCACACAAAGATGTCATCAGCAAGCAATACGTCCGCGTCGCCATCTCCGGTTGAATTCCGAACCTATCTTTTAGTATATCATAGATTTCTCTTCCTGTCATTAAGCATTTCGCGGTAATCAACACCTTGCCCGGATCGCGGCCGTCTGCCGATACAATCGAAACTCGCCGCAATGCAGCTGCCTCATGATACAGCGCCCCGAGACGTTTTGAATAGTGCCGCGCAGCTGCTTCTCCTTCGGCTGCAAGCCAAGCAAAGCACGCATCGATCCCCGCCAGCAACGGGTATGAGGGGCTGCTTGTCTCAAATATCGCAAGTGCCTGCGAAACGGCTTCCTCGTCCACACGCCCACTTCCGAGATGCAGCAATGCGGCCTGTGTCGGTGCCGGCAAGGTCTTATGCACGCTTTGCACGACTACGTCGGCTCCTTGCGACAGTGCATCCGCCGGAAAATGCATTTCCCCTCCGTCATACATGTACGGAAGATGCGCACCGTGCGCTTCGTCCACTAACAAAAGCACTCCCGCCTCACGGCAAATTGCGGCGATACGCCCGATGTCCGAGCATACGCCCTCGTACGTCGGACTTGTGATCACTACAAGCCGCGGTTGATGCTCGGCAATCGCCTCCGCGACAGCCTCTGCCGAAATCGCCTCCGCGTACCCAAGCGCATGCCTCTTCGGATAGAGATACACCGGCTTCGCATTGCGAAGTGCCAAGCCGTGATACACCGACTTGTGACAATTGCGCGCCACAAGCACCGTATCCCCTGGCTTCGTTGTCGCATAGATTCCCGCCAGCAGACCACACGTGCTCCCGTTCACAAGAAACCACGTTCTTCTCGCACCTGCCATTCGTGCCGCACGTTCCATCGCCTCACGCAAAATCCCCTGCGCATGGTGCAAATTATCGAATCCGTCGATCTCCGTGATGTCTATGCCATACATCCCCGACAGCAGCTCACATTGCCTTTTGTGTCCCGGCATGTGCATCGGGTACATGCCGCTATCTCGGTAGTCCTCCAATCGCTCCTTCAGTGTCATCGCTCTCTCCTCGCGCGTTTTTTCTGCGTTACCAAAAAAATATTAGCACATTTTCCGTGAAAATGCTATTCTTTTTGTGGCGAGTGTGGTAACATTATCACCAGACAAACACGGTTTTGGGAGGAACGGCATGGCATCGAAAAACGGACAGCGAACAAACGGCACAAGGCAGGCTACCGGCGCACGCAGCACAAGCGGACGCGGCACACAGACCGCAAAACGGCGCACCTCACAGGGCGCGAACCGAAGCGCCTCATCTGCGACGTCTCGTGAACCGGGTGCGACACCGCGGCGTCGCGGAGGGGCTCGCAAGCAACAGCGCATTGACTTCTGGCACGGCGTCCTCGGACTGGCGGGCATTTGCCTTGTCCTCAATGTCTTGGCGTGGGTCTCCCCCGGCTTTTGCGATTGGTACACGCGCTATGTCTTCCCGATTTGGCTGAACACCTACGGTCGAATCACTGCCGTTTTCCCGTTTTCGGTCGGCGAGGTGATGCTGATTCTCGCGGTGATCCTTTTGGTTCTCGCACTGATCGCTTGGATTCCGATGGTTCTCGTCAAGCGGCGTCGAAAGGCTCCCGCGCTCTATTTCGGCATCCGTACCTTTTACCGTGTACTACTCGGCATCGTGTTGAATGTTTCCATTGTCATGACGCTGAACTGTTTCATCATGTATCATTGCTCCCCTCTGGATGCAAATCCCCGCACCGAGAAGCGTGACTATACAACCGAGGAGCTGCTTGCGGTTTACAACCACGTTGTAGCTCAGCTGGACGAGCTCGCATTCACCTTCGAGCGTGACGAGCTTGATAACATTATTATCGACAAAGAGCAAATGGAGCAGTCGTGCATTGCGGCGATCAAACGCCTTGGCGCACGTTACCCGAAGCTTGCGGGGTGGTATCCGCAGACCAAAACCATTCGCCATTCCGACTTGATGAGTCAAGCGTATACCTCCGGCGTCTATTTTCCGTTCTCGCTCGAAGCCAATGTCAACGGTATTATGTACATCGCGAATTACCCGTCGGTCATTTGCCACGAGCTGTCCCATTTGAGAGGCTACATCTATGAAAATGAGGCGAACTTTCTGGCATTCGTAGCCTGTGTCGAAAGCGAGGATCCGTTCCTTCGCTATAGCGGCTATCTTAGCGTCCTTTATTACCTCGAGGAAGATATCTACGCTGCAGAGCAGCAGGGATTTACGTTCCCTGAGTACACGTGCCCCGATCGACTTGTCTATTGGGACAACTGCTTCCTTACCCCTGAGGCGTGGGAGGAGGTAGAGGAGGACGCCGTAATTTCAACCGAGACCGTCGATCAGATTTCAGACGCCATTACCGACACGACCCTACAAATCAACGGTGTCGAGTCCGGCATAGCGAGCTATTCCGAAGTAGTAGAGCTTTTGCTGGAATACTATGACGGAGTGCTCTATTCGCCTAAGACGGACAAATAACATACTTGCAAACGACGCGCCCGCAAGGGTGTGTCGTCCTATGGAGGAACCATGAGACTTAGGAATATTCCGGGCGCCAGAGAGGAAATGCTGGTGAACCCGCACGTAGTACAAGCACCGGAGAGCCGGAAGGGACATTGGCACGAGGTCTTCGGTAACGACCACCCGATTCACATCGAAATCGGCATGGGAAAAGGACAGTTTATTACTACCCTTGCCGCCCAGAATCCGGACATTAATTTTGTCGGCATTGAAAAATATTCGAGCGTCCTTCTTCGTGCCCTTGAAAAGCAGGAGGAGCTTCTGCTTCCGAACCTGCGTTTTCTGCGCTTCGACGCGGAGGATATCTGCGACATCTTTGCCGAGAATGAGGTGGCGCGAATCTATTTGAATTTTTCCGACCCTTGGCCAAAGGATCGTCATGCCAAACGACGCCTGACGTCGGAGCGGTACTTTCATCGCTATGAAGCGTTTTTGGATGCTTCCACGGGCTACGTGGCGTTTAAGACCGACAACGTTGCTTTGTTTGAATTTTCTTTGGAACAGGCAACGGAAGCCGGCTGGACGCTGTCCTGTGTAACGCGCGATCTTCATCGCAGCACCTACAGCGAGGGCAATATTATGACCGAGTACGAAGAACGTTTCTCTTCGATGGGACATCCGATCTGCCGCTTGGTGGCGCACCCTCCGCAGAACTGAGAGGACAGGAACCGCCCTCAACGACGCGAAATGCGACACGAACGACACCCTCACAACACGAACGGCGTGTATGACGACACAAACGGCAGGTGGCACAGTCACAATTCGATGCATTTCCGCATAGAATGGGACAGAGGGGGTGATGTGATGCGAGTAAGTGATCGTTTGCGTTGCCATTTGGCCACGAAGACTTCTTGGAATCGATGCACGCTACAGTTGCTGCGTGGATTTCGAGAGGTTGATTCCATGTTGTGCGGACATCCTACGCAACATACCAAACAGAAAGATTTCTTCCGTGCATTTTTCCGACGGAAGCGATAATAGAACCAAGGAGGGCAAACGATGTTTCCTGTGACTCCCAAAGATCCTGCTTCGGACAAGACAAGAACCGACCGCAAACTGCGCCTCGGTCTTATGATTGGCGGCATTTGCACACTGATTGCCGTTATTGCGATTCTCTTAGTCGTGTTTTTCGACGGACGCGAGGACTCGGATACGGAGAAAACGGCTGCAACCCCGACGGTGATTGCGACGTTGACACCTTCCGCAACCCCGTCTCCCTCTCCTTCTCCGACACCGACAACGCCGCCGCTGACGGCACTTGGACAGAGCAACCCTTTGGGGATAGAGGGCTATGTGTATTTCCCGGGTGGAAAGGACGTGCCCGGAGTAAGCAATCTCAAGCTCTTTGCGCAGATTCCCATGGATGCCGGACTTGGGTCACAGTACCTCTTACACCTCGATTTTCTTTCTTGTAACGAGGAGCAGGTGCTTCTCCACTATACAACTTCGGCGGCTCCGCTCTCCGACGAGCCTCTCTATGCCTATGACTCGGAACCTGAGCTCACGCTTACGCTCGGCTCACTGATTCCCGGCTCCGGTGCTTTCTTCCGCAAAGAATACGACGATGCTTCTACCTCCATTGCATCACTCGCCAATGGTGCACATATCACCTCCTTCCACGAGAGCGGCGTACGACAATTCTTTTTGTTGGACAAAGAGCTGAACGCGTACCATTCCCACACCTTTGACGATAGCATAGGAACCGTCCTCTATACCTCCGACGGAAAACGCTGTTACTTTTCCACGCACACAGGTGCTGCAGAACTTCATCGCCTCAAAGAGGACGGCTCGGAAGAGGTTCTGTCGATTCCGAAGTTCCGTTTCTCTTCTCTGGAAAGTGTGCACACCGATGAGGCAGGCAACGACTTTCTGCTTCTTCTCGCGATGGCGGGGGATATGCGGGAATATCGGCTCATTGTGGACGCGCAGTCTATGGAAGTTCTCTTTGTTACTGCACCTTACGATTCCTATGTGGAATCCTCCTACGGCACGTTAATCGAAACCTTTTTCGATACCGAATCGCTGACATCGGCCGTTTGGACGGTCAGCCAAGGCGATTCCATTGTTGATTTTCAATATCCTTCGTTGGAAGAGGACTTGCTCGAGGGCATTTCACCGTACCCGCGTGCATTAAGCGACGGACGGCTTCTGTTCGTCCAAGAGACCTCCGAGGGACAGGTGCTTTCCCTTTATGACCTTTCTACTGCAACACTCCTTGACTCCATATGCCTCCCTATAGAAGAGTTTTATTATCTCAACTGTCTTCCGCTGGCAGAGAACCGCTACCTCATTTCCGCAGGGGACGCCTACGGATCGCAGAATTTTTATGTTTGGGAGATCGACAACATCCCGGTAGGAACGACGAGGCTTACCGCAACAATGCATGAGAAAGGCTCCCGTCCCTCTTTGGAGGTCTCACACGACATCGATCTCGACTTCTTCTCGCCCCGGCCGTTGAGCCCTGAGCTCCGGCCACTAAAGGAGCGTGCGCAGAAGCTAACCGACCGCTACGGCATTCAGATTCTACTGGGCGAAGAATGTGCCAACTACATCAACGGGTACTGTATCTATCCAATAACAGACTATACATTGATCGAGGATGCATTGCTCATACTGGAGACCGAGCTGGCCAAATACCCGGACGACTTCTTCCTGCAGATGGTTCCCGAGTATATGGAGGGAAATGCGCTCTATCTTACCGGTGACATTCCGTACCATGGCTCCGACAACCGCGGCCAATCGGCTGCCTTTCGCACCGATTTTCAAGGCTACCAGATTATCGTTATGAACCTCCTGCACCTTGATCTTAACAAGACAATTCACCACGAGATCAGTCACATTATCGATGATTTCGTGATTCGTACCTGTATCAACGAGGACGACGATTTCTTTACCGAGGAGGGCTGGCTTGCCCTGAACCCGCCCGAGGACATCTACGGACCCGCATACTCGTATTCCTACTCACGTTACGTCCTTTCCGACTTCCTCTATGTACACGACCGACTGATGGGCTACGACTACACCGACTCCTATTACGTCGACGGCTATTCCACGACGTATCCGACGGAAGACCGTGCTCGCATCTGGGAAAATGTCATGACCGACCACGCAACCCTTGATTTCTCTATTATCCCTGCGTTGGACGCCAAGATGGATTACTACATTGCCGGCATCGAGGAATCCTTCGATACCTCCGGCTGGCCCGAGGAGAACTATTGGAACCTCGCACAAGACTGAGACTACACGTAAGAGAGATACCGAAACCGCAGAAAGCGAAAAAGGAAGGCCCCTACGAGCTACGATGCCTTTCCTTTTTCGCTTTTTGTTTATCCTATGGCGTCTGTGCGCAAAAAGTCTCCGCCCCTGCACTCCGGCTGTCAACCAAACACCTGACTCCACCGCCTTTCGTTCTCCTCTCTCGAAAACCCTTCCTTTCCGACAACACAAATTTCTACGAAAAAACGTACTCAGAAAAATTTTTTGAAAAAAATAAAAAAAGTACTTGCATTTTAGGAAACGTTGTTATATAATCATCCTTGCGTTCGGTAAGAACAAACTGCATATGCACCTCTAGCTCAGTTGGTAGAGCACCTGACTCTTAATCAGGGTGTCCAGGGTTCGAGCCCCTGGAGGTGCACTTCGAAGGTCTCCATTTGACAGCATAGACTGTTGGGCGGGGGCTTTTTTTTGTGCGAAAACATTTGAAAATGCACTTACAGTTTACGGCGGATTCGTGGTGCTTGGGGCGTCTCAGAAAAGCTCGCTACGCCTTGCTACGCTCGGTTTTCCGAGAACTCTCGCCCCTTTGGAGACGTCCCCGCTTTGCGGGGGCAAAACGCACCACGAAGAGCAGAAAAAAGAGCAGACAGCCACTTCCCCCTAAGCGCAAAATCCGCTCGGACGGGGGGTGTCTATCTGCCTTTTTTCAAGCTCACGCCTGTTCGAGGAAAAAAATCAGGGTGTCCAGCAGTCTAATTGTGAAAACACATTGTCAACGTGAGAAATATTCTCTCGTGATGCTATGTATTGATTAGCCAAATGAATGTATCCTTGCGTAGTAACAATATCTTCATGTCCCATGATTGCCATAAGCCTGTACGCATCCATTATTCCATACCTGTAATACTGGTCGATACAATAGTTTGTCGCAAAGTTATGTCGCAAGCGATGACAAGACACCTCAAATGAAACCTTGTCCTGTAGTTTACTAATAAACTGCTTAATTGCATTTGTCGTCAAGGGCTTCCCTCTACGATTAACAAACACATTCTCAGTTTCAAACGGACACACCTTCTTGTACTTTTCTAAGAACATTCTTGTTGTGCGTCCCATAGGAGCATAGCGCTCTTTGCTTCCTTTTCCAAGAACCTTTAGCGTTCCGTCCGTACTAATATCTTCCCACTTAATCCGACAAACCTCTTCTCTCCGCAATCCAGAATCCAGCATGAATAATATTATCAGCTTGTTTCGCATCGTAAGCCATTCGCTTTCTGCCTGAACCGCTCTTCCCAGTTCCGTTATCTCTTCTGTTGTAAGAAGGTGAACTACCTTAGGCTTAGCCTTCGGAACTACAATCAAATTAACGCTCATAGCAATATTGCAGTACTTCCGCAAGTAGTTTAAAAAGCACTTGATTGTTCTTATGTAGCTTGCTCTACTTGCTCTTGCGAGCTCTTTATCTCGTATTTGAGAAATATACTGCTCCACCTCTTCCAACGTAATTGTGTATATATCTCGTTCCTCTCCGAAATACCCTATAAACAATTCAATAATGCGAGTATAGCTCTCCATCGTCTTTGCAGACAATTCTTTATTCCTACAATGTCTCAGATAGCGTTCATACGCATCTTTTAACGTCATTTACACTCCTTCCTGTGATATGCTATACGCACATTCACATCATCCTTCAAACCCAGCTTTTCACCTAATGCAAACTGCTTTTCATACATGGTCTCCACATCCCAACCGTTCATATCTGCTATAACCTCTTCTGCCGAGAAGCTCATTGTATCTACAACAATGGCATCGAATGTCGGTATATTCTTACTCACCAAATACCTTTGCCGTCCCGAAACATCACAAGCAAGGTCTTTTGTAATGTACTTCACCATATATGTTGCCGTTTTCTGTACATCTTGAACCCTTGTAAAGTTACTGAAGCCCTTGCGCCACTCCAAGAGGTTATATATAGGCATCCCGTTGTACTTATGTCCACTATCCTTGAAATGCAGAGCACTTACATTGCTAAGCAAAACGTGAAAATGCCATGCGCCATCCTTGTGCCTCTCCGGTACAACAAGATACATCATTAGCGGACATTTTCGCATACGAAGGTTCTCCAACCATTTAGACACCGCTCGTCTACATACGTCCATGTCGTACCTATCCTTTACCTTGTCAGGCGCAAGCGTAAGCGTTCCAAACCACTCAGGGTTCATGTTGTGAGCATAGGCAAAGATTTTATTCTTTGTACGACTAACGGATTTTCGCATACATTCCTCATGGTCTGTTGGCTTCATGTTTTTCACAACACGAGCACGTCCCCATGGTCCGTCTACCCACTCAGGAACTGGTGGTGTAATATGCGAACTCATTGTTGTTGACTTAATTACTCCGTCTGCAAATGGTTCAATCTTGATATATGCCACTACATAACCTCCACATGAAATGAGGGGAATTGTGTGGCTATTGTCAAGTAAGCCACACGGCTTCCCGCTCCGCTCGTGCGCTCTGCACGCCCCCCTTCGTTTTAGGGGGCATATGCACAACACACTTCGCTGTGTTTATACTAACTTGTTAGTTATATGATATTGATTATACAATCAACTAACTTGTTTGTCAATACCCATTTACAAATTAGTTATGTTGTGATATGATAGTCAAAAATGGAGGTGTGTACTATGACTTATCAAACGCTACTTACTCAACTGATTGACAATTCAGGAAAGACACTGGGGGAAATTAAGAACGAGCTTAAATTGCTCAGTATAGACATTACAACTAATTATCTTAGCATCCTGAAAAATACCGAGGGGAAGATAGCTTCCGAAGAAGTTTCAAGAGCTCTTGCAAAGGTTTGCGATGCAGAATATGAGGATATCCTTATTATGCAAGGCTATATCGACAGAGCGCCTAAGGCTGTACTAAACTTGTTTATGAGCATCAAGGATTCTATGTACAAGACTACACGAGAGGTTGCCGACCTAGCCCTTACATCAAGAGAAGTATCTCAGGAACAATACGAGCAGATACGTGCCGCAATCGAGAAGGAATCAAGCGAAATCTCTCTTGCATTTGCTCTGTGTGCCTATCAAAAACACCTCGAAACATTTTCTCTCGAGAACATGAAAAAAGACACCGAGGCACTCGTACAAGAGCTCGGTGAAGAGAAACTGAAAAATATAAAGAGTAAGAAATGGTTGCTCGTGCCCCTTGATGACGAAGAAGAACCCATTCCTTTGTCACAAGCACAAGTGAACTCTCTTACACGTTTATTGAACCAAGATAACTCTTAATCAGGGTGTCCAGGGTTCGAGCCCCTGGAGGTGCACTTCGAAGGTCTCCATTTGACAGCATAGACTGTTGGGCGGGGGCTTTTCTCATGTTTTCGGAGGTTTCCATGTTTGAGAAAATTATTGTTATCGGCTGTCCCGGTGCCGGCAAAAGTACATTTGCACGGCATTTGCGAGACATCACCGGTCTCCCCCTGCATTGCTTGGATATGATGTACCACAACGCAGACCGCACCCATGTCACCAGAGACACCTTTGACACCAGACTGGGGGACGTGTTGGCAAATGACCGCTACATTATTGATGGCAACTACCGCCGCACCTTGGAGCGCCGTCTGATGCACTGCGACACTGTATTTTTCTTGGACTACCCCGTGGAGGTCTGCATCGCAGGTGCGAAGGCCCGCGTGGGCAAGGTTCGAGAGGACATGCCTTGGGTGGAAGAGACCCTTGATGAGGAATTTCGACAGACGATCCTCGACTATCCGGAGCAGCAGCGCCCTTATATATACGAGCTTCTTACGAAGCACCGAGAGGGCAAGGAGATTATTGTCTTCCGCTCCCGAGAAGAGGCCGCTGAATATCTGAATACACTGCACGTTTGACCATAAAAAAACAGGGTACCTGTCACGTTACCCTGTTTTTCTATTCGCTTCTCTCTTGTCCTATTCCATACTTCGGTTCAACGCTGAGAACAATGCACTGATGGAGGATGCGATAATATCGTCGTTGATTCCGACGCCCCATACCGTACGTCCGTCTGCCATCGTTATACTCATATACGTTATCGCCTGCGATGCGGAACCGCCCGTCAACGCATGCTCCTCGTAGGTCATGTTCGAAAATGCAATTCCCAGCTGCTGCTTCACCGCATTACTCACCGCGTCAAGGCGTCCGTTACCGGTTGCCGTCAGCTCGCAAAGCTCGCCATTCCTTTCCACCGTCATTGTAACGCACATCTGCGGTCTACGTTCAAAATGATAATCCATCAACCGAATCGGTGCATTGATATTCACATACGCATCGACAAATGCCTGCAACACCTCAGCCGGTGTCAGCTCCGCATGAATCCGATCGGACACCGCTTTGATGGTATAACCGACATCCTCTCGCATTTTCGCAGGAAGCACATAGCCGAAGTTGCGCTCAAGTAAGTAGCCGATGCCTCCCTTACCGGACTGCGAGTTGATACGAATCACATCGGTCTCATACTCGCGCCCCACGTCGGCAGGATCGATCGGAAGGTACGGCACGTTCCACACGTCACAGTCGTTCTCTGTACGCCACTTCATGCCCTTTGCAATCGCGTCCTGATGTGACCCCGAAAATGCGGCAAAGACCAGCTTCCCCGAATACGGCTGACGCTCGTACACCTGCATACGTGTCACACGCTCATACAACTCAGTAATCTCCGGCATATTGCTAAGATCTAAGCCGGGATCAACTCCCTGTGCGTACATATTCAACGCAAGCGTCACAATATCCACATTTCCCGTGCGCTCACCATTTCCAAATAACGTTCCCTCCACACGGTCCGCTCCCGCAAGAAGCGCGAGCTCCGTATCCGCCACCGCACAGCCACGATCGTTGTGCGGATGCAGTGACACCTCAACGGCATCACGGTACGCAAGGTTATCGCACATGTATTCCACCTGATTTGCATAGATGTGCGGCGAAGAAAGCTCCACCGTCACCGGCAGATTGATAATCGCCTTTCGCTCCGGCGTCGGCTTCCAGACCTCCAACACCGCATTGCACACCTCGAGCGCAAATTCCGGCTCGGTTCCGGTGAACGACTCCGGCGAATATTCATAACGATAGCACACGCCCATCTCCTCGGCAATCTTCACAAAAAGCTCTGCCCCGTCCGTCGCAATCCGGAGAATCTCCTCGCGCGACTTACGAAACACCTGCTCTCTTTGTGCCAGTGACGTTGAATTGTAGAGATGCACAATCGCATGCTTGCACCCACGAAGCGCTTCAAAGGTCTTCCGAATAATATGCTCTCGGCTCTGCGTCAACACCTGTACCGTCACATCCTCAGGAATCAGGTTTTTGTCGATCAGCGTACGAAGGAACGTATACTCCGTCTCCGAAGCCGCAGGAAAACCGACCTCAATCTCCTTGAAGCCCACCTTTACAAGCAGCTGAAAGAATTCCAGCTTCTCTTCAAGGCTCATCGGAATCATCAACGACTGATTGCCGTCTCTGAGATCAACCGAACACCATGTCGGCGCCTTTTCAATATGCGTTCTCTTCGCCCACTTCATCTCCGGATTCTTCACCGGAAAGAACTGCGGTGTATATTTTGATGTATTCTTCACTGCTCGTTCCTCCTTGCCAATCTACAGCCTGCGATCACGCGCTATTTGCGCATGGTGCTCTCCCCGCGCTCGAGTGCCACGACTCCGGTACGACACATTTCCTCGATTCCCAAAGGCTTCATCACATCGATAAATGCCTTTATCTTCGAAGGCTCTCCCGTCACCTCTATACAGATAATGTTTGTCGTATAATCTATCACCTTCGCACGATAGATCTCTGCCGCTGCCATAATCTCACTACGGTTCTCCGGTGTATTCCGCACCTTAATCAGCATCAACTCGCGCTCCACCGTTGTTTCGTTTTCCAAAAGCTTCACCTTCTTTACGTTGTGGAGCTTCTTCAGCTGGTTAATCAGCTGCTCTCTTGCGTATTCGTCACTGTTCAACGTAATCGTAATTCGCGAATATGCAGGGTCATCCGTCTCCCCCACCGTTAGGGAATCAATGTTGAAGCCCTTTCGCATGAACATCCCGGCCACTCTCGTCAAAACACCGTATTTGTTCTCAACATATACTGCAATTACATGTCGCTTCACTTCTTCTCCTCCTTCTGTTCGGGGATAATCATATCGGCAATCGCACCACCGGGCGGCAACATCGGCAGCACCAGCTCCTCGCGATCTATCTTCACGTCAATCACGTATGGCCCACGGTAACGCGCCGCCTCGGCAAATGCCTTTTCGAACTCCTCCGGCGTTTCCACGCGCTTCGCCTTCGCGCCGAAGCCCTCCGCCACCTTCACAAAATCAGTCTTTCTCTCCAGATTCGTTCCGGAATAGCGCTTTCCGTAGAACAACGTCTGCCACTGGCGCACCATGCCGAGTGCCTCGTTGTTCATAATGACAATACTCACGGGAACCTTGTAGCTCACCGCCGTCGCCAATTCATTCAGATTCATCGCAAAGCTTCCGTCACCGGTAATCAACACAATGCGATCCTTGCTTCCCACATACGCGCCGACAGCTGCGCCTAGTCCGTATCCCATGGTACCGAGTCCGCCACTTGATACAAACCGTCTCGGACGCTCCAAGGTCACATATTGCGCCGTCCACATCTGGTGCTGCCCTACGTCCGTCGCAATGACGGTATCCTTGTCCTTATACGCATTGATAATCTCGAAAATGCGTGAGGGCTTCATTACCGAAGCATTTGCCGCCTCGGCACTTGCACGTACTCTTGCCCCCTCCTCCTTTAGAGTCGCCACCTCTCGCTGCCACTCCGGACGCCGTTTCTCCTCGCAACGCTCGGCCAGTCTGCGAAATGCCGACACAATATCACCAACCAGACCGACATCTACGATAACATTTTTATTGATCTCGGAAATGTCTGCATCGAGCTGAATAATCTTTGTATTTTTCACATAATCTGACGTCCTTCCGGTCGCGCGATCACTAAAGCGCACACCGATTCCGATAATCAGGTCTGCCGCCTTGTTCGCCATCGATGAGGCGTACTGTCCATGCATGCCCTGCATTCCGAGAAAGCGCGAATACGAGTGTTCCACGGCCGAAAGCCCCATAAACGAACAACCAATGTATGCGTCAATCTTCTCGGCAAATGCCTTAATTTCCTCGGACAGACCGACACCGGCCGCTCCTCCGCCAATGTACAGATAAGGCCGTTCTGCCGCGTTGATCAACGCCACAGCACGGTCAATGTCCTCATCCGCTACCTCTTCCTGCGCAAACGGCTGCACCGGCTCCGCGGGCACATAAATACCCTTTGCATCCTGCACATCCTTCGGAATATCAATCAGCACCGGCCCGGGTCTCCCGGACATTGCAATCTGAAAGGCTTCCCGAATCGTATCCGCCAGCTCGTCCACATCGGTCACAAAATAATTATGTTTTGTAATGGGCATCGTCACGCCCGTAATATTAATCTCCTGAAAACTGTCCTTTCCAACCATTGCCGTCGGCACATTTCCCGTAATTGCCACCATCGGAACGGAATCCAACATCGCCGTCGCAATTCCGGTTACAAGGTTCGTCGCACCGGGGCCGGAGGTTGTTATAACAACACCGACCTTGCCCGTCACACGAGAATAGCCGTCCGCCGCATGCGCCGCACCCTGTTCGTGCGCCGCCAACACATGCTTTATCTTCTTCCCCGCACGAAACAGCTCGTCGTAGATTCCGAGCACCTGCCCGCCGGGATAACCAAACACATCGGTTACACCCTGCTCGAGCAACGTCTCGATCACGATTCGCGCGCCGGTCATTTTTCTTCCCTTCTTCTGCATATCCTACCTCCGTCCGTTCCCCTCCAGATAGACCAAAAAAGCCCTCCGCCTCCCTGTTATCCTTCGATAATCAAAGAGACGAAAGAGCTGTTCTTTCAAGCACTCATTCTCCGCAGTCCTACGCTTCTTTCTTCGCTTTCGCAAAATGCCCTTTGGAGCTCTTGTTTCGCATGTATACACTTGCATTCGTTATAGCACAACCGCTACCCGATGTCAAGTACATTCGGCAACCGCTACCGTTCCTATCCTATGTAGGTATACATTTCATGCGCCTTCGGGACCACGCCCTTCGCCTCGAAAAGCTTCGAAATTGTCACAAACCGATAGCCGTCCGCCAATAGTGCGGGAATCATTTCCTCGAGCGCCTCCACCGTCGCATCATTGCCTTCCATATCGTGTAGTAGCGTGATTCCGCCGTCCTTTGCTTGCGCAAGCATCCGCTCCACACGCTCCTTTGCCGATATCTCGGGTACCCAGTCCTCACAGCCGA
Source organism: Lachnospiraceae bacterium (assembly GCA_045601665.1). Taxonomy (GTDB): domain Bacteria; phylum Bacillota; class Clostridia; order Lachnospirales; family Lachnospiraceae; genus ISDg. The sequence goes on from JAZRZZ010000025.1 coordinate 92,108, forward strand.
AGCCACAGATAAACGGCAGGGAAATGCTCTCCCACATTGTCTCACTTACCGAAATATACGGCGGCCGAAAAAATCCTGCCTTCTGTCCCGTAATGTCATAGATGAGTGCACTTGTCCGATCAATCTCCTCGCGCAACTCCTCCGGTGTCTTAACCGAGAGATCGTCATGCGTATACGAATGGTTCTGCAGCTCGCAGCCAAGCGCGGCCGCTCTGCGCATCATCTTCGCCGATTCCTCGTTAATTAGGTTCCCAATCACGAAGAAGGAGGCGACAATGCCGTGCTTCTCCAACAGATCCAACACTTGTGCCGTCGTTGTCGTATTCGGTCCATCATCAAACGTAAGTGCAATTAATTTCTCCATATGCTTGCTGTTTCGACTATATCCGTCGAACGCTCCCCCTGTCTGTTTTCATTAGTACCACTATAAGCTTTTTTCCCCCGTACGTCAAATAACTATTCCTTTATAAAGGTATAATGAGACGTCCTCGTTCGCACTTGTCGTTCAGGCCGCGTTTCGCGCAGTTCAGGTCACCTTCCTGTCGTTCGGGTCGTATTCCGCGTCGTTGGGGTCGCCTATTCAAGAGCACCTAACATCGGGAAGGAGTACCATTTGCCGTCGATATAGAAGCACCAATACTGCTCTTCGTCCTGCTCCGTCAGCCATTTGCCGGTCTCGTCCGCATACCGTACCTCATAAGAGACCGTTGCAAATGCCACCTTCTCGATTAGATTATCCTTCACACCATCATACGCCTCTCGAAACAGCGTGATCGCTTCCTTGTACTTGTCCGAAAGCGCATCGTATTCCTCCGTCCTTGTATCGAGTACACGGTAGCTTTCGCCGGTTTCCTTCATCCATGCCTTCATTTCCTTGAACGAGGACTCTATCTCCGAAAGATCCGCACTGATGTCCATATTCAATGCCTTCTGACAGTCCTCGTTATAGATGGTCGCCTTCACAAACTTTGCGAAATTGCAATCGTAGATTCCGTTAAAAGTCGCCTTTGCCACTGCCTCGGAGGAACGATTCACAGAAAAGAATATGGTTCGGCACAGCACAAATACGATTACGAATACCGCAATCACAATCAGTCCTGCCGCATATACCTTCTTTCCACGTCTCTTAATTGCTTCGCTATCTCCCATAATTGCCTGCTCCATTCGTTCATTTTCTTATCAAAAAACGACCTTAGCAGCGACACATCGGTCACCGTCCAAGGTCGTTCCTCATTTCACTCGATTATGCAAATGCACAATTAGTCATCGTACTTTTTCTCAAGAGCCTCCATTGTGATGCCCGGGATAATGTACCAGTTTCCGCTAAGCTTCACACAAACCATCTTTGTCGTTGACGTTTCGCTTCCTTCCTTGTCGCCGTCCTCGTACGTCGTTTCCTTCACGCGTACCTTAACCTCGGCAACACCCTTCACCTTATCAACATCGGCATCCTTCGTATCCTCAAGATACTCGCAAACCCACTCAAACTCGTCGTCGCTCTTCTTAAACTTCTCAACGTCCTTTACATCGGCCTTGATCTTAATCTCGATGTCTTTCTCTTCCATCTTGTCCTTCATTTCCTCGGTCTGATCTTCCGCCTGTTCAACCATCTCCTCATAGTAGTCCTCGTCGTAGAGATCGAGAGCCTTCAATGCCTTCTTGTTCGTAACCGTATACTTCATTACTTCTACGTAATCAAGCTTGCCTGCTGCCTTTGCATACTTCTCCACCGTCTTCTTCGGAGAGCTTCCGAACATCAAAGAGCATACAAGAACCAAAACAAGCAGAATAACAACGGCTAACGCTCCGAGAACAATCTTCTTGAGATCCGGATTGCCGGAAACCTTCTCCTTAAGATCATTCACTTTTTCGCTCAATACTTCGGTCACGGGAGTGTTGTCGTCAACAACTGCTTCCCCGACCTTTGCGCCACAGTAATCGCATACTACAGCATCATCTGCAATCTGTCTACCACACTTTGTACAAAACATCTCTCTCTTCCTTCCTCATATAGTATAATAAGCATACGCGAAATACTCCGCATCATGCCTTCGGAGCAAGATTCTCCGCAATGTAAACGTGATTTTCTTGCTATAGCTTAACTATACTCGATTTTTTTCGTTTTTGCAATATGAAAAACACGAAAATCTGTACATTTTATGCGTTAAAACCCCCTCCTACGGTCGATACTTCTTATAGGAGTTCCTTTGCTTGACATTTCTCCGTCGTCTGCGTAAAATGTACGATAGAAGAATGTTTGAACATGGAGGACATGCCATGAACCCCGTTTGCTGCTGTGATAAGCATACACCCATTTTGCTCTGTGAGGATGCAACGCTTGGCTATGACAATCAGGTCGTTATCGAAGGACTTTCCTTTTCGTTGTTTCCCGGCGATTATTTGAGCATCGTCGGAGAGAACGGCTCCGGAAAAACCACGCTTATGAAGACCATGCTCGGTCTTTTGCGTCCGCTAAACGGCGCGATTCGTGTCAACTGTAGTAAGGGTAGTGGCTGTATCGGTTATCTCCCGCAACAGACTGCAACGCAGCGTGACTTCCCGGCCACGGTACGCGAGGTTGTACTCTCGGGCTTCCTTGCAAAGAGCGGTTTTCGACCCTTTTACTCAAAGGAAGAGAAATCTCGTGCGGAACAAGTGATGGAGCGCCTCCGCATTCGGGACATTTCCGGCCGGTGCTACCGCGAACTTTCCGGCGGCCAACAACAACGTGTTTTGCTTGCGCGCGCTCTCTTGGCTGCCCACGAAATTCTTATGCTGGACGAGCCGGTTACCGGACTGGATCCCGCGGCAACACAAGAGCTGTACGATACGCTCCGTTCCTTGAACAAAGAGGACGGCATGACCATCATTGTCGTATCTCACGACATTCGCAATACCATCGTACATTCCGACAAGATTCTGCATATTGCAAAAGACTCTTATTTCTTCGGAACAACAGCACGCTATATGGCCAGCGAGGAAGCCAAGCTGTTCTTCCCTGCGGATGAATAGACATACAAAAGGACGTGAATAATTATGTTGGATATGTTAAAGAAAACTGTTTTACATGCCAATCTACTGCTCCCGAAGCACGGTTTGATTACATTTACCTGGGGTAACGTCTCCGGAATCGACCACGAGAGCGGATTGGTCGTAATCAAACCCTCCGGCGTCTCCTATGAAGAGATGACGGCGGATGATATGGTCGTCGTAGACCTTGAAGGAAATGTTGTGGAGGGGCACCTGAAGCCCTCCTCCGATACCCCGACGCATTTGGCATTTTATAAGGCATGGCCCGGTGTCGGAGGGGTCGTTCACACGCACAGCCGTTATGCGACCACCTATGCACAGGCCGGCATGGACATTGTAGCCGGCGGCACAACGCATGGGGACTATTTCTACGGCGACATTCCCTGCACACGCTACATGACACCCGAAGAAATTGCGGGAGCTTACGAAGCAGAGACCGGCAACGTCATCATCGAGACGTTCCGTCAGCGTGGCATTGACCCTCTACAGATTCCCGCGGTTCTTGTTCGTTCTCATGGCCCGTTTACATGGGGCAAAGACGCGGTCGACGCGGTGCACAATGCAGTCGTGCTTGAAGAACTGGCATTTATGGCGATGCACAGCCAGCTTCTGCTTGGCGGCGACATTCCCTGTATGCAAAAGGAGCTTCTCGACAAGCATTATTTGCGTAAGCACGGAGCAAATGCCTACTACGGACAAGGAAACGAAGCAGTCTGTTACAAAGAAAGGACATTATGAAGCATTTTCTCAGAACAATTACAAAACGAATGCGCATAGCCCTCGGACTCCTTCTCTGCGTCCTGATCCTTTGCGAAAGTGTTCCTTCCGTTGCTTTTGCGGAAGCTTCGGAGCCGTCACAGAACGCACAAGCCTCGACCGGAGACGCGATTCTCTCGGGCGGACCCTCGATTGAAGCCGCAGCGGCAGTTGTTATGGAGGTTTACTCAGGAGCGGTATTATATTCGAAGAACAGCACCGAATCTCATTCCCCGACAAGCCTCACAAAGCTTATGACAGGACTGCTTGCATTTGAGCATGCCGGCATGAACGATACGGTTTCTTGTTCTTATCAGGCCATCCACGGCATCGGCTCCAAGGTCACTCGCGTCGGTCTTGAAGAAGACGAACGCATGGCCGTTAGCGATATGCTTTATGCGATTATGGTTGCCTCCGCCGATGAAGCAAGCTACGCCTTAGGCGAAGAAATCGGTGGCACAATGAAGAATTTTCTTTCGCTTATGAACTCGCGTATGGCTTCCCTCGGAGGCATCAATACCACCTTCACCAGCGCTACGGGAACGGATAACACCAAGCAGCTTTCCTGTGCCTACGATCTCGGTTTGATTGCCTGTGAGCTTGCCCATTATCCCGCATTTATGAAGATGGCAAGCTCCAAATGGTACGAGCTCCCCGCCACCAACCTCAATGATGCACGTATCATCGCACAAACGCACAAATTTATTCGACAGACCCTTACCTATGAATATGCCAAAGCCGGCAAGTCCGGCGGCGTCGCTTCGGACGGTACCTACTCTTTATGTACCTATGCGGAAAAGGATGGCATGACGCTGGTTGCGATTGTTCTTGGCAGTCCGAACGACCAGGCCGCCTATGACGATTCCGTTTCCATTCTGAATTATTCCTTTGAGAACTATGAGGTTTTCTCAATGAAGGAAGCCGAGGGCGAAATCAGCGATTCGTACACCGGTCTGTTCACCTCCTGTCCGATGTTCTCACAATCCGGCACGGAGATCGTCTACAACGACGACAACGCCGCTGTCGTTCTTCCTCTGAATGCAGACCTTTCGCAAGTGACCAAAAGCATTGAATATTTCGAGCTCCCGGAGTATGTACACGGAGAAAATGTCATCGGATGCGTGCGATATCGATACATGGGACAGCAGGTCGGAAAAAGCAACATCATCTTCTTCAACAAGGAATTTCCGATGTCTCAAGAAGAATTCGATGCCGTTTGGCCTTTGTTTCTTATTCCACCGAGTAGTCTTGCCTCACAAGGCGGAACCGGACTCCCCACAGTCACTCCGGTTCCCGAAGCACCAAACGATAGCAACCCCAACGACGCGAATGGCGACTCAAACGACAAGAACAACGACCCCAACGACGCGAATGACGACTCGAACGACAAGAAATCCTCAGCGAAGATTCTTGCCATTGTCATTTCATCGGTCATCTTCCTTCTGTGTCTCGCGGGAATCTATGTAGCATATCCCTATTATCGCCGCAAGAAAAATCGCCAACGCACACGCCTCTGATACAAATACACAAAAAAGAAACCGAAAGGCCCACATCGAGCCTTTCGGTTTTTTACACCCCCTGCGAGAATCGAACTCACAACTAGCCCTTAGGAGGGGCTTGTTATATCCATTTAACTAAGAGGGCTTCTCTCCAAAAACATTACAATCATACCACGTATTGCGTGAAAATGCAATTCCTATTCTGATTGTATGGCATTTTGTATAAAAATTCACTTGATACGCATGTATACTACCGCTGATCAAAGTCCACCTTTCCCTGTAGCCAGATCACGCCGCGAAAACGCCGCCCAACTGCCGGCTCACCCAAAAGATCCCTTGCATTGATGCACAGGTCGAAAACCATATGATTGCAGTAGATCTCCATTACATATACCTGTTCCCCGGAGGCCGTGTTTTCGCGTTTGTCCAACGAAAGTATGATTCCGAGGATACGATACACCTCACTCTCCATTCCAAACGGAGCAAAGGAAGTATCGACAATCGAGAAAATGTCCTCCTCTCGTATGCGTTTGGTCAGTGTCGTATATGCGTCCATATCCTGCATTGTCAGATGATCAATTGCCTCTTGATCTCCGTTCTTCGCTGCCACGAACATTTTTGCACGCTTTTGATTTTCCTCGCGGCTCTGCTCTACATCCTGTGCGGATTTCTTCGTCGGCAACAAAATCGTTCCTTCCGATGCAAGCGCCGCGAGCTTCGTCGGAAGCAAGTGCGTATCGCGTCCGCCCCGTGACACTCGGAGGTAATCCACTGCATTTTGCAGAAAGAAAATCAAGGAGACACCAAAACGTACATCGTCACACATCACTGCGTATGCTTCACTATCACTCTTCTTTCCGATGTACACATCATCCGTCACACTGACAAAGCGCGGTATCAAATACGGAAAATAATGATCCACTCGAAATCTTCCTTCTTCGTCCAACTGTCCGCGCACCGTCACACCGATGTCCTCTGCAAAATCGCATGAGAACTCAACATATTGTGTTTCACTACCTTCCGACCACGAAATCATGCTTTTTTTCGTTGCAGAACGCATTATCTCATGGATCAGTTTTTCTTCTTTTTCCTTTGAGCTTATATCTGAAAAACCTATGCTTTTCAAGTAACTATGCATAATTTATACCCTGATTTCATGTTAATAACATATTATTTTTTAAATTTATTGCGTCTAATTTGTTTCTTACGTGTATTTCTGTCCGTTTTCGGACAAAATATGTGCACTTTGATTTCCATTTATTGTATACTTATTTGCTGCTTACCGTGTCGATCATACTTAATGCTTCATCCAACACTTCGCGCTCTTCCTCCGAAAGAATAACAAACGTATTGCTCTTAATTACTTCCTTTACATACGTATAGCAGCCCTCTCGGTTGTGCATACCGGTCATAATAAAACCATCGTTATCGTCGTTCAACAAACAGAGGCTGTAGCTTAACTTACCGCCCATTTCCGAAAATGCATCATATCTCTTCAACGCAATCTTCTTAAAGGATGTGTCGCGCGCATCTTCCAAAATCTTAATACGATCTATCGTGTCTCCCAACCGATCCTTTACTCCGTCCAGCTCCTTAAAACGAGAAAGAATCCGTTCCTCAAGACTTCTGCCGCTACTTCCCCGCATGAATTCGCGATACTTCTCATTCAATTGATTGAACTTCATGACCATCACCATGCAGAACACCAGCAGAATCACGAGAATAATCAAAATTGCAAGAATCAAATATTCTTGGTTGATTCCCATCTTATCAAACATAATTCTTTTTCCTCCGCAACTACTCCATTACATCAAACAACTGCATCAAACGTTCAAATTCATCCAAGGAGTAGTATTCGATTTCGATCTTACCCTTATTCCCATCCTTCCGGTGAATCGACACCTTAGTACCCATGGCACGCTTCAATTTCTCTTCAAATTCGCCGTATATAATGTCTTCTGCCGTGTTTTTCGGTGCTTTTGCTACCTCCTCTACAGGGTTCAATAGCTTTTTCACGTAATTTTCCGCATCGCGTACACTCCACTTGCCGGAAAGAATCTTCTGTGCCGTCACATACTGCAGCTCCTTGTCTTCTAGGCTCAACAGTGCACGCGCATGTCCTGCAGACAATTCTCCGTCAATCAGAAGCTGCTGCACACGGTCATCCAGCTTCAACAAACGAAGTGCATTGGTAATTGCAACACGACTCTTAGATACACGCTCTGCCACCTGCTCCTGTGTCAGGGAATACTCTTCGATCAGCTTGCGATATGCAACCGCCTCCTCGATGGCATTGAGATCCTCTCGCTGAATATTCTCAATCAAAGCAACCTCGTACAGCTCCTGTGCCTCATAATTCTTCACAAGCACCGGAACCTCCTTCAAGCCCGCCAATCGTGCGGCGCGGAAACGTCGTTCTCCTGCAATAATCTCATACAACTCCCCGTTCTCACGTACGACCAAGGGCTGAATGATTCCATGCAATTTGATAGACTCCGCAAGCTCCTGCAGGGCCTCTTCCTTAAATGCCTTTCTCGGCTGCCCGCGATTTGGTTCAATCTTTGCAATCGGCAGGAGCATTTCACGTGAAACCTTACTGTCCTTGCTCTCTACCGCCTTTTCTACCTTCTTATCGATTTTGCTGGAAATGAGCGAATCTAAGCCCTTTCCCAGTCCTTTCTTCGTTGCCATAGATCCTCCTATTTTGTTGAGATTTCACCCTTCAACTTGTTGTTTTTGTATCATCTGCTACTAGATCTTGTGTTTACTTAAAGATTCCTCTTTTCTTCGCCTGACGTCGTACTTGCTTGCCATCGTTCTTCATAACCTCCAGCGCAAGCTCGCGATATGCCTCAGCTCCGATAGAACGACTGTCGTATTTCGTAATCGGAAGACCATGACTGGGAGCCTCCGCAAGGCGTACATTTCTCGGAATGACTGTTCGGTAAATGTTCTGCGAAAGATTTTGCTGCACATTTTCTACAACCTGCAAGGACAGATTTGTCCTCCCGTCAAACATCGTAAACACGACTCCATCAATGGACAGATTCTCGTTCAAGCGGTCTCTGACTAACCCGATTGTATGTATCAGCTGCGAAAGACCTTCCAAAGCATAATATTCACATTGAATCGGCACAATAATCGTATCTGCCGTCGTCATTGCATTCAGTGTCAATGTATTCAAGGACGGAGGACAATCAATTAAAATGTAATCATACTTGTCCTTCACCGCACGGATCTTCTCACGTAAGATATATTCCTTGTCCGGAATATCTAACAGCTCAATCTCTGCTCCTGCCAGATTCACGTCGGAAGGTATCACATCCAATCCTTCGAATTCCGTTGCATAGATTGCATCCTCTACCGAGCATTCTCCGATCATTAGCTGATAGATTGTATTTTCCGTCTCGTCCTTATCCAGTCCGAGTCCACTACTCGTATTTCCCTGCGGGTCGATATCCAAAACAAGAACTCGCATTCCATTCTCCGCAAGACATGCAGAAAGATTTATTGTCGTCGTAGTCTTTCCTACGCCACCTTTTTGATTTGTAATCGCTATTGCCTTACCCATATTTCCTCCTAGATAAAGTGGTCTGTGTTTCCTCGCGGTAGAGACCTATAAACGGATTCTCTCACAGACACCGTCACGAGAAAAAGTATACCACACATCAAGAAAAAGTACCACTACAAGATATAGACCCTTTTGTCTAGAATACTACAAGTACTCGGTCCCTTTCCCTTTCCCACGAATGTGTACTTCTTTTTATGTATTGTTTCACGTGAAACATCCATTTTTATTTCTTCTTCACAGGAACATTGCTTTTCGTTCAAATATCATCCTTGATGTTTCGTCTGCACTTTTCTGTTTCAAAAACAAAACGTTTCACGTGAAACTACTTTTTCTATGTTTCACGTGAAACATTTTTTTCTCAAAAACTGCACTTCGAAATAAATTCGTTTTACACAAGAGGCGCCTTTAATGGCTTTCCTCCTCCACGAGGGTACTTTTCTTTTGTATCTCCCTTTTTCCGCACAACAACTATTTTACGTACCAAGTCCGAAGTAGGAATGTTGTATTGAAGCACCGTTTCCAGTGTCCCGTTCATTTCTTGAATTGCCTTGCTTGCCTCTTGAATCTCAGCATCGGATTCAACACTCTTATAAGAGAAAAAGCAACCGCCGGTTTTCACAAACGGAATGCAAAGCTCTGAAAGAGATGCCAAACGTGCTACGGCACGCGATACACAGATGTCGAAGCTTTCACGGTATTCTTTATTTCGTGCCAGCTCCTCTGCGCGCCCATGAATACAACTTATGCCCTGTAACCCGAGAGTATCTACAACATCTTGTAGGAATACTATTCGTTTGTTTAGAGAATCCAACAGTACACACTCGATTTCGGGAAAGAAAATCTTCACAGGAATTCCGGGAAAGCCTGCTCCGGTACCGACATCCAACAGTCGAGCACAAGACGGAAGCTTTGTCATCTTGTATGCCTTTGCAAAGCATAGACTGTCCAGCCAGTGTTTTTCTACAACCTCCGGATACTCGGTAATGGCGGTGAGGTTCATAACCTCATTCTTCTTAACCATCATCTCATAGTACTTATGCAGCTGGGACAGCTGTTGTTCAGAATACAATATTCCGAGCTCTTCGAGTCCCTGTATCAATTTTGTATCGTCGTACATACATCCTCCCTTCCCTTGCGTCTCTGTGCTTCCAGATAAACTAACAATACCGAAATATCTGCGGGCGATACTCCGCTGATGCGCGAAGCCTGACCTACGTTTACCGGTCGCATCTTCTGTAGCTTTTGTTTTGCCTCCAGACGCAACGAGGATATTTCTTCATAATTTATTTCCTCGGGAATTCTGCGCTTCTCCAGCTTTTTAAACTGTTCCACCTGCTGTAGCTGACGCTCAATATAACCTTCGTACTTAATATTTATTTCTACCTGTTCTATCACAAATGTAGCAAGCGAACCCCGTTCCGGATCCAAAGGTGCCAGCATATCGTATGTTATTTCAGGTCGTCTAAGCAACTCCGCAAGCGATGTTGCCGTATGAATCTCCGAGGAACCGATCTCCCTAAGATATCCGCAAACACGAGCATTTGCTCCGAGCATCGTCTCCTTGAGACGCACCAGCTCCTTTGCGATGGCATCACGCTTTTCGCAAAATGCTTGAAACCGTGCTTCATCAATCAATCCGACCTCGTATCCCAACTCCGTCAAACGCAGATCCGCGTTGTCTTGACGAAGCAACAACCGATATTCTGAACGACTCGTCATCATTCGGTACGGCTCGTGAGTCTCCTTCGTTACTAAATCGTCTATCAATACACCGATATATGCTCTCGAACGGTCAATAATAATCGGCTCTTTCGCCTGCACGTAACGTGCAGCGTTAATGCCTGCTACGATTCCCTGTGCGGCAGCTTCCTCATAACCGCTGCTTCCATTTGCCTGACCGGCACTGAAGAAACCTCGGAGTTTGCGACATTCGAGGGTCGGATAGAGCTGCATTGGGTTGATGCAATCGTATTCGATCGCATATGCATTTCTCACGATCTTCGCATGCTCTAGTCCCGGCACCGAGCGATACATGGCAATCTGCACTTCCTCGGGAAGACTTGAAGACATACCGGAAAGATACATTTCATTTGTATAATCGCCTTCAGGCTCAATAAATACCTGATGGCGTTCCTTGTCCGGAAATTTCACAACCTTATCCTCAATGGAAGGACAATAGCGCGGGCCGGTTCCTTGAATGTCACCGGAGAACAGCGGGGAACGTGAGATATTTTCACGTATGATCCGGTGCGTTTCCTCGGTGGTATATGTGAGAAAGCAAGACACCTGCTCCTTCGCAATGTCCTCCGGTGTGTTCGTAAAGGAAAATGGTACAATGGTATCATCCCCCTTTTGCTCATCCATCTTCGAAAAATCTACGCTTCGTCGATCCACGCGCGCCGGTGTACCGGTCTTAAACCGGTACAGCTCGATTCCGGCCTGAATCAGAGAATCCGAAAGCATTGTTGCACGTGGCAGTCCATTCGGACCGGTATATTGACTTACCTCTCCGAAGATACAACGTGCATTGAGATATACCCCACTGCACAGAATCGCAGCTTTGCAAGGAAAGATTGCACCGGATGCCGTCTTCACACCGGTTATCGTTCTTTCCCCCTTATCACTCTCGCTCCACAGAAGTTCAGACACTTCAGCCTGCTTGAGTGTCAGATTGTCTTGGTTCTCCATCACTCGGCGCATTTCGTTGCTGTACTTTTGCTTGTCTGCCTGCGCACGCAACGAGTGCACTGCCGGACCCTTTGAAAGGTTCAGCATTTTGCTCTGGATGTACGTCTTATCAATGTTCTTTCCCATTTCCCCACCTAGGGCATCGATCTCGCGTACTAGGTGTCCTTTGCTGGTTCCGCCAATGTTCGGGTTACAAGGCATCAACGCAATCGTGTCGGTGCTTACCATAAAAACAATCGTATTGCAGCCAAGTCGTGCACATGCCAACGCAGCTTCACAGCCGGCATGACCCGCACCGATCACGGCCACGTCATAAGAATCGCTGATATATTCCGGTACTGTCTTCTCCATTCCGTTCCCTTTCTTACTTTCCAAGGCAAAATTCACTGAAGATTCGGTTGATGATATCCTCATCCATGTGCTCGCCGAGAATACGCCCCAGTGCCTCATATGCCCCGGTCAAATCAATGGTATAGAAATCCTCCGGCATATCCATGGAAATGCTTTTCCGGACTTCCTCAAGACAACGCTTTGCCTCCGCAAGCTCCTGCTTCTGTCGCTCAGAAGTCACAATCACCTGATCATCCTCCGCCAACACACCTGCAAAGAACATCTCACAAATGCGTTTCTCGAGTAAAACAAGTCCGTCTTTTGTTTTTGCCGAAATCGCCATAATGTCCGCGCATTTTCCCTCTTTGACAAATGCCTCACGTAACATTTCCTCGGTCGTCACCGTCTCCAAATCGGACTTATTTTGCAGAACCAACATTGCCCTATCACCATACATGCGAATAATCTCATAATCATTTTCGTCCAGCGGTACGGTAGAGTCGGATACATACAATATCAAATCTGCCTCCTCGGCTTCCCTGCGCGCCATCGAGACACCGATGCGCTCTACCGCATCTTCTGTTTCTCGCAACCCTGCGGTGTCGGTCACCAACAGAGTAATCCCATCCAAATTAATTTCCTCACAAAGCGTGTCGCGTGTTGTCCCGGCAATGTCGGTAACAATCGCGCGCTCTTGACCAAGCAATGCATTCATTAGAGAGCTCTTTCCCGCATTTGGCTTTCCGATAATTACGGTCTTGATTCCTTCGCGCATACGTCTCCCGTTTTCCGCTGTTGTAAGTAATTGCGCCAGCCTCTCGATCTGTTTCCCCGTACGCTCCGAAAGACGTTCACGAAATCCATCCAAGGAAATATATTCCGGCTGATCGAGTGCCGCTTCAATCTCGGCGATTTCATGCAATATTTCATTTCGAATTTCTTGGATTCCTTCCTTGACATCCCCGCGCAATTGCTTTACAGAATTCTTAAGAAACAACTCATTTTTTGCAGAAATAATTCCTCCGACTGCCTCCGCCTGCGTCAGATCGATTCTACCATTTAGAAACGCACGCTTTGTGAATTCCCCGGGAGCTGCAAGCGTAGCACCATTTGCAAGCAAAAGGGACAAAATACGACGTGTCACAACAATACCGCCATGACAATCAATCTCCACAACGTCTTCACGCGTAAACGTTCTCGGCGATTTCATAACAAGAAGCATGACTTCGTCTACCACCGTTTCTCCGTCACAAATGAAACCGTAATGCACCGTATGACTTTCATAGGAACCGACGTTACACGCACCGACTCGCATCGCTCTCGACGGAACAAACACGTTCGATGCAACTTCCATTGCCCGCGGTCCACTGATACGAACAATCCCGATCCCGGATGCCGACATTCCGCTTGCAATTGCTGCAATTGTACTCGTTTCCATTGTCGTCTCTCCCTTCTATATCAAATCAAAAGAGAGGAATCACGTAATCGCAATTCCTCTCCAACCAGCTTCTTCTAAGGCATGCAAATGCCCGAACCGGACTACATGTTACTGATTATTCTCTTCTGCCTTTGCTTTCTCAGCGGCCTTTGCTTCCTTATATGCCGCATAATCCTTCATATAATCCTTGCTGTAATCGTTGCTGTTTTCGTCACTGTAACGCTTCTGCGGACGATTGCCACCACGATTGTTGCCATAGCGACTACCACCACGACCATAGCCACCGCGTCCATAGCCACCACGTCCGTAGCTTCCACGTCCATAGCCACTGCCGTAACGACCGGAATCATACGTAACACCCTTCTTCATGCTGACAATCACCTTGCGATAAGGCTCCTCACCTTCGCTGTGTGTCTCAACGTACTTATCGTTCTGCAGTGCAGCATGGATAATACGTCGCTCGTACGGATTCATTGGCTCAAGAGCAACACTTCTATGTGTCTTCTTTACCTTCATTGCAATATTTTTCGCAAGATTCTCAAGGGTTTCCTTTCTTCTCTCACGATAATTCTCCGTATCGAGCTTAATCTTAAAGTACTGACCACATGCACGATTTACGACAAGACTCGTCAGATATTGAAGAGCATCCAACGTCTGACCACGCTTTCCGATCAATGTACCCATATCTTCGCCTTCGATATTGATATAGATGTTTTCATCCTCTTCATTCACGGTTGCAGTAATTTCTGCGGAAAGATCCATTTCCTTTAAAATCTTGCAGATAAAATCTACAGCAACCTCAGAAGGAGTTTCTCCACTTGCCGCGGTAATATCGCTCTGTGTCAATACTTCCTTAACTTCCTCTACAATACTCTCAGCTTCTTCCGCCGGAGTCTCTTCCTTTTCTTCGTTAATGGAAACGCGAATCTTCTGGTTCTTGAACAAACCGAGAAAACCACCCTTTTCCTCAATTACTTCATATACAAGCTCCTCAGCGGATACACCGAGCTCCTCGCATGCTGCCGCTTTTGCTTCTTCGATCGTCTTACCGGCAAACTCTTTATAAGCCATACCTATTCCTCCACGTCATCGTTTCTCAACAGATTCGCAATCGAAGCGATACTGTTCATGCCCGTTTCCTCGTAATTCTTCTTTAATTCCTCTCTCTTCTTTTCGGAAATGAGGATATCGGAATCCTTACGCTTACCACCCTTGTTTTGCGTATTCTTATTGCCTCTTTCCAATGCATCGGTTCTCATATTTGCAATGGAACGCGTACTGGATTTTGCAATTCCGGACATCTGATTTCCTCCGGAATGAACACCGTACTTTTCAAGGTCTTTCTTCTTCTTTTCGGCATTTTCCTCGATCATCTGATCAATACCGATCTTATCAAGGTACTTGTTAATTGCAAACTGTTGTATAATCGTTACGCCACTGTTCGCAACCCAGTAAATGCCCACACCGATCGGCAGGAACAAACAGAACACACCGGACATAATCGGCATAATGGTGTTCATTGTCTGCATACTGCTATTCATCGGACTGTCATCATTCTTTCGATTCGGATCATTATTCGCCGCACTCGACATCTTTCCCTGTATAAACTGAAGAAGTGCTGCAAGAATCGGCAAAATTACTGCCGGGAACTTAAAGCCCGGAGCGTCCAAAATATTCATCTTTCCAAGGAAGCCATTAACATCGAGAATCTTTTCGATGTTCTTCTCCTGGCTTTGCATGATAGCCGCAAATTCTTGTGATCTTGCGAGCTTATTCCAGTTTTCGCAATTTTCAAGTTCCCTGCCACTCTGAAAATCTTCCCACGCTACCGTATTAAAGACTGAGAAAATATCAATCAAATCTCTTGTGCTATACGCTTTGATATCTTCCTTCTTCTCACGAAGCGCAATCTTCTCGGCCGTATAGAACTCTTCTATTGCCTCGGTATAAATCTCTTCGTATTCCGTGTCATCAAGTTCATTGATGATGGCATTCGAAACATCCTTATATAAGACGTTCACATCATCCACATATGCAGGTACCGCATAAATCACACGATACAACGCAAAGATAATCGGGAGCATAATCAAAAGAGGAAGACATCCTCCAAACGGGCTTGTCCCATACTTTTGATAAATTTCCTGCTGCTCCTGTGCAAGCTTATTCATTACCGCCTGATTAGAGCGATCCGCATTTTTATACTTTTCCTGAATTGCCTGAAGCTCAGGGCTCATCTTCGCAGATACCTTCGCAAACTTCTGCTGCTTTACTGTTAGGGGAAGCATCAACATCTTCACTACAATCGTGAAAATGACGATACACAATGCAATATTCGCAATTCCAAACATGGAAACAAACATATAAATCGCATTGAGAATCTTACCCATTACCCAAGCGAAAGGCTTCAAAAAACCTCCGACCTGCGTCAAAAAAATAACATTCATTGTCGTCCTCCTTTAAGCTACGGTACCGGATCGTAACCACCCTTATGAAACGGGTGACAACGCAATATTCTTTTGATGGCCAAATAACTTCCTTTTATGGCACCGTACTTTTCGACTGCTTCCATTGCATACTGAGAACAAGTAGGCGTATAGATACAGCTCGGTCTCCCTTTGAGTCCCGAGAGATACCTTCGATAAAAACGAATGATTGATAAAACAATATATTTCATACCTACTCCGTCTCTCTTTCGGTCAAATGATGCAGCTTCGCCAAATGCAATATCGCACTTGTAATCTCCTGCTGTCCTTTTCCCTTTGCTGTTCCACGTGCAATGACGACGATATCTAACCCGTTGCTAAATGTATCGCCGTATAAGCGTAAGCCCTCACGAATCAAACGTGTAATTCGATGACGAACCACACTGTTTCCTACCTTCTTACTTACGCTGATTCCTATTCTGTTGTAATCAAGATCATTGTCAAGTACATACATGACAAGATACCTGTTCGCATAGGAAATTCCGTTATCGTATACACGACCGAATTCCCTGCGATTCTTCAAAGACACAATTTTCATTTCTAAGGCTCCTCAAGTCGTTGTGAGAAAAAACTCATAACGAGAAAAAAAGGTCACAATAAATGCGACCTAAGCAGAAATCTTATGTCTTCCCTTTGCTCTTCTAGCGGACAATACCTTTCTACCGCTTGCTGTCAACATTCTCTGACGGAAGCCGTGTACTCTTGCATGGCTCTTCTTCTTCGGCTGAAATGTCATCTTCATAGGGCTGCTCCTCCTTTGCTGTTAAATATTTACCCACAAAAAAACGTGGTGCGTTCTATATTATAGTGATTTCTCCGCTTCTCGTCAAGTAAAAAATCATCGAAACCTATAAACAAAATAAAATTTTGCTGTATTTCTTATCAAAAATTTATGTGGATTGTTTTAATTTCTTTATCAACACCTTGTTGATAGATTTCTTTTTCCATTGATTTTCTTACCTTTTCGACAGTGGATAATGCGTTGATAAATTGTTGATTTTAACTATACGCTTTCTTTTTTTATTTTCTTCGAAAATTGACCTTTTTTTTAAAAAAATCATTCTGAGGCATTTTAAAGCCTTTCAGCGATAAAACTAATATTTCTTTTACTTCCTTAATGAATTCTTCTTGCGAAACAGTCGCTTTTATTGTATAATTGAATAGGATTTTTGTTATGATGGACATCATGTGAATTCGATGTCATTTTTCCACGATGAAGATATTTTTTCGGAGGTTTTTATGCAAACGAAATTAGAAATTGAAAGCAAATGGGATGAGATTCTTGCCTATATGAAACAGGAATACAATCTTTCCAACGTTTCGTTTCGCACTTGGTTATTACCTCTGAAGGTCTATGATGTTGAAGATAACATGATTACTATCATAGCAGATGACTCGGTAATCAATGCAAACAATGTCGGTTTTATCCGCGCAAAATATACTCCTCTTTTCAAAGTCGCAATCTCGGAGATTATGCAGAGAGATTTTGAAGTGGATATTGTTCCTCAATCGCAGATTATGAAGAGGGAAAAAGAAAACGATAAGAAAAAAATCGGCGGATTCTCTTCGTATGGCGGAATAAGAATGATCAATCCTCATTATACATTCGATTCCTTTGTCGTAGGTGATAACAATAACACGGCTCACGCTGCCGCTCTTGCAGTTGCCGAAGATCCCGGAAAGGTTTACAACCCTCTTTATATTTACGGAGGCGCCGGTCTCGGAAAGACACATCTTATGTATGCGATTGCAAACTTCGTTACCGAATATAATCCGGAAATGAAGGTTCTTTATGTTACAAGTGAAACCTTTACCAACGATCTTGTTAAGGCAATTAAGGCCGGTGGTACCGAAACCGAAGAATTTCGTATGAAATATCGTTCCAATGACATTCTTCTGATCGATGATATTCAGTTTATTATAAATAAGGAACGAACACAGGAGGAATTTTTCCATACCTTCAATGAAATGAAGGATTCCGGCCGTCAAGTTATCATTTCTTCGGATAAGCATCCGAAAGAGCTTCAGATTCTTGACGAACGATTGAGTTCTCGTTTCAAATGGGGCTTAACAGTAGACATCCAGGCGCCTGCATTTGAGACTCGAATGGCGATTTTACGAAAGAAACAAGAAATTAATCGACTCACCATTCCGGACGAGATTCTCAATTACATTGCAATAAACATCAGTACTAACATTCGTGAATTGGAAGGTGCTTTGACAAAGGTTGTTGCACTCAGTCGTCTTCAAAAGAAAGAAATTACCCTTTCTCTTGCACAGGAAGCCTTAAAGGACATCATTTCTCCCGATGCGCAAAAGTCCGTTACATTGCCTTTGATTTTAAATGTTGTTGCGGAACATTATAACATTACTCCGGAACAAATCATTTCAAAGAATAAGAGTCGTAATATTGCTTATCCTCGGCAAGTGGCAATGTATCTATGTCGTGAATTAACGCCGCTTTCCTTTGATGAAATCGGACGTGATATCGGAAACCGTGATCATTCTACGGTTCATTATGCATATACAAAGGTTACTTCCGACATTGCAACAGATACCTCTATCGCAAACACCGTAGATGTACTAAAGAAAAAAATCAATCCTCAATAAATACGACCACGATAGTCTATGATTTTTTTCATACTTTGTTGATAACAATTTATTTTTTTGTGAATAACCGTCGGATAATATTTTTGATAAATGTGAATAAGGAAAGACCGTCGAAACATGGCGAACAAAAGCATTGACGTTTTTCTTCTTCGCAGTGAATACCTTTCCACAGGATATTCAATCCGAAGAAACCTCATTTTCCTTAGGTACACAGACTTATCAACATATCCACAGCCCCTAATACGAATTCTATTTCTTTTTCAATTCATTATTTACTTATGGCGAATGTCCTTCCGGACTTCATTTCGTCGATGAAAGGAGAATCTTATGAAATTTATTTGTAAACAAGCCGAATTAATGAGTGCATTGAGTATCGCTCAGAAAGCAGTTCCTTCGAAGACCTCTCTTCCGATTCTCGAATGCTTTCTGTTAGAAGCAATGGAAGATGGAATTAAGATTACTACGAACGACATGGAGCTCGGAATTGAAACGATCATCGAAGGTCGCGTAGACAAAAAAGGACGTGTTGCTTTAAATGCACGGATCTTTTCCGACATTATTCGCAAGCTTCCGGAAGACATCGTTATCGTAGAGGTTGACGGTAATTATACCGCGCAGATTGTATGTGGAAAGGCAAAGTTTAAGATTTCCGGACAGAGCGGTGAAGATTTTCCGCTGCTTCCGGCATTTGAGAAAAACATGGCGATTACGGTTTCGCAATTCACATTAAAAGAATTGATTCGTCAAACCATTTTCTCTACTTCGGACAACGAGAACAATAAGGTGATGACCGGAGAATATTTTGAAATCAACGACAATCGTTTGCGTGTAACGTCTCTTGACGGACACCGTATCAGTATTCGTAATGTCGAATTAAAGAGCAGTTATGAGTCGCACAATGTCATTATTCCCGGAAAGACTTTGTCCGAAATAGGAAAGATTCTCGGTGGAGATGTTGACAAGGAAGTAAATATGTATTTTATGGATCGTCATGTGATCTTTGAATTTGAAAATACAATCATTCTGTCACGGTTGATTGAAGGAAAGTATTACAACGTGAAGCAGATGATTTCGTCGGATTTCGATACAAAGATGGTTGTGAACAAGCGTGAACTTATGGATTGTATTGATCGTGCGATTCTTCTGGTTAAGGAATCCGAGAAGCGTCCGGTTATTATTGATATCAAAGATGGGTCTATGTCTTTGAATATGAATTCTTCCCTTGGAACAATGGATGAGGAAATCATGATTCAAAAGAGTGGAAATGACCTAACGATCGGTTTTAATCCGAAATTCCTTATGGATGCATTGCGTGCAATTGATGACGAGGAGGTTACGATTTATCTTACGAATCCAAAGGCACCTTGCTTTATCCGAGATGTTGAGGAAAGCTATATTTATTTGATTCTTCCGGTTAATTTTAATGCAAGATAAGAAAGAGAAAGGAACGATTATGGAGAAGATTCATTTGCGTGATGAATTTATCAAGCTCGGTCAAGCGATGAAGCTTGCCGGATTAGTGGATAGTGGTGTGGAAGCAAAGGAAGTCATTACCGCGGGAGAGGTTCTTGTGAACGGCGAAGTAGATCTTCGTCGTGGGAGAAAATTATATCCCGGTGATACTTTTACATACAACGGACAGACCATCGGTGTAGAGTAATAATTCCGTAGACGGGAGTCTTTGAACGAATGTATATCAAAGAATTGCAATTGTATAATTTTCGGAATTACGAATCGCTTTCTATGGAATTTTCAAAGGGCGTGAATCTCTTGTTCGGAGATAATGCACAGGGAAAGACAAATATTCTCGAGGCTGTTTTTCTGGCAGCAACAACAAAGTCGATTCGTGGAAGTAAGGATCGGGAAATGATTCGTCTCGGTATGGAGGAAGCACATATTCGTACCGGTATCCACAGAGACGGAAGAGAACATCGTGTAGATATGCACCTCAAGATGTCGGGACGAAAGGGAGCGGCAATTGACGGAATTCCCGTACGGAAGAGTGCGGAACTCTTTGGCTTGTTACATGCGATATCCTTTAGCCCCGAAGATCTCGGAATGATGAAAAACGGACCTTCGGAGAGAAGAAGGTTTCTCGATATGGAATTGTGTCAGATGGATAAGATATATTATAACCAGCTGGCCAATTACAATAAGACAATCTATCAAAGAAATCAATTGTTGAAGCAATTGTCGTATGATCGTTCCTTAAGAGAAACCGTAGAAGTGTGGGACGAACAGTTAGTGCGGTTCGGAAGGTATATTATTGAGGCGCGACAAGCATTTATCAACGAATTGATGCCGATTGTTGCGGAAAAGCATGCGATTCTTTCCGGTGGAAGGGAATGCTTGCGTATCGAATACGAACCGAATTGTTGTCCGGAAGAGCTTTCTATGAAATTATCGAAAAACTTAGAACGTGATATCGCGATGAAAGTAACGGGAGACGGTCCTCATAGAGATGATATGGCTTTGTATATCGATGAGCGAAATGTACGATTGTATGGATCGCAAGGGCAACAAAGAACGGTGGCGCTTGCTTTGAAGCTCGCGGAAATTGAGCTTGTGAAGAAACGTGTGAAGGATACGCCGATTTTGTTGTTGGATGACGTGTTGTCGGAACTGGATCGTAATCGACAATTGCATTTGTTAAATGAGATGCAGGAGGTACAGACGATAGTGACATGTACCGGCATGGAGGAGTTTGTACAGTGTCGTCCGGAGGAAAATCGCATTTTCTTTGTAAAGGACGGACAGATTACGTTGCACGAAGGAAAAAATAATAGATAAATTGTTGCGTGTGGATACGCATAGGAGGTTATTTATGAGTCAGGAGTACGGTGCTGATCAGATTCAAATCTTAGAAGGACTTGAGGCAGTTCGTAAGAGACCGGGAATGTACATCGGTAGTACGTCATCTAGAGGACTTCATCATCTTGTTTATGAGATCGTAGACAATGCGGTAGATGAGGCGCTTGCAGGTTATTGTACGGAGATTGATGTATCCATTAACGAGGACAATTCCATTACTGTTATTGATAACGGACGAGGAATCCCCGTGGAGGTGAACAAGAAAAAGGGCATTTCCACAGTTGAGGTTGTATTTACGATTTTGCACGCCGGAGGAAAGTTCGGCGGTGGAGGATACAAAGTGTCCGGTGGTCTTCACGGAGTAGGAGCTTCGGTTGTAAATGCACTGTCCGAATGGCTTGAGGTTATTGTTGATTTGGACGGAAAGCGTTATCAGCAGCGCTATGAACGTGGAAAGGTAATTATGCCTTTGCAAGTCATCGGAGAGACTGAGAGAACCGGTACGACGGTTACATTCCTTCCGGACAAGGAAATCTTTGAAGAGACGGTGTACGATTACGGCATTTTGAAGCAAAGATTGCGTGAGATGGCGTTTCTTACAAAGGGTCTAAAGATTATTTTGCGCGATAAGCGTGAGGAAAAGGAGACGGTGCGTACTTTTCATTACGAGGGAGGAATCAAAGAATACGTGACGTACCTCAATAAGGGCAAAAACGCACTGTATTCGGACATATTGTATTTTGAAGGTACGGTCGGAAATGTGAGTGTCGAGGTAGCAATGCAACACAACGATGCTTACAATGATGGTTGTTATAGTTTTGTAAATAACATCACGACGCCGGAAGGCGGCACTCACCTTGTCGGTTTCCGAAACGCCTTGACAAAGACGTTTAATTCTTATGCCCGTAAGGGAAAATTGTTGAAGGAAAATGAGCCGAATCTTGAAGGTGAAGATATTCGAGAGGGCTTAACTGCGATTATCAGTGTAAAGCTTCCGGATCCGCAGTTTGAAGGACAAACGAAGCAGAAGCTCGGAAACAGCGAGGCACGCGGTGCGGTGGATAGCATCGTAAGTGAACAGTTGACGTATTTTCTTGAACAGAATCCCGCAATCGGTAAGATTATTGTTGAAAAGTCCGTACTTGCACAGCGTGCACGCGATGCCGCAAGAAAGGCAAGAGATCTGACAAGAAGAAAGTCTCCGTTGGAAAGTCAAAGTCTTCCCGGTAAGCTTGCGGATTGTTCCGATAAGAATCCGGAGAATTGCGAAATTTACATTGTAGAGGGTGATTCCGCAGGTGGCTCCGCTAAAACGGCAAGAACACGTGCAACACAAGCGATTCTTCCGCTTCGCGGTAAGATACTCAACGTAGAAAAAGCACGTCTCGATAAGATTCTCGGGAATGCGGAGATTCGTGCGATGATTACGGCTTTCGGAACCGGTATTCACGATGATTTTGACATTTCTAAGCTGAGGTATCACAAGATTATTATTATGACCGATGCCGACGTAGACGGAGCACATATCAGTACTCTTTTGTTGACTTTCTTTTATCGATTTATGCCCGAGTTGATTAAGCAGGGACACGTATATCTTGCAATGCCTCCACTCTATAAAGTAGAACGGAACAAGCAGGTGTGGTATGCGTACAACGATGAAGAGCTCAATCGGATTCTCGCTGAAATCGGGCGTGATCAAAATAACAAGATTCAGCGTTATAAGGGTCTCGGTGAGATGGACGCGGAGCAGCTTTGGGAGACGACGATGGATCCCGAAAAGCGCATTTTACGTCGTGTCAATATGAACGAGGAGAGCCTCAGTGAGTTGGATCTGACATTTACCACATTGATGGGAGATGAAGTAGAACCGCGAAGAGTCTTTATCGAAGAAAATGCAAAGTATGCGGAGAATCTGGACATTTAGCGTGTCGATTCGTTGAAATGATATAAGAATATCGAAATGGAGATTTGTATGGACGAACATATTTTTGATAAAATCGATGACGTCGATCTGAAAAAAATGATGGAAAAGTCTTATATCGAGTACGCCATGTCTGTAATTGCCGCACGTGCGTTGCCCGATGTAAGAGACGGTTTGAAGCCGGTACAGAGACGTATTCTTCACGCAATGAGTGAGTTGAACAACGGTCCGGACAAGCCGCATCGTAAGTGCGCCCGTATTGTCGGAGATACGATGGGTAAGTATCACCCGCACGGAGACAGTTCGATTTACGGTGCATTAGTAAACCTTGCACAGGATTGGAATACTCGTTATCCCTTGGTAGACGGACACGGCAACTTTGGTTCTGTGGATGGTGACGGCGCAGCCGCAATGCGATACACCGAAGCACGTCTTTCTAAGATTTCGGTGGAAATGCTTGCGGATATCAATAAGGATACCGTGGATTTTATACCGAACTTTGATGATACGGAGAAGGAGCCCGTGGTATTGCCGGCAAGATTTCCGAATCTTTTGGTAAACGGGACATCCGGTATTGCCGTAGGTATGGCGACTAACATTCCGCCGCACAACTTGAAAGAAGTCATTTCTGCGGTTGTGAAGATTATTGATAACAAGGTGGAAGAGCGTGATACGGAGATCGAAGAGATTCTTCAGATTGTAAAGGGTCCTGACTTTCCGACCGGTGCCCAGATTCTCGGAACGCGCGGAATCGAAGAAGCTTATCGTACGGGACGCGGTAAGGTGCGCGTGCGTGCGGTGACCGATATTGAGCCGATGGCAAATGGTAAGAACCGAATTGTTGTAACCGAGTTGCCGTATATGGTAAATAAGGCGCGTTTGATCGAGAAGATCGCCGAACTAGTACGTGAAAAGAAGGTGGACGGAATCGTTGACCTTCGCGACGAGTCCGATCGTCAGGGTATGCGCGTCTGCATCGAATTGAGAAGAGATGCGAATCCGACGGTGGTATTGAACCATTTGTATAAGCATACGCAGTTGCAGGACACCTTTGGCGTAATTATGCTGGCACTTGTGAACAACGAGCCGAAGATATTAAACATTCTCGACATGCTGCGATACTATTTGGCACACCAGGAAGAGGTTGTGACGAGAAGAACGCAGTACGATCTGAATAAGGCGGAAGAGCGCGCACATATCATGGAAGCGCTTTTGAAAGCTCTGGACTTTATCGATGAGGTGATTCATATCATTCGTTCTTCAAAGTCAACCGCTGAGGCAAAGGGTCGTTTGACGGAGCGTTTTGGTTTTGATGATGTACAGGCACAGGCTATTGTGGATATGCGTTTGCGTCAGCTGACCGGTTTGGAAAGAGAAAAGCTGGAAGGAGAATATGCGGAGCTAATGAGTCGCATTGCGGAATATCGCGCGATTCTTGCAGATGAGAAGAAGCTTCTCGGTGTGATTCGAGAGGAGATTTTGCTCATTTCCGCGAAATACGGCGACGAAAGAAGAACGACGATTGGCTTTGATGAATTTGATATTTCTATGGAGGATCTGATTCCGGACGATCCGACAGTAATCGCAATGACGAAGCGTGGTTATATCAAGCGGATGAGCATCGAGAATTTCCGTACGCAGAATCGTGGTGGTAAGGGAATTAAGGGAATGCAGACGATCGAAGATGACTTTATCGAAGATTTGTTTATGACGACAAATCATCATTTCCTCATGTTCTTTACCAATATGGGTCGTGTGTATCGCATGAAGGCATACCAGATTCCCGAAGCATCCAGAACCGCAAGAGGTACGGCAATCGTAAACCTTTTGCAGTTGATGGGCGGAGAGAAGGTAACGGCGATTATAGCGTTGAAAGAATTCGGCGACGATCGTTATTTGTTTATGGCAACGAAGCACGGTATTGTTAAGAAAACAAAGATGCAGGCGTACAGTAATATCCGAAAGACCGGAATTCAGGCAATTTCGCTACGTGAGGGTGACGAATTGATTGAAGTTAAGGCGACAGACAACCAGAAGGATATTTTGCTTGTAACAAAGAAGGGCCAGTGCATTCGGTTTAACGAGCGTGATGTTCGGGGTACCGGACGTAACGCGATGGGTGTCTGGGGTATGCGTCTTGGAGAAGAAGATGAAATCGTTTCGATGCAGACAGCAGACCAGGGTGAATATCTGTTATTCTTGTCGGAAAACGGTCTCGGTAAGAGAACACGTATCGACGAGTTTTCCACACAGCACCGCGGTGGCAAGGGCGTAAAATGCTACAAGATTACGGAGCGAACCGGGATGCTGGTTGGAGCAAAGGCAGTCGATGACAACAACGAAATCATGATTATTACGAATGAAGGAATATTGATTCGTATTCCCGTAGACAATATCAGTGTTATCGGGCGAGATACCTCCGGCGTTCGTTGTATGAATGTAGATGTCGAGAACGATATTCGCGTAGCAAGCTTTGCGAAGGTTCGTGAGACTGAGGGCGGAAGCGACGAAGATGCCTTGCAGGAGATGCAGGCAGCGATGGATGCGGAAAATGCTGTGGTAATCGACGATGAAATTGAGGAAGAGGAAGAAATAAAAGAGTAGTGTATTTCCCTGAAGCGTGGGTACAACCACAATATCTATGGGTCAGGAAAATGAATCTATACTATAAGGAAGGGGTAAGTCGAAAAAGCGATTTTCCCCTCCTTTTTTGCGTAAAAAAAATAGCCAAAATGGGTTGACAAAGGAGAGAACATTTGCTATATTAAATATTGCGCCACTCAAAAACAGTCATGTTTGGCAGTGACGAAATACTTTCGGAGCACGAGAAAATCTGTGTTTCGAAGGAGCGAACGAAATATTGACAGGGAACTCTGCAATATTCAGCATGGAGAAATACTCAAGAGGCTGAAGAGGCGCCCCTGCTAAGGGTGTAGGTCGCTCACGCGGCGCGAGGGTTCAAATCCCTCTTTCTCCGATTTGTCTTACGAGCACATTCGTCGAAAGATGAAAAAAAGTTCGAAAAAAGTGTTGACAAACGCTTTGCGATGTAGTAAACTAGCAAAGCTGTCGCTTGAACGAACAGTGATTCGCAAGACAGAGAACCTTGAAAACTGAACAGTGAAACAACCTTGAAATTCGTTTGAACATTG
>JAZRZZ010000026.1:0-35000 GCA_045601665.1 Lachnospiraceae bacterium
TGGCATTCGATGTATACGATTATTCTTCCGCAGGTTACGCAGTACCCAGTGTAAGCGTAAGCACCACGGGAACCATTGAAGGAAAGATCGAAGTATCGAATACCGCAAGCCTTGCAATCTCCGGTGGTACTTACACCGTAGCATTGGATGAGGCATGGTGCGCAGAAGGTTTTATCCCGAAGGATAACGGCGATGGTACTTATGGCGTGGAAGAAGGAGTGCTCGATAAGATTATCGACACGGGGCGTACCCTTTCCCTTGATGGTGTTATCTACATCAATCAGTATGTCAAGGTTGAAGGCTTTGCCGGTGTGGATATCTCTAAGAACGGCGGTCTCTTGATTTGGAATAGTGCAGTAACCGAGGATGGTGCTACGTACGATACCGCCGATATAATTAAGGCGGGGTTGATCAAGAGTGGCGATGAATACGGTCAGCAGACGGATGGAATTGCAGCCAAGGAATATGCGGATGTGATGTACCTTCGTGTATACATTCAGCAGGAAGATGGTACGTATGTATACGGACCCTTGAAGGAGTACAGTGTACGTCATTATTGTGAAAGCATGATTGAAAAATATGCAGATGAGGAATCCGAGCTGAAAGATACTTGTGTAGCAATGTTGCATTACGGTGCGGCAGCACAGGAATATTTTGCTTACAACCTGGAGGACCTTGCGAACAAGAACATTGTTGCGGACTATCCGGTAGAAGCATGGGATGAGACGTTGCTTACAACGCTTGATACCTACACGACGGATATTGTAGCCACGGATGACATTAAGGACAATGGAAAGACGCTGTCCCTTGACGGAGCCATCTGGATCAACTTCTACTTCAAGCCCCTGAACTTCACAGCGGAGAGCGGTGAGTTGCTTGTATGGGACGGTGTAAGCGGAACCCTGACGGAGGACAATGCATCGTACACGGTAGACCTGATTGCAACTGCAGGAGAATACGGTGCGAGATCCAAGGAGTTTGCAGCAAAGGAATACGGTAAGACCATTTTCGCATGTGCGAAGTTTGTAGATGCCGATGGAAATGCACATTACAGTGAGATCGTTGCATACAGTCCGGAGGCGTATGCGGAAGGTCGCATTAACAAGAGTTCCAATGCGGAGTTGGTGGAAACGATGAAGCGTATGGTAACGTACGGAGAGTATGCGAGAATTTATTTTGAGTCTATCAAGGAGTAAAGGGGGAAACGATGAAGAAGGAATACGAAGCACTCAGCATGGAGGTTATGATGTTTGCTTCCGAGGATGTAATTACCACCAGCAATCAGGGTGGCATCGGTGGAGAAAACGAAACGGAGCGCGATTAGTGACCGTTGAAATCGACAGTCTGCATCGTGTGCTTATGGTGCAGGTTGTGTAAAGCGTAAGTCATGTTCGAAGGGGGCTGTACAAGAAAGACAGCCCCCTTCGTTTTATGCATGTTATTTCAAAATGACCTTCTTAAAGTTCTTTTTGCCTCTGCGGACAAGCAGTCCCGCACGTAACTGCTCGCTGTTGTAGATTGCCTTGAAATCGGTCACTTTCTCGTTTTCAACAAGAACACCGCCCTGCTCAATATTTCTTCTGGCTTCCGAGCGAGTGGGTGCCAAACCGGCCTTTACGAGAATCGATACAAGGTCAATGGAGTCGTCGGTCAGGTCCGCATCAGTGAGCAACGCTTCGGGTGCATCTTCGCCGTTTCCGGCGCCGAAGAGGGACTTGGCGGATGCTTGTGCCTTTTCGGCTTCTTCTTCGCCGTGTACCAGCTTTGTGAGCTCGTAAGCGAGAATCTCTTTTGCGGCATTTAGCTGGCTACCTTCCCAGTCCGCCATCTTTTCGATTTCCTCGATGGGAAGGAAGGTAAGCATGCGGATGCACTTAAGTACGTCAGCGTCGGCTACATTTCTCCAGTACTGGTAGAACTCAAAGGGACTGGTTTTCTTCGGATCAAGCCATACGGCACCCTTCTCCGTCTTACCCATCTTCTTGCCCTCAGAGTTCAGGAGAAGCGTAATGGTCATCGCGGAAGCGTCCTTGCCGAGCTTGCGGCGAATCAGCTCCGTGCCGCCCAGCATGTTACTCCACTGGTCATCCCCGCCGAATTGAAGATTACAGCCGTAATCCTGGAACAGACGGTAGAAGTCGTAGCTCTGCATAATCATGTAGTTGAATTCGAGGAAGGTCAAGCCGCGCTCCATACGCTGCTTGTAGCACTCTGCGGTCAGCATACGATTCACGGAGAAATGCGCCCCCACCTCGCGAAGCAGGTCGATATAATTCAGGTTCATGAGCCAATCGGCATTGTTTACGATCATCGCTTTGCCTTCGGAAAAATCGATAAAGCGGCTCATCTGCTTCTTGAAGCATTCGATGTTGTGAGCGATGTCTTCGGGGGTCAGCATCTTACGCATGTCGGTCTTGCCGTAGGGGTCGCCAATCATACCGGTTCCTCCGCCGAGAAGAGCGATGGGCTTATTTCCGGCCATCTGAAGACGCTTCATAAGGCAAAGTGCCATAAAGTGTCCTACGTGCAAGCTATCTGCCGTAGGGTCGAAGCCGATGTAGAACGTGGCCTTTCCTTCGTTGATCAATTCGCTAATCAGCTTCTCGTCCGTAACCTGTGCGATGAGGCCACGGGCTTTCAGTTCGTCGTACAGTTTCATTTTCATACCTCTCTTTGATCATAGTCTTCGGCAAATGCGCGCAGCGCTGAAAGGAAACGGAAGTGCCGAAGCTAAAAAGGAGCAGAAAGAGCGGTGGTACTTATCTTTGTTCGCAATTCACCGGACTCTCTGAAACAAAAAAACTCCCGTCCCATAAAAGGACGAGAGAAACTCTCGTGTTACCACCTTTCTTCGCGATGAACTCACGTGCATCGCCTCAGTAAGTACGGGAACGCTTGGGGCCTGTAACGAAAGCGACGACAGGCAGCTCCATATACTTTGGCACTGTAACGGGTGCACCCGACGCAGCCTACTGCGGAATGCCCGGTTCGGTGCGCTGCTTGGAGAGGTATTCCTTCAAAGCTTCCCCTGTGCCTCTCATCCACCGGCAACTTTCTGTAGGTTTCCCTTGGAAGTACTTGTTCTCGTCATTGCATTTGTCATTGCGGCTATTATAAGGGATAGCGAGGGAGAATGTCAATAGAAAATTTTTCGACGAATTGCGAGGTTTTCTTTTTCAGTGAATTATGCTAAAATATATATGTGGTATCGTGTGATTTCTTGTACGGAGGGAGAAGGATGGCAGAAGAACAGAAGACAAAGGAAATGAGAAGCGAAGAAGAGGTGCGGACAGAGTATGTGAATCTGTGCCGCAGACAAAAGGGGATTTGGCAGACAACTACGTGGGTATTGGTCGGCATTTTGTTGTTGCTCGGAATCACTTTTTTTTACCTTCGTTATCGAGACGGTAAGGCAAGAGAGGCCGGTACGAATGCGGTGGACGCAGAGACTGTAAAGGTATGTGAAGAACTTTCCGAACGTGTGAAGCGGTTTTCGAAAGAAGGGGTTCCGGGCTATCATGCCACTGTGACATCTCTCGGTGAAACGGAGTATCTTGCGCTTTCCTATGAGGAGGACGGAGAACCCCTGTTTACACTCTATTACCGAAACGAGTATTCTGTGAGTGGAGAAAATGTCCCCAGTAACATGGGACTACTGCTGTCGAATGGCAAAAAAACGATGGAGCTTTCGATGCCGTATGATCTTGATGGAGAACTAGCATATCTGTGTCCGCAGGTGACAACGATTCATGAGAAGCAGTATCTTATGTTCTATGAATATGAAGAGGACGTGGCAGTCGGAGTCGGTGGGGTGTGTCTCGACAATTTTCTTGAGCTGGAGAGTAAGCGCTTTGCGGAATATATGAACGGTTGGTTTGCACTGATTCCCGGTAAGGCGGAGGGAACGGTACTATTGACGACCGCAAACGGGTCAAACTATCTATATGAGGCATCGGCGCAGGTTGTCGAGGCGGCACGTGCAAGAGGAGGACAGGCGCTAACGGTCGGAGACCATTTTACGTGGCAACTGACGGAGAACGGTATCGCGGTGGATGGACTGATATATGTGGAGAGCGGTGCGTATTACGGGGTCTTGTCGGGAACTTTGGTTCCACGTGACGGAGCATTTGAACTGGAAGTGAATCGGTACGGTGCATATGTGGATTTTGATTTCGATGATATGGAAGGCGACAAGATCAATACGCCGCAGACAGAATATCTGGAAGAGCCGGTTGTTTTGTCAGCCGGAACAAATGAGCGTCTGTATCTACAGCGTTACGAGAAGGTTCCGAATCATAGCTATGATTTTAGTGAGCTGACGAAAGAAGCGGGAGACCACCGTTTTCTCAAGGACGCGAGCGGTACCGTGATTTCTAAGCTTGGCATCGACGTGTCGAAGCATCAAGGGGAGATTGACTGGGAGAAGGTTGCAGAGGCCGGAATTGAGTTTGCTTTCATTCGTGTTGGTTACCGTGGAAGTCGAGAAGGTTCTTTGTATGTGGATGAGTATAAGGATGATAATATAAAGGGAGCGCTCGAAAACGGCATTCCGGTCGGCGTATATTTTTATTCGCAAGCGATTACAGTGGAAGAAGCAATCGCGGAAGCGGAGTTGGTGCTTGAGGCGATCGAGGGTTACGATATCGAGCTTCCCGTAGTCTTCGATACAGAGTATTACGAGTCGGAGTTTGCCAGAGGAAATGCTACCGGTCGTGAGGAGCGAACGAAGATTGCGAGGGCATTTTGCGATCATATTCGTGATGCAGGCTATCAGCCGATGGTTTATGCAAGTACGCGCTGGTCTATTATGAATATCGATCGTGACGCACTTGCGGAATACCCGTTCTGGTTTGCTTACTATGGCGATACGGTGAGCTATCGCTATGATTTTCAGGTGTGGCAATACTCCGCTTCGGGTAAGGTTCCCGGTGTCAGCGGTGATTGTGATATGAATCTGTGGCTCGGCGAATGGAAACCCGGAAAATAGCCAATGGAACGATCACTTCAATTATGATAAGTCCGGCAGGAGGAGAACGGTATGTCACACGACAAAGGGAAAAAGTCGATCTGGTCAAGGCTAGTGGAAGTAACGGGCTATTCCTCTGCGAAGGAATATGTTAAGACGTTGCCGATCTTGGCAAAATGGTTGGTGGTCAGCGGACTGGTGGGATTAGTGGTCGGCATGGTTGGGGCGGCATTCGGCCACACCTTGCATTTTGTGAACGGTTTTCGGACGGAGCACCCGTGGATTGTACTCGCTCTGCCTTTTGGGGGACTCGTAATTGTGGCCATGAATTACATGGCGAAGTACATGGACGACAGCGGGACTAACACGATTATGGGTTCAATTCGGGAGGCCTCGGATGTTCCGGTAAAGATGGCGCCGATTATCTTTATATCTACGGCGATCACGCATCTGTGCGGCGGCTCGGCTGGACGGGAAAGTGCGGCAATCCAGTTGGGAGGCAGTCTTTCGAATACCATCGGAAAGCTTCTGCGGATCTCGAAGGAGGGCAGAAAGATTGTTGTAATGTGCGGAATGAGCGCGGGCTTTGCCGCATTGTTTGGAACGCCCATGGCCGCTGCGGTATTTGCGATGGAAGTTGCAAGCGTCGGTATGATGCGCTATTCCGGATTTGTACCTTGTGTATGTGCAGCGTTTATCGGCAGAGGTGTTACGGCACTTGCGGGACTTCACGCAGAGTCCTTTTCGGTAGGAGAGATTCCTCCGGTTGAAGCATTTGCACTGTTGAAAATGCTCGGTTTTGGTTGCCTCGTGGCTATGGTCAGCATTGTTTTTTGCTTCGTGCTTCACGAGGCGGAATACCTGTATGAGAAATATTTAAGAAATGCCTTTTCCCGAATTGCACTTGGCGGTTGTCTTGTGCTGCTCCTGTCGGTAGCGCTTCGTACGAGGGAATATTTCGGTTCCGGGATTGATATGATAGGAGCTGTTTTTGCGGGAGGAAGCGTTGCATGGTACGCTTTTTTGGTGAAGATGCTCTTTACCGGACTGACGCTCGGCGCAGGCTTTAAAGGTGGAGAGATTGTACCTGCATTTTGTATTGGTGCGACCTTTGGTTGTGTTGTGGCAGGATGGTTCGGTCTGCCGGCAACGCTAGTTGCTGCTTGCGGCATGGTTGGTGTCTTCTGTGGTGTGACAAACAGTCCGCTTGCTGCCCTGTTGCTTGCATTCGAGATGTTCGGTTTTGCAGGCATGCCATATTATCTTGTGACGGTAGCCATTACGTATATGCTTTCCGGTTATGGTGGTCTGTATCGAGAACAAAGGATTATGTACTCTAAGATGGAGGACTTGTAAACCCACGTATTGTTTTTTAAAAAAACACTTGCAATATTACGTCTTGAGTGTTATATATGTAATAGAACAAACAAAACATTGTGTGAATGAGGGAGGGGAATAAAATGAATATCAGTAAGTTTACACAGAAGTCGGTTGAGGCGATTCAGATGTGCGAGAAGATTGCCTATGATTTCGGGAATCAAGAGTTGCAACCGGAGCATTTGCTGTATGCACTTATGTCTGATGAGGAAGGTCTTCTTCCGGGATTAATGGCGAAGATGGAGATATCGAGGGAGGTATTTGCCGCACAGGTGCGTGGATTGCTTGAAAAGCTACCGAAGGTGCAAGGCGGAGAGCTTCGCATGTCGCAGACCTTGAACAAGATTTTGCTGTATGCGGAGGATGAAGCAAAGGCAATGGGGGATGCTTACGTTAGTGTAGAGCATTTGTTCTTATGCATGTTGAAGTATCCGAGCGCGTCGCTCGGTGAGGTGTTTCGTGCATTTGGCATTACGAGAGAACGTTTCTTACGTGCGCTTGCCGAGATACGAGGCAATCAGCGTGTGACAACGGACAATCCGGAGGCAACCTACGATACGCTTGCAAAGTACGGGTATGATTTGGTGGAGCGTGCGAAGCAGCAGAAGCTTGATCCGGTGATTGGACGAGACAGTGAGATCCGCAATGTGATTCGTATCTTGTCGCGAAAGACGAAGAACAATCCCGTGTTAATCGGTGAGCCCGGTGTCGGTAAGACCGCTGTTGTGGAAGGATTGGCACAACGAATTGTTCGCGGTGATGTGCCGGAGGGACTGAAGGAGAAGGTGCTTTTTGCACTTGATATGGGGGCGCATGTGGCCGGTGCAAAGTACCGTGGGGAGTTTGAAGAACGGCTGAAGGCAGTTCTTGAAGAAGTGAAGAAGAGCAACGGAAAAATCATTCTCTTTATTGATGAGCTTCATACGATTGTCGGTGCGGGGAAGACCGATGGTGCGATGGACGCAGGAAATATGCTTAAGCCGATGCTGGCAAGAGGGGAACTCCACTGTATCGGTGCAACAACATTGAACGAATATCGTCAGTATGTCGAAAAGGACGCGGCGCTCGAACGGCGCTTTCAACCGGTGATGGTGGACGAGCCGAGCGTCGAGGATACGATTAGTATATTGCGTGGTCTAAAGGAGCGTTATGAGGTGTTTCATGGAGTAAAGATTTCCGACGGAGCACTTGTAAATGCAGCAGTGCTTTCCAATCGCTATATCTCCGATCGTTTCCTGCCCGACAAGGCGATTGATTTGGTGGATGAGGCCTGCGCTCTTATTAAGACGGAGTTGGATTCGATGCCGACGGAATTGGACGATGCGAAGCGAGCAATTATGCAGTTGGAAATCGAAGAGGCGGCACTTAAGAAGGAAGAGGATACGCTTAGTAGAGAACGTCTTGCGAAGCTACAGAAGGAGCTTGCAGAGACGAGGGAGCAGTTTGATGCAGCAAAGGCGCAGTGGGACTGTGAGAAGGCAGATCTTGAACAGGTACGGCGCATCAAAGAAGATATTGAAACCGTAAGTCATGAGATTGCGGATGCAGAGAGAAAGTATAATCTAGAGAAGGCCGCGGAATTGAAGTACGGACGCTTGCCGCAGCTTCGTGCGGAGTTGAGGCAGGCGGAAGAGACGTTGCGAAACAAGGGAAATGCCATGGTGCACGAGACGGTGGATGAGGATGAGATCGCTCGCATCGTGTCTCGCTGGACCGGAATTCCCGTTGCAAAGCTGACGGAGGGGGAACGCAATAAGGTATTGCGTTTGGACGAGGAATTGCACCGACGTGTACTCGGACAGGAGGAAGCGGTATCGAAGGTGTCGGAAGCGATTATTCGTTCTAAGGCCGGAATCAAGGATCCGTCTCGTCCAATCGGTTCGTTCTTGTTCCTCGGACCGACCGGCGTAGGTAAGACCGAGCTTGCCAAGGCGTTAGCAGAGGCACTGTTTGACAATGAGCAGAACATGGTTCGTATTGATATGAGTGAGTATATGGAGAAGCATTCGGTGGCTCGATTGATCGGAGCACCTCCCGGTTATATCGGCTACGATGAAGGGGGACAGCTGACGGAGGCTGTGCGAAGAAAACCGTATTCCGTTGTTCTTTTCGACGAAGTGGAGAAGGCACATCCGGATGTATTCAACGTGTTACTGCAAGTGCTCGACGATGGACGGATTACCGATTCCCAGGGACGGACGGTGGACTTTAAGAATACCATTTTGATTATGACCTCGAATCTCGGGTCGGAGTATCTTTTGGATGGGATACTTCCTGATGGCAGCATTTCCGAGAATTGTGAAGCCGCAGTAAATGAACGCTTGCGGATGCATTTCCGTCCGGAGTTTTTGAATCGGTTGGATGAGATCCTTATGTTCAAGCCGCTGACAAAGGAGAATATTGGCGGGATTATTGTGTTGCTAATGGAAGAGCTAAATGGTCGTTTGCACGAGAAGCGTGTATCGATTGTGCTGACGGAACGTGCGAAGGACTATGCGGTGGAGGCTGCATACGACCCGATATACGGAGCGCGTCCGCTGAAACGTTATCTTCAGAAGCATGTGGAGACTGTAAGTGCCAGATTGCTTTTGCAGGGAAATGTAGAGGCCGGAGACACCATTGTTGTCGACGTAGAGCAAGGAGAATTTATCGCGAAGGTGGAATGACCGAGGCGAGAGGAACGATTTTAAATATTTCCGATAAGAGATGTTGATGAACCGGGACTACGCGAGTAACTCTCACGTAGTCCTTTTTGGGTGCGCGATACTGAAAAAATATAAGGCGATACGCGTCTATATTTTTATTTGCTTAGAGGGTGCTTTTATAGTATGATAGCAGTTAAGGGAGACAACGTTTGTCTTTCAAAGGCGGAACGAAAGGAATCTATGCTATGAAGATAGGAAAAGGGCCCGCATGGCTTGATAATGCAGTGTTTTATGAAATTTATCCGCAATCCTTCTGTGATTCCAATGGGGACGGAATCGGAGACATTAATGGAATTACAGGGAAGCTCGATTACATAAAAGAGCTTGGTTGTAATGCAATCTGGATGAATCCTTGTTTTGCATCCCCTTTCGGGGATGCGGGATATGATGTTTCCGATTATTATCTTGTGGCTCCTCGATATGGGACCAATGAGGACATCAAGCATCTTTTTGAAGAGGTACATACGAGAGACATGCATATTCTTCTCGATCTTGTCCCCGGACACACATCGGTGGAACACAAATGGTTTCGCGAGTCAATGAAGGCGGAGCGTAACGAGTATACCGACCGATATGTATGGACGGACAGTGTGTGGGAGGAGCCGCAAGGGATGGGCTGCATACGAGGAATTTCTGACAGAGACGGTTCCTGTGCTGTGAATTTCTTTTCTCACCAGCCTGCACTCAACTATGGTTTCTATCGGACTGATCCGGACAAACAGTGGCAGCAGTCGATGCAGAGCGAAGGTGCAAGGGCAACGCTTGAAGAGCTCAAGAACATTATGCGCTTTTGGTTGCGTATGGGGTGTGATGGGTTTCGCGTGGATATGGCGGGCTCGCTTGTGAAGAATGATGAGGAGAGTAAGGGGACGATAGCTCTATGGAAGAACGTCCGTCGATTTCTTGACGAGGAGTTTCCGGAGGCTGCGATGGTTTCTGAGTGGGGGGAGCCGGATAAGTCCTTACAGAGTGGCTTTCATATGGACTTTCTGCTTCATTTTGGGCCGTCACATTACAATGATTTGTTTCGTTGTGAGGAGCCGTTCTTTTCTGCAAGAGGAAAGGGCGATGCTTTTGAATTTGTGAAAACGTACAGAGAAAATTATGAGAAATCTGAACGAAAAGGATTGATATGTATTCCTTCGGGAAATCATGATATGGACAGACTTGCGCGCAGTATTCACGGGGACAACAAGAAAATTGCATTTGCCTTTCTGTTGTCGATGCCGGGAGCGCCGTTTATCTACTATGGGGATGAAATCGGCATGCGGTATGTTGAGAACCTTACGTCCGTTGAGGGTGGCTACGGAAGAACCGGCTCGCGTTCTCCTATGCAGTGGGACGATTCTGCCAATGCGGGTTTCAGCACCGCTCCCGCAGAAAAGCTGTATATCCGGCAGGACGACAGCAAGGATAGACCGACCGCGAAGGCACAGATGGCGGAGGAACATTCGCTGTATAACGAAATCAAAAAGCTGATATCGATTCGCCTTTGTCATCCGGCACTGCAAAGCATGGGCGATATTGAGTTTGTATACGTCGAGAAGGGGAGATATCCGCTCGTGTATCTTCGAGGTTCTGTTGAAGAGAAGATTCTTGTGATTCTCAATCCGGCGAACAGAAAGGTCTCCTTTGCGTGTGAATATTTGCTTGCAGAGAACATCTATTCTTTTGGAGGAGAGGCTGTTGCGGAAAACGGTCAAATCTCTGTGCCGCCTTGCTTTGCGGGCTATTATAGGGTAATGTGAGTTGTACAATTTGCGATATAGGATGTTTCGATCATATCAAAACAGGCACACGGGACCGGTATGTGGGTTCTGTGTGCCTGTTTGTCTGTTCGGTTCTGTACTTAAAGTGTCGCCTTTTGTCCCTTGGCTCCGCGCTTACGGTTGCGGATCTTCTTGGCATGGTATACCTTGCCGTCGAAGGAGAATTCGTCGGTGGCATTGTCCACGGAAGAACCGTAGACGAGGAAGTCCTTGCCTTCCAAAGAAATGGCCTTCACACCCTTTCCTGTCTTCTTAAGCTCGGGCACCTCGTCGAGAGGAAATCCGAGCGAGAGTTTTTTGTCCGTCATCAAAATTACCTTCTGATGTCCGGACAGCACCTCCTTCGCGGTCAAGGAGGTAACGCCTACAAGGCAGTCGCCATCGTCGAGCTTCGTTGCGGCGACAACCGCACGATTGGTATCGAATTCGATGCCGGAGACACGCTTGATCAGTCCTTTCTTTGTGATAAAAAGGAGCTGGGCATCGAACATTTCGTCAAATGCGGTGAGGAACAGTACATTTTCCTGATCGATCTTGGTGAGCACCTGTAGAAGTGTTCCCTTTTCCTTTACGCGGCAACGCGGGATTGCCGATACCTTCAGCTGGTGCATGTTACCTTCCGCCGTGAAAATGCATAGGCGATCGTTCGAACGAATACGAATCTTGTGTGTGAATTCGCGAAGTGTTTCCTCAGCGACCTTCTGGTAAGCGCCGGAGTCCACCGCTTTGGTGTAGCCGAAACGATCAATGAGAATGTAGAGATCTTCGATCTTTTCTTCTACAACGTATTCCTTGGTGGTCAGTTCTGTAATAACGGTGCGTCGTTCTCTGGCAAATCGCTCGCGGAATACGAGAAGCTGTTGCTCAATGACCTTGTAGAGTTCGCTTTTCTTGCCGAGAATCTTCTGAAAACGCTTGATATCCTTAAGAAGCTCCTCTTGCTCTTCGTGTAGCTTCAAAATCTCAAGACCGATGAGCTTGCTAAGCTGCATGGCAAGAATGGCATCGGCCTGACGCTCCGTAAAATCGAAGGTTGCCGCGGCGTGCTTGGCTTCCTCGGTACGGAAACGAATGTCCTCTATGTTTCCGTGCATGAGGCATTCTCTTGCCTGCTTGATCGAAGTGGAACCGCGGAGTACTTCGATGATATAATCAATTACGTCTACGGCACGAATCAGACCACCGACGATTTCAAGACGCTTTTCGGCCTTGTCTAAGAGATAGCGGTACTCTTTTGTGTAGAGCTCCTCCTGAAAATCAATGAATTCCTGCAAAAGCGCTTTGAGGTTGAATAGGCGTGGCTGTTTTTCCTTTACGGCAAGGAAGTTGGCACCGTAGGTGTCTTCCATGGCAGTCTTCTTGTAGAGGCCGTTTAAAAGATTTTCGGCATCACGATCCTTCTTTACTTCTATGACGATTCGTATGCCTTCCTTGGAGGACTCGTCACGTACATCGCTGATTTCTTCGAACACCTTGTCCTTCATAGCGGCGACAAGCGATTCCACCAGTCGGGTCTTATTGCCGGCTACGGTATACGGAATCTCGGTGATGACAATGTTCTTCTTGCCGTACTCGGCATTTTCGATTTCGGCCTTGGCGCGAATACGAATACGGCCCTCACCGGTGTCGTACAGAGTGCGTAGCTCACTGCCGCCCCCAATTGTGCCACCGGTAGGAAAGTCGGGGCCGGGAATCAGCTGCATAAGTTCATCGGTGCCAATAAAAGGGTCGTGCATTACCGCAATAGCACCATCAATCACTTCTGTGGGATTGTGTGGCGGAATGTTGGTTGCCATTCCGACCGCAATGCCGGTAGTTCCGTTAATCAGCAGGTTGGGAAGCAT
The DNA here is from genome assembly GCA_045601665.1 of Lachnospiraceae bacterium. Taxonomy (GTDB): domain Bacteria; phylum Bacillota; class Clostridia; order Lachnospirales; family Lachnospiraceae; genus ISDg. Next base: position 12,662 of record JAZRZZ010000026.1, read on the forward strand.
TGCAGGAAGAACCGTGGGCTCTTTTTCGCTATCGTCAAAGTTGGGGATGAAGGTGACGAGTCCTTTGTCAAGATGCTCAAGCATCGTCATCGCGCCTTCGGAGAGGCGAGCCTCGGTATATCGCATGGCAGCGGCACCATCACCGTCGATTGAGCCAAAGTTGCCATGTCCGTCGACAAGCGGAATGGCAAGAGAGTAATCCTCGGTCATATGTACGAGCGCTTCATAAATGGAGGAGTCGCCATGCGGATGAAATTTACCCATCGTATCACCGACGATACGCGCACTCTTACGATGCGGTTTCTTTGGGTCCAACCCAAGCTCGTTCATTGCGTAGAGAATGCGGCGCTGTACCGGCTTCAGACCGTCTCGGACATCCGGAATCGCACGGGAAATGATAACGCTGACCGCGTAGTCACGGAAGGAGGTCTTCATCTCTTCCGCAAAGTCCAATTGAATGATAGAATCCTTTTCGGTTGGCATAGTTGTCCTCCTTTCCTACACGTCAAGATTCGCATATTGCGCTTCTTCCATGATAAATGCCCGTCTGGGCGGCACATTGGTGCTCATCAGAAGTGTTGTTACTTCGTCTGCTTCCACTGTGTCGCCGATGGTTACCTGCGCGAGTACACGGGAGTCGGGGTCAAGTGTCGTGTCCCATAACTGGTTGGCGTCCATTTCGCCGAGACCTTTATAGCGTTGGATACCGAGGATCTTTGCTTTGCCGTCCAATTCACGGCGAAGTTTCTCGAGCTCAAAATCGTTCATAAGGTAGATGCTTTCTCGCTTTTTCTTCTTGGATCCTTGGGCTTCGTAGTCGACCTTGTATAGAGGAGGCAGACCGCGATAGACCTTGCCTGAGGTAATCAGCTCCGGCATGAAGCGATAGAAAAAAGTCAAAAGAAGCGTACTGATGTGAGCACCGTCCACGTCTGCATCGGTCAGGATGATAATCTTGTCGTAACGGAGCTTTGTGATATCAAATTCATCGCCGATTCCGCAACCGAAAGCCGCAATCATGGACTTGATTTCGTTGTTCTGCAGAATCTTCTCAAGCGTCGCCTTTTCTACGTTAATAATCTTTCCGCGGAGAGGGAGCACCGCCTGTGTCTTGCGGTTGCGTGCTGTTTTTACGGTGCCGCCGGCGGAATCACCCTCGACGATATAGATTTCGCACTCGGCGGGCTTCTTGCTGGAGCATGCGGCGAGCTTACTCTTGGTATCTACGTCATTTAACTGCTTGAGCACCGCACTGCGCGCCTTGTCGCTCGCTTGACGGGCATGGAAGGAGCGCAGGGAATTGTCGAGAATCTTCTTGAGAATCTCAACATTTTTGTCGAAGTAGCGTGTGACCTCAGCGGCAAATACTTCATCCACTGCCACTTTCGCATCGGTATTGCCGAGTTTGGTCTTCGTTTGTCCTTCAAACTGCGGATCCGGGTGTTTGATTGACACGATAGCGACCAAACCGTTACGAATGTCCTTGCCGTCAAAATTCTCGTCTTTGTCCTTCAATACGCCGAGCTCTCTTGCATAGGAGTTCATAACGCGTGTTAATGCCGTCTTAAAACCGGTTACGAGGGTACCGCCGTCCACAACGTTAATTCGGTTACAATAGGCATTGATCTGTTCGGTGTAAGAATCAATATATTGAAAGGCAATTTCAAGCTCAATATCTCCCTTTTCGCCGGAAATGTAGATTGGCTCGGGATGGAGAGGGGTTGCTTCGCGATTGATATAGGAAATGAAGCTCTTGATACCCTCCTCCTCGTAGTAGGTCTTTGTTTCTCCGGTACGCTCATCGGTGAAGGTAATGGTCAGTCCCTTGTTTAGATAAGCGATCTCCTTCAAACGTTTCGAAATGGTATCTGCCTTGAATTCTACGGTTTCGAAAATGGTCGCATCGGGATAGAAGGTGACCTTTGTTCCGGTGTCGGATTTCTTGCAGGTACCGACAATCGGAAGCATTCCGTTCTCAAGCCTGGTAACCGGATGCCCACCCTTTTCGTATTCGTCGCGATAGATATTGCCCCCACGTTTAATCTCGACAATCATGCGAGAAGAGAGTGCATTTACAACGGATGCACCTACCCCGTGAAGACCGCCGGAAACTTTGTAGACGGAATTCCCGAACTTTCCGCCGGCGTGAAGTACCGTGTATACGACACGTGCGGTGGGAATCTTCTTGGTGGGATGAATGTCTACAGGCACACCACGTCCGTGGTCAGTAATTACGATTCCTCCGTCTTTCAGAAGAGAAATATTTATTTCGGAGCAGTAGCCTGCCAAATGCTCGTCAATGCCGTTGTCGAGAATCTCCCAGACCAAATGGTGCAAACCACGGGTACCGGTAGAGCCGATGTACATACCCGGGCGCTTGCGCACTGCCTCAAGACCTTCGAGAATTACTATTTGACTGCCATCGTATTCTGCCATGTCGTTCTCCTTTTTTTGAATCACTTTTCGCAGGGGACTGCCGGAATGCAGTGCATCGGAGGAAAATAAACCACCGTATTTTGTACCTGCAGCATTAAAAGTATACCATATTTTGAAGCAAGGCGCAAGGGAAAACCGCAGAAAAAAGCTACATCGTGCGGAAGAAACGGAAGGGAAGCGACAATAGAACTCAAGGGAAGAGGGGCTTGAACGTATCGTACGGGAAAATGCATTAAAAAAAACATTTTGTATATTGAAATCATGTAGTGCCTATGTTACAATATACAGGATTTTGGGCGGGCAATCGTAATGCCCGACACGTATACAGAGAGGAGTAGGACCGGTGAAGATTCCGTTTATTACGAAGGAGAAGGTTGAAGAGATAGTAAAGACCTATCCGACCCCATTTCATATTTACGATGAGAAAGCGATTCGTGAAAATGCAAGAGAATTGCATCGTGCATTTGCATGGAATCAAGGGTATAAGGAATTCTTTGCGGTGAAGGCGACTCCGAACCCTTACTTACTTCGTATTCTTCACGAAGAGGGCTGTGGCGTGGATTGCTCCTCGATGACTGAGCTTCAGATGGCAGATGCTGCGGGCTTCGGAAAAGGAGAAATTATGTTTTCCTCCAATGAGACTCCCGTTGGTGAATTTACATTTGCAAAGGAGCTCGGCGGATATATCAATTTGGACGACATTACGCACATTCCTTATCTTGAGAAGGAATGCGGTATACCGGAGACGGTTTGTATGCGTTACAATCCCGGCGGTGTGTATGAATTGCAGAATGGCATTATGGACAACCCCGGAGATGCGAAGTACGGATGTACGAAAGAGCAGATGGTGGAAGGCTACCGACGTTTGATGGAACTGGGGACGAAGCATTTTGGCATTCATTCATTCCTCGTAAGCAACACGACAGCCAACGATTATTATCCGACCTTGGCGAGAACGCTGTTTGCATTGGCGGTAGAGTTAAAGGAGAAGACCGGTGCTCATATTGCATTTATCAATCTTTCCGGGGGAATCGGTATTCCTTACCGTCCCGAGCAGGAAAAGGTGGATATTATGGCGGTTGGAGAAGGTGTACGAGAAGCCTTTGAAGAGATTTTAGTTCCGGCGGGAATGGGGGATGTGGCCATCTTTACCGAGCTCGGACGCTACATGTTGGGACCGTATGGTGCGCTTGTAACGAAAGCAATTCATGAAAAGCACATCTACAAGGAATATATCGGAGTGGATGCTTGTGCGGTGAACTTAATGCGACCGGCGATGTATGGTGCATACCATCACATAACAGTGCTGGGAAAGGAAACCGCTCCGAAAGATCATGTCTACGACGTGGTTGGTTCTCTATGTGAGAACAATGACAAATTTGCGATAGATCGCGAACTTCCGAGGATTGACATTGGAGATTATCTAGTCATTCATGATACCGGTGCCCACGGCTTTGCTATGGGATATAACTACAACGGAAAGCTGAAGTCGGCCGAACTTCTTCTTACGGAGAGCGGGGACGTAAACCAGATTCGTCGTGCCGAAACCGAAAAGGATTATTTTGCAACCTTCGATTTCGGAGATATGATGAAGAAGTACCTGTAGGACATTGGTGGTGTTGCGATGCAATACCGGAGAGGAAAGACAAGAGCGGAGGTCAATCATGGGTCGTAGAGTGGTATATATAGGTATTGGCGTAATCTTTGCATTTGCCGTTATGGTTACCGTATTGATCATTGGCAGAATGGATGGAAATGCGCCGAAAATTACAATATCGGATATGGATATCACGTATTATGAAGGTACTGACACTGACCTTTTGTTGCAAGGCGTGACCGCCTATGACAAGGAGGATGGAGACGTAACAGACGCACTGTTTGTCGAGAATATTGTCCCGTACAACAATGCGACAGAAGCAAGAGTAACCTACGTAGCGCGTGATTCCGAAAATAACATTACAAAGAAAGATCGAAACATTCGCTATGTGAAGAAGGACGAAGAGGTGAGTGGAGAGATTACGGATGCTCCTACACCTACGCCAGAGCCGACAGGGGATGTCGAGCCGACTGCGACGCCAACCCCGGAACCGTCTTCCGAACCGACGGAGGAAGTAACGGGAACGCCTACGCCGAGCCCCGAGTCGACGTTGACTGTGCCGCCGACGGCACCTCCGACTAAGGCGCCGACAAGGGTACCGACTAAGGCACCGACCAAGGCGCCGACGAAGCCTCCCGTAAAGAGACCGACACCGACGCCGACACAGCGTCCGGTGAACAGTGTGACGCCGACACCGACGCCGACGCAGGGGGCGACTCCGGGACCCGGGGAGGATGCAACGCCGACGGTATCACCGACCGAAGCTCCGGTGGATACACCGCCTATAAGTCCGACGGAAGTGCCGACCTCGACACCGACACCCGAACCGACGCCGACGCCCGAACCGACGCCGACTCCTGAACCGGAGGTCGAAGGGGAAGGAACGGAAGAGTGATTCCATAGAAGAAATGATACCGAGCGTTCTTTGTGACGCTCGGTTTTTTGTTTGAAGTGAGAAAGTCTGTCTTGTAAATATCTTAGTGTGAATTGCATTTCGCAAGGATGCACACTCGCGCGTAAGGAAGCCTTCTCGTTGCTCATAGGAGGGCTTCTCCGAAGGGAGCGAAGAAGACTGAGATATATTTATAGGGGTCTCGGGCACATGCTCTCGGGACGGAAGCAGAGAGTTCTACAGAAGTAGAATGATAGGATAATGCCTAATTCAGGAGTTGAGAATTCGGTTTGCCCGGCATTCGCCGGAGAAATGTTGTTGCAACGGGCAACGACGGATGGGAGACTGTATGAGGAATAAAAAGCGCGACTCTGTAGGGATGCCTTCGGGGCTTCCAAAGGAGTCGGAGGCGCTTCTTCTGGAAAGAGGAGTGTCGGAGGAGCAACGTCTTCTGACGGTTGCTACGGATATGAACAAGGAGTGTTCCTTTACAAAAGGCTATGTGATTTTGACAAAGGATGCGGTGTATTCGCTGACATCGGAAGCGATTCCCGGGGAAATGCACTATTTCAAAGGCGTGGAAAGCCTACGAGGAATGAAGATTGAGACAACGAGAATATGGAGCATCTCCGAATACGACATTCGTGACATGAAGAAGCTGCAGATTGAGCGAACCGTGGGCGGTGGCTTTCTTGTACTGATTCATAAGGATCCTACGGACGAGAAGGCGGACGGTGTGACCGAGACGGTTGCTGCATTTTCAAACAAATGCATGGGAAATATGACCCGCGTAGAGAAAGTGGCGGATGCCATTTGTGAAGGCAGAGAGATTGACGAAGAATTGCTGAAGGACAAGTCGGCGGAAGCGTATTGTCCTACTTGTGGAACCATGTACCCGGATACGGAGCGCAAGATTTGCCCGAAGTGTATGGATAAGAAGTCGATTTTCTTTCGTACCCTCGGCTATCTAAAGCCATATCGCGCGAAGCTGGCATTGATGATTTTTTGTTTCTTTGTGACGGCACTTCTGAATTTGGCATGGCCGGTGTTAAATGGACGAGTGTTGTACGATAATGTGTTGAAGAAGAGTGACCGCTTTGTAGAATTTCTGAGGCTTCCCGCCGGAGAATATATTATGGCATTGCTTCTTGTGGTACTGACCATGATTCTCACGAAATTGACCTTGCAGGCGGTGGGAATTCTGCAAGGTGTCTTGGCGGCGAAGATTGTGCCGGATTTGGTACGTGCACTGAAGACGGATGTGTTTACCTCTATGGGCAAGCTGTCCATTGGATTTTTTACAAGCAAACAAACGGGATCGCTTATGACTCGCGTCATGTACGATGCGGATGAGGTAACCGGTTTCTTTATCGACGGCCTGCCTTACTTCATCATAAATGTGTTTACCATCATTTCCACGGCAGTGCTTATGTTTTCTATGAGCCCGGTTCTTGCGATTGCAGGATTGTTTTTCATGCCGATTACGTTTTTTATTAGTTGGATTATGTTGCCGAGATTGTGGCATCGTTACGGAAAGCAACACCGCGCGAATCGCAGTTTGAACTCGAAGGTAAATGACAACCTTACGGGAGCTCGCGTGGTGAAGGCTTTCGGACAGGAGGAGAGCGAGGTAGCACGTTTTGATAAGAGCAACGAACGTGTGCGGAGCGCGGATATGGCGGTTGTGAATTACGACAATCGTTTTTGGGCGATGTACACGGCGGCGGAGAATTTTGCATCTCTTCTTGTATATGTCGTAGGTGCGATTCTCGTGCTGAAGACGAAGAGCATTTCCTTGGGAACGCTCATTACGTTTACCGGATTTGTATCACAGCTCAATGGTCCTATGGATTTTATGTCGCATTTCTTCCGTTGGTTTACTAACTGTATGAACTGTGCACAGCGTATGTTCGAGATTATCGATGCGGTGCCGGAGATTACGGAGAAGGAAGATGCGATACATCTTTCGGAGATTCACGGCACGGTGGAGATGAAGAATGTGACCTTCGGTTACGAGAAGCACAAGCCGGTGCTTAAGAACGTGAATATGAAGGTGGAGGGTGGTCAGATGCTGGGTATTGTCGGACGTTCCGGCGCGGGAAAGACCACCATCGTTAATCTAATTTCGCGATTGTATGATCCGCAAGAGGGGGCAATCTACTTGGACGGTGTGAATCTGAAGGATCTGTCCTTTCAGACGCTTCGTGGAAATGTGGCAATGGTGTCGCAGGAGACCTATGTATTCATGGGTACTGTAGCAGAGAACATTGCTTACGCCAAGAAGGATGCTACCCGTGCGGAGATTATACGCGCAGCGGTACTTGCAAGTGCCCACGATTTTATATGCAAGATGCCGGATGGATATGATACGATGATCGGTTCGTCGGGTAGAACGTTGTCCGGTGGTGAGCGGCAACGAATCTCCATTGCCAGAGCGATTTTGGCGAATCCGAAGATATTGATTCTCGATGAGGCCACGGCGGCTGTCGACACGGAGACGGAGCAGGCAATTCAGCGCTCCATCAATCTGTTGATTAAGGGACGTACCACCATTTCTATCGCGCATCGATTGTCTACGCTGCGAGACGCCAACCATCTGATTGTTATTGACGAAGGTAAGGTGGTAGAGCAAGGAACTCACGAGGAGCTTGTAGCGCAGAAGGGAGTTTATTATAAGCTGAAAGAGCTTCAGACCAAGGCACTTGCTTTGAAGGGGCTGGAGTAGAAAGGAATACATATGGGTATTAAGAATTTTGAGACCGCAGACGAAGAATTTAACTTAGAGCAGATGGAGGCGGAGACGGAGGAGATGCTCAGGCTTCGCTATATCCATAAGGACAATGCTACATTTGCACGTACGCAGGGCGGGTTTGTGTCCATGGATATCGATGGAGAGCATTATTCCCGCGTACGTGTGGTACGTAGCTTTCCGTTTACGGATCCGGATAAGTACATTTCCATTCGTATGGCGGATGAGAAGTCCAAGGAAATCGGTATGATTAAGGACTTGAACAAGGACGTGACGGTGGAGACCAAGGAGATGCTCATAGAGCAGATGAACCTTCGTTATTTTACGCCGATTATCACGAAGATTAATGATATTAAGGATGAGTACGGTCATGCATATTTTGATGTGGAGACTACCGAAGGACCGTGCAAATTTGTAATCTACATGAACTCCAGCTCCGTAGTGAACCTTTCGGATGTGCGGTTGCTGATTACGGACTTGGATGGAAATCGTTTTGAGATTCCCGATTACACCAAGCTTACCGCAGGAGAATTGAAGAAGCTGGATCTGTTTTTGTAGTCTAGCCCGCGACAGCGTCGCGGAGAGAATTATGAGGTAATGTATGAACTTAAAGTTCGATTTGCCGAAGGCACAATTGTCGGCATTGGCGTTGGAGGAACAGGAGAGCATCTTTTACTGCTCTCCGTACGACATCGGGGACGATGGCCGATATCAAAGCGGCGCATATATCGTTGTCACTGACCGCCGATTGGTGCTTATAGAAGGCACGTGTATAAAAAATGCGTTCCCGCTGGGGGCGTTTCAGCATCTAAAATGCGAACCCTTAGTGAACAACGGAATTCTCATTGCTACCATGGAGGATGGGGAGGAGCGTATCTTGGCACGCTTCACCATGAAGCATGTGTCCAGAGTTGCTTTCGTTGCAAAGGGCGCACTATTGCTCAGAGACGGCAGTCGCAAGACCGTCGTAAGTCGTGAGTATGAGAAGACCTGTCCGTTGTGTGGGCGAGCACTCCGTGGAGCCAGAGAGTGTCCGAAGTGTTCCGGCAAGCCTTCGGTACTGTGGAAATTCATCCGCATGTGCGGTAAGTATAAGGGACAATTGTTCTTGATTGCCACCTTTATGCTGGTAGCATCCGGCTTCAGCCTGTTGATTCCCAAGGTACAGCAGATATTCATTGACGAGTATCTGGATAAGGGGAGAGGCGGACTGAAGGAGATTGCCATCTATGCACTGATTATGATGGCCATCACTATCGTAAATATTCTGGTTATGATTCGACGGTACTGGCTATGTACCTCTATGGGAACACGAATCAGTAAGGACCTGCGGCAGATGCTATATCACAAGGTGCAGGTGTTGTCCTTAGCCTACATCCAGGATCGTAAGCCCGGAGCGCTGATGAATCGTATCACCGGGGATACGAAGCAGATACGTCATTTTATGGAGGATGCATTTGCCGGAATGTTCTCCTGTATCGTTACTATGATTGCAACCGTAGCAATTATGTTAGTGATGGACTGGAAGCTGACAATCTTGGCGGTTATCTTTGTCCCGATCGCACTTGGAATTTCGATTTCCTTCCGCAAGAATATTCATCGCCGTTTTCATATGCAGTGGCACAAGAGCGATAAGACAAATGCGAACCTACAGGACGTCTTGTCCGGTATGCGCGTGGTGAAGTCCTTCGGTACGGAGGAACAGGAAGCGAAGCATTTTCAAAAGTTGACGACGGAGTTTTCAACGATTCAGAAGCGAAATGAGGTGTTCTGGGCGCTGCTGTTTCCGATGGTGAACTTTATCATGGGTCTCGGTGCGTACGCAGTAACCTTCTTAGGAGGGCGAAGTGTCATTCTCGGAGATATGACAGTAGGTGAGTTGACACAGTTTATCAGCTATGCGTGGGTACTCTACGGACCGCTGAACTGGATGACCTTCTTACCTCGTCAGATTACGCAATTGATTACGAGTCTGGAGCGAATCTACGATATTTTGGACGAGGAACCGCAGATTCAGAATCGTAAGAATCCGGTGGAGAAGGAGATCGAGGGAGCGGTAGAGTTTCGCAATGTAACCTTCGGTTATCGTTCCTACGAGCCGGTACTTGAGAAGATCAATCTGGAGGTGAAGCCCGGGGAAATGATCGGTCTCGTGGGTGCTTCCGGTACCGGTAAGTCTACCATGATTAACTTGATTATGCGATTGTACGAGGTGGATGACGGCGAGATTCTCATTGACGGTGTAAACATCAACGATCTGAAGATTGATCATTTTCATTCGCAGATCGGTGTGGTATTGCAGGAGAATTTCCTCTTTGCCGGTACCATCTACAACAATTTGAAATTTGCTAAGCCCGACGCTACGGAGGAGGAGATTATCCGTGCGGCGAAGATGGCAAATGCCCATGATTTCATCGTGAAGACTCCCGACGGTTATAACACCTACGTGGGTGAGCATGGATTCAATCTGTCCGGCGGTGAGCGTCAGCGACTTGCGATTGCAAGAGCGATTCTCAATCAGCCGAAGCTGTTGATTCTCGATGAGGCAACCTCGGCGCTGGATACGGAGAGCGAGTACCTGATTCAGAAGGCATTGGAGAGACTGACTGCCGGCTGTACCACATTTGCCATTGCACATCGCCTGTCTACCTTGAAGGATGCCGATCGCTTGGTTGTTATTGACGGTCACAGCATTGCCGAGGTGGGTACGCACAATGAGCTGATGGAGAAGCAGGGCATCTACTACGGTTTGGTAACGGCACAGCTGCAGATGCAGGCGTTGCCGGAGGAAGCGAGTGCATAATCATGTGTGAAGAAGAAAGATTGTACAAGGAGGCGGTTCCGTACCTTCTGGATTGGTACGATTACAATGCCAGGGTGTTGCCGTGGCGACAGGAACCGACTCCCTACCATGTGTGGGTCTCGGAGATTATGCTCCAGCAGACCCGTGTGGAAGCGGTGCGCAGCTATTATACGCGTTTTCTCGCAGAGCTGCCCGAGGTCTCGGACCTTGCGGCAGTGGACGAGGAACGTTTGTTGAAGCTATGGGAAGGTCTCGGGTATTACAGTCGTGTGCGGAATATGCAGAAGGCAGCGAAGGTAATCTGTGAGAAATACGATGGGAAGGTTCCGCGTGAGGTGGACCTTCTGCTGGAGCTTCCGGGCATCGGCGCGTATACGGCGGGGGCCATTGCGTCCATTGCGTACTGTAAGCCGGTGCCGGCGGTGGATGGTAACGTATTGCGAGTTATGAGCAGATTGACCGGAAGCCGTGAGGATATCGCCAAGGAGAGTGTTAAGAAGCGCATGACCGAGCAGTTACGCAAGGTCATGCCGGGAGAACGTTCCGGCGAGCTGAACCAAGCCATTATGGATATCGGAGCGACGGTGTGTATCCCCAACGGGGAGCCTCACTGTGAGGATTGTCCGCTGATGCATCTATGCCGCGCCTATGCGGAGGAAGCAACGGCGGAGATTCCGGTGAAGACGGGGAAGAAGGAGCGGAAGATCGTGAACCGTACGATACTCTTGCTGCGTAACGAAGGGCGAATTCTTCTGCACAAGCGACCGGAGAGCGGATTGCTTGCAGGACTGTGGGAGTTCCCGGGAGTGGAAGAGGTGCTAGGGCCGGAGGAAGTGGCAGAAGCGGTGAAAGCGGTGCTGGGAGTGGCCGTCCTATCGGTGGAAAAAGGACCGAATGCAAAGCACATCTTCTCCCATGTGGAGTGGCATATGACGAGTTATTTGGTGGATGTGTGCGTCAATATGGTAGCAGCGGAAAGAAAGGTGCATTTGCCGGAAGGATACGTATGGGCAAAGCCCAAAGAGGTGGAGGAGGTGTACTCCGTGCCGGGGGCGTTTGCAAAGTATCGGGAGTGGGTGCGAAAACATGTATAGAAAACATGCCTTGAAGAGGAAACGAGGCGTGTTTTTTGTATAGTCGCGTTGCATCTGTGGCAAAATGTTCATCGGGAGGTGCGTGGATGGAGCATTTGTTACGAAATCCGATGATACTTGCGGCAGTTTCCGCGTGGCTGACGGCACAGGTGACAAAGACGGTCATTGATTCGGTTGTCAATCGTCGCTTTGACATGTCGCGCCTGTGGGGAGACGGTGGGATGCCGAGCGGCCATTCAGCGACGGTGACGGCCATGGCAACGATGTGCGGTTTGGTGTGTGGCGTGGGAAGTGCGGAATTCGCAATCAGTCTTGTGGTAGCACTGATTGTATGTCATGATGCAATGGGCGTACGTCTGGAGACGGGAAGACAGGCGACGGTGTTGAACGAGCTTATGCGGACACACAGTGAGGAGATGCACCGAGCGAAGCTCGGGAACGTGTTGAAGGAGTTGGTTGGACATACACCGATTCAGGTAGCGGTCGGAATCATTGTCGGACTTGCAAACGGAGCAGTTTTGTACTATATTATCTTCTAGAGTGCAACGGCACTCGCGAAAGGAATGTAGTATGGAACGTTTGACGAAGTATGTATGTGTAACGGAGGTAATCTCCGTGTTTTTGTTTTTGTTATGCTTGGCTGGGGGATTGTTTCTTGACCAGGGGATTCTTCTATATCGAGTGTGTGAGCTTGTGGCAAATGTCTGTTGGGTGACTCTTTTGTGTGCAATGCTTATGCTGCTTGTGCTTCTGATGCTTTTCTTTTTTCGCTATTGCGCGAAGCTGATGAATACCACCGGAAGAGACCGCAATGGGATGTTGTTGCCCGCATCGGATGTGTCGTCGGCTCCTAAGGCGAGAATGCCGTGGTTTTGGGTAGTGCTGGCATGCGCATGGTTTTTTGTGCTATGGATGGTGATTATGCCATTGATGGCAGCAGGACAGGGTTGACTCTAAGCTACTATATATTGATCAAAGAATTTGCCGAGCAGAAGCGGTTATTGACGAACAAACAACATCGACAAGCACGGTGCAGGCACCGCGGAATTCATTTCCGAAGCTATCATGCATAATTGCAAAAAGGAATAACAAACGCCATCGGAGACTCCGATGGCGTTGTGCGTGCAGATAGTCGGGGATGCACACTTGTAGAGGTGTACATAGAGATTCGCTATATATCGAAACGCTTGAACAGTGCGTCCAGCTTGCTACGGTTGCGATCAATGCTGTCCATGGTGCGCGAGGCATCGGCAGCTGCCAATGCCTTCTCGCGATCCTGTTGAATGCGTCTGGCTTTTTCCTCCGGAGTTGCGGGAAAACCAAGTGTTCTACGCTCGTAGAATTCTATTGTGCGGAGGGTATCGTAGAAGCCGAGCTGCATGCGATAGACGGCATTGCGTCCGTCGAAATCAAGGGTTCCGGTTAGGAGCTCGCCGATGCTGGAGCTTGGTGTAATCTCGATCAAAGTCTCGGCCTGCGAAGCTAGGATGACGTCGTATTCGGCATCGGGATTGAGTTTAACGAGAATCAGATGCTTCAAACCGTCCTCGAGCAGGGGGCGCATCGGCATATTGTCAAAGAGTCCGCCGTCGCGATAGTAATTGTCTCCGATCTTTACTGCGTCGTATACAATCGGTAATGCAGTAGAAGCCAAAAGAATCTGCGTGATCTCTTCGGGAGACTTACCGTTGAGAAGACAATATTCACCCTCCCATTCTTCCGAGTCTGCCGCAGTTTGAGAAAGGGTGGAAGTAAGAATTCCGGCAGCTTGTGCGGACGGAGGGCAAAGTGCGATTGTCGCATAGGTTCGAATGTTTGAATTCGACACAAAGGAAAGGTCGATTTCCCGTTGCATGATGCGCTTAAGACCGTCGCGAGAGCACACCCCGTCCGGTGTCAGATCAAGAAACTGAATGGGATGAATCTTGCGCCAGACATCCTCTGCCTTCTGATAATCGCCGTTTGCAAATAAGACAGCATTCAATGCGCCTACCGAATCTCCGGAGACTCCTTTGATCCACGTGTCCATGTGTAAATGACGAAGCGCCTTCCATACACCGATCTGATAAGCGCCCTTTCCGCCACCGCCGGCAAAAACAAGACCAAAATCCTTCTGTTCCATAGCATTCCTCCCGTGTATTCGGCGACGATCCGCCTGTTTGTTAACAGTATAGCATATGTATGCGAAAAAAACAAAGGAAAATACGTCGGGAATGCTTCGCTGTCGCGGAAATTAAGTTGCTATTGTACCTTTTCTGTGATACAATAAAACCGACTATGGTGTTTTTTCGGATATCCACTGGGAGAGGACAACGGCGAAAGATACGGAGTCTGACGACAGTGCCGAAGAGATGAAGACAGATGAGGTAGAGTATGAGAGCAGGAGATTTGTTTAATAGCGAGAATCGGTTTTTCTCCGCAATGTCGAAGATTGCGGATATGCTGATTTTGAATGTTTTGTTTTTGTTCACTGTATGGATCGGAATCGGACCGGCTTGCACGGCGATGTATTATGCGACGGTGAAGAATATTCGCAAGAGTCGCGGCTATGTGTCAAAGGAATATTTTCATTCATTCCGCTCGAATTTTAAGCAGGGAATTGTGATGGGGATTGTGCAGATCGTGTTGGTTGTGTTGCTGTACGGTTGCTATATGCTTTCTTTATCGATGGATGAAAAGGCGGTATTTGCGCAGATTTATTATACCGGAACGGTGATTATGATTATAGCGTTCGTATTTTTCAGTGTCTTTGTGTATCCGATATTGTCGCGATTTACATTAAGCTTCGTACAATGGGTGAAGATGACGATGCTGATGTCGATTCGGCATTTGCCGACATCATTGATTTTGGCAGTTGCGTTTGCCGCAGTCGCTTTGATAATTATTTTCGTTGCACCGCAACTAATCTTTATTGCTCCGGCGGTGTATTCGCTTTGTTCTTCGTTTTTGATTGAACGTATATTCAAGAAGTACATGCCTAAGCCGGAGGGAGAAGACGCGGAGACACGCGACCTTTGGTATTTTGATTAAGTGCAAGCGTGTGAATATAGAAAGCTGATATAAGGAGGTATGGAACATGAATGAGGCGCTGTACAGTAAGATGAATTGGCCGGAGATTGAGGCGATTGTATATTCGGAACATGACAATCCCCATCGGGTTCTCGGCCCTCGTGTAACAAAGGACGGCGTGCTGATTGCGGCATACGATCCGTCGGCAGAGCGAGCCTTCGTGCGCTATGGTAAGTCGAACAAGGAAGTACCGATGGAGCGCATGGACGAAGGAGGCTATTTTGCCTGCCTGCTTCCGTTGAAGAAGATTCCGGAGTACCGATTGCGTTTTGTGTATGCCGGAGGAGAACGGGAATGTCATGATCCGTACGCACATGCTCCGATCATTACAGAGGAGGATTGCCGAGCGTTCCGTGCGGGAATTCATTATACGATTTATGAAAAGCTCGGTGCACACCCTATAAGGCTTGATAATGTGGAGGGAACCTATTTTGCTGTGTGGGCACCGAATGCCATGCGCGTAAGCGTTGTCGGGGACTTCAATCATTGGGACGGAAGAATCTATCCGATGCGACGTCTTGGCGACAGCGGAATCTTCGAATTGTTTCTTCCCGATGTAGGTGTGGGAGAGTTGTATAAGTATGAACTGAAGGCAAAGAGCGGGCTTACATATCTCAAAGCAGATCCTTATGCCAATGCCTCGGAGCTTCGTCCGGGAAATGCTTCGCGCGTTGCCGATTTACGTAGTTATGCGTGGAACGATGCGGAATATAGGAAAACGCATGAGAAGAAGGAGAAGACGGATAGACCGATGTCGGTCTATGAGGTTCACCTTGGATCTTGGAGGAAGCCGGTCGAAGAAAACGGCAGTTTTTTTAATTACCGTCAGCTGGCGGTGATGCTCGCGGAGTATGTGAAAGAAATGGGATATACTCACGTGGAATTAATGCCGATTATGGAGCATCCGTTGGACGCGTCTTGGGGCTATCAAGTGACTGGGTACTATAGTGTGACGGCGCGTTACGGGACGCCGGAGGATTTTATGTACTTTGTCGACTACATGCATGCACAGGGTATCGGTGTGATTCTCGATTGGGCACCGGCACATTTTCCGAGGGATACATTCGGTTTGTCTTCTTTTGACGGAACCTGCTTGTATGAGCATCATGATCCGCGCAAGGGAAGTCACCCGCACTGGGGGACGTTGCTGTTTAATTACGGCAGGGCAGAGGTATCTAATTTCCTGATTGCGAATGCATTGTTTTGGTTGAAGACCTATCACGTGGATGGTCTTCGCGTGGATGCGGTGGCCTCCATGCTCTATCTTGATTACGGAAAAAATGAAGGCGAATGGATTCCGAACCTTTACGGGGGAAATGAAAACCTGGAGGCGGTAGAGTTCTTGAAGCACATGAATTCCATAGTGAAGAAGAGATGTCCCGGAGCGTTGATGATTGCGGAGGAGTCTACGGCATGGCCGAAGATTACCGGACATCTGAACGATGAAGGTATGGGCTTTGATATGAAGTGGAATATGGGCTGGATGAATGATTTCACTGCATATCTGCGACAGGACCCATTGTTCCGTCGCGGTTGTCATGGCGCATTGACGTTCAGCATGATTTATGCGTACAGCGAGAATTTTGTTCTGGTATTTTCACATGATGAAGTGGTTCACGGCAAAGGCTCGATGTATGGGAAGATGCCGGGAACACCTGCGGAGAAGTTCGCGAATCTGCGAGTGGCATATGGATTTATGATGGGACATCCGGGGAAGAAACTTTTGTTCATGGGACAGGAGTTTGCGCAGCCGGAGGAATGGAGCGAGGAGAAGAGTCTTTCTTGGGAGTTGTTGACTGAGAAAGCGGAGAACCAAGACGATGGAGTGAGCATGCACGCAAAGCTTCAGCGATATGTGAAAGACTTGAATCGTCTCTATCGCGAGCAGCCTGCGTTATATCAGCTTGATCAAGATCCGGACGGTTTTGAATGGATGAGCTGTTTGGATGCGGATCACAGCATTGTAACGTTTGTGAGAAAGACGGACAATCCGGAGGAGACATTGTTTTTCGTATGTAATTTCACTCCGGTGGTATACGAGAAGCAGGCAGTGGGAGTTCCTTTTGCCGGTAAGTACAGAGAGATATTTAACAGCGACGATGTGTGTTACGGTGGAAGCGGTCATACGAATACACGTTTGAAGCAATCAAAGGAAGAACGTGTGGATGGAAGAGACGAGTCGATCACCATTACGATTCCACCACTTGGGTGTGCGGTATTTACATGCACGCCGTTATACAAAGAAAGCTAAAATATATCGGGTATTTGCCCGAGGGAAAGAGGGAATAAGATGAAAGAATTTTTGAGTCACATTACGGCAGGTGAAATCAAAGAGGCAATGATTGCACTGGTTCCGTTTCTTGAGAGCCTTTTAGTTGCACTGATTGTGCTGTATGTCGGACGGATTTTGATCAAATGGATCGTAAAGATGCTGAAGAAGGTAAGCGAGAAGCGTCTGGATGCGGGGGTTACTAATTTTCTTGCGACGATGGCAAGTATTTCGTTGAACGTGTTGCTTGTTTTGGTCGTGGTTGATCGAATCGGCATTTCTACGACATCCTTTATTGCGGTATTGACGTCTGCAGGTTTGGCAGTCGGTCTTGCATTACAGGGAAGCCTTTCAAACTTTGCCGGTGGGGTGTTGATTCTTGTTACGAAGCCGTTTCGTGTAGGTGACTATATTTCGGTTAGCGGTCTTGAAGGAACGGTTACCGAAATCGGTATCTGCTACACCAAGCTCCTTACGGTCGATAACCGTGTTGTGGTGCTTCCGAACGGAAGTCTGTCGAACAGCAACCTTGTCAATGTGAGCGCTGAGCCGATTCGTCGAGTAGATCTCACGGTACCTATGTCTTATGATGATGATATCCGAAGTGTAAAGCAGTTGCTGAACGGCATTGCTGAGGGAAGAGAGGGTATCCTCGAGGACAAGCCGGTGGAAGTATTTGTGCAAGGCTTCGGTGCGGATAGTGTGAATATCGGTTTTCGTTTTTGGGTTGTGAAGGAACGCTATTGGGATATGATGTTTGAGATGAATGAGGCCGTTCGCTATGCAATGAAGGAAAACGGTTACACCATTCCATTCCGTCAGTTGGATGTGTCGATCCGTAAGGAAGAGGCATAAGATAAATACGGTCTTTCGATAGAAAGAGTTGGACAGGGAGTAACGTACATGGTAGAGAAACTGACAGATATATTCGGTATGGACGTCTTTAATGAGACGGTAATGGAGGAGCGTCTGCCTTCGGAGGTGTTTGAGGCATGGCGTCATGCAATGCGAGGTGGGGAACCTTTAAGCCGTGAGGTGGCTGATGTCATTGCGGGAGCGATGAAGGAATGGGCGATTGAACGCGGAGCAACGCACTATACGCATTGGTTCCAGCCGTTGACCGGCATCACTGCGGAGAAGCATGATTCGTTTATTACGCCGGCTCCGGGCGGAAAGGTTCTAATGGAGTTCTCCGGAAAGGAACTGATCAAAGGAGAGCCGGATGCATCATCATTTCCGAGCGGTGGCTTGCGTGCGACGTTTGAGGCAAGAGGCTATACCGTATGGGATTGTACTTCTCCGGCATTTCTGCGGGAAGATGCTTCCGGAGTTACGCTCTGTATTCCGACGGCCTTTTGTTCTTATACAGGCGAAGCGCTTGATATGAAGACGCCGTTGCTTCGTTCCATGGAAGCAATCAGTAAGCAGGCGGTGCGGATTGTGCATTTGTTCGGACACAAGGATGTTACGCGTGTGGAATGCTCTGTAGGACCCGAGCAGGAATATTTCCTTGTGGATCACAATACATACATGAAGAGAGAAGACTTGATGTTCACCGGACGTACGTTGTTCGGTGCAAAGCCGCCGAAGGGGCAGGAGATGGACGATCACTACTTCGGAAGTCTAAAGGAACGAGTTGCGGCCTACATGAAGGAACTCAATCGTGAGTTGTGGAAGCTTGGCATTTTGGCGAAGACGCAGCATAACGAGGCTGCTCCGGCACAGCATGAGTTGGCACCGATCTACACGACGGCGAATATCGCGACTGATCACAACCAATTGATTATGGAATGCATGAAGAAGGTAGCAAAGCGACATGGGCTAGAGTGCTTGTTGCATGAGAAGCCTTTTGCAGGCGTGAACGGCTCAGGCAAGCATAACAATTGGTCGATTGTAACGGATACGGGAAAGAATCTTCTCAATCCGGGCAAGACTCCGAACGAGAACATTCAGTTCTTGCTGTTTCTTGCAGCAGTTTTGGAAGCGGTGGACAAGCACGGAGATTTGCTCCGCCTGTCCGCAGCGAATCCGGGAAACGATCATCGTCTCGGAGCCAATGAGGCTCCTCCCGCGATCATATCCGTGTTTCTCGGAGAGCAGCTAGAGGATGTGGTGGCACAGTTGATTGAAACGGGAGAGGCAAAGCATCTGAAGAAGGAGGGACGCCTGAATACCGGTGTATCTACCTTGTCCGGAATACGAAGAGATGCAACGGATCGTAACCGTACCTCACCGTTTGCCTTTACCGGAAACAAATTCGAATTCCGTTCGGTGGCGTCGTCAATGTCGATTGCCGATGCCAATACGACCATTAACACAATTGTGGCGGAGACGTTAGAGGAGTTTGCCGACCTCTTGGAGGCGGCGGACGATTTTGAACAGGCCGTGCATGATTTGATTAAAAAGTCGTTGTCGGAGCACGAGAGAATCATTTTCAACGGCAACGGGTATTCGCAGGAATGGGTAGAGGAGGCTGAGCGCAGAGGGCTGCCGAATCTTCGCTCCATGGTGGATGCAATTCCGAGTTTGACGACCGACAAGTCCATTGCGATGTTCGGTCATCAAGGGGTATTCAATGAGACGGAGCTTCGCAGTCGTGCGGAAATCAGCTATGAAATCTATGCGAAGGCAATCAATATCGAGGCAAGAACGATGATCTCGATGGCGGGAAGAAAATATATCCCGGCGGTGATTTCTTTTACAACGCGCCTTGCGGAATCCATCAATGCGGTGAATGCTACTGGAGTCGGCGTAGATGTTAGTGTGCAGACGGAGCTTCTCGCGAAGACTTCTGCATTGCTTGTGCAGGCGCAGAAGGCACTTTCCGAGTTGAAGGAGAAGGATGCAGTGGCGGTGCAGAAAGCCGAGGGGCGTGAAATGGCACTTTATTTTCATCAGGAGGTTATCCCGGTGATGGAAGCTCTGCGTCGTCCGATCGACGAACTGGAGATGCTTGTGGATGAGGAGCTGTGGCCGGTGCCCACCTACGCTGAGCTACTGTTTGAGTTATAGTAGAGGTGAGAAGCATGGATGCAACCGCGTTGGTAAGGATGTTAGTGAAAGCAGGCTACCGTATTTCCACAGCGGAGTCGTGCACCGGTGGTCTTGTGGCTGCGGCAATTGTTGCAGTGCCCGATGCGTCGAAGGTGTTGGACGTAGGAATCATCACCTATGCAAATGAAGCAAAGATGCGCTATGCGGGAGTGTCTGAGGAGTCACTGAAGTGCTTCGGTGCGGTCAGTGAACAGGTCGCGGGCGAGATGGCAAAGGGTGTCGCGTGTGCGAACGATGCCAATATCGGGGTTGCAACCTCAGGCATTGCTGGACCGGGAGGCGGTACACCGGAGAAGCCGGTCGGAACCGTTTGTTTCGGGGCTTATGTCTGCGGGAAGGTGTATACTTGTACCGAGCATTTTCCTAAGATGGAGAGAAATGAAGTACGCGAGGCAGCATCTGCGTACGCAATATCGTGGGTTGAGCGACTACTGTCGCTTGCTATAGAATCAAAGAATGGAGAAATAAAATGATACAAGCTTGTAACGTAACTTTGCGTATTGGAAAGAAAGCTCTTTTCGAGGACGTGAACATTAAGTTTACCGAAGGAAACTGTTATGGACTGATCGGTGCGAACGGTGCGGGGAAGTCAACCTTTCTGAAGATTTTGAATGGGCAACTGGAGCCCAGCAAGGGAGAGGTTGTAATCACCCCCGGACAGCGCTTGTCCTTTTTGCAGCAGGATCACTTCAAGTACGATGCATTTGACGTATTGAACACGGTCATTATGGGCAATCAGAGACTGTACGACATTATGCAGGAGAAGGAGGCAATCTATTCCAAAGAAGACTTTACGGAGGAGGACGGCATCAAGGCCAGTGAGCTGGAAGCGGAATTTGACCAACTGAATGGTTGGGAGGCGGAATCCGATGCAGCGAATCTCTTAAATGGTCTTGGAATTGAGACGGACCTTCACTACAAGCAGATGAGTGAATTAAACGGTAGCCAAAAGGTAAAGGTATTGCTTGCGCAGGCACTGTTTGGCAATCCCGACATCCTTCTCCTTGACGAGCCGACGAACCATTTGGACCTTGAGGCAATCCGATGGTTGGAGGAGTTTTTGATTAACTTTGACAATACGGTTATTGTTGTGTCGCACGACCGTTACTTCCTCAACAAGGTATGTACAAACATCGCCGATCTCGACTATGGAAAGATTCAGCTCTACGCTGGTAACTACGACTTCTGGTATGAGTCATCACAGCTTATCATGAAGCAGCGTAAAGAGGAGAACAAGAAGAAAGAGGAACAGATTAAAGAATTGAAAGAGTTCATCTCACGTTTCTCTGCTAATGCTTCTAAGTCAAAGCAGGCTACTTCACGTAAGAAGGCTCTTGAAAAAATCGAGCTCGAAGACATCCGTCCTTCTAGCCGTAAATACCCATACATCGATTTCAGACCTCAGAGAGAAATCGGAAACGAAGTCCTCACAGTTGAGGGTATTTCAAAGACTATCGATGGAGTAAAAGTTCTCGATAACATATCTTTCACAGTTGGACATGATGACAAGATTGCATTCGTCGGTGGAAACGAAGCAGCCAAAACTGCTCTCTTCCAGATTCTTTCTGGTGAGATGGAACCAGACGAAGGATCATATAAATGGGGTGTAACTACTTCACAGTCTTACTTCCCTAAGGACAACACAAAGATTTTTGCAAACGACCTTACAATCGTAGACTGGCTTACACAGTTCTCAGAAGTAAAGGATGCCACTTATGTACGTGGATTCCTCGGACGTATGCTTTTCGCAGGCGACGACGGAATTAAGAAGATGAAGGTTCTCTCCGGTGGTGAAAAAGTTCGTGTACTTCTCTCTCGTATGATGATCGAGAACTCAAACGTCCTCATCCTCGACGAGCCTACTGACCACCTTGATATGGAAAGTATCTCATCACTCAACACTGGACTCGTTAAGTTCCCAGGTGTAATTCTCTTCTCTTCACGAGATCATGAGATTGTACAGACAACAGCTAACCGTATCATCGAAATCCTTCCAGAGGGAACTATCATCGACAAGATTTCTACTTACGATGAATACCTCGAGAACGATGAAATGGCTAGAAAGAGAACAGTTTATACTACTTCTTCTAGCGAAGAGGATGATGATTAATTACAGACAGGCTTGAAGTAAGCGTTCCAAGCTTGAGGTAAACTGTAATTTATAATTTTGCATTTAATAGCGCCTAGCAGCGGAAGCTTGATGCGGGCGTGGTAATCCATAATTTTGCTTTTATTAGCGCCGATCAGCGGTTTGAAACATAGTTTTTGTTTCTAGAAACGAAACAAAAACCATGTTTCCCCGGCTCGGCGCTTTTAATATGCAATAATTTATAGATTAAACGCTCGCAAGCTCGCTACTAGGGCTGCGAGAACCTT
>JAZRZZ010000027.1:0-49077 GCA_045601665.1 Lachnospiraceae bacterium
TGTTCCAAGAAACAAATGCCTGCCACCGGACAGCGCAGGTTCTGATTCAGTGTGCTCTTACCGCTCCACGGAGTTCCGTATGCATACCACACCCCATCTTCAATGCGTAGTGCCGGTTTATCATCATTGATAATTCGTACACGCTCATCTCCGTACACCTGTCTCCACAAAGCTGCGTGTGTGGATTTTCCCGTACCGCAATCCGCTGTGAACAGATAAGCCTTACCGTCCAGTGCCACCGCAGATGCGTGAAGCAACATCCCGCCATAATCGATTAACTGTCGATAGAACAGCCTTCCGCTGGTGATGTACTCCTTTCGATTTTCATTATAGATACGTTGCTCCGATTCCGTCACTCCGTACTCCGTCTGAATAGTAATATCCGCATCCGGTTCCGCCTCTACCCTATATGGAATCGCTTGTCTCTCTGTGGAACCAAACGTATCCATCTTCACTGTCAGTCCGGCAATCCTATAGTATTGAAACATATGCTCCTCTTTCACAGTCTGAATCTCCAAGTTACTCACAGACCGATTTTGTGCTGTTATCAAGCCACCTACGATATTCCGTCACCATCGATTTCTCATGCTCTCTTCGAAGTATGCTTCTCTCCCATTCCGTACACGGAACACGTCCGGTACATTTTCGTAACCGGACACACTCCGGATAATAGAAGCAATTTTGACACTCCGGTAATTCTTCGTCGTATTGACGCCACTGAGTAACCTTCGTCATGTCCCATTCCCGTGACTTCAAATCACCGATAAATTCACTCTCACAGTAGTGTTCGCACAAGCCCACATGTCCGTCCGGCACAATCACAACCGAATTCCCGCTGTCCGCCATGCATCGATACAACCGAAGATCTCGGCGCAATCCCGTTCTGGTTGGAATTGTAATATCACGCTCTTCCAAATGCTCATTAATCCGTTCTATTGTAGCATACAATGACCGCCATTCCTCCCAGGTGTACTGCTCTCGCGGATCATTTGTATTCACATCAAACAATGCTTTGGCGTAAACTCGTAGTCCCGGAACATTCCCAAAACGATCTGCCAACTCCTCCGTCAGTAACACGAGATTGTCCATATTATCCGGATTCATATTCATGCGGATATTCACCGTAATTCCCGCGGAGAGCAAACGCTCAATATTCGAAAGCACCACTTGATATGCACTTTCCGTAACGCCCACGTATGCCTTACTTCGGTTATAAACCTCTTCCGTGCCATCCAGTGTAATCTGCACTTTTCTCAAATGCCAGCTCTCCACTGCCCGTTCTGCCAGTGCCTCATTGAACAGAAATCCATTGGATGTCATTCCGGATGTATATTCAATTCCTTCCGACTGCAAGCCTTCGCATATGATATCGATTGCCCGCTCATTCATCAGCGGCTCGCCTCCGAACCATGCCAAATGCACCTTTTTTCCACCGCATCTCTGCTTAATAAATGTCACAACCTCCCGTGCCGTTTGGTCAGTCATAGTGATTCGTGTGCATCCTTTCTCATAGCAATAAAAGCATCTTGCATTGCAATCCGTAGTTGTAAGTATCGTAAAATTGTTGATTTTCATCAGATTCTTGCGCTTACTCTGCAATGCCCAACGTACAAGTCCCACATACTCTCGCTCATTTATCGTCTCGGGCACAACAAACCAATGTTCACGAAGATACACGGAGGTAAGTCTATCGGCGTACTCGTCTTCGGTGAGAAGTAGCATTTCCCGGGTTAGAAGGTTATGAAGCAACGCTCCTCTTTCCACCGGTACGGAAACACAATAGGTGCTCATGCGGTAACCGGAGGTCGTGCTCGGAGTTCTTCCCAGTATGTTAAGAACCATGTCCTGCGCTTTGATGATCTGTTTCATAAGGGCCTCCTTCCATCAAAAAACTAACAGTATTATTATACATGATTATATGTCGCATTTGCAAGGGTGGAGTATGAGACAGGATAGCTACGAAACCAAGAGTAGGAAACTCGCAGCATAGCTGCTCGTTTCAACTCTTGGTTTCCTACGGAAATTCAAGTTCACAAGAAAAGACCCCTGAAGAATATAATTCTCCGGGGTCTTGTTTGTGTACTTGATTTCGTAGTAATCCTTATCTCTTGGAAAACTGCGGAGCTCTTCTTGCTGCCTTCAAGCCGTACTTCTTTCTCTCCTTCATACGAGGATCTCTCGTAAGGAATCCTGCCTTCTTTACTGCAGGACGAAGTTCTGCATCTGCCTTGCAGAGTGCTCTTGCAATACCATGGCGGATTGCACCTGCCTGACCGGAGAAACCGCCACCACGTACAGTAACGATTACATCGTACTTGTCTGCAGTCTCAGTCAATGTGAGGGGCTGACGAACGATTACCTTCAAGGTCTCAAGACCGAAGTAGTTGTCGATGTCTCTCTTATTTACAGTAATGTTGCCCTTACCAGGAAGTAAATATACTCTAGCAACACTGCTCTTACGTCTACCAGTTCCGTAAAACTTTACACTTGCTTTTGCCATTGTTGTAAATCTCCTTTCTGATAAATTAGAATGTCAGCGTCTCAGGACACTGTGCTGCATGCGGGTGCTCTGCGCCTGCATATACATGAAGCTTGGTGATCATACTTCTTCCAAGCGGTCCCTTGGGAAGCATACCCTTAACTGCAAGGGTAATTACGTCCGTGGGCTTCTTTGCAAGCATCTGCTTGAGAGTCGTCTCTCTCATTCCACCCGGATAATCGGAATGGTTGTAGTAGATCTTCTGATCAAGCTTCTTGCCGGTTACCTTAATCTTTGCAGCATTTACAACGATTACATTGTCACCCGTATCGATGTGAGGGGTGAAAACGGGCTTATTCTTACCTCTTAAAACCTTTGCGATTTCAGAAGAAAGACGACCAAGGGTCTGTCCCTCTGCATCAACCACATACCACTTTCTCTCTACGCCTGCTGTCGTAGCCATATAACTCTTCATAGGTTGACCTCCTTAATTTCTTCATTTTGCGAATGTAGCTCACTCGCAGTCACCTGTTGCATTATAACGAAGGCCTTCTTACTTGTCAACAGATTTTTTTATTTTTCCATGCCTTTTCTCTTGTTTTTCTTGCATTTTATCATTTTTATTATGAGTTTTTGCAATGCAATCTATCAATATTGTATATGGCACAATTGCAGCCCGCGTGCCGGAGCTGTCGGACCGGCCTTCGTACGATCCTTTGATACTAGAATGTCGGTCACTTGCTCGGGCAAATATGCATGCTCCCCAACGCGAATCAGCGTTCCTGCCAAAATACGCACCATATGATATAGAAATCCATCGCCTTCTACGCCGATGACAATCTCCTTCCCATCGCGATAGACTTCACAAGAGGTGATAGTTCGCACCCTACTCTCTACCTGTGCTCCGGTGGCACAAAAACTCGAGAAGTCAAAGGTTCCCACCACACGCTTCGCCGCCTCGTCCATTGCCGCTACATCCAACTTCGAACGCACCAGATGTACATAGCGACAGCGCGTAGGCAAACATACACGTCCTTCTGCAATGCGGTACTCATAGCGTTTTGTATGACAGTCAAAGCGAGGATGAAACTCCGACGGCACCTCTTCGGAAGCCAAAACGCGGATGTCCTCCGGTAGAAATGCATTTAGTGCATAGGAAAAGCGTTCTCCCGGAATCGTCGAATCCGTATCAAACACCACAACGTTCCCCAACGCATGCACTCCGGCATCCGTTCGGCTGGCACCGAAGGTCTCCGGCTCTGTTCCGAGCAGGCGTGCGAGTGCCTGTCGCAACGTTCCTTCCACAGTCTTCGCATTGGGCTGAAATTGCCAGCCGCAATAATCGGTTCCGTCATACGCCACCAATAGCTTGATCCGCCTCATGTTTCCCTCCTTTTCTACGACACCCTACGTAGAAAGATGATCATCACCACATAGACAACCATATATCCGTATGCGACATAATCCCGAGAATGGTACCGCAATGGTTTCATTTTCGTTCTGCCGTCTCCACCATGATAGCACCGCGCTTCCATCGCCATTGCCAGGTCAAATGCCCTACGAAAGGCCGACACAATCAAAGGAATAAAAATCGGTAGCATCGCCTTTGCTCTTCGTAACAGATTCCCTGTTTCGAAGTCCGCACCGCGTGCCTGCTGCGCCTTCATTATCTTATCTGTTTCTTCCAAGAGAATCGGAATAAATCGCAGCGCAATGGACATCATCATCGCCACGTCGTGTACCGGAACACGGAAAATACGAAGTGGCGCTAACAGTCGTTCGATTCCGTCCGTCAACTGATTCGGTGTCGTAGTAAACGTCATCATTGACGAACCGAGAATCAACAAGGTCAAGCGTATGCCCATAAATGTGCCTCGATACAGTCCCTCTTTCGTGATTTTGAATATCCACAAACGAACGAGCACTTCTCCATCGGTCAAAAAGAAATGAAATGCCACCGTGAAAAACAACAGCATCAGGATCGGCTTTAGCCCTTTTACGATATAACGAAAAGGAACCCTGGAAAGAATAATGATTCCCCCGAGAAATACAATTGCACCAAGGAAGCCGGGAAATGTCTGAAAAAGAAATAAGCTAATTACATAGACCAACGTTCCTACAAGCTTAACGCGCGGGTCCAATCGATGAATCAACGACTGCACCGGATAATATTGTCCGATTGTAATATCGCGTAACACTGTCTCGACTCCTTTCTCTTAATATCGCCGGATGCTTCGGGGCATCCCGGCATTTGCTTAACCCCTACGCGGTGACAGCTCCTCATACGCCTCATCCACGGTCATAAGTTCACAATTGACCGTCACTCCCGCCTCTTGCAACGCATACATCAAATACGTCACCTGCGGTAGCGCCAGTCCCATCTCCTCCAGTTCACGATAATGGCAAAATACACGTCTCGGCTCATCGAAATATGCCGGTCTCCCATGATTCATTACCAAAAGTCGATCGGCGAATCTCGCAACATCCTCCATGCTGTGAGATACCAGTACAACTGTCATTCCGGTCTCCTTATGAATACGATAGATTTCCGAAAGAATCTCATCGCGCCCCGCGGGATCAAGCCCTGCGGTCGGCTCATCGAGAATCAACACCTCCGGATGCATCGCGAGCACACCGGCAATCGCCACACGTCTTTTCTGTCCGCCCGACAATTCCAGCGGAGAGCTCTCCCATATACTCTCCTCGGCACGTACCAAACGAAGCGCTTCTACGGCACGTTCTCTCGCCTCATCATCACTGAATCCTTGATTCTTCGGTCCAAAACAAACATCACTGAGCACCGTCGTCTCAAACAACTGGTGCTCCGGATACTGAAATACCAATCCAACCTTACTTCGAAGCAGCTTACGCGAGTAGCCTTCGGAAAAGATGTCCTCGCCTCGGAACAACACACGCCCTGAGGTAGGCTTTTCGAGTGCATTGCACAGCTGTATCAGCGTCGATTTTCCAGAACCGGTATGTCCGATTAATCCGACAAATTCCCCCTCATACAGCGCCACATTTGCATTGCGCACTGCTTTTCTTTCATATGCCGTGCCCGGATTGTACGTGTATGTTACATCTTGAAGCTCCAGAATGGGCGTACGCGCATTTTCTTCTTTGGTCGGGACAACGAATCCTTTTCGCACAAAATGCGCCTCCTGTGCCTTGTAGACCTCCACAAAGGAAGGAATGTCAAGCACCGTCGCCGGAAATTCCACTCCCGCCTGCTTCAGACGATACGACAACTCCGTTACCTGCGGAACATCAAGTCGCAATTCCATCAAGCGATCGACGCGGGCGAAGATTTCCTTTGGAGTTCCTTCCATGGCAATCTTTCCGTGCTCCATAACAAAAATACGATCCGCATCAATTGCCTCATTCATGTAATGGGTAATCAGCAAAACCGTGATGCCCTCCTCGCGATTCAGACGATGTACCGTCTGCAAAACCTCCTTGCGTCCATTGGGATCCAGCATCGCCGTAGGCTCATCCATCAAAATGCACTGTGGCCTCATTGCCATAATCCCGGCGACGGCCACACGCTGCTTCTGCCCTCCGGACAACTTGTTCGGCGAAGCTTCTCTGTATTCGTACATTCCGACTGCATGCAAGCTTTCCGACACTCTTTTGCATATCTCTTCCGTCGGAATGCCAAGGTTTTCAGGACCAAATGCCACATCCTCTTCTACTACCGTAGCAATAATTTGGTTATCTGGATTTTGAAACACCATTCCCGCGGACTTTCGGATATCCAACAGCTTCTCCTCATCGGTCGTATCCATGCCACACACCCGAACCGTGCCTCCACTCGGATATAGCAACGCATTGATGTGCTTCGCAAGCGTAGACTTTCCGGAACCGTTGTGTCCAAGGATGGCAATAAATTGACCCTTTTCCACTTGCAGCGACACATCATTTATCGCACGATTTCCACTGACGAACTCACCGCTTTCGTCCTGCTTCACATACTCATACACCAAATTGGTCGTTTCAATAATGCTCATCTGTCGCTCCTTTCCGTGGAATTCAACTTCTTTGAAAAAAGGCAGCGCAGTTATCCCAACTACGCTGCCCACAGTCTCACGAGTAATTCTTATACCAGCTCGATCAATACTTCCATCGCTGCATCACCCTTACGCTGACCGATCTTAACGATTCTGGTGTAACCACCCTTACGGTCTGCATACTTAGGCGCGATCTCATCAAACATCTTTGCAATAAGATCCACTTCCTTAACAGCCTTCTTACCCTTAAGCTCCTTGTCTACCTTCTTCACCGGATAGAAATAAGCCTGCATCAATCTTCTAGCATGAAGTCTAGACGGATTATCCTTCTTGATGGTCTTCTCGACTTCATCATATACGGTAACCTTCTTGCCATCTACAACTTCCTTAACTCTCTTGCCGTCCTTATCCTTACGAGCAACCTTCGCCTTAACGGTTACGGTCTCATAATTGTCCTTTTCCTTAACAGCAAGGGTAATCATCTTCTCAGCAATGCTGCGAACTTCCTTCGCTCTGGTCTCCGTAGTAACCATCTTGCCGTTAGCCAAAAGATTGGTTACCTGGTTTCTCAACAATGCTTTTCTCTGACTTGAAGTTCTTCCAAGTTTTCTATAGCCTGCCATGTTAACCTCCACTCTGCCGCCTGGCAGCGGCTTCTAATCTCGTATCAGCGAATCTGCCGGGATGGTTTTCATCCTTTACTCATCGCCTAAATTTAGTGATAATCCAAGTTCCTTCAACTTCGAAAGCACTTCCTCAAGAGACTTCTTACCAAGGTTTCTAACCTTCATCATATCCTCGGAAGTCTTATTGGTGAGTTCCTCTACCGTGTTGATTCCCGCTCTCTTCAAGCAATTATAAGAACGTACGGAAAGCTCCAGTTCATCGATGTTCATCTCAAGAACCTTTTCCTTCTCGTTGTTCACGGTTTCGGTCATAACCTCAGCCTTCTTAGCACTTTCGGACAAGTCGATAAACGAATTCAAATGCTCACTCAATACCTTGGCCGCAAGGCTTACCGCATCGTCCGGAGCAAGCGTTCCGTTCGTATAGATATCCAACGTAAGCTTGTCGTAGTCCGTAATCTGACCTACACGGGTGTTGTTTACGGTGAGATTCACGCGCTCCACCGGAGTATAGATAGAATCAATGGAAATCACTCCGATCGGGAGATCATCTCTCTTGTTCTTATCCGCGCTGATGTAACCTCTGCCTCTGGTAATCGTAAGTTCCATGTACAACTTGCTGTCCGCACCGCCGTTTAGGGTTGCGATTACTTGATCGGGGTTAAGAATCTCAATATCGGGATCTACATGAATGTCAGCAGCGGTGATAACACCCTCTCCGCTGAATTCAATATATGCCTTCTTCGGCTCGTTCGTATCGCTTGTGTTCTTAATTGCGAGGCTCTTGATATTCATAATAATCTCAGTAACGTCTTCCATAACACCTGGAATACTACTGAATTCATGAACAACACCATCAATCTTCACCTGACTGACAGCGGCACCCGGCAAGGAAGAAAGCATAATTCTTCTCAAAGAATTACCCAAAGTCGTACCGTAGCCTCTTTCAAGCGGTTCTACGACAAAACGTCCATATTTTTTATCCTCTGAAATCTCAGCAATCTCAATTCTAGGCTTTTCAAAATCAAACATGTGCGACCCTCCTTTTGGGTATAAGCAATGTGCTCCTTATTACTTGGAGTACAACTCGACAATAAGCACTTCATTTACGGGAACATCGATCTGATCTCTAGTCGGATATTCCTTAACGGTACCGGAAAGGTTCTCGGCATCTGCCTCCAACCAAGCGGGAACCATTCTGCCGCCGGTTACTTCAAGGATATCCTTAAATCTCTGGCCGGCCTTATTCTTAGCCTTCTCGCAAACGGAGATTACATCCCCCGGCTTAACGGTGTAAGAAGGAATGTTTACACGCTTGCCGTTTACAAGAATGTGCTTGTGGTCTACAATCTGTCTAGCCTCTACTCTAGTTCTTGCAAAACCAAGGCGGAAAACTACGTTATCAAGTCTGGTCTCCAGGAGAATCATAAGGTTCTCACCGGTAGTACCGAGCTTCATCTTCTTTGCCTTCTCGAAGTTGTTGCGGAAAGGCTTCTCAAGAACACCGTAGATGAACTTCGCCTTCTGCTTCTCTCTCAACTGCATGCCGTACTCACTTACCTTCTTGCCGGCTCTTGCAAAACTTCTGTTGGACTTCTTATCAATGCCCAATACGGTAGGCTCAATGCCCAGCGATCTGCATCTCTTTAAAACAGGACCCATTTCTCTAGCCATATTTTCAAACCCTCCTTATTAGACTCTACGACGCTTCGGCGGTCTACAACCATTGTGCGGAACCGGCGTTACGTCACGGATACTTGTTACTTCAATACCACATGCCTGAAGGGCACGAATTGCTGCTTCTCTACCGGAACCGGGTCCCTTAACCATAACGTCAACGGACTTCAAACCGTGTACCAATGCAGCCTTTGCTGCCGTCTCAGCTGCCATCTGTGCAGCGTACGGGGTGGACTTTCTGGAGCCTCTAAAACCGAGACCACCTGCACTAGCCCAAGAAAGTGCATTACCCTCTGCGTCTGTCAGGGTAACGATTGTATTGTTAAAGGAAGACTGAATATGAGCCTGTCCACGATCTACGTTCTTCTTGACACGCTTCTTCGCTCCCTTTTTAGATGCTACTAATTTCTTAGCCATCACGAAACCTCCTATAAGATTTACTTGTTATCGATTAAAATTACTTCTTCTTGTTTGCAACAGTACGCTTCGGACCCTTGCGAGTTCTTGCATTGGTCTTCGTTTTCTGTCCACGAACAGGAAGTCCCTTTCTGTGACGGATACCTCTGTAGCATCCAATTTCCTGAAGTCTCTTAATGTTAAGAGCGATTTCTCTTCTCAAATCACCCTCTACCATCATCGTCTCATCAATGACAGCAGAAATCTTCTTCACCTCATCATCCGTCAAATCACGAACACGTGTGTTCGGATCCACTTCTGCCTGAGCAAGAATACGATTGGAGCTTACTCTACCGATACCGTAGATGTAAGTAAGACCAATCTCGACACGCTTCTCTCTCGGTAAGTCAACACCACTGATACGAGCCATGTACTTTTTACCTCCGTTAATCCAAAATTCTTTTTGCGGGCAAATGCCCGATTTCCCGGTCAATGACCGGCTCAGCCGCTTTAAACTGTGACAGCCCGATTATTTCGGAGCCGAAAGCCACGCAGATAATGACTACGTAACTAAAGCAGAGTCACCGTTCCTTTCCCAGTGCTCTCCGCCCACAGTATCACAATGTTCGCCTTCGCATTCCGCTTCGACGATTGTAACACAAAAAGCAAGTGCTATTTCTATATGAGCATTACTGCTCTATGGAAACAACAATGTGCATTGCATTGTTGCAATTAGCCTTGTCTTTGTTTGTGTCTCGGGTTCTCACAGATGACCATGATGTTCCCTTTTCTCTTGATAATTTTGCACTTTTCGCAAATAGGCTTTACTGAAGATCTAACCTTCATGGTTTTAACACTCCTTTCTTCAAAAAAAGTCCGTTTAACATTTTAGCACGACTTATTTCAATTTGCAAGGGGTGAATCCAAAATTTTTAACGAAATTTTAGCAGTTTTTTTGTTCAACATAAACAAAAACCTCGCGCCAGTCAAATGACGCGAGGTTAATAGACTATTTATCTCTCCAAATGATTCTGCCCTTTGTCAAATCGTAAGGAGAAAGTTCCAACGTAACCTTGTCTCCGGGAACAATTTTGATGTAGTTCATGCGAAGCTTTCCGCTAATGTGTGCGAGCACCTTATGCCCATTCTCCAGTTCGACTTGGAACATGGCATTCGGCAACTTCTCTACAACGGTTCCTTCAATTTCAACAACGTCTGATTTCGACATGCAATACCTCCGTAAATGATTCTGAGAAAAACTATTTGAGCAACGTCAATATCTCCGGCTCACCATCTTCGGTAATGAGCACGGTATTCTCGTAGTGTGCGGACAACAGGCCATCCTCCGTCACTACGGTCCAATCATCATCCAAAACGCATACATCGTAGCGTCCTTCGTTAATCATCGGTTCTATCGCCAACGTCATACCCGGTCGCAATATGCAGCCCCTTCGCCGCTGACGAAAATTCGGAATCTGCGGATCCTCATGCAGCTGCATTCCGATTCCGTGTCCGACAAAGTCACGTACACAGGAGTATCCAAACTGCACAACATAGTCCTCAATCGCTGCGGAAATGTCATGCAAATGATTTCCGGCCTTTGCAAACTTCATTCCCTCGAAAAAGCTTTGCCTGGTCACATCGATCAAGCGTTTCGCTTCCGGTGAAATCTCACCGACACCTACCGTTCGTGCCGCATCCGAATGATACCCCTGATAGATAAGCCCTGCATCTAGGCTGACAATATCGCCTTCTTGCAAAATCTCATTTTTACTGGGTATTCCGTGAATCACACGATCGTTTACCGAAATACAGATAGAGGCCGGATATCCACCGTAATTCAAAAAGGACGGAATACATCCAAAGCTACGGATTGTCTCTTCACCGATTTTGTCAAGCTCCTTCGTACTGATTCCCGGTCTTACATTCTTCGCAAGCTCCTCATGTACCAAGGCAAGCAGTCGTCCGGCTTCCCTCATCTTCTCAATTTCGCTTTTTGACTTGATTGTAATTGCCATAATCGTCGTTCCTCTTATTTGGAAAGAATCTCGTCAATTGCCGCAAATACATCATTTACATCCACGGTGCCGTCTACGGTTTTTAGGATGCCTTCTCTGTTGTAATAATCAATCAAGGGCTGTGTCTGCTCGTGATATACGTTCAGACGTTTCTGCACGGTCTCCGGCATATCGTCTGGACGAACCGTAAGCTCTCCACCACACGCATCGCAAATCCCTTCCTGCTTAGGAGCATTGTAAACCACATGATACGTACCACCGCATGCGATACAAGCCCTTCTTCCGGACATTCGATTTACAATATTCGCATCCGGAACATCCACATCGATTGCATAGTCCAACGCTTCCCCGTTCGCCTTCAGACTTGCGGTCAGCGCCTCTGCCTGAGCAATCGTTCTAGGAAAACCATCAAGGACATACCCATTTGCACAATCCGCTTCAGTAAAACGATCCATGATCAATGCAAGGGTCAACTCATCCGGTACCAGAAGTCCCTGATCCATGTATGCTTTTGCCTTTGCTCCGAGTTCGGTACCATTCTTGATATTCGCACGGAAAATATCACCCGTGGAAATATGAGGAATCCCGTACTTAGAGGCAATCATCTTCGCCTGCGTACCCTTTCCCGCTCCTGGAGCACCCAACATAACTATCTTCATACAACTTATCCTCTTTTCTTCTGAAAATGAACACATTTTACGACTAACACAAAAGGGTGGAACCTACGCTCCACCCTCTCCCAAACCACTTCTGTTACAGAATCAGTCATTCAAGAATCCCTTGTAATGGCGAACCAACAACTGGGACTCGATCTGCTTCATCGTCTCAAGAACTACACCAACCACGATGATCAGGGAAGTTCCACCGAACGATACCTCTGCACTAAACGCACCCGAGAAGAAGATGGGCAACAATGCCACAATTGCAAGACCGATAGCACCGATAAATACAACGTAATTCAACACTTTGGTCAAATACTCTGTCGTCGGCTTACCGGGACGAATACCCGGAATGAATCCACCGTTCTTCTTCATATTGCTTGCCACTTCGATCGGGTTAAAAGTAACACTGGTATAGAAGTAAGCAAAGAAAATAATCATAACTACGTAAATCAAGGCTCCGAGCGTATATTTAAATGCGCCGTCTCCAAAATTGAACCAGTTTCTGGAATCGCACATATACAGTACCTTTTTCCAGAACGTTGAT
Organism: Lachnospiraceae bacterium; assembly: GCA_045601665.1. GTDB lineage: Bacteria > Bacillota > Clostridia > Lachnospirales > Lachnospiraceae > ISDg. Next base: position 12,410 of record JAZRZZ010000027.1, read on the forward strand.
CTCTCTCCGTGTACACCGAAGAAAGAAGAAATGATAATCGGGAATTGATAGATGGACATCGCAAAAATTACCGGAATAACACCAGCGGTATTCACCTTCAAAGGAATGAAGGAGGAGCTTCCACCAACCATCTTTCTTCCCTGCATCTTCTTACTGTACTGAACTGCTATTTTTCTCTGTGCATCCTGCAAAAGAATAATCAGCACCAACGTTACCATTACAACCGCAAGAATAATGACTGCAGCGATCAAACCGTATACCCACTTGCTTGCACCTTTTACAAACTTAATATATAGTCTGTAAAAGTCTCCGGGCAGGTTTGCTACAATATTAATCAAGAGGATAATGGAAATACCGTTACCCACACCATACTCCGTGATATTCTCACCAAGCCACATAAGGAATGCGGAACCTGCGGTGAAAGAAACTACAATGAGGAGACCCGTAACAAAACCTTTGTCCGTCGTCAGTCCCTGATTGGAAAAACCAATCGCCATAGCTGTAGATTCTATCAATGCAAGCACAACGGTAAGATATCTAGAGATTTCAGCAATCTTCTTACGCCCACTCTCTCCGTCCTTTTGAAGCTCTGCCAACTTCGGAATCGCGATCGTCAGCAGCTGCATAATGATAGAGGACGTGATGTAAGGAGAAATGTTTAATGCAAAAATGGACAACCGCTGAAACGAACCACCGGACAGCGCACCCATAAAGCCAAAATCAATGGAACTCATGAATGCTGCCACCTGCGCCTGGTCGATACCGGGCGCACCAATCAGTGAGCCCAGACGTACAACAACCAAACATGCCATTGTAAAAAACAGCTTTCTTCTAATATCCTTTACCTTAAATGCGTTGATGAACATGCTAAACATATTAGATCACCTCAGCAGTTCCACCAAGAGCCTGAATCTTTTCGATTGCAGATGCGCTAAACGCATTTGCCTTCACATTCAGCTTCTTAGTAAGTTCTCCGTTACCAAGGATCTTTACGCCATCCTTCGGATTGCTGATAACGCCAATCTCAAGCATAGACTCAATCGTAACGTCAGCACCATCCTCATAGCGATTCAACATAGAAACATTAACAGAGATAATCTCCTTCGTATTTCTGTTCTTGAAGCCTCTCTTAGGAAGACGACGGTACAAAGGCATCTGACCACCTTCAAAACCGATTCTCGGAGCTCCGGAACGAGCCTTCTGACCCTTATGTCCCTTGCCGGCGGTCTTACCGTTTCCCGAACCATGTCCACGGCCTCTTCTGAAATTTGCACTCTGCTTGGAACCGTCTGCCGGTCTCAACTCTGTCAAATTCATCGTGTGCACCTCCTTATTCAACTTGTTAGATTTCTTCTACCTTAACTAAATGCTTAACCTGTGCAAGCATGCCCTTGGTTGCGGCATTGTCCGGAAGCGTCTTAACGCTACCGAGCTTATGCAAACCAAGTGCCTCCACGGTCTTCTTATGCTTCGGAATTGCACCGATTGTAGATTTTACCAAAGTAACTTTCAATTCTGCCATTTTGCTACCTCCTATAACTCACTTACGGAAATACCGCGAAGTGCAGCAACTTCCTCGGGAGTCTTCAACTCGCCAAGTCCGGCAATCGTAGCAAGAACTACGTTCTGCTTGTTATTGGAGCCAAGGGACTTCGTACGAATATTCTTAAAGCCTGCAAGCTCAAGAACGATACGTGCGGGACCTCCGGCGATGATACCGGTACCCTTGGAAGACTTCTTAAGAAGTACAGAAGCGCTTCCGAACTTACCAATATAGTCATGAGGTACGGAACCATTCTCATCGATGGGAAGAGCGATCAACTTCTTAATTGCATCCTCCTTACCCTTACGGATAGCCTCCGGGATCTCGGCGGCCTTACCAAGACCTGCACCAACGTGACCGTTCTTATCACCCACTACTACAAGGGCGGTGAAACGCATATTACGTCCACCCTTAACAACCTTCGTTACACGCTTGATGGAAACTACCTTGTCTACTAATTCTAATTGACTTGCATCAACGATTGTACGTTTCATATTCTACCTCCTTGACTAAAAGTTCAGACCAGCTTCGCGAGCTGCATCTGCCAATGCCTGAATTTTACCTGCATATATGAAACCGCCTCTATCAAAGACAACAGTAGCAATACCCTTTTCCAATGCCTTCTTAGCAATTACAGTTCCCAAATGAGCTGCGGCCGCAACGTCATTCGTCTTTTCAAGCTCTGCCTTAACATCCTTATCAAGCGTGGAAGCTGCAACCAAAGTATTGCCTACCGTATCGTCAATAATCTGAGCATACATGTGATTATTGCTACGAAAAACAGCGAGTCTGGGTCTTTCAGCAGTACCGGAGAAACGATTACGAATCTTGTTGTGCTTCTTAACACGGATTTTCGATCTACATTCTTTACTAACCATGATTTATTCTCCTTTCTACTTCTTACCAGTCTTGCCGACCTTACGTCTGATAACCTCATCAGAATACTTGATACCCTTGCCCTTGTAAGGTTCCGGTCTTCTCTTATCTCTGATTTCGGCAGCGTATTGTCCAACTTTTTCTTTGTCGATACCCTTTACGGTAATCTTGTTCTGACCTTCGAGAATCGTTTCGATTCCTTCCGGATCGGTCATCACTACCGGATGAGAATATCCAAGAGTCAATGTCAGTTCCTTGCCCTGCTTAGCGGCACGATAGCCAACACCGTTAATCTCCAAAATCTTAGCATAGCCCTCGGTTACACCGACAACCATGTTGTTAATGAGAGTTCTTGTAAGACCATGAAGAGACTTGATTCTCTTAAGGTCATTGGGTCTAGTAACAACAACCTCAGCACCCTCAACGCTGATGGTGAGCTCCGGAGCCAAAACTCTCTCTAAGGTCCCCTTAGGTCCCTTTACAGTCACCTTATTATTTTCTGCCACTTCCACAGTAACACCTGCGGGAATAGCGATTGGCATTTTTCCTATACGTGACATGCCCGTACCTCCTTATAAAATAATCCTACCAGATATAAGCAAGTACTTCGCCACCAACGTTCAGCTGTCTTGCTTCTTTGTCTGTAATAACACCTTTGTTTGTAGAAATGATTGCTACGCCCAAACCGCCAAGTACACGAGGAAGTTCTTCCTTGCTTGCGTATACGCGGAGACCGGGCTTACTGATTCTCTTAAGGCCGGTAATTGCCTTAACACTCTTATCTTTGCCGTACTTCAAAACGATGTGAATGTTCTGGAATCCACCCACTTCTTCCATCTCATAGCTCTTAATGTAACCTTCTTTTACAAGAATGTCCGCAATTGCTACTTTCATCTTAGAAGCAGGAACATCAACCGTATCATGCTTTGCAGTATTTGCATTACGAATTCTCGTGAGCATATCTGCAATCGGATCACTCATAGTCATTGAATTTTACCTCCTATAATCTCTGTTGTGCTTCTATCGCACAGAAACTGCTTACCAGCTTGCCTTTCTTACACCAGGGATCTGTCCCTTATATGCCAACTCACGGAAGCAAACTCTGCAGATTCCGTACTTTCTCAAGACAGCGTGAGGACGTCCACAAAGTCTACAACGAGTATACTCTCTTGTGGAAAACTTCTGCGGGCGCTGCTGCTTAATCTTCATTGACGTCTTTGCCATGGAATTTACCCTCCTTTATTACTTGCTGAATGGCATGCCAAACAGTCTTAACAACTCACGTGCTTCTTCATCGGTCTTTGCCGTAGTAACAAAGATAATGTCCATACCACGAACCTTGTCAACCTTATCGTACTCGATCTCAGGGAAAATCAACTGCTCCTTGATGCCGAGTGCATAGTTGCCTCTGCCGTCAAATGCATTAGGGTTAACACCTCTAAAGTCACGTACACGAGGAAGTGCAAGATTGATGAGACGATCTGCAAACTCGTACATCTTGTCACCTCTCAGAGTTACCTTACAACCAATCGCAAGACCTTCTCTGATCTTGAAGTTAGCCACAGACTTCTTAGCCTTCGTGATAACGGGCTTCTGACCGGAAATGATCTCCATGTCCTTTACAGCGGACTCAAGTGCCTTCGCATTTTCCTTCGCTTCGCCAACGCCCATGTTAATTACGATTTTATCGAGTTTCGGAATCTCCATTACGTTCTTGTAACCGAACTTCTTCTGCATAGCAGCCGAAATCTCGTTAATATAAGTTTCTTTTAATCTAGTCAACTTATTGGACCTCCTCTCTTAGAATTAGTCGATTACCTCGCCGGTAGACTTTGCAAAGCGAACCTTCTTGGTTCCCTTCTTATCTTCTACAGTCTTAAAGCCAACTCTGGTGGGCTTTCCGTTGTGAACGAGCATCACGTTAGAAGCATCAATAGGTGCTTCCTTCTGTGCAATTCCACCCTTCGGATTCGTCTGAGAAGCCTTTTCGTGCTTGGTTACCATATTGCAACCCTGTACGAGAACCTTTCCGTTCTCTACATGAAGCACCTTGCCCTCGCTGCCCTTGTCCTTGCCGGCAATGATCTTTACGATATCATCTTTTTTAATCTTTGTAGTTGCCATGCTGACGCCTCCTTATAATACTTCCGGTGCCAAAGAAACAATCTTCATGAACTTCTTGTCTCTCAACTCTCTTGCAACCGGTCCAAAGATACGAGTACCTCTGGGATTCAAGTCATCCTTAATAATAACCGCAGCATTTTCATCAAATCTGATGTAAGAGCCGTCCTTACGGCGTACACTCTTAACGGTACGAACAACAACTGCCTTTACAACATCACCCTTCTTCACAACACCACCGGGAGTGGCATCCTTGACAGAAGCAATGATGATATCACCGATACCTGCGTATCTACGAACGGAACCGCCCATAACTCTGATACACAACAATTCCTTAGCACCGGTATTGTCAGCAACCTTAAGTCTGGTTTCTGTTTGTATCATAACGAATACTCCTTTCAGTCGTAATCCATATGGAAGTAACTATACTTCGTATATGATTATTTTGCCTTTTCAACGATTTCAACAAGTCTCCATCTCTTATCCTTAGAGAGCGGTCTTGTTTCCATAACTTTTACACGATCACCGATCTTGCATTCGTTGTTCTCGTCATGAGCCTTAAGCTTATAGGTTCTCTTAACGATCTTGCCGTAAAGAGGGTGCTTTACGTTGTCAACTACTGCAACAACAATGGTCTTATCCATCTTATCACTTACGACCTTACCGGTACGTACTTTTCTTAGATTTCTTTCCACGAGAATTCTCCTTTCCAAGCGATAGATTAGTTAGCTGCAGTTGCCTTTTCGGAAATAACCGTCTGGATTCTTGCAATGTTCTTTCTAACTTCTTTGATTCTGCTTGTATTGTCTAACTGATTCGTTGCGTTCTGGAATCTCAAATTGAAGAGCTCCTTCTTGGCAGCGACCAACTCGTCATTCAACTCTGCAACAGACTTTGCCTTCAATTCTTCTACAAACTTCTTAGTTTTCACTGCCCGCACCTCCTTCTAAATCTGCGCGAGAAACGATCTTGCACTTGCAAGGCAACTTGTGCGTAGCAAGACGAAGAGCCTCTCTTGCAACTTCTTCGGCAACACCGGAAATCTCAAACATTACACGACCCGGCTTAACTACTGCTACCCAATACTCCAACGTTCCCTTACCGGAACCCATACGGGTCTCCGCAGGCTTAGAAGTTACCGGCTTGTCAGGGAAAATCTTGATCCATACCTTACCACCACGCTTAATATGACGGGTCATAGCGATACGGGCTGCTTCAATCTGGTTGGATTTGATCCAGCAGGGCTCCATTGCAACAATACCAAATTCACCGTTGGAAATGGTGTTGCCTCTCAAAGCCTTACCTCTCATGGTTCCACGAAACTGCTTACGCCGTTTCACTCTCTTAGGCATTAACATTACTTATCGCTCCCTTCCTTTTTGTTACCCTTTGCAGGGAGAACTTCACCGTGGTAGATCCAAACCTTAACACCGATCTTACCGTAGGTCGTATCTGCTTCTGCGAATCCATAGTCAATGTCTGCGCGAAGAGTCTGCAACGGGATAGTACCCTCACTGTAGAACTCGGTACGAGCCATATCTGCACCACCAAGACGACCGGAGACACTGGTCTTAATACCCTTAGCACCACTCTTCATCGTTCTGGACATGGTAGACTTCATTGCTCTACGGAAAGAAACACGGTTCTCAAGCTGCTGTGCAATGTTCTCTGCAACAAGCTGAGCATTGTTGTCCGGTCTCTTAATCTCCTTAATCTCAAGGTTCAACTTCTTATCCGTAAACTTCTGAACCTCAGCCTTAAGCTTCTCAATTTCAGCACCAGCCTTACCAATTACAACACCAGGCTTAGCGGTGTGAACGATAACCTTAAGCTTATCGGAAGCACGCTCAATCTCAATCTTGGAAACCGAAGCGCTGTACAACTTCTTCTTCAGAAACTCTCTGATCTTATAGTCCTCTACGAGGCAATCAGCAAAATCTGCGTCAGCGTACCACTTCGAGTCCCAATCGTTAATAACGCCGACTCTTAATCCATGCGGATTTACTTTCTGTCCCATGCTCTACCTCCTTATCTCTCATCAAGCACAACGGTAATATGGCTCGTTCTCTTCAAGATTCTGTATGCTCTGCCCTGTGCTCTAGGATGAACTCTCTTCATCGTGGGAGCACTGTTCGCATAACACTCAGCAACATAAAGCTTTGTTACGTCCATACCATTGTTGTTCTCAGCGTTTGCTACTGCTGACTTCAATAATTTCTCAATAACTGTGGAAGCATATCTAGGGTTATATGCCAAAATACCAAGTGCTGTCTGTACATCCTTGCCTCTGATTGCATCGAGAACGAAACAAGCCTTCTGAACAGACACTCTTGCGTAAGACAACTTTGCAGACGGTCTGGTGTCCTTATTGGCATTTCTTTCTCTCTTAATCTGGGATCTATGTCCTTTTGCCATGGATGTTACCTCCTTTCAAGATTAACGGTTCTCCGTTATTGTTCTTCCTGCGCTAAAACTGCGCAACTGTTATATACTCAATTCGTACGTAGCCGGCCCGCGATTAGCGTCTGCCCTTCTTTTCATCCTTACCGTGTCCACGGTAGGTTCTGGTTGCTACGAACTCACCCAACTTGTGGCCAACCATATCTTCTGTTACGTATACCGGTACATGCTTTCTACCATCGTATACCGCAATCGTGTGGCCTACAAACTGAGGGAAGATTGTAGAACGACGAGACCACGTCTTAATAACGCTCTTGTCGCCCTGCTGATTCATCTCTTCGACCTTCTTGAGCAAATACTCATCAGCGAAAGGTCCCTTCTTTAATGAACGTGCCATAATGGTTTAACCTCCTAATTAATTATTGATTGCCTTGCCGTCTCTTCTTCTGATAATCAGCTTATTCGACTGCTTATTCTTCTTGCGGGTCTTAAGACCGAGAGCAGGCTTGCCCCAAGGTGTGCTCGGGCCGGGACGACCAATACCACACTTACCTTCACCACCACCGTGAGGATGGTCATTCGGGTTCATTACGGAACCACGAACGGTAGGACGAACGCCCATATGACGCTTACGGCCTGCCTTACCAACCTTAACGAGCTCGTGATCAATATTGCCAACCTGACCAATCGTAGCGCGGCAAACAATAGGAACCATTCTCATCTCACCGGAGGGAAGACGAAGCGTTGCGTACTTTCCTTCCTTAGCCATGAGCTGTGCACTGTTACCGGCGGAACGAACCAACTGGCCGCCCTTGCCGGGATAAAGCTCTACGTTGTGTACCATAGTACCAATCGGAATGTTCTGAAGGGGCAGGCAGTTACCTACACGTACTTCAGCCTTTGCTCCGTTCATAACGGTTGCACCTACAGCGAGACCGTTGGGAGCAAGGATATAAGACTTCTCGCCATCTGCATAGCAGATCAATGCGATGTTTGCTGTTCTGTTCGGATCGTACTCTATCGTCTTAACCGTTGCGGGTACGTCATCCTTCTTTCTCTTAAAATCAACCAATCTATACTGTCTTCTAGAACCACCGCCGATATGTCTTACCGTAATCTTACCCTGATTGTTACGACCTGCGGTCTTTTTCAGGGAAACAAGTAAGGATCTCTCCGGTGTGCTGCATGTGATTTCAGCGAAATCAGAGCAAGTCATATTTCTTCTGGAAGGTGTATACGGGGTATACTTTCTAATTCCCATTTTCTTAACTCCTTTCGTTTACGAAATCCTACAGACCTGTGAAGAGCTCGATGTCTGCACTGTCTGCTGTCAACTGAACAATAGCCTTCTTCTTCTTTGCCGTCTTACCTACGGTCATGCCGCGTCTGCGGTTCTTGCCATCGAGGTTCATGGTGTTCACACTAGCAACCTTTGCACCTGCGAACATCTTCTCTACGGCTTCCTTGATCTGATTCTTAGTAGCATCGGGATTAACGTAAAATGCATACTTCTTCTCAGCCATGCTGTTCATGCTCTTCTCGGTTACAACCGGCTTAAGGATAACGTCATAGTACTTAAGATCTGCCATTATGCATACACCTCCTCAATCTTCGCTACTGCATCCTTTGTGATGACAAGGTTGCCATACTTAAGGATATCGTAAACATTGATTGCGTTGGATGTTACGGCACGAACCTCAGCGAGGTTTCTTGCAGAAAGAACCACGTTCTCATCCTTATCTGCGGTAACGATCAACGCCTTCTCAATCTTAAGGCCATCAAGAACAGCCTTTACCTGCTTCGTCTTAATTGCTTCAAATGTAAGATCCTCCATTACGAAAATCTTCTCTTCAGCAACTCTGGAGGAAAGAGCGGACTTAATCGCACCTGCCTTCTCCTTCTTGTTCATCTTGACGGAATAATCTCTCGGCTTCGGAGCGAATACCACGCCACCGCCTGTCCACTGAGGAGAACGAGTGGATCCCTGTCTTGCATGACCGGTTCCCTTCTGTCTCCAAGGCTTTCTGCCGCCACCGCTCACTTCAGCGCGAGTCTTCGCACTCTGCGTTCCCTGACGCTTGTTTGCGAGCTGAGCAACAACTGCCAAATGCATCAAATGCTCATTTACCTCAACAGCAAAGATACTGTCGTTAAGTTCCATGGAACCAACCTCAGCACCCAGCTTGTTATAAACCTTTACGTTTGCCATCGTTGTGATCCTCCTTTCTTAAAGATTAGTTTGCACTCTTTACGGATTCCTTCAGGATAACCAGAGCTTTCTTTGCTCCGGGTACGGCACCCTTAACCAAGATCATGTTGTTCTCTACATCAACACGAACAACCTCAAGGTTCTGTACGGTTACCTTAACCCCACCCATCTGTCCGGGCATATGCTTACCCTTAAACACACGACCGGGCGTGGTTGCCGGACCGTTGGAACCAGCATGTCTGTGATACTTGGAACCATGGCCCATAGGTCCTCTGGAAAGACCGTGTCTCTTGATTGCGCCTGCAAAACCTTTTCCCTTGCTGATTCCGCTGGCATCAACCTTGTCGCCTGCTGCGAAAATGTCAGCCTTGATTTCCTGACCTACTTCGTAGTTCTCGGCGTCCTCAAACTTAAACTCTTTAAGAAATCTCTTGTTTGCAACATTTGCCTTTGCAAAATGTCCGCTCTTCGGCTTGTTAACCAGCTTCTCTCTGATGTCACCGAATCCAACCTGTACTGCCGCATATCCATCCTTCTCCGTTGTCTTAACCTGAACAACCGGGCAAGGACCAGCCTGCAATACGGTCACCGGGATGAACACACCGTCTTCGTTGAAGATCTGCGTCATTCCGACCTTGGTAGCTAAAATAGCCTTCTTCATTACTGTTACCTCCTGTTAAATCTACAGCGGACCCCCGAAAGGGTCATTCTAAATGTTCACAAGATGATTTATTTGGTGATCATCTTGATGCCGATGTACACACCGGCGGGCATCTCTAATCTAGACAATGCATCGACCGTCTTCTGACTGGGAACGATGATGTCGATCAGTCTCTTGTGAGTTCTCTGCTCGAACTGCTCACGGGAATCCTTATACTTGTGAGTAGCTCTCAAAATCGTGATGATTTCCTTCTTCGTAGGCAACGGCACGGGTCCGCTTACCTTGGAACCGGTCTTCTTTGCCGTCTCCACGATTTTAGCTGCGGATGCATCAATAAGCTGATGATCGTAAGCCTTCAGGGTGATTCTCATTACATTACTTGCCATAAAAATAGCCGCCTCCTTTTCGCACTTAATAGCAGTACGACAAGTGGTGACTGTACACTCATCCGTGTGTTTCTTGCTTGCCGGTAAAATTAGCCAAGCGTAATGCTTGGCACCTGTTACCAACCTGCGTCGTTTCGCACGTTTTATCTGTCCGATGACAGAAAATACAATTGGTACAGTGACTTGTCGCCAGTTTCATAACTTGACATTCGCTCCACGGAAAACCTACCGTATAACCGGTAGCAACCTCACGCTTCTACGCTATCAACGTCACAACAGACCCTATTATAAATCATCGAAAGCAGAAATGCAACTACTTTTTTTATTTTTTTTAAACTTTTTTCGCGACCCTTCTTCTGTCGCACAAATCGACCGACACATTCTCCGTGCCGGCCGATTGCTTTGCCTTATATCTTTATAAAAGACTTGCCGTTAGTCCCACATTCCGAGAAGCTTCTCCCGTAGTCCCTCAGTGAGTTTTACACCCTTCAGCGTCTGCTTTTGGAGCTTATCTTCATTGCCTTCAAAAAATGTTGTCACATATACTTCATTATTATATAAGAACAACTCCAATGCCGCGCGATACAAGGTTCGGTCTTCCGTAAATGCAAACACCTCGCGTCGATTGTTATAGTCCGTAACTACCTTGGTTGCATTTATCGTAACTTCCGTCCCTTCCTTTGCCATCCGAAAAATCTCTTCCACATCTTCCTTCTCCAGATCTTTCAGACTCTTCATGTCCTTATCCTTACCGACTATACGAAATACCGAAAAGCTCTCCTCCTTTGAAAGCATTGCCCTCGTCTCCTCCAGAAGATCCGTCCGTACATACAAGCGATCTTTGGAATCGACTAGGTAGCGATTCCTCGCATCTCCCTCTACCGCATACAGTACCGCCACAGTCATAATTCCATATGACTCGATTGCTCCGACACGTTCTCCGCGACAGCCCTTCAATACATCACTTACCATAGAACCGATGTATGTCTCAGCTTCAATATCATTAATTAAGGTAAATGATACACCATTCAGTGTCAATTCATTCACCCCCTGCACATAATGTGCCTCACTCGGATCTTCTTTCCCTGCCGTCAGAATAAAGATTACTACCACAACTAAAAACAACCCCAGCGCCACCAATGGTGACCATTTTCGAAACTTTGCCTTCACGTCTCTCCTCTTTCCATGCCTTACGGCTCTCTATATTTACTCTCCGACAAATGCTACTTTTCCCACCGACATGCGGCACCGCACGGAAGTACCAATCCGGTACCGGACACCGGAAGTCCGATTTCATCTGCCGTTACCGTCCCACCGAAACGCTTCGGTAACAGTAAACCGGCAATATACGCCATCATTGCGGGCTGTAAACCGGTAGTATAAGAATTAATCAAGAAAAACAACGGATTCTCACTCAACACATCTGCCGTAACACGAACGAAGTCATAGATAGCGTCCTCTATCTTCCATATCTCGCCCTTCGGCCCTCTTCCATAGGAGGGCGGATCCATAATGACCGCATCATAACGATTGCCTCTTCGTATCTCGCGCTCCACGAACTTCTGGCAGTCATCTACGATATATCGAATCGGAGCGTTCTCAAGACCGGATGCAGCTGCATTTTCCTTCGCCCAATTCACCATCCCCTTTGATGCATCCACATGAGTTACCTGTGCACCCGCCGCGGCTGCTGCCAACGTTGCCCCCCCGGTATATGCAAAGAGATTCAATACCCTCACCGGCCGTTCGGGTTCCTCATTCTTTCTCCTGCGGATCAACTCCGAAAACCAGTCCCAGTTCACTGCCTGCTCCGGAAACAACCCAGTGTGTTTGAAATTAAACGGTTGCAAACGAAAGTTCAAACTCTTATACCCGATCTGCCATACCTTCGGGAGATTGAAGAATTCCCATTCCCCGCCGCCACGATTGCTACGATGATAGTGTCCGTTCGGTTTCTTCCATCCATAGTGCGCTTTCGGCGTGTTCCAAAGCACCTGCGGATCGGGTCGTATTAAAAGATACTCGCCCCACCGCTCTAATTTTTCTTTCCCGGACGTATCCAAAACCTCATAATCGTTCCAGTCGCTTGCAATCCACATTTCAAAGTCCTCTCATTTGTTTCTTAATGTTGCGTTATTATTATAATGCATCTTTTCCCGTAGAGCAATGCTTTTCCGATGGTTTCATGCTAATTTTACGAATGCGACCGCGAAAAAACAAACTATTTTCTTTTGTATCATATATCTTCCTTGACGTATCGGTAATTTTGTACTAGAATAAGAGAGGTGGGGAGTATCACCCCAAAACTATTACATAGCATTGGAGGATGCAAACATGGGTATTTTGTCTAGATTCAAAGATATTATGGCTTCCAACATCAACGCACTTTTGGACAAGTGCGAAGATCCGGAGAAGATGATTGATCAATGTCTCCGTAACCTCAGCTCCGATTTGGTTAAGGTTAAGAAGGAAACCGCTGCAATCATGGCACAGGAGATGGAATGTAAGCGTGATTTGAATGAGTGCGAGGCTGAGATTGCCAAGATGCAGAACTATGCAATCAAGGCTGTAGAAGCCGGGAACGAAGCCGATGCAAGAAAGTTTCTTGCTGAGAAGTCCAAACTCACTAGCAAGCTGGCAGGTCTTCAGGACAACTACACCGTAGCTGCCGCTAACGCACAGAAGATGCGCGATATGCACGATAAGCTTACTGCAGACATCAAGGAGCTCGAGAACAGACGCGAAACCATCAAGGGCAAGATTGCAATTGCAAATGCACAGGAGCGCATCAACAAGATGACCTCCAATGTTGCAAGTGCAAACGACTCCATCGCAAGCTTCGAACGCTTCGAGGAGCTTGCTGAGAAGAAGCTTGACCGTGCACAGGCTATGGCTGAGCTGAACGCTTCCTCTCCCGAGGCTTCCATCCGCGATCTCACTTCCAAGTATGAGAACAATCCGGACGTTGATGCTGAACTTGCAGCATTGAAAGCAAGCCTTGGTATGGGCGCAACCGAAGAGACCGCTCAGTAATTATTCGACACAAAAAGGGCTGTTTTACAGCCCTTTTTTACATTCTTCCATTCTTCGCACGAATCTTCTTCAAAAAGACGTGGATATCATGAATCCCATATACATGACAGAAGTCTTCGAACTCCTCGGTAAACTCAAAGTCCTCTTCCTGCATTGCCTGCCAAAGACGATTTTCGAATTCCTCCGCATCAAAGGTCGGGTCATAGCCCTCCATATATTCGTAAATATCCATTCCAGCCTCCGTTTTCTTTTATTATGTTTCCCTTCTATGAAATATATACCACACATTCTTTCTTTTCGCAACCTCAGACAGGGATTCTGTGCTATTTTCAGCAACTTTTCCTTTCCATTGCCCGTGATTTATGCTATGATTAAGAATAGAAATTGTTCGGAAGGCGGTATCTCATGCAGGAACATCGCATCTATACATTCAATCAGTTTATGCGCAACCGTTTCGGTGAGAAGATTTACCGTCTGGCGCTCAACCCCGGTACCGGCTGCCCGAATCGCGACGGTACCCTCGGCAAAGGCGGTTGTACCTTCTGCAGCGAAGGAGGCTCCGGTGAGTTCGCAGCGAAATCCACGCTACCGATTCGTGAGCAATTGCTAACTGCTAAGACCTTGGTCGCCCACAAAGGGGCCAAACGCTTTCTTGCTTACTTTCAAGCATTTACAGGAACCTATGCACCGCTTACCTATCTAGAGCACATCTATCGCGAAGTGCTCAAAGAGGACGATATCGTCGGACTGTCCGTAGCAACACGCCCCGACTGCCTTCCCGATGATGTCATCGCATTGCTATGTCGATTGCGAAACGAATACAACAAACCGATTTGGATTGAACTCGGACTCCAGACCGTTCACGATTCCGTTGCCGTTGCAATTCATCGTGGCTATCCCTTTGCCACCTTCGAAGATGCCATCTCTCGTCTTCACGCAGCATCAATTCCAATCGTCGTCCACATGATTCTCGGACTTCCCGGCGAAACACGTGATGCAATGCTTGCGGGAATCGCCAAGATCTGTACTTACCCTATCGAAGGAATCAAGCTTCAGCTTCTTCATATTTTGAAAGGAACACAAATGGCCGACGAGTACACAGCTCATCCGGAACATTTCCCGCTCATGACACAAGAAGCCTATATCGACGTATTATTGGATGCCATCGAACGAATTCCCGGCCATATTGTCTTGCACCGCATCACCGGCGACGGCAAGAAATCTCTTTTGCTCGCCCCGGAATTTAGCAAAAACAAAAAGGCTGTACTGGCCGCCATTTCAAAACGCATGGTAGAACGTGACTGCCGTCAAGGTCGCCGTACCCACGCACCGTACCAAGGAGGAACCGAATGCAACCCGAAACACTGATGCTTTATAAGCTGATTATCCTGTACATTTTGAACCGTGTTGATTTTCCGATGACCAATGCACAGCTTGCACATTTCATCACCGAAAAGGAATACACCACCTACTTCAATGTTCAACAGGTCCTCTCCGACCTTGTAGAGGACGGATATATCTCCTTGCAGCAAACGCGAAGCAATGCTTTGTATCGCATTACTCCCGAGGGCAAAGAAACACTTTCGTTCTTTTACCAGAACATCTCCCGCAATATACGCGACGATATCGACATGTACCTCAGCGAGCAAAAATACTCACTACGCGAGGAAGTATCCAACATTGCGGATTATTATGAAAGCCGCAAAAATGAGTATATGGCAGAGCTCAAGGTGATTGAACGCGATTCCACGGTAATTGAAATCCGGCTTGCGGTTCCCACGAAAGAAGATGCGGAAACCATATGCGCACACTGGAAACGAAAGAACGCAGACATTTATGCCTACGTTCTCAATACCCTTTTAGGAGACCAATAGGCCTCCTTTTTTATTGTTCAATCACAATATTGTAATTTGAATTTTCCGCTGACAGATCCGCAAATAGCTCCAATAGAACTTCCCCGTATCCACGCACCAACAATTGTGGATGCCGGATTGTAATGCGAATAGGATCGCCTTCCTTCCTGAGAATATTCCACAGAGAGTCTAGGTTTCGTCCGTAATAATACGGAAGCTCAAGCTCCTCCATTAATCGGTCATGAAGTTCTTCCTTGGTTGTCATTTGCGCGCCATCCAACACAGCCTCTCTCATACACTTGTACCTCCCGAGCTCTCTCCTCGTTCTTCCGGTGCAACAAGTGTATCCTGCATCAAAGACCAAATCTCCTCAAAACCTTGTCGCGTCACCGAGGAAAACGGAATTATAATTCCCTCCGGCTTCATGTTTAAGCATTTGCGCAGTAATTTCACCTGCTTATCCTTCTGGCTCCGATTGATTTTATCCAGCTTGGTCGCAATTACCACCGGCTCAAAGCCATGATACACCACCCAATCATACATGTTTTTATCATTTGCGGTTGGTTCATGCCGAATATCCACCAACAAGAATACACGCCTCAATTGCTTCGACTTCAGCAGGTATCGTTCAATCATCTTGCCCCATTTTTCCTTCAGTTCCTTGGTCACTTTCGCATATCCGTAACCGGGCAGGTCCACAAAGTAAAATGCTTCATTCAACAAATAAAAATTGATTGTTTGCGTCTTTCCCGGTTGCGAAGAGGTTCTCGCCAACGCCTTGCGGTTTACAAGGCAATTAATCAAAGACGACTTCCCCACATTGGAACGCCCGGCAAATGCAAATTCGGGCAAAGAATTTTCCGGCAGTTTGCTTGTAACACCACATACGGTCTGCAGTTCCGCTGATTTAATGTGCATAATTTCCTCCGTTTATCGTACAAGAGTGATTGCCAATACATCCGACATCGTACTTACCGGATGCAATTCCATTCCTCCGATGATCTCCTCGGGCAATTCGACCAATTCTTCGCGATTTCCCTCCGGCAATACCACATCGGTAATACCGATACTCTTCGCTGCCAACAGCTTCTCTTTTAGACCTCCAATCGGCAGCACTCTTCCGCGAAGCGTAATTTCTCCGGTCATTGCCACATTGGCACTTGCCGGAATCCCGGTGACTGCTGACAAAACCGCAGTCGCTATCGTAATTCCCGCACTCGGACCATCCTTCGGAACTGCCCCTTCGGGAATATGAATATGAATGTCATGCTCTTCGAAAAAAGACTTGGGAATATCATACTCATCTGCCACGGATCGTACATAACTGATTCCCGTCTTTGCAGATTCCTTCATGACATCTCCCATACTGCCGGTCAACTGTAGCTTTCCACTTCCGGGCAGTACATTTACTTCAATCTCCAACGTAGTACCGCCGACACTCGTCCACGCAAGTCCGCGTACAACACCGATCTGCGCGTGGCTCTCCTTACGCTCTGTCCGATACTTTGGCCTTCCGAGATACTCCTGCAGATTCCGTCCTGTAATGCTCGTTCGACCGCGTCCCGTCCCCTTCGCATTCTCTGCCAGTGAAAGAACGACCTTACGACAAACCTTTCCGAGCATACGCTCCAGTCCACGCACGCCGGCTTCCTTCGTATAGCTCGCAATCAATTCTTTGATTGCCGCCTCCGAAAAGACCACATCCGACGCACTCAAGCCATGAAGTCTCCGCTGCTTCGGAATCAGATGCTCCTTTGCAATATGGCACTTCTCATTCATGGTATAGCTGTTAATCTCGATAATCTCCATGCGATCGAGCAAAGGCTTGGGAATAGTATTCCGATCATTTGCCGTTGCAAGAAATACCACTCGACTGAGATCTACCGGAAGTTCAATATAATGATCAACAAAACGGTTATTTTGCGCACTGTCCAACACCTCAAGCAATGCCGATGCGGGATCTCCCTTATAATCATTTCCGAGTTTATCGATTTCATCCAAAAGCATTAGCGGATTTGATGTCTTTGCTTGACGCAAACCCTGTACGATGCGTCCCGGCATAGATGCCAAATACGTACGGCGATGTCCGCGAATCTCTGCCTCATCTCTCACACCACCGAGGCATACACGCACATAGTTACGATTCATTGCCTCCGCTATACTTTTTGCAATCGATGTTTTTCCGGTTCCGGGCGGTCCAACAAGGCACAAAATCGGTGTTTCCGGATTTTTCGCATACATTCTCACCGCCAAATACTCGCGAATTCGTTCTTTTACTTCTGTAAGACCATAGTGGTCACGTGCAAGAATACGTTCCGCGCGCCGAATATCCGTATTGTCCTCACTCACCGTATCCCACGGTAGCGATAATAGTGTCTCCACATAGTTACGTACAATCAATGCTTCCGCATTATTGCCGCTCATAGAAAGGTATCTCCTTGCTTCCCTACGAATGGCATCCTTGATTTCCTCGGAAGCATTCAACGCATCCACGGCCTCCATAAACCGAACGCCATCCTCTGCAGGGCCACCCTCACCCAATTCCTCACGAATAATCTTCATCTGTTCGCGCAAAACGTAGTCCTTCTGATTTTTCTCAAGACTCTGCTGCACCTTTGCTTTCACTTCTGCACGAATACGAAGAATCTCTACTTCATTTGCCAAAATGCCGCTCAATGTTTGATACTGATCCAAATTGTTCTGTGCTTCTAAAATGCTCTGACGTAGCACCATCGGAATCGGCAATAAAAACATCGCCTGACGCATCAAGAGCCCCATTTCACGAATGGACGCAAGCTCATTCACCATCTCCTTTGGAAGCTTCCCGTGAACCTCGCAGAAACGCACAATCAAATCGTGCAAGGCACGCGCCAGGGCTTCACTCTCTACACGACTGATTGTGACCTGCTCAATCGGCGCCGGGCTTACTTCCGCATATAGGACATCCCCCTCCGCGATAATGTTCTTCACTTCTTCACGTTCCAGTCCGAAAATCAATATTCGAAGCTGTCCGTTTGGGAGTTTCGCGATTTGCTTTATTTCCACAAGAGTTCCGTAATCATAGTACGCCTCTGTCTCCATCGGTGCATCCGCAAGTGGATCTCTTTGCAACAACAGCAAGGCCTTCCCCTGCGCACGGAACAGACGTTTCAAACGCTCCCCATCTTGATTCCCTACCATGTCCAAATGCGACATCATTCCCGGAAATACAACCAAGTCCTTCTGCGGCACCAAAAGTAGCCGACCTTCTCTCTCCTGTAAATTATCTTCCATAACGCTCCTTTCTTCCCAAACCATCCTTCAAGGAACGGCAAACGTAGTCAAAAAGTCTGCCCTTTTCACAGACAGACTTTCATTGCTACGCAATCTCGTTATTCTTCTTTTTCTTTCGACCGATCTTACCGTCATTCTTTGTCGCATCACGAATCAAAACCGGCTTCTCACTTCCCTCGGCTGCTTCCTTCGTAATGATGCAACGAACCACATCTTCCTCAGAAGGAATCTCATACATAGAATCCATCATGATAGACTCCATAATCGCGCGCAAGCCTCTCGCTCCGGTCTTTCGCTCACAAGAGCGCTGTGCAATCATGCGCAACGCCTCTTCTTCAAACTCAAGTGCTACACCATCAAGCTCAAACATCTTGACGTACTGCTTGGTAATTGCGTTCTTGGGTTCCGTGAGGATACGTACAAGCGCTTCTTCGTCAAGCAAGTCCAGTGCCACATTAACGGGTACTCGTCCGACAAACTCCGGAATCATTCCGAACTTAATCAAATCTTGCGGAAGCACCTGACGGAACAATTCTCCGATATTCTCTTTATGTCCGCCGGTAATGTCTGCACCGAAACCGATGGACTTTTGCCCGATTCTTGCCTCGATGATCTTCTCCAATCCATCAAATGCACCACCGCAAATGAAAAGAATGTTGGTCGTGTCAATATGGAACATTTCTTGATGGGGATGCTTTCTTCCACCCTGCGGCGGCACACTCGCCTCAGTCCCCTCCAAAATCTTCAGAAGACCTTGCTGTACGCCCTCACCGGATACATCGCGCGTAATCGAGGTGTTCTCCGATTTTCTCGTAATCTTATCAATCTCGTCAATATAGATAATTCCATACTCCGCACGCTCGATATCATAGTCTGCCGCCTGAATGATCTTAAGCAAAATATTCTCAACATCCTCGCCCACGTAACCTGCTTCCGTCAAAGCGGTAGCATCGGCAATGGCAAACGGCACATTCAATATCTTTGCCAACGTCTGCGCCAAATAGGTCTTACCGGATCCGGTCGGGCCAATCATAAGAATATTGCTCTTTTGAAGCTCGACATCCAGATTCTTCTGCGCAAGCACACGCTTATAGTGATTGTACACTGCGACCGACAACATTTTCTTGGCTTCGTCCTGACCGACAACATACTGGTCCAAGAACTGCTTCATCTCGACAGGCTTTATCAAATGTATATTCTTTTCCTTTTCCGTCAAAACCGCATCATCATAGATATCGTCATCTACAAGCTCGTTACACAAGCTAATGCATTCATCACAGATAAATACATTGTCCGGTCCGGCAACCAGCTGTCGTACCTGCTCTTGCGTCTTACCGCAAAAGGAACATTTGTTCTGAAAGTTCTCCGACTTTGCCATATACTCTCCGTTTCCGCAAAGGGGAAGGAACTCGCCCTCCCCCTTGCCGTCAATTCAATAACTACTATATTCTACTCTCGTAGACTAACGACTGACGATTACCTTGTCAATCAGCCCGTATTCTGCCGCTTCCGTAGCGGACATCCAATTGTCACGTTCCGTAGCCGCCGCAATCTCTTCATAGGACTTTCCGCAATTCTCCGCCAGCATACGGTTCAGCTTTTCCTTTGTCTTAAGAATATGCTTCGCTGCAATCTCAATCTCGGTCGCCTGTCCCTGTGCGCCACCAAGAGGCTGGTGAATCATAATCTCTGCATTCGGAAGTGCATAACGCTTGCCCTTTGCACCGCCCGCCAACAAAAAGGCTCCCATGCTGGCTGCCATCCCGATACAAATCGTTGACACATCACACTTAATGTACTGCATCGTATCGTAAATCGCCATTCCCGCCGTAACCGATCCACCGGGGCTATTGATGTACAAGCTGATATCCTTGCCGGGATCTTCGGACTCCAAAAACAACAACTGTGCAACCACAAGACTTGCTGTTACTTCGTTCACTTCCTCACCGAGGAAAATAATACGATCCTTCAGCAGTCGGGAATAAATATCGTAGGTACGCTCTCCGCGACTGGTCTGCTCTAGGACATAAGGTACTAAACTCATCGTTTCCCTCCATTCTCGCAAATGATCATCCAAATGCGCCTGCTATTACTTCTCTACCGCACTCTCGGCAACCAACGTAACCGCCTTTTGAACCGCAAGATCGAGAGTTAACTGCTTCTTCTCCTCCTCGCCGAGTAGCTCCTTCACCTTGTCAAGCTCCATACCGTACTGTGCGGCCATCTTCTGCATCTCTTCTTCCAATTCCTCATCACTTACCTGAAGATTCTCTTCCTTTACAATCGCCTCAAGAACCAAACGCGTGCTGATTCTCTTCTCTGCCTGTGGCTTCATCTGCTCCAAGAAAGTCTTCATGTTAAGACCGGTAAATTTGAAATACTGCTCGATATTCATTCCCTGCATCTGCAGACGATATGCAAAATCCTCTGCCATCTGCTGCTGAGTAGCCAATACCATAGCCTCCGGAATCTCCATCGTAGCGTTCTCAATCGCCTTTGCTACCGCATCGTCCTCACGCTTCGTCTTCGCTTCCTTCTCCTTCTTCTCAACGATACCCTTCTTCAAGTCTTCCTTATACTCATCCAGTGTATCGAACTCAGACACCTCGGAGGCGAACTCATCATTCAACTCCGGAAGCTCCTTCGTCTTAATCGCATTTACCTTACATTTGAATACTGCGGGCTTTCCTGCAAGATCCGCTGCGTGGTACTCTTCCGGGAAGGTTACGCTCACCTCGCACTCCTCGCCTGCATTCTTGCCGATCAGCTGATCTTCAAAACCTTCAATAAAGCTGTGGGAGCCGATTTCAAGCGGATGCCCCTCACCTTTGCCTCCTTCAAATGCTACTCCGTCTACAAAACCCTCATAATCGATAATTGCGGTATCTCCCATAGCTACAGGGCGATCCTCAACCGTTATCTCGCGTGCATTCTGATCAAGTACCTTCTTGAGTTCCGCCTCAATCTCCTCATCGGCCACGGAGAGATCCGCTTTTTCAACCTCAAGTCCCTTGTACTGTCCAAGCGTTACTTCCGGCTTCTTTGCTACGGTAGCGGTAAAAATGAAATCCTTTCCGGATTCGATCTGCGTAACGTCAATCTCCGGTCTCGATACCAATTCAAAACCACAAGCCTTCGCTGCCTCTTCATATGCATCCGGAATCAAAAGATTTGCAGCGTCTTCGTAAAACATCTCAACGCCATACATCTTAGCAACCATTGCAAAGGGAGCCTTTCCCTTACGGAAGCCCTGAATGTTAATCTTATTCTTATTCTTCTGGAACGCCTGCTGAATGGCATCCTCAAACTTCTTAGCCTCCACATCAATGGTGAGCTTCACCATATTCTTTCCTAAATCCTCAACCTGATAACCCATATCGGTTTCCTCCTTTTTCTTTATAGCATCACCGGCCATGCCGGGTACCGAACGATGTAAATTTTTCCTGTTCGAAAAACAACAGGGTTCAACGAGTATATATTATATCATAGCATTTTACGAAAATCCAGTAGTTTTTCGTACAAATGCAAAAAAGAGCACAAAAAGGAGCGGCAAAACACCGCTCCTTTCGTCATACGTCTATTCGTTGGCTTACTTATTGTTGTTTACCATAGACTCTTCTTGCTTCTTAATCATCTGTCTTACCATCTCGCCACCAACGCTACCGTTCTGAGCACTGGTAAGATCACCGTTGTAACCCTGAGAAAGCGGAACACCAATCTCAGATGCTACTTCCATTTTAAAACGATCCATAGCTTCCTTTGCCTGAGGCACAGCCATTCTAGAACCACTCTTCTTGTTATTCATCGTCATTCTCCTTTCCGATTCATTCTCTGTATATCTACTCCAAACCGAAGCTACTTCGAGGCACCGTCACTCTTCGATTCGGAGCTTCTGTTCGCTTTGTTTGGTAATCCTAGTATTACACGAATCGGGGAAAATATATTGGAAAAACAAGGTTTCTATTTTTATCGATATCCACGTAGCTTCAAAAGCGATTGAAAATCCTCCGGCGGCATCGGAGCACTTAATCTCCTTTGTTCCATTGCTTTTAACAATTTCGCATAATCGGGATTCTTCTTGACAACACTCATCGGAAGATCCTTCGGCAAAGTACTCATCGCGCATTTTGCCAAATATGCATCAATCTCTACAACGAAACCGATATTCTGAAGTTCCTGCAGAATTGACATAATGGTATTGAAGCTCGTGGCACTAACGCCATCCGGAATCACCATCTCTATCAGCTCCGCAGGGATATGATAGCGTTGCAACAAATATTTTGTACGATTTATAAAGTCCGCACTAAACATGTACTGCCAGGAGCTTCCGAGTGAAATGATCGGCGGTCTCACTCCGCTATCCAGCCATTCTCGAATCAAACGGAATGTCTCTTTGTGTACATAATAATCCATCTCGGAGATGAAGCCATTCTCTTCGAAGATCGGCAGGAAGGAACACGGCTCAAGCACCTGCCCTTCTCCGGTTATCCAGCGTACCAACGCTTCCGCGCCGACAATCTTCCCTGTCTCCATGTCTCGCTTCGGCTGGAAAAATACTTTAAACTCGTGATTGCTCAAAGCATCTCGCATCGAATTCTCAACAAAATCACGGAAACTATTGCTCTTTCGCAAATCATCGCTGTAAAATGCGATTGCAATTGTCGCAGGGTCATTCATGCTTCCAATGCTCTTTCTCGCACGATTTGCACGTTCCATCGCCTCCGCTACGGAATCCTCTTTCGCTTGAAAACGATAGATGCCACACCATACATTTAATCGCAAATCGGGATACAAGCGTGTCACCGCAGTATGCGCCGCCTGAAGTATCATCTCGATACGAGCTTCGGTACGCTCCTTATCATCATAATCCAGCATCAAAACGAAATTCGCGCCTCGAATACGCGCCGAAAGCTCTCCCTCCGTCAAATATGCGGCAAGTGACGTTGAAAATATTTTCATAATCTCATTGCACACCTGATAGCCCCACACATCATTCAAATCACCGAACTGCGGGAAATTATAATATACAAAGCAACGATTTCCTCTGGGGTTCTCAGACGTAATGCGATTCGCCTCTTCTTCAAAGCGTTCGACCGTCAATTGACCGGTCAATACATCCCTCGATCGCACACGCTCCACAAATTCGGTAACATCCGACCAGCACACCAAACATTGCAGGGAACCGGCATCTTCTACATAAGATGCCGTCGTACTGATCCATCGCTTCTGCTCTTCATAGTAGGACTCAGTCGTATTCACCGGATGTTCCTCCGACAAACCGGCAATCGGACAATTCGCACAAGGCTTTTTGCGTCCCATAATGGCACGATAGCATACCTCTCCCGAATGTGCCGCCGGATATTGACGCCCCGTGTAATCGCCTACGTAAACCAGCTCATAGCTTCCCGGGATTACCGCATAGTTCGTGATCTGTTGATTTTCAATGATCGCATGCGTATAAGAAATCTCCTCCGCAAGCAATTCCCGAGACCGTACTCTCTCAATGAAAATGCCCAAAAGGCGTGCCATTCCCGTCAGCACTTCCTGCTCTTCCTTGGCCCATCCGCCATTTTCCTCTTTTTCAAATGTAATAAACGAAAAGGTATCGTCATTATCGATAATTACATACTGCAGAATCGACGCATTTCCGAAATATGCCTGCGCGCCGTTCGGTATACGAAGGCCAAGCTGTGCCGTATTCGTTGCGATAAACGTCGAATCGTTTGCAAATCGCTGTCGTATTGACGCAATGTTATCTCTCATGACGGTCTCAAACGTACCGACATACGGGTTCGGCTCCGCATCCCAAAAATAACGCAAGCGAACGTTCTGTCTCTGTTCATCCTTCTGTACAACGTAGATGCGTCGATAATGATAGTACTTTCCGATCTCGGCAAATATCTTCTCGACATCACCGCCTCCACCATCCGTAGCAAGCATCTCAAAGGTTCGATTAATGATATACTTTTCCACCGGTCCGTACTGTATATTTCGATGTTCCGAAACAATTCTCTGTGCCTCGGTCTTTGCCACCGCCTTTTTCTCTTTGTTCACGCGATATCGGCGGTTCTTATTCATCGACTCCTCGTAAATCGAACAGTCCGCATTCGGATTGTGCTTTGTCGCCTCGAGCGCAATCTTTGCTTTCTCATACAAACTTCCGTAATCACGTCCGTCCAACGGAAAAATAGCTACTCCCATGCTGATTTTCAAACGATTGTCGCGCTTCAGATCAATCCTCGATGCCATCTTTGCAATCGCACGAGACAGCGAAAATACATCCGCAGGCCCCTTCACTCCTACACGAATCGCCACAAACTCATCATCGGTCGTATGCGACACATAATCCGGTTCACCGAAAACCGCATCCAAACCATGTGCAAGCTTCTCAAGCACATATTTTCCGTAAGCATTTCCCCACGTATCGGTAATGCTCGAAAAATCATCTACATCCAAAATAAAAAACGCAAAACGATCATTCTCTCGACACCGCTTCGCGGTAATCTCAAAATGCTCTTGAAACGCTGCCAACGACGGCAATCCGGTCAGGGAATCTTTCTCTGCCTCTTTGATTACCACCTGCTCCGCACGCTTCTCCTCGTCTACGTTCAGTGTTCGACCGATTACTTTTACCGGATTACCATTCGCATCGAACATCGCATAGCCTTCATAGCGGAGCCATGTCTCATTGTTGTCAGCATCCACAAATGCCCGAAACTCATAAGAAAATGCTTCGTCGCCATTGTCCATGCTGTCGCAAAGTGCATCAAAAACAGGCAAGTCCGCAGGTACAATCAAACCACACTCTCGCATTGTCTTTCGAAAATGCGGAATACGTAGCCCTTCCGCCGTCTTTGCCCCATCCGCCCGTCGGCTTTGGCACAATTCTCCTGTCGCCACATTGTACTCCCAAAGGCCGCACTTCACCATACCGGAAATGATGCGATACTTCTGACGTTCCAGCATCAACAGTCGTTCCAGCTCCTTGATTCGTTGGTTTCCGTTCCGATTTGTCTCATCCATTTTGCTACCCCATTTCTAACTTACAGAAAATCATCTACCTCCATATTAAAATAATACTACCTTAGAATCAATTTTGAAAACTCTTTTCGAAAAAAACACGCATTTTCTTGATTTTTTCATAATATCATAGACGCAAAAAGGATCGGATGACGTAAATGACGACATTTTTCGAGAAAATAAATCTTTTGCTTTGGGGCGGTCCCATGCTATTATTGCTTTTTTCCTGCCATGTTTACTTCACGATACGCTCTCATTTTGTTCAAAGACATCTCGGATGCGCATTTCGTCTCCTACGCCGTACCGACGGACACTCTGCCATCGGTGCACTGACAACCACTCTTGCCGCCACACTCGGCACCGGGAATATTATCGGCATGTCCGTCGCCGTTTCGCTCGGAGGTCCCGGCGCAGTCTTCTGGTGCTGGCTAACCGGAATCTTCGGTATGGCTACGACCTACACCGAATGTAACCTCTCCCTTCTACATCGCCACGAAACCGATAGCGCTTACGGTCCAATGCATCTGTTAGCACACCACCTGAATCGTCCTCGGATTGCAACCACATACGCCATAGGACTACTTGTTTGTTCTCTGCTTACAAGTGGCCTCACGCAGTCAAATGCCCTTTCCTCCTCCGCTTCCGCATTACTACACCGTTCACACACGTTCGACTCGCACACGGTTCTCTTCCTTATCGGCGCACTGACGGCTCTGCTCCTCCTCCTTATTTTTCAAGGACATCTGCATGGCATTCATGGGCTATGTGCGATTCTCGTTCCTGCCATGTCTGCATTCTTCCTTCTTGGCATCGCTCTACTTCTCGTCCTTCACATCAGAGAAGTTCCCGATGCCCTACGTCTTATTTTCACAAGTGCCTTTCGCCTTCGTCCGATTTCCGGCGGATTACTCGGCTATTCTCTCGGAAACGCCCTTCGTCAAGGCGTTGCCAAAGGCCTCTTCACAAACGAAGCCGGACTCGGTACCGCTCCGCTGGCCGCTCTGACCAATTCCAAGGACACCCCCACGGAGCAGTCCCTAATCTCCATGTTTGCCACCTTTTTCGACACGGTCTTCCTCTGTGGAATCACCGGTGTCACACTCATCGCCTGCATCCTCACATCCCCCGTCGCCTACTTAGGTCTTCCCGGCGAACAATGGCTTACTGTCGCATTCTCCTCCTTGCCGCTTTTCGGTGATACCATGCTTCACCTCTGCATCATCACATTCGCATTTGCAACCCTAATCGGATGGTCCTTTTTCGGCGAAAAAGCGGCAGCATACCTTGCCGGTTCTACCGGTGTAGTATACTACCGCCTTCTATACCTTATCGTCGTCATATTCGGAGCCTGTACCGACACCGCATTTGCCTGGGAACTGGCCGATTTCGGGAACCTGTTTCTTCTACTCCCGAATCTTTACCTACTCCTGCGCATGCGACGTAGTGCAATCTATCCCACCGATCACCATTCCGTTCGTTAGCATCCCGTATATTGAATGGCATCGCCGACCTTTTTGGCCTGTGCAGGCTCCAATGCCTCCAAAAGGCAAAGCGCAAATGGAACCGAAACGCCCATCCCTTTCCCGGTAATCACCTTGCCGTCCCTCACGACACTTTCCACAGACACCTCTGCACCAAGCAAACGCTCTTCGAATCCGGGATAGCAGGTTGCCCTCTTTCCGCGGAGCAACCCATTCATTCCGAGAACACTCGGTGCTGCACAGATTGCCGCCAGCCATTTTTCCTCATCACGATAATGCAGCAGTAACTCGCGAACCTGCTCATGTGCCATCAACGCATTTGTTCCGTGCAAGCCCCCCGGTAAGACAAGCATATCTCCGTCCGTAAGAGCTCTCTCTTCCAAAAGAACATCCGCAAGAAATACGATCCCGTGCGATCCTGTGATTTCTTTCTTTCCGGTAATGGATACGGTAACTACATCAATCCCGCCTCTGCGGAGAATATCTACCGCCGTCAGTGCCTCTATCTCTTCCACCCCATTTGCCATCAACACATATACCTTTGCCATGTCCTCTCCATCCTTTCTCCGCTGTCTTCCAGCGCGAATTTTTTCTGCATAATAGCATATTTTCTTGCAAAAAGCAATGCAAAATGAAAATAGAACAAATTCCTTTGTCCGAAAGAAAATTTCTCACATTGCATCACTCTCTAAGTTCGATTATGCTATCTTTATCAGGGATAACGCTCGACAAAAAGGAGGCATAGGAAGATGAAACACAAGAAACTAACAATCCGCACCAAAAACGAATGCGGAACCATTCGTAAGGAGCTCTACGGACATTTTTCCGAGCATTTGGGGCGCTGTATCTACGACGGTCTTTTCGTACGCGAAAACTCGCCGATTCCAAATCGCAACGGTATGCGCAGCGATGTTGTAGACGCCCTCAAAGAATTGGCAATACCGGTTCTTCGCTGGCCGGGCGGTTGCTTTGCCGATGAATATCACTGGGAGAACGGCATTGGACCAAAGAACAATCGCGTGAAGATGATCAATACCCACTGGGGTGGAATCACCGAAGATAACAGCTTCGGTACACATGAATTTTTTGAGCTCTGTGAGCAGCTCGGTTGTGAGCCTTACATCAGCGGCAATCTCGGTAGCGGTACCGTCCGCGAGATGTCCGAATGGATTGAGTACATGACTTCGGATGCCATTTCTCCGATGACCGATTTGCGTAAGGAAAATGGACGCACGGAGCCTTGGCACCTGAAATATTTCGGCATAGGCAACGAGAACTGGGGCTGCGGCGGTAATATGACACCTGAGTACTACGCCAATCTCTACCGTCATTACCAAACCTACTGTCGCAATTACGGCAGCAATCGCCTATTCAAAGTTGCCTGCGGTCCGAGCGGTGACGACTATCATTGGACGGAAAAGCTGATGCAGATTGTCGGTCCGATGCACACCGATGCCATCAGCCTTCATTACTATACCGTGGTTGACGGCAATTGGACGGACAAGGGAAGTGCCACCGATTTCGATGAAAAGACCTACTACAAGACAATTGTAGCCACACAGAAGATTGAACCGATGATCGATAAGCATTTGGCCATCATGGATCGTTACGATCCCGAGCACAAAATTGGTTTTATTGTAGACGAATGGGGAACTTGGTTCAACGTGGAGGAAGGTACCAATCCCGGGTTCCTCTATCAGCAGAATACCATGCGCGATGCGATTGTTGCGGCCATCAATCTCAACATCTTCAATCGCCGTGCCGATCGTATTGTTATGGCGAATATCGCCCAAGTCGTTAACGTTCTCCAATCCGTCATCCTTACCGAGGGAGACAAGATGATCAAGACCCCAACCTATCATGTATTTCACATGTACAAGGATCACCATGGTTCTACCGCAGTAGAATCAATTCTCGACAGTAGTGTGGTTGATCATGACGGCGAAATCATCACAGAGCTTTCCGTATCGGCCTCTAAGAAAGATGCCGACCATTTGACGATTACACTCTGCAACGCAAGTCTTAGCGACAGCTATACCGTCGATACTACACTGGATGAGGCATTTTCCTCGTGTAGCGGTACCATTCTTACCGACAAAGCAAATGCATACAATACCTTCGACGCACCGGATACTGTTACAACCGCGGTCTTTGACGGTGCTATACTGAACGGTACCGACATGTCCGTGGTGCTTCCTCCCTGTAGTGTCGTTACGCTGAAGCTGAGTAAATAATCATGAGACACACCGATAACCTATCCTCCCGCTGCCGTCGTTGCCTTATGGACGGCGTCAGCAAGGAGGCTATTGAAGAAAAAATCAAAGCGTACCTCGAAGCACTTCCCGAAGAAGAACAAACCTCTCCGGAGCACTACGAGGCACGCCTACATATCTGTGAACAATGTTCTTACCTCAGCAACGGCCTATGCCGTCTCTGCGGTTGCTTCGTACTCTATCGGGCAGGCAGGAACTCTTCCTCCTGTCCTAATACACCGAAGCAATGGGACACGATTGTCCCCGACAAACTACATATCTCCGCGCTTTGAAAGCTCGGTATACGTCCGCTCTTCGCTTACACTCTTGTAGGAAGGGCGGATGATTTTTCCGGCATTGATTAGCTCCTCCATACGATGTGCACTCCAGCCTGCAATACGCGCCATAGCAAAAAGCGGCGTGTACAATTCCATTGGCAAACCTAACATCTGATATGCAAAGCCACTGAAGAAATCGACATTCGCGCTAACACCCTTGTACATCTTACGCTCCGTAGCTATAATCTTCGGAGCGAGCTCCTCTACCTTCGTATAGAGACGATACTCCTTCTCCATTCCTTTTTCCTTCGCAAGGCTCTCCACAAAGGCATGGAAGACCTTTGCCCTGGGATCGGATACCGAATAGATAGCATGTCCCATACCATAGATCAGGCCGGCCTTATCAAAAGCCTCCTTATGAAGCAAGGCACGAAGATATGCAGACACCTCCTCGTCATTCTCCCAATCCGACACTTGCTCCTTCATATCGGCAAACATCTGAACCACCTTCACATTTGCGCCACCATGCTTCGGTCCTTTCAGCGAGCCGAGTGCTGCGGCCATTGCAGAATACGTATCGGTGCCCGAAGATGTTACCACGTGCGTTGTAAAGGTCGAGTTGTTACCACCCCCATGCTCCGCATGCAATATCAACGCCGCATCCAGCACCTTAGCCTCCAGTTCCGTGTAGGAACAGTCCGCACGCAACAGATGCAAAATGTTCTCCGCCGTAGAAAGCTCCTTTCTCGGCTTATGTATCGTCAGATTCTCTGTTCCATGATAGTACTGATACGCTTGATACCCGTATACCCCAAGCAAAGGGAACATCGAAATCAGCTGCAGACACTGACGAAGCACATTCGGGAGTGAGGTGTCATCCGCCAACTCATCGTAGGAATACAGCGTCAACACACTTCTCGCCAGTGTATTCATCATATCATTGCTCGGCTTCTTCATAATTACGTCGCGCACAAAGCTACTCGGCAACGAACGATATTCTCCGAGCAAATGCTCAAACTCCTTAAGTTGTGCTGCGTCCGGCAATTGCCCGAACAATAATAGATACACCGTCTCCTCAAAGCCGAACCGATCATCTCTACGACATCCGGCAATCAAATCCTCGACATTGTAGCCTCGGTAAAACAACTGTCCCGCACAAGGCACGCTTTCCCCGTTCACTTCCTTCGTCGATCGAATCTCCGACACCTCAGTCAAGCCGGTCAGCACGCCCTTGCCATTCAAGTCGCGTAAGCCGCGCTTTACATCATACTTCACGTATAGCGTCGGATCAATATTGCTGTTCTCACAACAAATCTGCGTCAACTTCAAAATCTCTTCCGTTACTTCGGAAAAATTAATCTTCTTCCCCGCCATAAATAACTCCTTTCCAGCCCTTTGGCCTCTTACTCTCTCCGCTTCTTTGCCGCTTTTCAAATCTTCTCAAAATAATCCACACCTACCGCAAAGATTACAGCGCCACCGACCTCGGCATTCACCGCCATCGGCATAAAATCATTCATCTCTCCTCCACCCATCGGATACGACAGATTGCAGGTAATCTGCTGTCTCGGTCCACACGTCTCCTTAATAATCTCCACCGCCGGAGCAACACGCTCATCATCCGTACAGAACATCAGTGTCGTATTTCCACGTTTCATGAATCCTCCCGTTGTAGAAAGCTTCGTGATACTGTACCCCGCCTTGTTCAAATGCTCAACAACGTTGTTGCAATCCTCGTCCCTAATAATCGCATAAACCAATTTCATAAGTACGCCCCCATTCTTTTTTCCTTTTTTACGTAAGTATATTATACTTGATGTTCGGCAAAAACGAAATAGGAAATGTTAAAAAAATAATAAATCTTTTTTCGCTCATTTTGTACACGCTTTTTCTTCTTCCTTCGACAAAATATGTGTTCTTTCTTGACAAAGTCACATTCCAAATCTAAAATAGGACTTGCATTTAGTGCAAAATAATATTGTGAGGAGAATGCTATGTTATCCATTTTGCTTTTACTTATCGGTTTCGTCCTTTTAATTAAAGGTGCTGATTTTTTTGTAGATGGCAGTTCCGCGATTGCCAAAACCTTTCGTGTTCCTCCGGTAATTATCGGTCTGACCATTGTCGCAATCGGCACCAGTGCTCCGGAGGCTGCTGTCAGTATTGCCGCTGCGGTTAAGGGAGATAA
The DNA here is from genome assembly GCA_045601665.1 of Lachnospiraceae bacterium. Taxonomy (GTDB): domain Bacteria; phylum Bacillota; class Clostridia; order Lachnospirales; family Lachnospiraceae; genus ISDg. The sequence continues at coordinate 43,984 of JAZRZZ010000027.1, forward strand.
CGCAATTGCTATCAGTAACGTCATCGGCTCGAATATGTTCAATCTCTTGATTGTTGTCGGTGTATGCTCCGCAATCAAAACAATGAATGTAAATAAGTCCATTATCAAGCGTGACTTCCCCATTATCGTTTTTGTCAGTGTACTGATGCTTGTACAGATTACCGACGGAACTTACAGTCGCACGGACGCACTTCTTTTGCTTGTATTGTTCGTTACGTATCTTGTCCTTGTCATTCTCTCGGCACTACGTAACAAAGAGGAATCCGCCGAGGAAATTAAGACGCTTCCTGTTTGGAAGAGTTTGATCTTTATTGTCGGCGGTGTTGCCGCAATCGTATTTGGCGGCGACCTCGTTGTTGACAGTGCTTCGAAGATCGCTCTGTCGATCGGCATGAGTCAGACACTTGTTGGTCTTACGATTGTCGCAATGGGCACCTCTCTCCCCGAGCTGGTCACCTCCATCGTTGCCTGCCGAAAAGGCTCCAGCGATCTTGCAATCGGAAATGTCATGGGCTCCAACCTGTTTAACATTTTATTTGTAATTGGCTCCTCCGCAGCAATCACTCCGATGAAGGGCATCAGTAAGGAGTCCGTAATCGATATGAGTATCTGCGTTGGAGTCACCGCTCTGATGTACCTCATGTGTTTCCGCAGTGCAAAGTTTCATCGCAGACAGGGAATCTTTTGCGTGATACTCTACGCAATTTATACTGCATATATCATCGCCAGAAACTACAATCTGCTTCCGTTTTAATTGCAGGCTGTTCAAAACCGCACCTATACCCGAGCGTATTCCGTAGAATCACGTTCGGGTTTTTTGATGTCTGAAGCTTCCCAACGGGCAGGTTCCATTCTTCTTTCGGAACCTTTTTTCCATGGAACAAAAGAGAGGATACCGTTCTATCGATATCCTCTCCGTATGCGTATCAATCAATTATTCTTCCTGTTCTCGTCTTGATGCCAGCATCAATCCAACCAAAGCAATTCCAGCAAGCAATGCAAATACCATCACTCCGGAATCACCGGTCGTCGGCTGATTATCTATTACAGGAACCAGCGTCGGTGTCGGTGTGCTTGTTGCCGTCAGTACCGGGGTGTTCGTCGGCGTCGGCGTGCTTGTTGCCGTCGGTGTCGGGGTGCTTGTCGGCGTCGGTGTGCTTGTTGTCGTCGGTACCGGGGTGTTCGTCGGCGTCGGCGTGCTTGTCGGCGTCGGGGTGTTCGTCGGCGTCGGCGTGTTCGTCGGCGTCGGCGTCGGTGCATTTTTTACGACCAGTCGTACCGTCTGTATCTCACTATCATCGGAAATAACCACTTGAACCGCACCCGGATTTTGATAAGTGTTGGAGTAAATAGTTCCGATTTCGAAGCTATAACTTCCTGCAGGTACATACATCATCGACAAGCCTTCCGTAGGCTTATCTATCGATTCCACCTTGACAGTACACTCTGTATAAGCATTGGTAAAATTATTACTTCCTCCACCACCGCCCGTCGAGAGAGCATCGCGATGGGAAAAGCCTGTGTGCCACGAGTACTTTCGCGTACTCTTCTCCACATAAAACTCCAAATATCCTTCTGCATCTGGCATGACCGCATTCACTACCGAGCCACTGACGATGACAAAAAACATGGAATGTGTCTCCTCATCCGTTATAATATTGTATGTACGGTCACCTTTCACCACAGATCCGTCTTCTGCAAAATAGCTTCCGCAGACCTCACTTAACTTCTTTCGAACCTTAATATACTCCGTTGCTTTCGACGACACAGTGAAGTCAACCCCGGAGCCGCTGCCGTGAATAGCGTCCTGAAGCCAAATCGTCCCCACGTTCGTATCATCCGGCAAATCCACAAACTCCTGCGGAACAGTATACGTCTTAAATCCGGTAGCAGAATTAAAATAATAGTGCAGTTCATCATTGAACTCAAAGCTTCCTGTGTAATTTCGATCTTCCCATCTGGGATCTACCAGAGTGGCAAGCTGACCGCCCTGCAAGGTGAGATCCGTCGGTACCGTAGAATCAAAGCTACGAATGACGAACTGACGATCTACACCGGGGGTCAATGAGTAACGTTCTTCCGGCGGTGTCGAATAACCGATTGACACAATCGTATCATTCGGCGCAATATAAGGCAAAAAACTCGTTGCCGGAAAATCATACGTTCCTAAGGGCTTGATTGATGTCCCTTGTGCGTATCTTGCCCCAGATGCCCATCCATCGGAGTGCGCATTCCAACGAACCACCTCCACTCCATCTGCATCCTTCATAACGACGTCCCAACAAGTAACGTATTCGCCATCCTCGTTAACCACAACCACATTTACCACATTTTGAGGAATTACCGAAAACGTCGGCATCCCATCTTTCGTTGTCGAACTACTCTCTTTGATTACAGGGGTGTCCGCGTTGGCCGGTACGCATGTCAACACCAGTGACACAGCAAGAACCAAAGATAACAAAATGCTTAATTTCTTTTTCATGTTTTTCTCCTTCCCAGAACATACTCCTTGTCAAACATATATAGCATATCATTCCTTTTTATACTTGTCAGTGAATTTTACCAAAAAGAGCTGTCGAAATGACACTATGTCCCTCTTATTTCACTTCTACGCATCGTTCGTCGTAAGATTACAAAACTTTTCGTTGCATTTTTGCTCACAAATGGTTATAATAGCGTCATGCAGATATGGTTCATCGGTAGAATGCTGGCTTCCCAAGCCGGAGAGGCGGGTTCGATTCCCGTTATCTGCTCTTTCCTATGGTAAAATCATTATTGCCGGAATGGCGGATGAAGTGACGCATGTCACACCTCCCACCCACTTGCCGGATGTGATCTTACCGTATGATCGTGCGCGGGTGTGGTGGAATTGGCAGACACGCCAGATTTAGGTTCTGGTGCGCGAGCGTGCAGGTTCAAGTCCTGTCACCCGCATATACGAATCGCAGGTTTCTTTGACCTGCGATTTTTTTCTGCAAATTGTTGTTCAGCTACGAAATTACAATGTTGTCTCTTCTCAATCCTCCCGCTTTTTATTAAGCATTCTCTCCCCTTCTCATTCTCACAAAGTAACAATATTCTTTGCTTCCTCGGGTCCAAAGTAACAATACATTTTCCTGTTTCCGTGCTATAATGTGCTCACAGGAGAGAGACAGAAAATACCCGGTACGCGTCCACTCTCTCTTCATCATCGAAGAACCGGTCACGGAATTCTACATCGATGAACACAGAGTTACCGTTGGAAAAACAAAAGAAAGTAGCCCCACCAAAATCGGCACTTACGACTACCGTTAATAGGAGGTTTTTACAATCGACAGCAAGAAAACAAGCCGAACCGCTCCTGCCACGGAGCGATCCGGCCTCTTACCTTCTTATATGTCTTATGCTTCAAAATCCAAACACAAGCGAGTCTTCGTGTACGGGCGAACCTTACCGTCCGCAACCGCCACGTGAGCGGGATGTACCGCATAGCCCTTCAATGCCTCCTCGCTCTCAAACGAAGAATCCAGCATCACGTCTGCATTGGAGGATTTCAAACCCTCTGTATACACGTGAATCTCCAAAAGCCCCGGAACAACACTTAGAAGCGATTCTAACCCTTCTTTGATTCCTGCTTTTACCTCTGCCTTTTGTTCTTCGCTTATTTCCTCCTTAAGCTGCCACAGTATCACATGTTTGATCATCTATGCTCCTCCTTTGCTTTCTCTGTCCGCTTCTTTCAAAATGGAAAGTTCTTTTCGAATCAAGTCGTTCCGACAAAATACTGCACGAAACAGCCGATACAGCCATCCGATCGGCAACAACCATTTGTGTTTGTAAAAAAAAGGGTAGTAAAGTCTGTAGGTATACAACGGTGGGAAAAGCCTGCCCCACAGGTACTTGATCTTTGTAAATCGCCCGCCCTTCTCCTGCAGTCGTTTCACCCTACCTTCGATAAGATTTGAAAAGGTACCGTATGTGCCGGCGTCAAGATAATAATAAAACAGCTTTTCTTCCTCCTCCGTCAAGGACGGTACGTCACTCCCCAACAGCTTTTCTCCGAGCAGACGTGCATTTGCCTCATACTCGGCAATTCCGAGCGTCGTTAGCTCTTTTTTAACGTATTCCCTGTCCAGCTCCGGTTTCGCACATAGATAAACGTAGCCGTCAATCAGTGACCGAACCCCTGTACCGGAGTTTTTAAAATGCTTGTATTCATGCGCTACCAAGTAGATATAAAAATCCTCATCCTTGAAATGATAGCCGTACCCACCTTCACAATCAGGAAGCAACCGTTCCTTGACTGACACATAATATTCCCACAACGAGTTTCCGGTCATTTCATTGAACAATGCACTGTGCATTTCAAAATTATAGACCGGCTCCTTAATGTACACGTCATGATTTCCCTTGCCGAACCCCTTGGACGTGTACCCACGCTCCTTCATATACTCTGCCACCAGCATCTGTCCTTTAGGGGCATCATACAGAATATCATTGTCCGACATCTGCCGTAATCCGAGCTTCGGATACAGTTTTTCGAGAATCACACCCTTCAATGGCATATACCAGATTCCCTGCCGTTCCATAAATTTGCAAAGGCTCTCGCGTTCCGCATCCAGCAATAGAATCTTTCTCAACGCCAGCATCTTTCTCGTTATCCACTCCTGCGGCACTGCAATCCCCGACATTTCCAGAGCTTCGCATACCAATGCAGTAAGACTGTGTCTCTCACAAAGTATCAACATTTGATCCAACGACATATGCTCTACGCGGTGTTTTTCGGGCATCTGTCCAATCAGCGCACACCTTGCAAGATACATCAAATCATATCCGAGCCGCATCCTTCGTTTACCTCCATCCCTTCTTCGGTCATTCGAACAATCGTATCACAGATTCCGAGTGCTGCCGGTCGATGTGTAATTAGCAACACCGTTTTGTCCGTCATCCGATGCACATTTTCGAGAAGCTTCTTCTCCGTTTCATCATCCAGCGCACTGGTCGCTTCATCAAGCACCAAAATCGGTCCATCGGAAAAGATCGCCCGAGCAATCGCCAGACGTTGCATCTGACCTTCGGACAACCCCTGTCCACGTTCGCCGAGTACCGTATCCA
>JAZRZZ010000028.1:0-15254 GCA_045601665.1 Lachnospiraceae bacterium
ACAAAGGTAGAGTTTGTTTTGAACAATGAGAAAAATGAGTACGACATGTACAAGCTTATTTTCACTGTAAGACCGGCACATAAGAAATTCAAATTGTATGCCGACAGAATTGTTCAAATGTGCAATGATATGGGAATACGAGCGGAGGAAAGAGAAAGTTCCGTCCATCTGCATTTTTGCAAAAGATGATGTTATGATTTTCTCGATGTAGAAGTTTTTTCATAAGTAAATCAAACAGCGTAGAAGCTTTTTGCTACTACGCTTTTTTGTTGTATATGATTAACGAGGTGGTTTGAGAAATCCTCAGCTGAAAAGGTTGTTAGCGTTTTTATTGGTTAAAGATGAAAGTTACATCGCATCAAATAAATATATCGGGGTTGCAAACTTCTATGTAATCATGTATACTAAGTACGGCTTAGAGAGAATGCATAACACTGCAAAATTACTCGAGGTATATGACGAACGGAGGACTGTACGATGGGCGGATTTTTTGGCGTTGCATCGAAGGAAGATTGCGTTTTTGATTTGTTGTTTGGAACGGACTATCATTCTCATTTGGGAACGCGAAGAGCCGGAATGGCGGTATATGATGTAGAGAAGGGCTTTGAGAAGGCCATTCATAAGATTGAGAATTCTCCTTTTCGAACAAAGTTCGAGAAGGAAGCGAACAGCATGAAAGGCAAATACGGCATCGGATGCATCTCTGATTATGAGGCTCAGCCGATTTTGGTACGTTCGCATCATGGCACCTTTGCGATTACCACGGTTGGAAAGATTAACAACGCAGAAGAGATTGTTGCGGAGATTTTGGAGAACAAGGCGCATTTCTTTCAGATGAGTACGGGAGATATCAACCCGACGGAGCTTGTGGCATCTATCATCAATCAGAAGGAGAATTTTATCGACGGTATTCGCTATGCGCAGGAGATTATCGATGGTTCGATGTCGATGCTGATCTTGACGGAGAAGGGCATCTATGCGGCGAGAGACCGTATGGGAAGAACCCCGATTGCGATTGGTAAGAAGGACGGCGCGTATTGTGCCGCATTTGAAAGCTTTGCCTATAACAATCTCGGCTATCATCCGGTGAAGGAACTCGGACCCGGCGAGATCGTTGTATTTGATGAAAATAGCCTGCGTACGCTTGTACAGCCGGGCACAGATATGAAGATTTGTACGTTTTTGTGGGTATATTATGGTTATCCGTCCTCGTCCTACGAGGGCATCAGTGTAGAGCGTATGCGTTACGAGTGCGGCAAGATGCTTGCGCTGAGAGATGATGTTTGTCCCGACGTCGTTGCCGGTGTACCGGATTCGGGGACACCGCATGCGATCGGCTATTCGAACACCGCACACATTCCATTTTCCAGACCGCTCATAAAGTATACGCCGACTTGGCCGCGTTCCTTCATGCCGACGATTCAGTCGAAGCGTGATTTGATTGCGAAGATGAAGCTGATTGCGGTACCGGAGCTCGTAAAGGATAAGAGCCTTCTCATCATCGACGATTCGATCGTGCGTGGTACGCAGCTGCGCGAGACCGCCGAATTCCTTGTGGAGAGTGGTGCGAAGGAGGTTCACGTACGTCCCGCATGCCCGCCGCTTTTGTTCGGCTGTAAGTATCTTAACTTTTCACGTTCGCGTACGGAGATGGAGCTGATTACGAGACGCTGCATTGCTGAGCTCGAGGGCACTGAGGAGATCAGCCGCGAGGTTCTCAAGGAATATGCCAATCCCGATACTGAGCGCTACCAGAAGATGAACGACTGGATTTGCAAGAAGCTGAATTTCACATCGCTTCGTTTCCACCGTCTGGACGATATGATTGCTTCGGTAGGACTGGCTCCCGACAAGCTTTGCACGTACTGCTGGAACGGAGAAGAATAGAAGAAAAAGCTAAGAAGGAAATGTGGATGAAAAGGGAGGAAAAATCATAAAAAAAGAACTATCACACCGCTTGTTTTAGTGCTTCTACCCGCAATAGTCTGGGCAGCATATTTGTTGCTACGGGTTGGAGAGGTCGATCCCGACGATCTCGACGCTTTCGACCTTTACGTATGCACTTTCGGAACAGTTTTTTTCGTTCTTGCGAATTTGGTGTCTTTAATACATATAAAAATGCATAATATAGACTACGTTAAAACGTATATATGGGGTTTAATTATTGACATACCACTTGTGTGCGGTGCTGTTATTGCCTTTTATGTTATGTTGGAGATAAGAGATCACTATGTATCATCCATTATGGGGATTCTCTACCCTGTTGTTTGTACCATTTTAACCGCAATAACGGTTTGTGCGTCACTTAAAAAACAAAAAGAATCTCAAGTAGACAACCCCAAGCTTTCTCACGTGCTTGCGCTTACCTACATCAATCCGTTGTTACTGTTATTACCTTTTTTGATGGCTATAGCTATTGTGATAGCACATTTTGGCGAGGGTTTTGGAATCCTTTGAATTTGATTGTGAGCTTATCAAGTTTTGTCGGCATCTGTATAATGTTATGTTAGAATAAAGCCGCGAGAGAAAACCCACAGCTGAGGATTACGATTTCTTGACGTGCAGGAGGAAATAGTTATATGGCAAAAAAATCCGGATGCCGTGTTTTTCTGATGTTATGCTATCATCGATCCAAAGGGAAATAGCTATTTGAGTGAAATGAGAGATAAATGATCAAGCAAAAGAAAATAAGCGTTTTTTTCATCTATACAATTGTATTTTTCGTTTTGTGGACATTATGTGAGATCGTTGTTTTTGAATTCTTGAAAGCAATGATCGATAATGAAGTTTTGTTCCGATTTATTAGCAATGTACTTGTTAAGAATCTAGTATGGACGCTGCCGGCGGTGCTTCTGATCCATCATTTTAGATTGGACGTGTCTGTTTCCTTAAAGAAAATGTTTTGCTGTCCGGTGAATTGGCTCAAATACCTGCCGGTTTTTCTATTGTTTACGGTTTATCTGTTGGGCGGTGCGATATTGCAAAGCGGCTCGCTCGAAATTGCGAGCACTTTTGGATGGGATGAAGTGATCGTGCTGTTGTTTGTCGGTATTACGGAGGAACTTGTTTTTCGGGGATGGCTTCTTAATCTTACCCTTAACGAAGAGAAAAAATGGTGCCATATATTTATAAATGCGATAATGTTTCTTGCAATTCATTTTCCGATTTGGATTCGGCAAGGCGTTTTTATAAGTAATTTCACCGGCTTCGGTTTTTTGTGTATCCTAATATTGAGCATCATCTTTAGTTGTACCTTTGTAAAAAGTAAAAGTCTACTCGTACCGATTATGTTGCATATGTACTGGGATTTGCTTGTATTTATGTTTTATTGATAGATGAAGTGTCATTTATATGTGAGATTTTAATAACCCGCGAAGAATTTCTTCGCGGGTTATACGTTTTTAGGGCCTTTCTATTCTTAGCGGTCGATGCGATGCTCGCCCTCGGCGGTACTTCGAAAGCCGATCTCTCCGCCACCGAGGAAGATGCGCTTGAGGTTCGGAAGGTGTTTGTAGAGAATCACAAGTGTTGCGGGCATTACGACAAGTACGGGAATCAGACTATGCGTGGTAAGAGCCATATGCATCGGAAAGGCCAACACGGTTGTTGTGGTAGCAAGTACAATATAGTCGGTAATCCAAGTAATTAAGAGAATCAATATACCGATGGCAATGGCAAAGCGCCAGTCGCAGGCGGTGATGACACCGAGTATGGTGGCAAAGCCCTTTCCTCCGCGAAAACGAAGGTAGAAAGGGAAGATGTGTCCGAGGATACAGGCAGTACCGCTCAGCAGCCAAACGGCCGGATGCTCCGAAAAAAATGCCTGAAAGACAAGGACGGTAACGACACCCTTGAGGATGTCTATGACACCGACAAGAACACCGAGCTTCCAACCGAGTAGAATGGTCGTGTTGGAAGCACCGAGATTTCCGGAACCGCCCTTGCGGAGATCGACCCCCTTGATACGAGAAATGATATAGGCGGTATTGATGCAACCGGCAAAATATCCGGCAATTGTGGCAATAATATAAGGCATGGAAGAAAACCTCCTTGCATTTGATGAGTCTATTGTACTATAGGTTGCGTCATTTGTCGAATAGAAGATGAACAAAGGGACAAAATCATAAGTTTTTCTTAAGAATTGTACAAACAGCTTGACTTTGATCTCCTTCAAATGTAATGTAGTATTGAAAAACAGATTTAAAGGTACTAAGAACCGAGTGGAGAAGAAAAAGAATTTTTTGATTGGAGAGATGTATGAGTTTTGATATTATGACGGATTCGGGGAGCAATCTTACGGAGAAAGAATTACAGCAGTATAACATACGCATGATTGGTTTTGTTATGACGATCGACGGAGAGCCGCATCAGTGTTACACGCCGGGAGAGGATGACGAGATGCTCGCCAAGGAATATTATCGTAAGATGCGCCAAGGCGCGGAGATGTCGACGAGCCTGATTAACCCGGAGCGTTTCCGTGATTTTTTTGAACCCTCGTTGCGTGAAGGAAGAGATATTCTTTTTGTCGGCATGTCGAGTGGAATTACCGGTACGCTGCAAGCGGCGAATGTGGCCGCACAAATGCTTGCGGACGAATATCCGGAGCGTCGTATTGAGACCATTGATTCGTTGGGAGCAGGTTTCGGCGAGGGTTTGATTGCCTGCCGTATGGCAGAGTATCGCGCCGGGGGACGGAGCTTTGAGGAAACGCTTGCTTTCGGGCGGGAGTGTGTGCGGCGTATGCGTCAGGTATTTACCGTAGAGGATCTAAAGTATCTTCGCAAGGGTGGTCGAATCAGCGGAGCAACGGCATTGATCGGAAATGTGCTGAGTCTTAAGCCTATTTTGATAGGGAATAACGAAGGGAAGATCGTAGCGACGACAACTGTGCGCGGGAGAAAGCGATCGCTTGCATATTTGGCACAGGAGTGCATTGAAAATATTCATGATGCAGAGCATCAAGAGATTGCAATCTCACATTGCGATTGTTTGGAAGATGCAGAGCAGCTCGCACAGACAATTCGCGAAAAATGTAATGTGAAGAATGTTGTAATGCATTTTCATGATCGGTGCACGGGAAGTCACTTGGGGCCCGGGGCAGTTGCTCTATTCTATTTTGTGTCGGAAGATTCTCCACTATATCGCTAGGGAATAATAGAATTTTTATAGAATTGTAATTGACAATGAAAGCATTATATAATAAACTTATAATCGGAAATTTATAAAGAACAAGGAGTTTTTTTATGGCATACCACAGAACACCCGAACAGGAGCAGGAGACTAGAGATAGACTACTGAAGGTCTGCATGCTTAGCTTTCTTAAACAGGGCTATGCGAAAGCAACGATGAAGACACTTGCGGACGCCGCAGGCTGTACAACGGGGAAATTTTATGGCAATTTTACCGGAAAGCCGGAGCTTTTGCGCTTACTTATGGGAAGAGTGATACGTATGACGCAGGTAGAGGTAGACAATATACTCGGAGAGGATGCGTCTCCGCTGTTGCGAATGGCATTTTGCAATGCTGCATTGGGAGAGGCTGCACATATTAATGCAAAGATAGCGGAGCTCTACTATTATGCATTGGTGGATTGGGATATTCAAAATGATATCTCCGAGCGATATATTGAATTGATCGGAGATGTGCTTCGTGACAAATACGGTTATCAGGAGGATGAGGAGACGCGTTTGATGCGTGGCTTGAGCGCAGCGGGTGCTTTACAGACAGTTCTTGCAAAGGAACATAAGAACCCTACTGACGAGCCGAGACTCCGCTTGATGATCGAGCTACAGTTGCGAGCATATGGCGTGCCTACGAAGGATATTGAGGAGATTCTTCAGCGCATTGCAGAGGAGGACGAGAATATCCATGAGGTAGCGTATGCTTCGATCGTTCACATCCTTCAAGCAAACATTTAAGTGACGAGGACGCTACAGTGCATATTACTACTCTGTGTTACATTGAGAGAGATGGAAACTATCTGATGCTTCATCGGACCAAGAAGGAGCAGGATCCCAATGCCGGCAAATGGATTGGCGTGGGAGGCAAAGTAGAGCCCGGAGAAACTCTTGTGCAAGGAGTGTTGCGAGAGATTCATGAGGAGACCGGATTGGTGATCGATGAATGTGAGTACCGTGCGGCGATTCGATTCGTGTCGGATTGTTGGGACGGAAAATGGATACATCTTTTTACCGCAGAAACGGAAGAAACTGAGATTATGCCTTGTAGCGAAGGGGACCTTGCGTGGATTCCGAAGGATCAGGTGATGCGCCTGCCACTGTGGGAGGGAGATTGCATCTTTTTGCGTCGATTACTTGCATCAAAGCGTTTTTTTCGACTTCGCTTGGTATATCGAGGAGAGAAGCTTGTCCGCGCAGTATTTGCCGAAAGTGAAAAGGCACGACTGCGAAGACAGAGGAAATGAAGGGTGTGGAACATGAACGGTGAATTTGAGAATAAGGTTGTGGTTGTGACCGGAGGAGCCCGTGGAATCGGCAAATGCATCTGTGAGGAGTTCCGGAAGCGGGGAGCAAAGGTTTGTACGATTGATCTGACGGAGAATCCGTATTTTACGGGGGATCTGGCGAGCAAGCAGGATATGGAGAGCTTTGTGAAGAAGGTCATCGGTGATTACGGCCATGTGGACTACTTGATTAACAATGCGGCACCAAAGAACAAAGGTTTGGAGGAATGCTCCTATGAGGAGTTCTGTAATGCGTTTCAGGTCGGTGTGGCAGCTGCATTTTATCTTACGAAGCTTTTCTTACCGCATTTCCATCCCGGTGCAAGCATTGTGAATATTGCTTCCAGCAGGGATCGGATGAGTCAGCCGCAGACCGAAAGCTATACCGCGGCTAAGGGAGGAATCCATGCCTTGACGCATGCGATGGCAGTCAGTCTGGCGGGCGCGGTTCGCGTGAATTCGATATCTCCAGGATGGATCGAGACCGGCGGCGTGAACTATGAAGGACCCGATGCAACACAGCAGCTTGTACGAAGAGTGGGCAATCCGTTGGATATTGCGTCTATGGTGATGTATCTCTGCTCCGAACATGCGGGATTCATTACCGGTGAAAATATCTGCATTGACGGTGGTATGACGCGGCAAATGATTTACCATGGAGAGCATGGTTGGACATATGACGAATTTTGAGACGTAGAGTGAAAGAAACGTTCCTCGGCAGGATAGAGGTATCCGCCGGGGAACGTTTTTTTGCTTATAGGTCACTTTGTACTTTCGTGCCTTTGATTTTTAGGACTGTGCCCGAAGCATACGCGCATAGAGACCGTCTTGCATAAGGAGCTGCTCGTGTGTCCCCTGCTCCTTAATTTCTCCTTCGTGGATTACGAGAATGGTGTCTGCATTCTTGATTGTCGACAGACGGTGCGCGATGGCAATGATGGTACGCTTGCCGGACATGTGGTTGATGGCGTTTTGAATCTGACGCTCGGTTTCTACATCTACGGAAGCGGTTGCCTCGTCAAGCACAATGATCGGTGATTGACGAAGGATTGCGCGTGCAATAGCAACACGTTGCTTCTGCCCTCCTGAGAGTCGAAGTCCGCGCTCGCCTACCTGCGTTTCGTACTGTTCGGGCATATGTAGAATATCCTCGTGAATGTTGGCGGCCTTTGCCGCCGCTATAATCTCTTCGCGAGTCGCGTCCGGTCGGGCATAACCGATATTGTCGGCAATGGAGCCGTGGAAGAGGAAGGTGTCCTGTAACACCGGAGAAATGCTTTGCCGTAAGCTGCGAAGTGTAACATCCCGAAGGTCCTGCCCGTCGATGAGCACGCGCCCTTGGATCGGGTCATAGAAGCGGGAAATGAGTTGCGTAATCGTAGTTTTTCCGACTCCGGTAGGACCGACCAAGGCAATCATTTCGCCCGGCTTGCAGGTAAAGGAAATGTTTTTAAGCACCGGAACAAGGTTGCTGTAATGAAAGGAGACATCCTCGAAGGTAATCTCTCCGGAAACGTTCGAAAGGTCCTTGGCGTCCGGTCTGTCCTCGATGGACGAAGGTGTATCCAAGATGAGTGTGACACGCTCCGCACCCGCCAAGGATTGCTGAAGGTTTTCAAGCCAGCTTGCCAATCCGGAGATCGGTGCGTAGAACAGCGATAAGTACAATACAAATGCGACAATGTCCTCCACGGATAGCTGACCCTTGTATGCAAGATAGCCGCCGACCGCAACGACAAGAACAGTACCGATGGAGGAAACGAACTCTACACTCGGATGAAAGAGGGCGCTTGCCCGCAAGGCTCGAAGCATGGCACGTACCTGTGTGAAGTTGTTTTCGCTTACAAGAGAGGCCTCTTGTGCCTCCTGCCCGAAGGACTGAATCTCATGGAGCCCGGAGAGGTTGTCCTGTAGTTTTGCATTTAATTCCCCCATGCTTTTCTGCGAAGCCTTGAAGAACGGACGAACCTTCTTCGCAAAGATGACGCCGGAGATGAGAATCAGCGGAATCGGAAAGCAGGTAATCAATGCAAGCCTCCAATTGATAACCAGCAAAATGCAGAGTACACCGCCGAAGGTCACGATGTTTGTAATCATATCCGGAATCATATGTGCGTACAGCAGCTCAAAGTCTCGCGTATCGTTCACAACGCGGCTCATGAGGTCGCCGGTTTGCTTGTCGTGAAAGAAACCGAGATCCAGACTTTGCAGCTTTGTGTACATGCGGTCGCGAAGATCGCCAACCAGATACCATGCGGCCTTGTGCGCGAGGTAATTGCTCAAAAATCGGAACACAACACGCAATAGATAGAGAATAAGCAGGAAACATGCCAGCCGTCCGACCTCGCGCAAGGCGCTATCGTTCATTCCGCGACCGACAATTCCGGTCATGGAGGAGAGTAGTTTTGGTGCGGCCAAATTGACTCCAGTCAAGAGGAGAGTGGAGAGGATGGCAAGTAAATAGAGGACTTTGTAGCGAGCAGCCTCTTTGGTAAGCTTCCAAAGCATTTTCATAGAAAAGCTCCTTTCATGTTGCGAGCAATCGTGGTATAATGCAACTGTGTTTCATTTTACAACAATGTGTGAAAAAACACAACCGAAAAGGAAAGGAGACAGATACGATGAAGATTTATGATATTTCACAAGAGGTATATGGCTGCAAGGTGTTTCCGGGGGACATCGCACCGCAGAAGGAGGAGCTGATGCGCATGTCTGAGGGATCGCTCTATAACCTTTCGTCGTTGCATATGTGTGTACATAACGGAACGCATGTGGACGCCCCGTATCATTTTATAAACGAAGGGAAACGAATTGACGAAATGTCGACGGAGCATTTTGTTGGAATGGCCTATGTGGCAGAGCACGAAGGTATCGTAACGGAAGACGATGCGAGAGCGATGCTTGCAAATGCGAAGGCGGCGAATCCACAGAGCGCAAAACGCCTACTAATTAAGGGAGATGCAACGGTATCTGCGGATGCGGCGAGAGTATTTGCCGAGGAGAAGCTTCTTCTTGTCGGAAATGAATCGCAGACGGTAGGTCCTGCAGATGCACCGATGGAGGTTCATCTGATTTTGCTCGGTGCCGGTATGGCGTTGTTAGAGGGGATTCGTCTTGCGTCCGTTCCGGAAGGGGCATATCTGCTGAATGCTGCACCGTTGCTTCTTGGTGGCTCCGACGGTGCGCCTTGTAGAGCAATCTTGATGCAACATATTTAGTGTTCAAGAGGAGAAGAAGGAATGACGGAGAATGTAAATCGAGTGAGAAATGCAATGCTGGCAGTGCAACGCTATCCGTGGGAGCAGGGAGTATGTGCACAGGCGCTTTGGGAGCTCGGAGATGTGAATACGGCGATTGCAATGGCTCATGATGCAATGCTTCGTCAAAGGGAGGACGGCCGTTTGGCTGTAATCAACGAGAACATTGCGGTCACGGACCCTGCGGCAAACGGCGAGGTCGTTTGGCGAGCTTATGAAAGGACGGGAGACGAGAGATATCGGGTGGCGGCCGAACGGCAGCTGCATTATCTGCAGGTAGTAGCTCCGCGAACGAAGGAGAATCTCCTATGTCATAACCAGGTGAGCTTTCACGAGGGATATTCGCCGAATCAGCTGTGGGTAGACGCGATCTACATGGCGCCTCCGTTTCTGGCCGTCATGGGGGAGCTTGATGAGGCAGTGCTTCAGCTGGAAGGCTATCGGGAGGCTCTGTATGATCGGGAGACCGGGTTGTTATTTCATATATACGATGCCGGAACAGGACAATTTGTGAGAAGAAAATGCTGGGCGACCGGAAACGGTTGGGCACTGCTTGGCATTGCCCGTGTGATAGAATGTGCGCGAGAGAAGGCACGTGACGATATTGCAAAGAAGCTAATCGATTACGGAACCAAGCTACTGAATGCAATGCTTCGCTATCAACTGCCGGACGGTCGTTTCCACGATATATTAAACGAGCCGGATTCCTTTGTGGAAGGAACGGCAGCTATGATGCTCGCGGCATTTGTCTATCGCGGAGTGTCCGGCGGATGGTTGTCTGAGCGGTATTTGGAGTGTGCGGATCGTGTAAGGGAGACCATGGAGCAATATGTGGACGAGTTTGGGATTCTTCATGAGGTATGCGGATGTCCGCACTTTTTGGAGGTTGGGACATCTGCTGAGTCTATGGCAAGCTATTTAATGATGCATGCGCATTATAACAGATGCAAAGAGAGGGAAGACTGCAAATAAACCATTTGACGGAGGTAAAAAGGAATGAAGAAATGTATGTTACTTGCATTGCTATTGTTGTGCGTGCTTGCGATGTGCGCTTGTGCTAAGGAGAACAACGGTGAGGATACAAACACTCCCACGCGTGGAGAAGAACAAGTGACACCGACGCTACCTATGCAGGAGACGAAGTATGAGGGGGATTTGCCGGGATTGATTGAGAAGATATATGAGAAGGCTCCGACGAATCTAAACCTTGTGACGACGCAGACGGACATCAATGATAAGGAGATGCTTGCGTATAACACCGGCCTTTCCGGTGGCGAAAATCTTGCAGAGGTGTATGTGTCGGAGTCTGCCTTCGGTGCACAGGCATATTCGCTCGTGTTGGTTCGCGTGAAGGATGGTGTAGATACAAAAGGCGTCGCCGATGCGATGAAGGAATCGATCAACACAAGAAAGTGGATATGTGTGGGTGCAGACGATGTCAGTACCGCGACTTATGGTGATATTGCTATGTACGTAATGACTTCTACGACATTTGAGAACAGCGTTACCGCAAAAGCACTGACGGATGCTTTCCGCAGTGTATGCGAAGGGAAGTAAGAGGTTGATTAGATAAGAGGAAGGGAGGCGGAGCATGTTATTTTCAAGCATCTCGTTTTTGTATTATTTTCTTCCGCCGACGATTCTGCTGTATTTCGCGGTGCCGAAGCCTTTGAAAAATACGGTGCTTCTCCTTATGAGTCTCTTATTTTATGCGTGGGGTGGGCCGAAGTATGTTCTTCTGATGCTCTCATCGATTTTGATCGGTTATGTGTCGGGCTTGGTGCTTGAAAAGGCAAGAAATTCGAGGGCAGCGAAGTTTGTGCTGGTGATATTCGTGACGGCGGAGCTTTCGCTACTCGTCTACTTCAAATATGCGGATTTCTTTCTCTCAAACTTCAATGCCGCAACGGGCTTGTCCATACCGCTCTTGAAGCTTGTGCTTCCGATCGGTATCAGCTTCTATACGTTTCAGGTGCTGAGCTATACGGTCGACGTGTACCGGGGTGAGGTGCCGGCACAGCGCAATCTCATTTCCCTTGCGATGTATGTCGCGTTGTTTCCGCAGCTGATTGCCGGTCCGATTGTACGCTATCGTGACATTCAAAAACAGTTGAAGGAGCGTGAGGTGACCGTAGAACGCTTCTACGGTGGCTTGCAGCGCTTTTTGTATGGTTTGGCGAAGAAAGTACTGCTTGCAAATCAGCTTGGCTTATTTTGCGACCTGTTTCGTTCGGCAGATACGCACACGGTTTTGTTCTATTGGGGGTACGCGGTGGCATTTACCCTACACATCTACTTTGATTTTTCGGGTTACAGTGATATGGCCATTGGCTTGGGAAGGCTATTTGGATTTGATTTTCGGGAGAACTTCAACTACCCGTATGCGGCACGAAGCATTACGGAATTTTGGCGTCGTTGGCACATGTCCCTCGGGACGTGGTTTCGAGATTATGTATACATCCCGCTCGGAGGAAACCGTGTGTCCGTGCCTCGTCATGTGTGCAATATTTTGATTGTGTGGCTCCTGACGGGCTTTTGGCACGGTGCCGATTGGAACTTCCTTCTGTGGGGGCTGTTGTTTGCGGTCTTGCTTATTGTTGAGAAGTATGCATTTTCGAGAACGGGAGAAGGAGAATTCAAGCGTCTGTCGTCAAAGCTTCTTTGCCATGTCTACGTTATGTTTTTTGTGATTCTCGGATTTGTGTTGTTCAATGCAGCCGGCATGAAGGGTGCGTTGGCGGATCTGAAGGGAATGTTCGGTTTGGGCGAGTTGCGATTTTCTGACGAGGTCACGTTTTATTATCTGCGAAGCTATGCAGTGATATTTCTTCTCGGTATCCTCGGCAGTCTTCCACTTGCAAAAGCGATGGTAAGGCGCGTAGGGGAGACAAAATGCGGAGCTGCGGTACTTTCCGTGCTCGGACCGATCACCTCGGTTTTGTTGCTCCTCGTATCAACCGCATATCTTGTGGACGGATCCTTTAACCCATTCCTATATTTTCGATTCTGAGAAAGGAGTCGCAGGATGAAGAAACAGGTACTTGGAACGATTCTAATTGCGGTGGTTTGGCTCGGACTCAGCATATGTTGCCTGATAAGACCCGAGGTGGATGAGTCACTCAGTGAGCGTCGCAAGCTTGCGCAGTTTCCGGAGATGACAAAGAAGACACTGCTTGACGGGAGCTTTATGGCGGATTTTGAGACATACACGCTGGATCAGTTTCCGATGCGCGATTCGTTTCGTACAATGAAAGCTGTCATGTGCTATTATGCATTTGCGCAAACGGACAACAACGGCATCTATGTAGCGGACGGGTATGCCGCATCCACGGAGTATCCGCTGAACGAGGCTTCGGTTTTCCGCGCGACACAGAAGATACGTGATATTTATACCAAGTGTATCGAGGGCAAGTGTGAGAATGTCTATGTGGCGGTTGTTCCGGACAAAGGGTATTTTCTCGCGGAGAGCAACGGTGTCCTTTCGATGGATTACGAGCGTGCATTTTCCATTGTGCGCGAGCAGACGCTGTTTGCTGAGTATATCGACCTGTCGGACGGCTTGCTGGCGGTAGAGGATTATTATAAGACCGACACGCACTGGAGACAAGAATGTATCATCCCGGTGGCAAATGCCCTTTCGCAGGCGATGAGTGGTGCAACAATTACAGAAGAGCAATTTATAACTGTGGATGCCGGGGTGGAATTCTACGGCGTGTATTACGGGCAGGCGGCATTGCCGATGCGAAGTGAACGCCTGAATTATCTGACAAATCCGGTGCTGGCAGCATGTAAGGTTTACAATTACGAGACCGAGCAGACCACCGGTTTGTATGATATGGAGAAGCTACACTCGCGTGATCCGTACGAGATGTTTCTCTCCGGTGCGGCCCCTTTGCTCGTCATTGAGAACGGGAGTGCGACTACGGAGCGTGAACTCGTCGTCTTCCGTGATTCCTTTGGCAGCAGTCTCGTGCCCCTCATGGTAGAACAATATGCGAAGATCACGCTGATAGATACGCGCTATATGCCGAGTGCTGCCATTGAAAGCTATGTGGACTTCAACGGGCAGGATGTGTTGTTCCTGTACAGCACGATTTTGTTGAATAACAGTATGTCGCTGAAATGAAATGAGGCGAACGAACAAGTAGAAAGGAATGTTAAGGTACATGGGAGAAGAAAAGCTCAAGATTACAGGTACAAGAGCATATGTCGATGTTGAGACCGAAGACTCCATCGGAAGATTCGGTGGAGAACCTTGTGGCAACAAATATTTCAGTTATTTCGGTGCGCATATGGACGATTTTCGTTGGATCAAGTATTGCGGTGACAATCCTAAGGCTGACAAGATGAAACTGGTCTTCGAGGTGATGAAGGGGAACAAAAAGAGGGATTACAAGGTCTTGTTCGGTATATTTTCCGTTCGCGAATTTGTGGGAGCGATGGAGGCGATTCCGGATCTGATCGGAAGTGTCACGGCGATAAACGATACCGATCTAAGGTGGGAGCTTCCAAGCGGTATCAATATCATTTTTCGGCTTAATGAGTACGAAGATAGGAGGTACCCCGTCGTACGCTATCGCGATTGGTATGTGAGCGCGTCTTTTGTGGAAGACGGCAAAGAAAGAGGACTCGAGCATTGGCATCGCAGCGCGGATGAAGTGTGGGAGGATGTTATTGCTATCCAAAACGGCGAGCTATTCTGGGTAACAAAGAAGAACCTGTTCGGGAAGGTGTCCCTGCCTACTCTTATTAAGAAGGAGGATTATGATAGGGCAAGGAATAAAGATGTGTACACGGTACTTTGAAGCGAATCGGCTATAGGGAACATAGGACAGAAAAACCTACTAAGAGCGGGCGGACAGGCAAAGGCTTCGGTGATAAATTTATGTACAGAGCCCCCTTTTCCGGGGAAAGTAGAAGGCACCATGCGGCTAGGTTGGTGCCTCTTTTGAGTCAAAACAGAAGCTGCATTGTTCCGTTATTTCGGCAAATGTTGTTCCGATATCATTGATGTTATTCCGATGAGGTGGTATGCTATAAGATGTATTGGCGGGATCATCTATGTATATGAAAAATTTCTCGGCGCACCGGGAAAGACGTAGATGAAAAGCTATTGAACAAAATGCAATTAATAAAAGTTAGGAATAAACATATTCTACGAGGAGGAAATTCGTATGAAACGTATTTTGGCAGTCATCCTTACAATGGCACTCACACTTTCGTTGATTACCTTGAAAGCAGAGGCAGAGGGTACAAAAAGTGGAAGTCTGGGTGTTTACGAGACCCTACGATTTGATTTTGGAGGAGCGGGAGTAGAAGAGGGATACATAGGAGTATCAGCGGAGGATGCCTATAATGCAGAGGTTGGCTATGGCTTTGCGAATACCGCTGCAGTGGAGAATGTTCCCGCAAGTGGCACAGGGGCATTGTCAGATGCGGTTCGGTTTAAGTCGAATGTTCCGAATCATATATTCCATGTGAATTTGTCAAGCGGAGTTTACAAGATTACAGTTACAACAGGTGATGTTCAGTCA
>JAZRZZ010000029.1:0-26432 GCA_045601665.1 Lachnospiraceae bacterium
TGACGCTACCGAAGAGTTCGGTCTGTACGAGAGCGGTAATAAGGTGACGGATGCACCTCAGATTCTCTTCGCTCGTCTGGACTGGAAGGAGATCGCTCCGAAGGTGGAGGAGATTCAGGCGGCACAGAAGGCAGAGTACGAGGAGGAGCAGGCTCGCATCGCGGCAGTGTATGCGAAGAACGGAAAAGGTGTAAATGCTGGCGCTAGTGCATCGGCAAATGCTAACGCTAGTGCGGAAGGTACAGGAGTTGCAGGTGCTAATGTAAATGCAGGCACCAAGTCCACGGAAGAGATTCTTGCCGAGGCGGAGACTCGCTTTATTGACCTTGAAGCCAAGGAAGAGATTGAATACGGCGATTTCGCTCGTATGCAGTTCCAGGTGGGCGTAATCCTCAAGTGCGAGGAAGTGCCCAAGTCCAAGAAGCTCCTGTGCTCTCAGGTGAAGGTGGGTAGCAAGGTGCTCCAGATCGTATCCGGTATCAAGAAGGCGTACAGCCCTGAGCAAATGGTAGGCAAGCGTGTTATGGTTCTTGTGAACTTAAAGCCCGCCAAGCTGGCAGGACTCACCTCCGAAGGTATGCTTCTGTGTGCCGAGGACGAAAATGGCGAGCTCTCCTTGATGGTACCCGAGAAGGATATGCCGTCGGGAGCGGAGATCTGCTAAGGGAAGAACAGACCGATACGGGCTCGTGCGAGGAACGTCGCGCGGGCCCTTTTGCATGCCGCGCAAGCGCCCATGGAGAATCTGCGAAAAGGGGAGCGGAGAGAACATAACATATTAACTTTGTGTTACATTTTCGCTGTTTCGTTGTATTTTCTTCGGATATGTTATATAGTTAGTATGATGGTCTGTTCTCCGAAGGGAGAGCATATAAAAGTGACAAGCTATGATTTGTGATAGATCGGAACGTATGGGAGGTAAGAATGGGGCGTATTATTAAAGAACTTCGATATTCGTTGAAGCTGCGAAGACATTTGTTCTTTTTATTGCTGATTTGGTTTGCGGGATTTTCTGCGCTGTGGATGTTTCAAGGCTCGTTGCGCACAGAGCTGAAAGCGGCATTTCCCGGTGACTTCGGCACGGCGTCTCGAGGCGAGGCGAGCGAGTACAAGGTGGCGGGACGCTACGACGAGATGGCGACGGCAACGGACAGCGACCTGAAGGCGGAGCTGCTGTTCAACAGTGCGTTGCATGAGGCAGACTGGCTGGAGTACCGCGAGATTGCGAGGGAGAATGTCTATGCCAGGGCATTTATCGGGCCCGATACGGCCGTTGTGGGTTACGGTGAGGCCGATTTTGCGAAGAACAAAGAGGTGGACATCGACGGCAACTCCTACAGCTATGTGAACACGATTTGGATGAGTCTCGATGTCGTGAAGGAGTCGGGGCTTGGTTTCTATGCCGAGAATATGTTCCGATGTCCCAACGATTATCTGGAGAAGATGTTTGTCGTGCTCGGAGCGTCGTACGAGGGAAGCTATGCGATGGGCGACGTGATCCGTGTGAAGACGACGGGTGGAGTTTTGGATGCCTATGTGTGCGGATTTTTGAACAAGGGTGCGAAGACGATGCTCGAGGGCAAGAGTGTTACACTTGATAACTACATCGTATGTCCGTTGGATGATATGAGCGGCATTTACGAGAAGACGGAGACGGTATACGAAACGTTTCTTGCGCCCGTTTATTTGTGGAAGAACGGCTTGACGGCAGAGATGTCTATGGTGGATGCGACGCAGTCCATTCCGGTGATGGTGAAGGACGAGAAGGAGTATCGTGCGGTAAAATGCCTGATGCTTTCCAGAGACCTGCTTACGCCGGATGAGACGGCGCCGGAGTGGCTTCGCAGGCTGGCATCGGCATCGAAAAATCCGCAGACGAAGTTTGTGGCGGTCGGACAGTCTTACATAACAAATGGAATCTGCAAGGGCGGAGACGCGTTTGATGTCATTAGCGCGGATAGTCATTCCTCGTACATCTGTACGGTGATTCTTGAGGCGGGCACGACCTTTTCGGTCGATGGAAAGGAGATTGTGCTCGACGATTACATTGTGCTGTTCCAGCCCGATTATGAGACCCTTTATGCGGATGAGGAGGAAGGTGTGACCCCTTCGACACCGACGCCGACACCGACACCGGCGGGAGAGGGAAGCACGAACATTACTCCCGACGATTCCGACGTAGTGACAGAGATGATTACCGATAATTATTCGGTAACCGACCGAACGAAGCTGTATTATGTCCTGTTCCTTAAGAATCGTGGATTTTTCGAGACGACCCTTACCGCAAATGAGGCACAGCGTAAGCTGACGACAATGATCGAGAGCTCCTGGAGCAATTTCTATAAGGAGAACGACGGACTGGAGCCCGTGTCCACGTATTATGTGCGTGAGGCCGATTCCGTAGGAAGTATTTTGTATCGGAAGGACGCGTTACAGCTGCAGGAGAAGATGGAGACGATTTCGGGCATTTGTCTATTCGTCGGAATGCTGTTGCTGGCATTGTACTTTTTCTTTAAGATTCGTGGAGGAAACGACTATTATACCGCAATTGTAATGACCGGAACCTCGCCGGTTGAGGTTGGACTTATGTATTTGGTGGAAGGCTTGCTCCTCTTTGTCGGAGCGGTGTGCCTCGGCTACGTGGCAAGCTTCGTGATCGGCAAGCTCCTGCATCTGCAGGTGGCCGGACTGGCCATAATCATCCGGAAGACCCTTCCGATGGTCGGACTTCCGACGCTCGGTGCGATGGTATGGGTGATTGTTAAGGATTACGGAAGAATGTTTCGTAGAAGCTAGGGGGTGATGGGATGGCATTGGAGGTAAAGAGAATCTGCAAGAGCTTCGGCGTCGGGGAGAAGCGTACCGTGGTATTGAACAATTTCTCGATGCGCGTGGAAGACGGTGAGATGGTTGCCGTTGTAGGCAAGAAGAAGAGCGGGAAGACGACGTTGATGAATATTTTGGCGGGGCTGTCGCATGCAAATGCCGGATCGTATGTGCTAGATGGCAAAGAGGTGCATACGCGAAACCCGTTTACGATGCCTCGCATTCGCAACAAGAAGCTGGGCATCCTAACAAAGGAGCCTTTGCTTGTGCAGGACTTAACGGTGTATGAAAACATAATGCTACCGTTAAACCACCGGTTCCTTTCCGGAAGAACGAAACAAAAGCGTGCGAAGGATTTGCTTCGCAGCTTGGGAATGAAGGGGATGGGCAAGTATTATCCCTTGGAGCTGACGGAGCTTGAACAGCAAAAGGTATGCGCCGCGCGGGCGATGATTACGGAGCCGAAGTATCTGCTTCTCGACGAGCCGACCGCTTGTCTGAGCTCGAGTGATGTTGATCGGTTTTTGGACTTTTTGGAGGTGCTGAACAGTGCCGGATATACGATCGTGATAGCGACGCACAGTAAGCGTGTGGCGAGCCGTTGCCAACGCATGATTCCGATTACGGGAGATGTTCCGCAGGAAGCATCCGCGAAGGAGAAGGAAGAGGGAGAGATGCCTGAGATGCCGGGGCTTACGCTTGCCGGAAGAACAGGGATGTCGGCCGATGCGGATGTGGAGATGCAGGAGATTACGGAGTCGCCCGAAGAGCTTCAGCAGCGGGTTCGCAGGAATCTTGAGGCAATGGGAATGGACGGCGAGATGCCGCAGGAAGAACTCTCGGAGAAGCCTCCGGAAAGTGAGGAGGAGCCGCTACCGGACAATACGGGAAAGCTTACACTTGAGGACATTATGGAGGAGGAGCTCGAAAAGAACCTCCAGAGAAATCTTCGGGATATGATGTAGCGGATGCGAGAACCAGAGGAAAACGGGAGCGGATGCGCGGAAGGCGCGTTCGCGGAATGGAGAGCTATGAGTAAGAAGAAGAGTACGGAATGGGGCCGAAGTGCAGGGATTCTGATGCCGGTATTTTCGCTGCCGGGACCGTACGGGATCGGAACTCTCGGAAAGAATGCGAGAGAATTTGTGGACTTTGTGCGGGAGATGGGACATACGTACTGGCAAGTGCTACCCGTCGGACCGACCGGTTACGGGGATAGTCCGTATCAGTCGTATTCCGCATTTGCGGGAAATCCCTACTTTATCGACCTTCCGACGTTGGTCGAGGAGGGGCTTCTGACAACGGAGGAGATCGAAGAAGGCTACTTTGGCACAGAGCCTCGTTACGTGGATTACGGGGCACAGTTCGGCAGTCGTTACAAGGTTCTTCGCAAGGCATTTGCACGAAGCCGGCACGAAGAAAGCGAGGAATATGCGACCTTTGTGAAGGAAAGCCGTTACTGGCTCGATGACTATGCGCTGTTTATGGCGGCAAAGGAACGGGAGGAGCATCGCCCGTGGCAGGAGTGGAAGGATAAGGAGCTTCGGATGCATAAGCCTGCGGCAGTACGCAAGGCACGGGAGGAGCTTCGCGAGGAGATTGCCTTTCAGAAGTTTATGCAGTTTTGTTTCTTTCGTCAGTGGAAGGCGCTTCACACGTACGCAAAGGAGTCCGGTGTAGAGATTATCGGCGACATTCCGCTTTATGTGTCGATGGACAGTGCGGATACGTGGGCGCACAGCGAGCTATTTGAATTGGATATCGACAGAAATGCAATCAATATTGCGGGAGTCCCGCCGGATGCATTCAGCAAGACGGGACAGCGTTGGGGCAATCCCTTGTACCGTTGGGATGTGATGGAGAAGACGAATTTTCGTTGGTGGCGCGAGCGAATGAAGGCAAATGCCGCATTGTTCGACGTGATTCGCATCGATCATTTTATCGGCATCGTGAACTACTGGTCCATTCCCGCACGTTGCAAGACCGCAAAGGGAGGCCGCTGGCTCAAGGGACCCGGGGAGAAGCTGACGAAGGTCATTGATGAGTCCGTGAAGGGAGCGAAGCTGATTGCGGAGGATCTCGGCGTGTTGACAAAGCCCGTAAAGGAGCTGATCGCGCAGTGCGGATACCCCGGCATGAAGGTAATTGAGTTCGGTGTTGCGGGCGACTCGTCCAATGATTATCTGATGCACAATTATAAAAACCCGAACTGTATTGCATATATCGGAACACACGACAATGAGACACTTGCCGGTTTTCTGAAGGGTTGCACGGAGGAGGACATCTACTGGATGATGGGTTACTTCGGCATCCTGACAAAGGAAGAGCTACATGACCAGATGATACGTAGACTGTATGAAAGTATTGCGAACGTCGTTGTGATTCAAATGCAGGATTTTCTGCATCTCGACAATTCGGCAAGAATCAATCATCCCTCCACAATCGGTACCAACTGGCAATGGAGACTGCTTCCGGGCGAAGCGGACAAGATTGACAAGGCCTACTATCGTTGGGTATGCGAGATGTTCGGCAGACGGTAGAGAGCCGGAGGAGAAACTATGAAGGAAGAAAAAGAAAATGCGGCGCTATCGCTTTTAAGGGCCGGTGAATACGCTTGCGTAATTGTGCGCGGCGATCATGTATGGACGACGAAGGATCGCGGAATACGACCGTTATTGACATGGGCTGAGGACGGTGGGGTTCTAAAGGACGCGGATGCGGCCGATCGAATCGTCGGAAAGGCGGCGGCACTTCTGTATGTGTACGGGGGTGCACGTAACGTGCACGGCGTTGTGATGAGTGTGTCGGCAACGAAGGTGTTCGAACGCTTCGGTGTCGCATATACCTACGGAGAGCTGACGGCGGAGATTCGTAACCGAACCGATACCGGAAGGTGTCCGATGGAAGAGGCGGTCAGTGAGACGGAGAAGCCCGAGGAAGCACCCGGTGTGCTTCGAAGACGTCTGGAACAGCTGATGCGCGCAGCAGAACAAGGAAAATGATAAAAGTGATGCGGACTTCCCGAGAGGGAAGTCTGTTTTTTTTGAAGAGCTCGTATGATAGCACCCTGCACAAAAAATGCAGGGTGTTTTTGTGCTCTTTTCCGTAGAAGAAAAGCTTCCTTGTGCACATTGTACGAGACGATTTGAACAAGAAAAAACGAGACGAGGAAAATGATTCACAAACTTGCATTTGCAAGGCATTTTGCGATTGACGCAGAGCATTTTCCGGGCGTAAGATGGCGTCACGAAAGGGACGGGGAGGCGTCCGGGGAGGAGAGCGAATGAAGACGGTAGCGATTATTTATGGGGATCGACGTTTTGGAGAGCGCATGGCACTCGCGCTGGAGAGAGAGCTGGGCGACGAATGGTCGATGGCGGCATTTGCGGATGTGCGAGAATACGAGGCATGGAAGGAACACGGAAAGACGAGGGTGTTGCTTGTAGAGGAAGCGCAATTGTTCGATGAACAGACGGAGAAGAGACTGCTTTTGTTGCATGAGGGGCGCGTACCCGTGATTCGACTGACAACGGGAAAGCAGGCAGAGGAAGGCGAAGCGTTGTTTGTGTATCAGTCGGTGGAGGGCATTGTGGCAGCAATTGTGACGGCAGAGCGTAGACCTCATGAGAAGGCGGGAGTGCTGCGGGAAGAGCGTGTAAGACAGAAGAGAATCTACGGTGTGTGGCCGGTGTCGGGAGGAAGCGGAGCGACGGGGCAGGCATATCGCATTGCGAAGGAGCTGGCGTTAACCGACAATACATTGTTTTTGTGTTTGGACCCGAATCCGGGGTTTCCCGAGGAGGTAACCGAGGGGAGAGAAGATGTGTCGGAGCTGATCTATCTACTGCGGGAGTATGGACCGATTTGGCGGGAGCAGGAGGAGAATTGTGTGCGCGGAGGTGGAGGTTTTTATTACATTTCCGGCTTTTTCGAACCGGGAGATGCGGCACTGTTCGGGGACGAGCAGGCGCGGTACTTTCTTTCGGGGTTCGAGGACTCGGACTATTGGAATCTGGTGATTGACTTCGGATGCCTGCCTGCAGGTGCGGGAACATTGCTTCGGAGCTGTGACACGATCTACGCAACGGGAACGGAGCAGGAGCGAAAATGGCGTAGCTTCGAAAGGCAGATGCGAAATGCCGAGCTGTCGGAGCGCGTCAGTCGTTTGCCTCGAATGGAGGAGAAGATATGAGAAGAGCAATGGATGGACAAGGGCGGCGGCAGGAACTGTCCGGAGCATTGATTCCTCTTGTACTCGCAAGGATTGACGGGTCAAGGGAGCTGAGTGACGAGGAGATCGGAAGCTTGATTGAGATGACGGCGCGGCAGTATTCTTCTGAGCGTCCGATGAACGTCGAGGAACGTCTCCGAGTGAAGAGAGATGTGTTCCATGCATTGCGAGGCTTGGACATTTTGGAGGAGCCGCTTGCCGATGACGGCGTGACGGAGATTATGGTGAATGGGCCGAATTCCGTATTTCTTGAGAGGGAAGGACGGTTGGTGGAGAGTGAGTACCGTTTTGCCGATGAAGCGAGACTGGAGGCAGTGGTTCACAAGATCGCCTCGGGCGCGAATCGAATGCTCTCAGAGGCCTCTCCGATTGTAGATACGATGTTGCCGGACGGTTCGCGGGCAAATATCGTGCTACCACCGGTAGCACTCGGGGGAATTGCATTGACCATCCGAAAGTTCCCGAAGGAACGAATCACGATGGAACGCTTGGTTGCGCTCGGTTCGGTGACCGAGGAGGCGGCCGAATATTTGAAGGTGTTGGTGCGCGCAGGCTACAATCTGTTTATCAGTGGAGGAACAGGTGCGGGCAAGACGACATTTTTGAACGCTCTTTCGGCATTTATCGATCCGGGAGAACGCGTCATTACGATTGAGGACTCCGCGGAGCTTCAGCTACAGAACATACCGAATCTCGTGCGACTGGAGGTACGAAGTGCCAATGCCGAGGGCAACCACGCGGTTACCATTCGTGACCTTATTAAGACCTCGCTTCGGATGCGTCCGTCGCGAATCATTGTCGGAGAGGTGCGGGACGAAGCGAGCATTGACATGCTACAGTCTTTGAACACGGGTCACAACGGAATGAGCACGGGTCACGCCAATTCTCCGGCGGATATGCTGTCCCGCATCGAGACGATGGTACTGCTCGGTGAGGAGATCCCACTGCTCGCGGTGCGAAAGCAAATTGCATCGGCAATTGAAATCATTGTTCAGCTGGGGAGATTACGCGACAAAAGCCGCAGGGTGTTGGAGATTACCGAGGTTTTGGACTGTGTGGACGGAGAGATTCGGTTGAACCCGCTGTTTCGGTTTGAAGAGGAGGGAGAGGACACGCAGGGGCGCATTCTCGGGAAGCTGGTTCCTACGGAAAATGCACTTCGTCGGTGTGGAAAGCTATTGTCAGCGGGGGTACGATTGCCGAGCCTCCGTGCATGCGATGAAGCGGTGCCACAAGAGGATGGAGGCGATGGTAGGTGACAATCTTGAAGCTTGTTTTGAAAAACATCGTCCTGTGCGCGCTTACGGCATATCTTTTCTTTCGTAACGCGTGGAGTCTCCTGGGCTTGATCCCGTATTTTGCGTATGGAATCTACCGAGACGTGCGAAGGGGAGAACGCCTTCGTCGCCGAGAACTCGAGGAGCAATTCCGCGACGGCCTGCAGTGTTTGCTATCGTCACTTGAGGCCGGCTACAGCATGGAAAACAGTATTCTGCACGCAGAAAAGGAGCTGGCAAGAATGTTTCATGAAAAGGCACCGATCGTACAGGAGTTTCGGCGAATGGGGAATAAGCTGCAGAGTGGAAGCTCGGCAGAGGAGCTGCTTGCGGAGTTTGGACGAAGATGTGAAGTAGAGGACATCCGGAACTTTGCGGGGGTCTACGGAATTGTAAAGCGAAGTGGAGGAGATGTCATTCGAATTGTACGCTCGGTTACGGATACGATGTACCAAAAGCAGGAGGTGCTTCGGGAGATTCGGACGGTGCTGTTGGCCAAGCAAATGGAGGTGGCGGTCATGAAGGCGATGCCGTATGGGATATTGGCATATTTTCTGATTTTCTCGCCCTCCTTTCTTGAACCGCTCTATGCAAATTTGGCGGGAAACCTTTTGATGGCAGTGATTTTTGTACTCTATTTGCTTTGCTGTCGCGCGGCAGAGAGGATCGCGGATATTCGAGTATGAGGAGAGGAGGAGAAGGTGATGATTGTCGGGGTTGCGCTGGGACTGATGATTGTAGTGCTTGCGATAGGGATATGGGGAGCGAAACGCGTGTGCCGTTTTCCGCCCGAAGCACCGGTTGCACGGGCAGTGCGCAAGAATCGGTGGTTGCGATTCGGGTATGTTCCGTACGCAATCGGGTGTTTCCTGCAGAGGAAGTTCGGCATTTACGAAGAGGAGCGGCAGAACTATGAGGGGTGGTTCGTAAATGAAGAACCGGAGGTACGGCAAGTGGAAGAAGGCTGTCGGCGAGGGCTTATGCTTCTCGGAGTCATCGGAGGCTTGGCACTTGTGCTGTTGACTTCCGATGTGGGAGGGCAGTTTCGGGACACCTCCGTATCGGCGATCGTGAGACCGGACAGCGGAAGTGAGGTTCGTTATCTGAGAGCACGATATCAGGAGGAGACCTACGAGCTTGCGATTCCGGTGTCGGAGAAGCGTATGTCGGTCGAGGAGGTTCGTGCGGCATGGGAGGATGCAAAGGAAAAGCTTCCGGAATGGGTGCTTGGAGAAAATGTCGATGCGGAGCATGTGGCGGAGCCGCTGGTGTTCTTTGAACGATTGCCGGGGACCGCAATTTCCGTTCAGTGGTTGACGTCGGACTATCGCTTGGTTGATTACGAGGGCAAGGTGCACGGAGAATATGCAAGTGCGGAAGGGAGCTACGTAGAGCTGACCGCAATGCTGAGCTATGGGGAGTGGCAGGAGAAACAATCTGTGACGGTACGGGTGCTCCCGGTGGAGATGGCAACGTCGGATTCCGGGGAGGCTTTGCAGGAGTATCTATTGGACAGAGCGGAGGAACAGGCGTATTCCGGAAATGTGCATTTGCCCGAGACATGGCGCGGAAAAGAGGTGGAATTCTTCCTAAAGAGTCGGCAGTCACCGTGGACGTATGTCTTAATCGCCGGAATGGCAGCAGCGATAATCCTGCTAGGGGCGGAGAATCGCAGAAAAGAGCGAAGGGCGCAGCGAGAACGTCAGTTGCTACGGGACTATCCCGATGTCGTAAGTAAGCTGACGGTTCTGTTGGAGGCGGGTTTGACAGCACGTCGTGCGTGGGAACGTCTTGCAAATGATTATCTTCATGCGAGGGAACACGGCGGAGAGCGGCGATTTGTCTATGAGGAGCTTGTGCGAAGCCGCAACCGTCTGTCGGCGGGAAATACGGAGGAGCAGGTGTATGAGGAATTCGGAAGGAGATGCGGAAACATTCGATATTTACGGTTGTCATCTATGCTGGCACAGAATCTGAAGAAAGGAAACGGGAGTATGATTCCGTTGCTGCGAAAGGAAGCAATGGAGGCATTTTGTGACCGAAAGGAGCAGGCAAAGCAGTTGGGAGAAGAGGCCGGAACAAAGCTGCTAATGCCGATGGCGGGAATTCTTGTGTTGATTCTCGCGATTGTGATGATTCCGGCATTTATGGCCTTTTAGGCAGGAAGGAGAATGGTATGAAGAAATTGTGGAACAGAATTAAGGAAGGTGCGGAGCATTTTCGAAACGATCAAAGAGGTGTGGGTGTTGTAGAGATTATTTTGATACTGGTCATCCTAATCGGCTTGGTGCTGATCTTTAAGAATGAAATATCCGCGATTATTACCTCGGCATTTGATTCCATTAAACTGAATTCTGAGGCGATTGTAAAATGAAACGCGGCGCGGAAGGAGCAATTACGGTATTTTCGGCCTTTGTACTGTTTCTGATTCTTTCCTTGGTGTTAGTTAGCCTGGAGTCCGCGAGACAGCAGGGAGCGACGACGCTCGTACAGATGAATATGAACACCGCAATGGAGTCTGTTTTGGGAGAATATTATGCGCCCTTGTATGAGGAGTACGATATGTATGGACTCTTCGGCATTGATGTCGAAGAGAGGATGAGGACGTATATGGAGGCAACCGCGCAGCCACAAAAGCATTTGCCGGATAGTTACGTCGGAAGTCGAGCGTCGTATTATAGCTTTGCCTACGAGATCTCGAACGTGAGATTGCAAAAAGCAACCTATCTGACTGACGGGGGAGGTGCGTTATGTAAGCTACAGATGATTGAGGCGGGGCTGTATTGTGGAATAGAGGCAGTGGCAGAGGAATTGCTCGAGGCAGTTTCTCTGCTAGAGGAAATGGATGAGACACTGCATGTGTTGGAGAAGAAGGTTGCGGTAGAGGAACAGCTGACGGCAATCGACGAGGCCATTTTACGATTGATGCCCTGCTTGGACGGTATATCGACAGGCGAGGACGGCGTTGTTTTCGATAAGGACGGCAACGCGTGCGTAGAAGACTTCTTTGCTAAGCAATTAACACCAGCAAATCCAACGGCGGAGGCAGTGAGAGTAAACAACCCGAGCCTTTATCGTCGGCTTGTACGGAAGTATGTGGACGGCGAAGCGTATTTGAAGCGGATGCTTATGCTCGCGGATGGCATGAACACGGAAAACGCCACAGAGCGATCCGCGCAGCTTCGGGGAGAACAAGGGCTACTACAGGCAATCGTGCACAGTACGCTTGCAGGTACAGAAGAAGCACTTACGATCATCGAAGAGCTTCGCCGATTGCAGGAACAGCTACAGCCGACGGTAAGTGGCTACGGAGCGGTTCTGGAGAGTGCCGAGTCGCTTGTCGAAGAGGGCATGTACGCATCCTTAACAGAAGCGTATGAGCGAATGAAGAGTTATGTAGGGCTGTCCTCACAGAGTGCGGTATATGATTTTGCGACAATGGAGAAAACTCTGCGCGAGAATCGGCAGATCTTACTCGCAATGGAGGAGTTGTTTGTACCGATTCCCGCGGGGGTAGGAAAGAAGGATTGGGAGAACGCATACACAGCAATGGCAGAGCTATGGAAGGGGTATTCCTTTGAGGGTTTGCAATTGGATTATTCCGCAATTCGAAGAACGACAGCGAGTGAAAACTCTGTGCTGAAGAGCATTAAGGAGCATGTTCTCAAGGGAATTACGGCGGGGTTGTTTGCAGACGATTCCGTAATGTCGGAGAGAAGGATTCAGGAGAAGGAACTTCCGTCCTCGATCATGGACGGAGAGGCAAGCGATTTGTTTGCGAACCTTTTGCCGAAGGAAGGACAGCATATCAATATGGAGTTTGTCCGAGAACTATTGAGTGGGAAAGGACTGTCGAGGATGCTGGGGCTTCTGGCTGACGGTGCGGAGGCGTTGGCAGAAAAACTACTGTTGTTGGTGTACATAAAGGAGCATTTTCCGGCATACATCGACGGGGCAGAGAAAGGGGCCTTGTTATACCAACAGGAGTATCTGCTGTTTGGTGAGGATAGCGACGAAGCGAATGTACGTGCTGCGGCAATGTGTATTCTCGGACTACGTCTTCTTATGAACGTGATACATACCTTTACAAGTGCTGAGAAAAGCGCTGTTGCGTTTGAGTTTGCAACCGCAATCACCGCGAGTGTGGGATTGCCGTTTCTAGCGGGACCCGTGCAATATGTTTTGCAGTTTTTGTGGGCTTTGCAAAACGCACAAATTGAGACAACAGCACTCTTGCTCGGAAAGAAAATTCCGATGCTGGTGAGAAGGGAAAGCTTTTGTGTATCCTTTGAAGAGATACTGACGTTGACAAAGGAGAAACGCATGGAGAGAGCCGGAAGTTGTCCGGAAAGCGGGGGTGTCTCACCGGGCTATGCGGAGTATCTGCTTATATTTATGCTTTTAAGAGATGAGGAGGTATTGGTGGCTAGAGCGATGGATATGATCCAGTGTAATTTGCGGCTATATTACAATCCGAGCTTTGAGCTGCAAAAGTGCATCTACGGGTTCGAGGCAAGCTGTGATGCGAGTCTGCCGACGTTATATACGCGAATATCCTTTGGAGGCTACAAAGCCAACGCAAACGGTTACTTTTCCATAACGACAGAGGGGGCAACAGCCTATTAGGGCTTCCCTTCCGATAGCTATTCCGAAAACGGTTGTGCCAAAAAAACTCTCTCACGGGGGACCGCGGAATGGCTATCGAAAGGAAGGCGCGAAGGGAGGAAGCTATGGAAGAGAAAGAGAAATGTCGAGTGATGCAAGGATCGATGACGGCAGAGGCGGCGTTCGTGATCCCGGTATTGTTTTTTGCCGTATATGCATTTCTTCAGTTGTTCTTATTTTTACAAACGCAGACAGAGATGCAGCGAACCATCAATGAATTGGCAAGAGAGCTGGCAGGTTACGGTGGCATACTGGCTACCGTTGAAAATTTGACGACGGAGGGCTCTGACGAAGCAATTTACGAGGAGTATGGTTACGATGCGTTGGTCGGAAGCCTTTCGGAGCTGGCGTATCTAAATTATCGAATGTACCGTGCCGTGAATAAGACGGAGTGGGAGTCTTGCATTCGCGGCGGTGCGCTCGGGATTACGACAAGCGGTTCAGAGGTGTACGACGGGAACGGGACGGTTCGTCTCGTGGTTTCTTACCATTTCACCTTTCCCGGGAATCTGTTCGCATTTTCTGCAGTGCCTGTGGTACAAAGTGTGCTTGCTAAGGGTTTCTATGGGAGCGAATGGGATACCGTAAAAAAACAAAGTCCGGAGAAGCAGGTATATGCGACGCCGGAGGGGGAGGTTTTCCACCGTTACTCCACCTGCTCTTATCTGAAGGTGTCGGTGAGGCAGGTAGCTGCAACACGGCTTGGGAACGAGAGAAATGAATCGGGAGAGATCTATCGGCAATGTAGTTCGTGCAGAAAGGAGCCGATGGGTGAGATCGTGTACATTGCCGCTTACGGAAATCGCTATCATGTAACACTCAATTGCAGCGATATAAAGAGAGATATTCGTAGTATGACCGAGGAGATGGCGATAGAGCGAGGTCTGCGTGAGTGTAGCAAATGTGGAAAGAAGAAAGGAGAGTAGACACAGATGAGAATCGGAGATTGGTGTGCGATCGGAGTGTTGGGAGGAATCTCACTGATCGGCACGGTGTATGATATCAGGTTTCGGAAAATTCCGTACCGACTGTTGGTAAGCGGGGCATTGCTGTTGGTATTGGCGGCTGCTTTGCCGAGGGAATTGGAATTGTGGGGACGGCTGTTCGGGTTGGTGCCGGGAGGACTACTATGGGCAATCGGGAAGTGGACGGATGTTATCGGGGAAGGCGATTGTGTGCTGATTGCAATGTTCGGTTTCGGACTCGGCATCGGAAGCCTGCTTGTGATTTTGAGCATAACTTTTACGCTTACGATGGTAGTTTCGTTTGTGCTACTGCTGGCAAAGCGGCTCCATCGTCGGAGTCGCTTGCCGTTTTTTCCGTTTGTGCTAGGGGGATATGTAATAGCGCTTGGGCTGATGGGAGGTGCTCTATGAAAAGACGGGAGGCCGAAGGCTCCTTTTCCGTAGAGGCAGCGTTTCTTTTTCCGACCGTCACGCTGATCGTAATGATATTGCTTTTGTTGACAATGTATCTGCGAGATCTGACGGTAGCACGAAGCATTGTGTTGTCAGTTGCGGAGGAGGGGAGGGCGCTGATTGAGAGACACGTGGGAGCGGAAGGGGTTGTACAGTATGAAAAATTACTTGATCGAGGCCTTTTCGAGAGAATGCTGGCAAAGGAAGAAGAGGAGGAACCGTTTATCAGACAGATCCTTGCGCAGAAGCTTTCGGGACGCCTGTGGATAAGTGAGTGCCTCGGAGCAAATGTAACGATTTCGGGAGGTGAACTCGAAATCAAGGTCTCGATTGTGTCGGACGGAGGAATCGTAGGTCTTGTAAAATGGCTGCCGGGAGATTTGTTTCGTGATGATATCTGTGTCTGTGTAAAGTGCAGGGACGTTGGTACAAGAACACGAATGTACACGGCAATATTTAACACGGGAATGCGTGTAAAATATGTCCGAGAGATTTTGGCGGAGCTTTCGGAATTAATAAGGAGATTCGGAAGATGAAAGAAGAGATAACGAAAGAAGGACTATATTTCTACGAGGAGCATTCGATGGAAGAAAATCTGCTTCTTGTAAAAAGCGATGCATCGGAGTCGACATTTGAGGCAGAGATGCTTATGCATAATCCGATGTCCGGACTTTTGCCGATGCGTCCTGTGTGGAGAAACGGAGAGAGGTATTATGCATTTTCCGTGGATGGATATCGGACACTGGAACAGAAATGTACGGGGACGAAACTGAACGGAGTGACATATGAAAAGATATTTACGGACATTTTTACAGGTGTAACAACGGCAAAGCGACACTTTCTTTGCGAGGAGGGCTTTTGGCTGTCGAAGGAAAGTATATTTGTCAAAGAAGATACATGGGAAGTGGCAATATGTTATGTTCCGTCGTATCGAAGGTCTCTTAGGGAGCAGATGGCGGAGCTTTCGGAATGGCTTCTGCCATACCTGGATGTATCCGACGAGAGAGCAGTGTATAGTGGGTATTCCTTTCATGTGCTGTGTCACAGAGAGCAGTGCAATCTTCGCAGTCTGACGGAAGTGTTGGAAAAGGGAGCACAGCTTCCTTTTTATTCGGGCAAGATGTCCGATGAGACGGCGGAGGAGCAGAGGGAGTGTGAAGAATTGTCCGTTGATACCGGCTGTACGGAGGAGGAAAAGGGCCGAGGACGGCGCGAAGCTCGTAATTTTTTGGTGGGGCTTCTGTTTGCTGTATCCGTGGCATGCTTATTGTTTTTTGTGATTCGGTAGACATTTTTACGGCAATGTGCTATCATTTTCGTACAAGGATTTTGGCGGTACGGAGAGGGGTATCACATGAAATATGTAATGGCGTTGGATCAGGGGACGACGAGCTCCAGATGTATTATTTTTAATCGAGATGGGGAAATTGTAAGTCAGGCGGCAAGAGAATTTGCACAGATATATCCGAAGCCCGGTTGGGTAGAGCACGATCCAATGGAGATATGGTCTTCTCAGATCGGGGTTGCCACGGAGGCAATGGCGAAGATTCATGCGGAATCAGAGGATATTGCGGCGCTTGGAATAACGAATCAGAGAGAGACGACGATTGTGTGGAATCGACACACCGGTAAGCCGATATACAACGCGATTGTATGGCAGTGTCGCAGAACCGCGGAGCGAATTGACGAGCTGGTGAAGCGGGGGTATGGAGTGTTTCTGTCGGAACGTACGGGCTTGGTTCCGGATGCGTATTTTTCCGCGTCTAAGCTGGAATGGATATTGGATCATGTAGAAGGAGCGAGAGAAGCGGCGGAGCGAGGGGAGCTTTTGTTCGGAACCGTAGACACATGGCTGATATGGAATTTGACGAAGGGAAGGGTACATTGTACCGACTATTCGAACGCATCCAGAACGATGCTGTTTAATCTCAAGACGCTTTCTTGGGACGAGGAGATTTGTGAGTTGTTTCATATTCCGATGAGTATGCTCCCGCGAGTATGCTCTTCGAGTGAAATTTACGGATATACCGACGAAGGATTGCCTTGTGGCAGTATTCCGATTGCGGGTGCGGCAGGAGATCAGCAGGCGGCACTATTCGGCCAGTGCTGTTTTCAGCCGGGAGATGTGAAGAATACCTATGGGACCGGATGTTTTCTGTTGATGAACGTAGGAGCAGAGCCAAAGAAGTCGAAGCACGGTTTGGTAACCAGCTTGGCGGCCTGTTGCCAAGGAGAGGTGGAGTACGTGCTAGAGGGAAGCGTCTTTGTTGCAGGCGCATCGGTACAATGGTTACGCGATGAGATGCGCTTAATTCGAACGGCTGCGGAATCAGAGGAGCTTGCGCTACGAGTGGAGGATACGGCGGGGGTTTATGTAGTTCCGGCATTTACCGGGCTCGGGGCACCGCATTGGAATCCTTATGCAAGAGGGACGGTTGTCGGAATCACTCGTGGCTGCACAAGAGAGCATTTTGTGCGTGCGACGTTGGAATCGATCGCATATCAGGTACAGAGTGTATTGCAAGCGATGGAGAAGGACGCACATGCAACGCTTAAGGAATTGAAGGTAGACGGTGGAGCAAGTGCAAACCGGTTCTTAATGCAGTTTCAAGCGGATCTTTTGGATGCGAAGGTCATTCGTCCGACCTGTATCGAGACAACGGCATTAGGTGCGGCGTATCTTGCGGGATTGGCGGTCGGGTATTGGAGAAGCAAGGAAGAGCTACGGTGTAATTGGCGCAAAGGGGAAGCCTTTGAACCGAGGATGGAGAAGGCAAAGCGCGAGAGGCTATTGCGAGGCTATGAAAGGGCGGTGCGCAGTGCGGAATTGTTCCGCGCGGAAGAGGGAGAATAGATGGAATGTGGAAAAAGTTGCAACAGTATTTTATGGGGCGTCGGTTTTATGCGGTGGATCTTCATATGGAGCATATGGCCTTGTACTACATCGCCGAGGGAGTCGCGGCGAGTCTTGTTTGGATACTGGATGAGAAGGCAGTTGACACCTTGACACAGGAGCAGTATCGGCAGTATTCCGAGACCATACGCGGGATATTTCTGAAACGGGGGCTGACAATGGTGTCTATGCTTAGTCTGTTCTTGACTTCCGATATAGCCAAGGTTCGACAGACGGCAGATGGGACAATGTACTGGATTGTGGATGAGAACTACGGTCGCTTGGTCGTATACGAAAATCAGCCGGAGGAGTTTCTCGGTCTGCGAGGAATGATTGAAAACAATCTGCGCTTTGGAGGCGAAAGTCGAAACAGCGATGGAGTGCAGAGGAGTGCCAACGAGGATAACCTTCGAAATGCATGTTGTATGCAGGGAGAGAAGGAACGCGAGGAAAAGTATCGCGCTTACGCAAGAAGACAGCAGAAAGAACGTTTCTTCGGATGGATGAGAAGATGGAAGGAGCGTGATTGGTGTGTATTTCTGCTGATTGCGGTGAATTTGGCGGTGTTTCTTCTTACGGACCTAATCGAAGTAGAATGGCTGTTGATGAAGGGAAGTCTTTCTTGGTATAGTGTTTTGGAAGAGGGGCAGTGGTGGCGCGTTCTGACATCGATGTTTCTTCATTGGGACCTTTCGCATATTGCAAATAATATGCTGGTTTTATATGGTTTGGGAAGCTTGGTGGAGAGACGGTTTGGACATGGACGTTTTCTGGTGCTGTACTTTTTATCCGGACTGGGAGCCTCGGTTCTTTCAATGAGTTACCATTGGCGTATGGGAGAATATGCACTGTCTGCGGGAGCGTCCGGTGCGATATACGGCATCGCCGGAGCAGTGGTAGCAATGCTCTTGTTTGAGTATAGAAGCAGGGGTCGTGAGAACGTAATACGGGTGGTTATTTTTCTCTTCTTTCTATTTGCTTCTGTTTTCATGGGAGACACGGGAACAGACAATGCGGCGCATATCGGAGGGTTTGTTGTAGGAGTAATCTTTTATCACGTGGCGAATTGGTTCGAAAGACGAAGAAGAAGGAAAAGGAACTTTTATTAACAATGGAAATGGAGATTGGGAATGTTTCGTTTGTGGGCTAAGATATTTCGGGACAATCATTTGCTTCGGGATACTGTGATTTGTAATGACGAGCCGGTGAATCGGACGAAGAAAGTATTTGATGCGTTGGACGCGGTTTGCTGTGAATTTGACCTTGCAAAGCCGCTTTGGCTCGACACGACGATTCGGGAATTTCAAAGGCATGCAAAGGCACGATTTCGGCAGGATAATTTTACGGAAGAGATTGATTTTGATTTTCTTGAGATTCACGTGATTGAAGAGGATTGAGGTTGAGAGTCACGGGGAGTTGATGTTGCCAAACAAGAGCACTTATGCTATAATATTCTATTGTGAAATGCGCGTATCGAAACGTGTGCATGGAAGAGATGTGCGGAGCAAGGACTCCGCGAAAGGAGGACGCATGGCATATACGGCATTGTACCGCAAGTTCCGCCCGGATACATTTTCAGAGGTGAAGGGACAGGACGCCGTTGTTACTACGCTACGGAATCAGATTCGATCGGAGCGGGTGGGACACGCGTATTTGTTCTGTGGAACCAGAGGTACCGGGAAGACGACGATAGCAAAAATACTAGCGAAAGCAATCAACTGTCCCAACGTAACAGACGGGGAACCGTGTAATGTCTGCGAGACATGCCGTGCGATTGCATCCGGTGCATCCATGAATGTGGTAGAGATTGACGCGGCATCCAACAACGGTGTGGATAACATTCGACAGATTGTTGAGGAGGTGCGATACTCTCCTACCGAAGGAAAATATCGTGTGTATATCATTGACGAGGTGCATATGCTTTCGCCGGGGGCGTTTAATGCACTGTTAAAGACGCTCGAAGAGCCGCCGTCGTATGTGGTATTTATCTTGGCAACGACGGAAGCACATAAGATTCCGATAACGATATTATCTCGATGTCAGAGGTACGATTTTAAGCGCATTCGCATCGAAACGATTGCGGATCGTTTGACGGAGTTATGTCAGAGAGAGGGGATAGAGACCGAGGAGCGCGCCATGCAGTATGTGGCAAAGGTGGCAGACGGGTCCATGCGTGATGCGTTGAGCCTTCTCGAACGCTGTACGGCATTTTATTATCAGCAGGAGCTGTCTTATGATCGAGTTCTTGAGATTTTGGGAACGGTGGATGTTGAGGTCTTTGCGAGAGCGCTAAGATACATTCACGACGGAGAGGTGATTCGGTGCATGGGATTGCTGGAGGAAATGGTCGTCAGTGGCAGAGAGCTGTCGCGCTTTGTTGTAGATTTTACTTGGTACCTGAGAAATCTTTTGTTGGCGCAGAGTGGTGAAGATTTGAGTGAGGTGCTGGAGGTTTCCTCAGAGCAGATGCAGATGCTACTACATGAGGCAAAGGTCTTTACGGCTGACGAGCTGATGTACTATATACAGGTGTGTTGTGAGCTGACGAATCAATTGCGCTATGCAACGCAGAAACGTGTGTTGATAGAGATGGCCTTTGTTCGTTTGTGTCGACCGCAGACAAAGGTAAATTCCGATGCGGTGTTAGAGAGAATTCGCCGTCTTGAGGATTCTCTTGATGACTTGAAGCGAACGGGGGTTGCGGTACGAGACAGCAATGAACGACCGGAGACAACGGTGGAGACACCGGTGCAAATGTTGCCAAAGGCATTGCCGGAGGATCTTCGGGCGATTGCAGCGGATTGGAAGACAATTGTACGACAATTTCCTTTGCCGGGGCGCATGTGTCTTGAAAGCTGTAGGCCGAGCGTGACCGAGAATGGAATGCTGTTGCTGGTGTTTCGAGATAGTACGGACTTTACGTTGATGAATTCCGATATGA
Organism: Lachnospiraceae bacterium; assembly: GCA_045601665.1. GTDB lineage: Bacteria > Bacillota > Clostridia > Lachnospirales > Lachnospiraceae > ISDg. The sequence continues at coordinate 20,252 of JAZRZZ010000029.1, forward strand.
AGAAAGAGCAGTTGCAGAAAGTAATCGAAAAGATCATCGGAAAGACGGTGGAGATATCGATGAAGGAGCTGCAAAAGGGCGAATCGATGACGCAATATGCGGATATTACGGTGATTAATCAGCGTTTAAAGAATATATCCATTGAGATGACAGAGTAAAGGGAGGACAATTTATGGCAAAGAGAGGCGGTTTTTCAGGAGGCATGCCCGGAAACATGAACCAGTTGATGAAGCAGGCACAGCGCATGCAGCGTCAGATGGAGGAGAAGCAGAAGGAGCTTGAGTCTAAGGAATGGGAGGCAACGGCAGGCGGCGGCGCGGTGAAGGTGCGCGTATCCGGACAGAAAGAGGTTGTCGGAATTGAAATCGCTAAGGAGGTTGTAGATCCTGACGACGTAGAGATGCTACAGGATCTGATTATGGCGGCAACGAACGAAGCGCTTCGTAATATGGAGGCGGAGAGTAGCGAAATGATGAGCGATATCGCCGGCGGTCTCGGTGGCGGTCTCGGTGGCTTTGGCTTCTAGGTGTTTGCTTGATTGCGAGCTTGTAGAGAAGAGAAACTTGAGAAGGGGGTGAAATGCCGTGGAATATTACAGTGAACATATCAGTAAGCTGATCGCGGAGCTCGGCAGACTGCCGGGTATCGGGAACAAGTCCGCGGGACGATTGGCATTTCACCTGATCAATCAACCGGTGGAGCATGTTGAGCATTTGGCAAATGTTATCGTAGAGGCAAGACGTCGTGTGCGATATTGTACCGAGTGTTTTACGCTGACGGATCAGGAAGTGTGCCCCATTTGCGCCAGTGCGGATCGTGATCACAAAGTAATTATGGTTGTTGAAAATTCAAGAGATCTTGCAGCCTACGAAAAGACGGGACAGTATAAGGGTGTTTATCATGTGCTGCAGGGTGCGATTTCTCCGATGCAGGGTATCGGTCCGGCCGATATTCGGTTGAAGGAGTTGTTGGTACGTCTTCAAGGGGACGTGGATGAGGTGATCATTGCCACCAATTCCAGCCTGGAAGGAGAGGCGACGGCCATGTATATCAGCCGATTAATCAAACCGACGGGGATTAAGGTGAGTCGAATTGCCAGTGGGGTTCCTGTGGGCGGCGATTTGGAGTATGTGGATGAGGTTACGTTGTTGCGAGCCCTAGAGGGAAGAACTGCTCTGTAGGGGTTCGCCGGAATTCAGGCCGAGGCACAAGCCTCGGTGGATATTGTCCGCCAGAGCCATGACTGTGTTAAGGCGGGTGGTCTGTATGGAGAAGCGGTGAGCATCGGCATGGTCTACAATACCGGTGATACACAGGTGCCCTACGGCGGGAAGCTCTTTGCCGGTTCCTGCGCCGGGCTTCAAAGGTCCGAGCCCCAATGTATAATATCCGATGTGCCCGGGTTCTCCAAGGGAGGCATCAATGGCAATGATGAAAGGATCTCTGTGAAGGCGATGAATTTGCTCGAGAGTCTCGTGCAGATTTTTGGCGTGGACAGGGCGATCTAGATCGCCGTAGATCGGATAGCGACGAAGCGTGGAACGAAGCTTGTAGCCGAGGAGCGGTCCGAGACAGTCACCTGTGGCGCGGTCTGTGCCGATGCACAAAAGGATCACGGAGCGACAGTTTCCCGCATATTGTTTTACAAGACGGCGAAGAATGTCGCCGAAGACAACTGCGGCAGCAGGGTCGGAGGTGTCAAAATAAAAATGTTTCTTTCTTGGATTCGTAGTGTCCATAATCAAGTCCTTTCTGAGGTGTTATCCGAAGTATTTCCGCATTTATTTTTTTTAATCAAATCTACAAGGGCAAGTGTGTCGGATTTTGCGGGAGGTTTTCGGACATCGTGTCCGATTTCGACAGAAAATGCACTCCGGATATGATATGCTGACTCTATCAAGGCAGATTTTGATGGAGGATTAACGATGGAAGAAAGACATACGCCGGTCTGTTTTCGTCAGATTGGAAGAAGTTCGGATCGGGAACATGTATATGTTGAAGATTATGTGAAGAGTTATTTGGAGCATTTGAGCGAATCGTACACGGAGGAAGGATGCATCTTCGCTGTGTACGGGCAGGAGCGAGTAGTCGGAGGCGTAAGAGAATGGTATGTAGACGGCGCGTCGGCAATGTCTTTGACAATGGGCGATCTCGGTGTTGTTTCGAAAGAAAGTGTCCAACGTGAAGTCGAGGATTATCGTGAGCAGTATTTCCCGGAGATGCATTTTCTCGGATGGTTCTTCTGTATGCCGGCAATGCTTGCGGAGGAATGTACGTTGTATGAGGCAATCAGCAAAGAATGGTCACCCGGTAGAGACATTTGCTTTTTGACTTGTCCCATATATGATCGACAGCTACATATTTATTTGGTTCGCGAGGGGGAAGTCGGGGAACTGCCGGGATTTTATATCTATTATGAAAAGAATACGGCGATGCAGGAATACATGGTGGAACAGCGTGAGAAGATGGTGACGGAAGAAGCAGAGATTGTTCTGCGAGATAGGGAGACCTCCGTCGAAGCGATTCGAGCTAAGTTTCGCGAGGAGCGTAAACCGAGACGCATCCGACCGCGGATGTCACGACTGACGCTTGCAACCGTGATTATGACTGCGACGTTTTTGGTGCTACTGGGAACCTTTGTTTTTTTGCAACACGATGATATCGATCAAGTCGTTGCGGCCGTACAGGAGTTTACGAAGAATATCATCAGTAGCAAAAAGTAGTGCCAAAATCGAAGGAAGTATGGTATAATGGCATCCGAAGAACGAAAATGCACGAGAAGAAGCTATGAAAGGTACCTTTTGATGAAATTTGCGGAGAACATGAAGCGACAACTCAAGCGAGTGAAGTTACAGTACTGGTTGATAGGAACGGCAGTGCTTGTTTTTGTTGTGATTCTTTGCTTTGTTTATTATCGACATAAGCAAGAAAACAGAACGTATGTGAGCTACGATGTAGAGATGAGCAAAGAGCTCTCCGGAATGGTGACGGACAGCTTGCTGCCGATTAAGGAAGGGATCCTGCGATATTCCCGAGATGGTGCGACGGTTTTTGACGAAGATGGTGAGACTGTGTGGAATGTTTCTTATAATATGTCCGATCCGGTTGCGGCAACCTGCGGTAGCTGTGCGGCGATTGGAGACAGGGGAGGAAAGAGCCTGTACATTTTCGATGGAACCGGATCTGCGAATCCGATTACAACCGAATATCCGATTCAGAAGGTGGAGGTTGCCAACCAAGGGGTGACAGCGGTATGGATGGATGACGGTTCGCGAGATTATATTATTCTGTATAAGATCAACGGTTCGAAATTGGTTGAGATGAATACGATAACGTCCGCCAGTGGATTTCCGATTGATATTGCTTTATCGGATGACGGGACAAAGTTATTGACCTCCTATGTGAATTTTGAGGAAGAGAAGATGATGACGCAGCTCACCTTTTACAATTTTGGTGAGGTTGGAGCGAATTATGTGGACGGACTAGTGGGCTTGGAGAAGTTCGAGAATCGTCTGATCGGAGATGTGGTTTTTATAAATAACGATACAGTGGTTGCTTTTGAGAATACCGGTGTTACGGTTTATCGGATGGAAGAGATTCAAGAGAAGATTTGCGAGATTCCGATTTCCGAGACAATTATAAGTATTGCATATAGTGATAAGTATATCGGCCTTTTGTTGGACAGTAAGACCGGCAACGGAAATTATACTGCACGCATTTATACGACAAACGGTAAGCTGGTGGATGAGAGAAGCTTTGTGGAGAACTATGAGAATTTCCGAATTGATGGCGAAGAGGTGCTCTTATACGACAACCTACAGATATATATCTATCGCATCGATGGTAAGGACAAATTTTCTGCAACTCTTGCAAAGAATGTGAATCATATCTATTCTGTAGACGGGAAGAGTCGTTATGTGTTGGTCGGAGATACGGTGCTGGAGCGTATTCGTTTGATTGGCGAGAAGGAATAGAAGTCGAGGAGGTAGAACATGAACTGGTTGTTGGTGGTGTGTGCGCTGGTATGTTTGGTGTTGGGATTGCTCGGTTGGCATCAAGGCTTTGTTAAGATGGTCTTTCGCTTAATTTCCTTCGTGCTCGCGCTTGTGCTCGCAGCGATGCTTACGCCGATGATAGCTGACGGACTTATGAGGAATGCGTCGTTGAAGGAGAATGTAATGGACAACGTCCGTGAGACGTTGCAGTTGGATTCTTTGGATGAGAAGGATGCGGCATTGGATTCTGACATTGATAAGTTTGCGTTGCCGACGGCGATAAAAGACCAGTTGAAGAAGTTTAATAACAAAGAGGGATATGCGCAACTTGCAGTGGAACGTGCATCGGATTACATCGCGGAGATGGTTGCTTCGATTATTGTTCGCGCGGTATGCTTTGTTTTGTTGTTCCTAATTGCGTTTGTGCTATTAATTGTGCTGTCAAATGCACTGAATCTTGTGGTTAAGATGCCGGGATTGAATTTTATTAATAAGACCGGTGGAGTTGCAGTTGGTCTATTGCAGGCGTTTGTGCTTGTCTTGGTGGCGTTTGCATTGGTGACCGCATTTACAAATACCGAATGGGGACAAGAATGTTATCGTTGCATTAATGAGAGCAAGATATTATCCGCTTTATATGATAATAATATAATTAATGGTGCCTTTGTGGATTTGACATCAAAGATGCGCTAGATTTGACGGAAACGCAGGAGGGTGTGCGATGAATGAGGTGTTGAAGCAGTTTCAGAAGCTGGGTATTATTCCGGTTGTAAAAATAGATGATGCGAAGGACGCAGTGCCGCTTGCAAAGGCTCTCTGCGATGGAGGGTTGCCGGTTGCGGAGGTGACGTTTCGCACTTCGGCTGCGAAGGATGCGATTGCGGCAATGACAAAGGCCTTTCCGGAGATGCTTGTAGGAGCGGGCACGGTGTTGACGACACAACAGGTGGACGAGGCGGTCGAGGCAGGGGCGAGATTTATTGTAAGCCCCGGATTAAACCCGAAGGTGGTGTTGTATTGTCAGCAAATCGGTGTGCCGATCACACCCGGAGTAACCAGTCCCTCCGAGATAGAACAGGCGTTGGAGCTCGGACTTGAGGTGGTGAAGTTCTTCCCCGCAGAGGCGAGTGGAGGACTTGCCAAGATTAAAGCAATGTCAGCGCCTTATGGAAGTATGAAGTTTATGCCGACGGGAGGAATTCATGCAAAGAATCTGAATTCGTATTTGGATTTTGAGAAGATTATCGCATGCGGCGGCAGCTGGATGGTAGGTAGCGATCTGATTAACAAGGGGGATTTTGCAACAATCACAGCCCTTACGCGAGAGGCGGTTGTTCAGATGCTCGGGTTTGAGGTAAAGCACATCGGCATCAATTGCGAGGGTGATGAAGCAGGGAAGACGGCGAATCGCTTTGCAGAGGTGTTCGGTTTCCCGAAGAGGGAGATCCCGATTTCGTATTTCTGTGGACGCGGAATAGAGGTTATGAAGGAAAAGGGTGCCGGAGCAATGGGGCACATCGCGATTCAGACCAATTATGTGGAGCGCGCGATTGCATTTCTCGAAAGAAATGGCGTCGAGCTCGATTACGAGACCGTGAAACGAGATGAAAAGGAACGAATCAACTTTATTTATCTGAAGGAGTCCTTTGGAGGATTTGCGGTACACCTGACAACCAAATAGAAACGAAGGCTTCGCAGAGAGAGGATGCTCTGCGAAGTTTTTTAATGTGTATAATAGATTTTGTGAGCACATTGGAAAGGGAAGGAGAGGAAGCTTTTCCGCGTGGCGAAAAGCTTCTTTCTACTATAGATATTGGTGCGACGAAGGAGCTCTACCTATATATAGTGATAAAGGACCAAAAGGAGAAGAGAAGGTGAAAAAGAGAAGAAAAAGCAACGATTTTGTATCACGAAAAAAAACGAAAAAAAATAAAAAAAGGTGTTGACAGAACGAATGGGCGGTGATATAATCAACTTCGCTGACCCGCTGAGGCGGAAATGAAACGGAGCCAAAAGCGTGTCACGAACCTTGAAAACTGAACAGTGAAACAACCTTGAAATTCGTTTGAACATTGTAAAGTCGAAAGACTTTGCGAACCTTAACAAGTAAAATTTCAGGATGAACAGGCTTTTTAAAAATGAAGCTAGAGTTCGGAATGAGTATCAAACTTGATATTTAAGAACAG
>JAZRZZ010000030.1:0-38939 GCA_045601665.1 Lachnospiraceae bacterium
GCGGTTTCTTTACCGTGGTACGGGAAGAGAACGGCGGTGATACGCGAGAGGAAGTGTGTCGGGTGATTGCGGCACATTTTGGGCTGGAGAAGCCCACAGTACATTTGTCTACACAATAGAATATTGGAATTTTCTCACCTCTACGCCTCGTAGACCCCGCATTTTCAACGATTCTACGGTGCGTGGGTGTGATTTTTGGGTGATTTATTATATGTTGAATCCGACGAAAGGAGGTGCGGTCATGGATCAGAGCAAGATCGGGAAGTTCATTGCGCAGAGACGTAAGGAGAAAGGCTACACCCAGCGGACGCTTGCAGAGCAACTGGACATCAGTGATAAGACGGTGAGCAAATGGGAAACGGGCAATGGATTGCCGGAGGTTTCTCTGATGCTTCCCTTGTGTGAGGCCTTGCACATCAGTGTAAATGAGCTGCTGACGGGAGATCACGTGACCGACGCCGACTACAAAGAGAAAGCGGAGGAAAATATGATGGATCTAATTGCAAGAGAAAGAGAAGAGAACAAGAAGAAGATGGTGTTGAGTGTAGTGATAGGAATTACCGGTACGATATCATTTCTGACCATTCTTCTGACAGTAGTTGCGTACACGGACGTAATCCCCACGGCGATTAAGGTGTTGCTTATAGGAATCGCCTGTGTGGTATTCGGCGTAAGTCTGTACTTTGCCGCGGAGGGTGATCGTACCGTGGGATATTTCAAATGCAAGCATTGTGGTGAGACATTTGTGCCGAGCTTCGGTGCGTACACTCTGGGCGTGCACGTTGTGACCACAAGACATTTGAAGTGTCCGCATTGCGGCAAGAGGAGCTGGTGCAAGAAGGTGTTGGCGAAGGGGTAAGAACAGTGCATCGTGAGGCAGCGCATAGAACGGGGGGGGCAAAATAAACAGATAGGAGAGAATGCAATGACAAAGGAAGAGTTTGTAGCAAAGATGAATGCCGATCCGGAGTGGGCACCGGGATGGGATGCCATTGAAAATGAATTTGTAAGGCTGTACCCGCGACAGGAGCCGAAGCATTACGCTACGAATATGGCGGTAAGGGCTATGTTGGGGGGCAATCAGTATTTGGACGGATATTCGATTTATACTTCGGACAAAGGCTACAAACACATAGTTACCTTTGGAATGTCAGAGTTGTATGCGGATGAAGAAGCATTTGGAGGAGAATGGAGTCGATGGGGGTATGAAATGACCCTCAAGCTCAAAGAGGAGGATGAGGACGCGTGCCTATGGGCATTGGATATGCTTTCAAAATTAGCATATTATACGTATACGCAGAAAAGCTTTTTTGAGCCCCTTCAGTACATCGCCGGAAATCGGACCTCTCTTCACGCGGGGAAAGAGTCGGCGATCACTGCGTTGCTTACCGTGAAGGATACCGAGGCGCAGTCTCAGGATACGATCTATGGACAGCTTGATTTTATTCAGCTTGTGGGAATTACCCAGCGGGAGTTGGATGTGATTCTAGAAGATTACGATAAGATTGAGGTACTTGTAGAACGCATGAAGGAGGACAATCCGGATCTTGTGACGGATATGAACAGAACAAAATCCTACCTATAGTGGAAAACTTGGGTGATAGGAGAGAAGGAGTGGACAGAGATAGTCATTTTCAATACAGGTAGAAAATCACGCGATTTTATGATACTATACGAGATAATGACTTGAAATGGTGGTGGATCATTGTGAAAACAATAGCAATTATTGATGATGATATTCATATTGTAAACATGCTGACGGAAGTGTTGACACAGGAGGGCTATTCCGTTCTTCGTGCGTATTCCGGAACGGAAGCGTGATATCTTCTTGAACACAATAAGCCGGATTTGGTGCTCTTGGATTTGATGTTACCTGGACTGTCCGGTGAAGAGGTATTATCGCATACCGAGAACATTCCTGTTATTGTTGTCAGCGCAAAGATCGACGTACAGGATAAGGTAAATCTCCTGCTCGGCGGTGCAGTCGATTATCTAACCAAGCCTTTTGATATAGCAGAACTCCTTGCCCGTATCACAGTCCAGCTCCGTAAAGCAGAAAGCAATACGGCATCCGACATTCTTTCTGCAGGTTGGCTAACACTTGAGGAACAATCTCATGAGGTGAAATATAACGGTGTGGCTATAAAAATAACAAAGACGGAGTATGCTATTCTTAAATTCCTTATGATGAATCAGAACCGCACGATTTCAAAATCGGTTATTCTGGAACGCATTGCGGTTGATACGCCCGACTGCACGGAAGATTCTTTGAAACAGCATATCAGTAATCTCAGAGTAAAACTTCGTGATGTAAGCGGTAAGGATATGATTGAGGCCGTTTGGGGTATCGGATATAAATTGATTTCAGAATAAATCTTTACCTTTTCTTTACCTTTTTCTTTACCGCTATCTTTACCTTTGGGGAGTAAACTATGGCCGTAAAACAAAAAGGAGGCAATGTTTTATGGAATATGTACTTACAACTTCTAGAATTTTAAAGAAGTATGGAAAATTTCGGGCTCTCGATGATCTTTCAATGCACATCCCCAAGGGTGCAATCTACGGTTTTGTTGGCAGAAATGGTGCCGGCAAGACAACTCTTATCCGCTTGATTTGCGGCTTACAGGAGCCGACTCAAGGCGCTTATTCGATATATGGAATTGACTATACAGATAAGTCACTCAGCAAATCTCGCCGCAGAATGGGCGCTGTGGTTGAAACGCCATCAATCTATTTGGATATGACGGCCGAAGATAATCTGAAACAACAGGCTCTCATTCTTGGCCTTCCGTCTTATGATTCTATTCCCGAAATTCTAAAACTTGTTGGCCTTGAAAATACTGGAAAGAAGAGGGCAAGAAATTTCTCCCTTGGTATGAAACAGCGACTTGGTATTGCGGTGGCTCTTATGGGCAATCCCGATTTCCTCGTGCTTGACGAACCGGTGAACGGACTTGATCCACAGGGTATTATTGAGATCCGCGAGTTAATCTTAAAGCTAAACAGAGAAAAACAAATTACCGTGCTTATATCCAGCCATATTCTTGATGAACTTTCCCGTTTGGCAACACACTACGGTTTTATTGATAAGGGACATCTTGTTAAAGAAATCAGTGCATCGGAATTGGAGGAGGCTTGCCGCAAATGCATCAAGGTGGAAGTTACCGATACAAAGGCACTTGTTAGGGTATTGGATGCCGAAGGGTTGGAATATGAGATTTTCAGCGACAGCATCGCTAATATATACGGTAAAGTGAACCTCTCAAAGCTCGTTCTTGCTTTAGCAAAGGAGAATTGTGAGCTTATATCCGCCCACGAGCAAGATGAGAGTCTTGAGAACTACTTTATCAACCTCGTTGGAGGTGAGCATAATGAGTAATCTTCTTCGCGCAGGTGTTCGCAGATATATCCGTAACATTGTTTTTTGGCTGGCACTTGTTACAACATGTGTCGTTGCAGTAATCTCTGCGGTCAACGCAAGGGAATCATATTATGATGATTTTTATTGTATGGTCGTCTTTATTTCTCTCGCAGTAGCGATCTCTTGGCTTGTTGGACGTGAAAACGATGAAGGCATTTTTAGAAATAAGGTCGTTGCAGGTTATAACAAAGGTCAAATATATCTTTCCGAACTGATTCTCGGTATCGGCACTTGCCTAGTGATGTTTTTGCTATTTGCAGGAATTTTCACTGCATTTAACAGTTATGTGTTTGCCAAAGCATCTGTGGTTGTTTGTTTGGGGATATTTGCGGATGCGCTTCTTGTTAATGTATGCTTTGGGGTTATCTTAATTACAGTAAGCTGCCTTGTTTCAAAAAGGGCTATCGTTGCTATTGTGAATATTATCCTTGTCCTTGCACTGATTTTTGCATCCTATAGCGTTCAAGGCATTGTTGAACAGGATGAATACTATACCGAGTGGGATTATGAAGAAACCGTTGTAACGGACGAGTTTGGCACTCATGTTTCAAGTACTCCAATCGAAGGCAGCGAACATCAGGTCAAAAACCCAGAATATATTGACGGTCCTGTGAGAACTGTCGCAGAAACACTCTACAACATATTGCCTTACGGGCACATTACCGAATATTGTTACCTTACAAATGATTGGTTTGGTTATGAATACTTTGATCTTTTACCGGAAGAAAATGTGACTTGGGAAACCTCCGGTAAAGATTTAACACTTTCAAAAGAAGCCATATTAGATATTTATGAGAACTTAATTTGGTCTGTGGCTTTGAATGTCGCGGTGTGTGCTCTTGGGTTTATTTGTTTCCGCAAGAAAGAATTGAGGTGAGTTTTCGATGAACAGATTACTCACCGGCAATCTTATTCGATTAAGAAAAAACATTGTATTTTGGTTGTCCATTGTTTGTGCAATGGTTGGGCCGCTATACACGGTTTTGAACAACTGGTATTATAAAAATCTTTGGGATATGTGTATTCATGCTGATGCGGCGTTTCTGCTGAGTGGCACGGATTACTTTTTTGTGATTGCTTTGGCCGTTGTAATATCTCTTTTTGTGGGGACTGAATTCAGCGATAATACTATTAGAAACAAACTTATTGCAGGACATTCAAGGGCATCTGTTTTTCTCTCGAATTTAATGGTAAGCATTGTTGTTGCCATTGCCATGTATCTGACAAGTGCAGTGGTATCCTGTATCGGGATGCCGTTGCTTGACAGGTTTGAATTACCACTAGATAAATTGATTATGCAGATGGCGTGTGCCGTTGTATCTGTTTTGGCAATTGCTGTCTTCTTTTGCACAGTTACAATGGCGATTGGAAACCGTGTGATAAGTGTTGTCTTTTCAATGCTTTCCGTGATCGGTATGCAACTAATACCCCCGGTTCTGTGGTCGAATGTAGATTATTATACAGAAAATGGTTTGCTAAATACTTTCAGAGCGAAGATTGATGTGTTGCTGTACGATTGGTTGCCGACGTGCCAGATGTATCGACTCAATAGTGTTGTTGAGGACATCCCCAAAAACATTCATCTGTTTCCTGTATACTCAGCAATCCTGATCTTAGTGATTGGAACTATTGGGATAATCCTTTTTAAAAAGAAGAATTTGAAGTAGGAAGGGTGGGATAAAGTTGCTTTGGCTCGGTATTCTATGCGGCGTATTGACTTTAGCCGTTATCGCATTGACAATTAAGATATGTATGCTTAAAAAGAGCGTCAGGGAAATATGCGATGGCTTCGAGCATAGTTTGCATACAGATACCAATGTGCAGGTTTCTATTTCTTCTCGTGATGAAACAGTTAGAACCTTGGCAAAAGCAATCAATATTCAGCTTTCGGAACTTCGCAAAATCAAACGGCAGTATGAAAACGGCGATCAGGAATTAAAGGATGCCATTACAAACATTTCCCACGATTTACGAACACCGCTTACTGCTATATGGGGATATCTCGATTTGTTGGAGAAGAAAGACCTTCCGGCAGACGAAAAAAAGTATATCGAACATATTCGTGATCGCTCTGAGGCGTTAAAACAGCTCACGGAAGAACTGTTCCGATATTCTGTTATATCATCTACTCCGGAAATGACCTTCGGGAACGTGGACATACGTTGTGTTATTGAAGAAACGCTCATATCTTTTGAAGGTGTGTTGCAAAAAGGCAATATTGTTCCCAACGTCTATCTGCCGGTAAACCCGATTTGGCGTAGACTTGATTCTACCGCGCTGACAAGGATATTTAGTAACATCATCAATAACGCCATCAAATACACCGATGGAGATTTCTCGGTTGTGCTTGATGAAAGCGGCTCTATTACATTTACTAATACCGCCAAAAAGCTTAATACGGTTGAGGTAGGAAAACTATTTGACCGCTTTTATACGGTGGATTCCGCAAGAAAATCAACTGGGCTTGGACTATCAATAGCCAAACTGCTAACCGAACGTATGAAAGGCTCTATCAGAGCCGAGTATGTTTCGGACAGATTGAGTATTGTAGTGTCCTTTCCCAACACCTAACTTATAGCGTCGCTTTTTTCACCTATTTCAATAATTATAGTGTGAAAATCGGTGTAAAATCCGAGATATTGCAAACAACTGTTTTTGCTTGCAAAGTTCGAATTATCGTTTCTATTTTTCTCCCTTATTTAAGTTTGATTTTTCTAAAAGAGACCCCCTTTTTTCAGTCACCCGGTGAGCGCTCAACTGACGGTTGAAGGCGCTCAACCAACCTTCCCTTGTGCCGGTTCGCTTTCTGTGCTATAATTTTCACAACAATTATAGAATCGGAGGGTTACAAATGAAGTACAATTTTCCGAAGAACCTGTATACCGACGTCCGTATCGAGGAGACGGCAAATGCGGGATACGGTGTGCGAAACGGGGAGGTAGAGCAGAACTCCGCCATCTGTATGAGCGGGGCGATGATTCGTGTGTATGACGGGGAGCTGTGGTATACAAGCACCACCAACGATATTGACAGCATTCAGCAGGAGATTGACAATCTGGCAACCTTGGCGAAGCCGAATCCGGACATTGAAAAGGAACCGGTGGTGGTGAGATTGGAGGTACATAGAGTCAAGGAGCTGCGCTACGAAGGAGATAAGGATATTCGTAAGGTGACGAGGGAACAGCGAGAGGCACTGGTGAATGAGTATATCGCCGCCTGTGTGGACGACGGCATCTCTGAGGTTACCATGAACATGACGTTTCTCTCGACGGAGTATAAGCGCAAAAGCTTCTATTCCAGCAAGGGCGCGGAGATCGAACAGGACTATCAGGCGTGCAACTTCTCCATGTTCTATCAGATTGTAGTGAATGGGATTGCTACCGGTGCGGGCAAATACTACCGCACCATGTCCTTTGACGAGTTGCGTGGCCATGAGGAGGAGATTCTGGCGGAGCGTGACCGTTATCTGGACTATGCCCGCAATGCAGTGGACGTGGAGCCCGGGGAGTACACTTGCGTGCTGGCGCCCATTGTGACTGCCATGTTCACCCATGAGAGCTTTGGACACAAGAGTGAGGCGGACTTTATGCTAAATGACAAGACTCTCAGAGAAGAGTGGGTTATGGGCAAGAAGGTAGGCAGTGAGAAGGTGTCCATTTGCGATAGTGGCGCCATGCCGAACAATGGTTGGGTACCTTATGACGATGAGGGAACGAAGGCGCGGGAGACGTGGCTCATTAAGGATGGTATCCTGACCGGACGCTTGCATGATGCGAAGTCGGCGGATGCTTTGTCGGAGGAACTGACGGGCAATAGCAGAGCGCAAAGCTACCTGCATGATCCGATTGTTCGTATGACCAATACCTATATGGCGGCGGGCAGCGATGATCCGGAGGCGATGATTCGAGAGGTAAAGGACGGGATCTATGTGTATAACGTAAATTACGGCACCGGACAGTCCACGTTTACGATGCAGCCGAACCTTTGTTATCGGATTCGTGACGGCAAATTGTGCGAGCCTATTCGGGCAAATGTAGTGACCGGAAGCGTCTTTGAGGCGTTATTTGACATCGATGCCGTGGGAACGGACTTTGTCCTTTTTGACACGTACACGTGCGGTAAGGGTGGCCAAAGCGTGCCGGTATCCGCGGGTGGCCCCACGGTTCGAGTGAAGAAGCTGACGGTGAATTAGGGGGTGGATGTGATGAGAGAAAAGTTCGAATTCGAAGAAATCTATTCGGAAGTGAGGATTGAAGAAAATAAAATCGTTTCATTTAACCGCAAGTGCGTGAAGCAGCAATCCTTCCGTGTGCAGAAGGACGGCGTGCTGGGTGTGCATTTTCAGGTGGGAGAGATGAGCGATGAGGAAGGGTTTTGTAAGGCAGAGGAGAACCTTGCCTTGGGACGCCCGTACCCTTATGAGCTGGAGACCGGAGTGCGCCACAGAGATATGACGGAGCGTGTGTACACCGACAAGGAGCTGATGGAATTCGCACAGGAGGCCTTGGCGCAGCTGTGCGAGAAGTACCCAAAGTTTCGATTCTCAGGGAACTTCAGTCAGTGTAACAACGGAACCACGCAGTGGAATGACAAGGGGCTTTCGTATAGTAGCAGAGACTGCAATGTCAACGCCAATATCAATTACAAGCATGTAGACAGCAAGGACCTGTCGGATGGTGGCTTCTATCCCGGTATGCGCACCTATGATAAGCAGGTATTGTTCGATATGGCAGACAACTATCTCGGCAATTACGAGAATCAAGTGGAGCTTCCGGAGGAGGGTATCGTACAGATGCAGTATTACGGTTTTCTCGGTAAGCTTGTGGAGTCTCTGGATGCGGAGCAACTGGCTCTGGGGTCGTCCTTGCTGACCGGTAAGCTAGGTACGCAGGTATTTTCCGAGGCATTTACGCTTGTGGACGATGCCTCCGATGAGGAGTGCTGGCATACCAACTTCTTCGATGGCGAGGGCTGTGTGAAGGAAGGCGACCGACGTGTATTCGTTGACCACGGTGTGCCGCTTCTCGGGTATGCCGACAAGCGCATTGCGGCAAAGTACGGCGTGCCCCACACGGGAAATGCATGGCGAAATTATTCCGATATCCCCGGGAATGGCAACGTGAATATGAAGATTGCTCGGAGCGAGAAGACCGTCAAGGAGCTTCTAAACGGGAGACTGTCGGTGATTCCCGTTATGTACAGCGGTGGTGGATTCAACGACAAGGGCGATTACGTTATGCCGGTTCACAGAGCATTTCTGTGCGACGGGGAGAAGATTCTCGGCAATCTGCCGCCTTTTACGATGTCCTCCAATATGTTCGACATGTTCGGCAAGGACTTTATCGGTGTGGGCTCGGACAATCCGGTGTTCAACGATAAGTCGATCTTGGTGCGCATGCAAATTAAGAAATAGCAAGGAAGAGGCTGCCGTGATAGGAACTCATTTTCCCGGATATCCGGGAAAGGAGGGAGATATCACGGGGCCTCTTTTTCAAAAAGCGCACGAAAAGAAGAGCAATGCAGACACATTGCCGGTAAATCTTCAAAGAAAGACTGTCGCGAAATTACTCGTTCAAGCGATCGACAAGTCGCAAAATCATCTCGAGATCGCGTTCGCTTAGTGTCTTGAGACGTTCACTGGTTTTGAGCAACAATTGAGGATTTGTAATATGTCGATCAAAGAATTCAACAGGGGTAATCTCGAAATATTCGCAGATCAGAAACAGGTCATCCAGACGCGGCAAAGACTTCCCGGAGGAAATGTTGTAGATGTAGCTGCGGCTGTGGCCGAGATCGTAGCTCATGCGATATTCGGAGACTCCTTTTTGGAGACGCAGTTGAGTGATGCGTTCCTTAACAAATACAGCATCCATTGGTTACCTCTTCATCATATGATGATTACATCTTAAGTGATAGAAGAAGGGGAATATACAAAAGGGGGAAGTTATTTTGTACGTTTGCAACGCAATATGTGTGTTATTGTAGCCGGAAGGGGAGCGTGCAAAGATCGAGAAGCAAACGTGTACTTTGCTTATGTTGACTTGCCTGTGATTGTAAGAGTGGTTGCGATGTTCGGTGGGTTATGCTATCATAGAAACATGTCATGAAAGAATATGAAGTGAGAGGTGTGCTATGAGGAAGATGAAATTTTATGAACGTGCGATTTCGTTTGAAGAAGGGTGGTTTGTTGTTACGCGGGAGAATGGTGAGAGGTCTTTGGTTACGCATAGAAGAGCGAGGGAGATCGAGGCCGAATATCGCTGTTCGCTGGCAACAATGGATTGCTCCCGTGGAGGGATGGACAAGGGAAGCGCATATCGTGGACATGGTTTGTACGAACGAAACGGACGTGTGGAATGCTCGCATTACGAGGTCGATTCGCTCATAAACGGTGGGATTGTGCGCATCGGACCCGTGCTTGAGATTCCAGAGACTATCGGAGGGATGCCAGTGACGTTTGTCGAACGAAGGGCATTTGCGGAGGAAGCAATTGAGACGGTGGTCATTCACGGGAGGATAGGGAGAATAGAAGAAGAGGCCTTCGCGGAGTGTCGGGCACTTCGTGAACTAAGGCTTGCGAACAAGGATACTTTTCTTGGAAGAAATGCTGTACGAGGCACGATGCTTTGTACAAACGGAGGGTTCTCCCTCGGAGGGAAGCTTGTACAGGTGGATTCTGCGGCGGCCGGAGAAGTGTCCGTCAGAGAAGGGACGAGAGTTATCGGCGAAGGCGCATTTTCGGAAAATGCGACGATTTTGGGAGTGGTATTGCCGGAGGGTGTACATACGATTGAGCGGATGGCTTTTTTCGAATGTACCGAATTGCGGCGTATTGCGTTGCCGTCCTCGCTTCGACGCATCGACGAAATGGCATTCGCCTCCTGTTATGCGTTGAAGGAGATTGTTTTTCCGCAGCGTCTGGACGTTCTTGGGGCCAAGGCGTTTCAAAACTGTAGGGAGCTAGAGTCAATCTCTCTGCCAGAGGGCGTTGCGGACATCGAACCGTATACTTTTTTTCTTTGCCGGAGTCTTCGGGAGGTGCGCATTCCCGCAACGGTGAGACGCGTCGGCAGAGAGGCATTTTCGATCTGTCCGAAGCTGGAGAGAGTTACGATTGAAGGCGCGGAAACCGAATTGGAGGAAGCATGGATCGGCGTAAGATACGATAAGCAGCCGATTGCGATTATCGCCCCTGAAAAATCACATGCAATGCAATATTGTCGGACGCACGCAGAGACGGTACCATTGATTTTCAAGCCGCTGTGACGAGAAAGAAGGCGGTTTCGTGGAAGAGTACGGCGGAGAATTCCTTTGTTGCAGCAAGAAAAGCACGACAGAAGTTCTGCCGTGCTTTTTTAGTAGACGAAGGGTCTTTTATGTGCTGAGACCTGTTTTCGTTACGTAATATCACGGTAAAATGCAGCCCGCGCCGCCTCCGTGTATGGTGTTATGACGAGGTTTACCAGAAGTAACGAAGCGAGTAAGCTGCCCATCCAAATAACGGAGGCGATTGAATCGGAAGGAAGAAAAAAGGGCGGGATAAATGCGATTGCAAGGGGAATAAGATACCATCCGATAAAGCTGAATTCCAGGCAGAACAGCCGCCATTTGTTCCCGTGCATAAGCTGCCGTGACATTGTGATGGCCTGTAAGGTCGACAGAGAAGGATCCTCGGCCAACAAGTAAGGAGTCATGGCGTATGCGTAGTATTTGATGATTCCGGGAATGACAAAGAGCATACTCCATAAAGCGAGAAATAAATTTGTCACCAGGTTCATTGCAAAGCCACAGAACAGGCGATGCACTTGGCACAACAAATCGGAAAAGCAAGGCTCGCGGTCATCAATCAGATTCAGATTGTAAGAAACGTATCCGAGTCGGAGTGAGCCACTTAGGATAACCTTAAGGACAAAGAAAAGCAAAAAAAGCTGCGAAAGAGCCGCAAGGGTGATGCTTGCGTAGATCGGAGGCTCGTCAAATAATGTGTACAGTATGCGGTCGTTTATGGTTTCGAGTTTGGAGGGAGAAATGTAGACCGATTCCTCCATAGTGAACGTAGCTCCGAATAAGGAGGCAAAAACGCCGGTGATGATTGCGACGAGCCAATTGCCTTGTAGGGCAAAGCGAGCGGTTCTTTTAAGATCAGATGCGCTGTTCATAAGATGTTCTCCTCTTTTATTTGAATTTTTGTGTAAGCGCAGTATAGCACAGGAAAACGAAAAAGTAAAAAGTATTTACGTAAATTATTTTGACTTTTTGAAAGATGTGATTTTGCCGAGTATAAATCCTTGCAGGTTACAGATAATAGTAGCACAATTACAAAAAACAAGGAGATTGCGATATATGAAGGCGACAGGTATTATTCGACGAATTGATGACTTGGGACGCGTGGTTGTACCGAAGGAATTGCGCAGAACCTTGCGCATCCATGAGGGGGACCCGATTGAAATATTTACGAATCGTGAGGGGGAAATTATTCTTAAAAAATATTCGCAAATGGGTGAGCTTTCGGAGTTTGCAAGTGCGTATGCGGATGCGCTCGGGCAGACACTGGGGCATGCGGTGGTCATTACGGACCGAGATCAGGTAATTGCCGTTTGCGGTTTGGCGAAAAAGGAATGGCTGCAAAAAAGCATCAGTACAGAATTGCTACGTGCGATTCAGGAACGCAAATCGGTGGTGGCAAAGAAAGAGGAAAAAACCTTTGTCCCGTTGATTGAAGAGAATACCGATGTGCTTGCCGAGGCGGTAGTTCCGATTCTTAGTGAGGGCGATGCCATAGGGGCGGTTTCGGTTGTGACGAAAGATGAAAAGGGAAATATCGGAGAAGTAGAACGCAAAGTGGCAGCCAGCGCGGCGGCTTTTCTGGGAAAACAGCTGGAATAATAAAAAAAAGCAGAAGAAATGCGGGTTTGCGAATATTTGTGCTTGACATTATAAGGTATTCAGTTTATAACTAAACTTATGAGAGGTATGCGAGCGGGCCACACCGACAAAGAGTGTGGAACGATATCGTGAACAGTCTATCACATACTATTTTAGGAGGAATTATTTATGAATAAGACAGAGTTGGTTTCCGCAATCGCAGCAAAGTCCGGCGTAAAGAAAGAGGATGCGAAGAAGATGGTGGATGCATTCGTTGATGTTGTAACCGAAGGATTGGTTGCAGGCGATAAGATTGCATTGGTTGGTTTCGGTACGTTTGAAGTATCCGAGAGACCCGAGAGAACCGGTCGTAACCCGCTTACGAAGGAGACGATTACCATCCCTGCTTCCAAGCAGCCGAAGTTCAAGGCAGGCAAGGCCCTTAAGGATGCTGTAAACGCATAAGTAAGAAACGATGATAATGGCTGGTCGGGATAACCGATCAGCCTTTTTTCGAAAGTGAGGAAAAAATGAGACTGGACAAATATTTAAAGGTGTCACGGTTAATCAAGAGAAGAACGATTGCGAACGAAGCCTGCGATGCGGGACGCGTGACAGTCAATGGTAAGGTGGCAAAGGCATCGGCCGAGGTGAAGGTGGGCGATGTGCTGGAGATCGCGTTCGGAAACAAAGCGGTAAAGGCAGAGATTTTGGCGATTGTTGAGACGACGAAGAAGGACGAAGCAAAGGAAATGTTCCGCTACCTGTAGGTATGCTTTGGAGCTTTTGTGCATAGGATATTCCGAGAACAAATCTGCTGCGACATGGGTCGCGGCGCGGAGGAGCTATGACGGAGAAAAGCGGGCGTGCGGAGCCGGGTCGGAGAGGAACGGAAACGGTCGAAGGGCATCACCGTCTGACACTTGTGGATCGTCGGTTGGCGGAATTCCATGGGGTGGAGGATGTGAGAGCATTTGACGAGCATGAGATTATGCTAACGACGGAGCTCGGAATGTTGTTGGTGCGTGGACGAGATCTGCAGGTGAAGCGTTTGGTGCTGGAAAACGGTATTGTAGAAGTAGAGGGAGAAATCGACGGACTTTTGTATTCCGCAAAGGTGTCGCGAAAACATTCCGGGGAATCGACCATACGTCGATTGTTCGGGTAGGAGGCGATTATGGCGACGTCGATGCTTCGAGGTGAGCTGTTGCTTATGTTTGGGACGGTGATTACCGGCGGACTGTTGGCGACAGCCTATTATTTTCTTTGTCTGCTAAGACGAATCCTTCCGCATTCCCGTGCATTGGTGGGGACGGAGGATATTTTGTTTTTTGCGGCGGCTGCGTTGCTGGCATATACGGTTATATATCGACTCGGAAACGGTGTCGTACGCTATTATGCGGCAGCCGGCTTGTGTGTGGGCGCATTTTCCGTGGTGCGAGTGGTCGGTTTCGTACAAAAGAGATTGAAAAAAGGGCGTAGAAGACGTACAATGAAGAGGACGGAGTCGCAAGCTTCGTCGAAATCGGTTGCGAAGGAAGAGGAATATGGGAAGAAGATTAAGACCGGTTAAGAGCAAGCACAAGCGATATATGACAATGCTTCTTCTGACGGTGTTCGTTGGTTTTCTCGGTGTGACCTTTTGGTATCTTCAAAAGGGTGAGGAGGAGAAGCTGGCAGAGAGACTGGCGGAGAAGAGCCGGCTGGAGCGTTTGCTTGAAGAGGAAATGGCACGTGCAGACTCGATTGACAACTATAAGGCGTACGTTCAGACAAAAAGCTACATCGAAGAGGTGGCTCGAAGGGTTTTGGGCTTGACATATAAGAATGAGATTATCTTTTGGCCGGAGGATGGCGTGGATTAACGAGCTTTTTTGTCGATGCATTTTGGGACATACGGGAGTTGTTTTGACAAAGTTTCCGTTTTCGTTTTGCTATACTTGGACTACCAAGGTAGGAAGCGAGGAGGGGAAGGTATGGAACAGTGCAAGGAAACGGAGCAGTTGGCAGAAGTCAGCAGAGACTGGGGCTACGGCATTGCGGGCTACCGAATGCAGCAGTTATCACGGACAATGGAACACATCGCAAAGGGGTACGAGGACATCGGAACGAAGGCGACGGATTCGTGGCACGGAATTCTTTTGCGAGAAAGCCGAAGAATGCTTGCGGAGCAGTATCGTGAGCTTTCGGAGATGCTGTCCGAGCTGTCGAATGGGTTCGCGGACGGAGTCGGTCAGTCGAGGGAGCTGAGAGACCAAATTAAGGAGCGACTGGCGCAGGAGGGCATACGGGTGCGCCAGATTATCTTTGTTCCGGTAAAGGACAAGCGTAAGGAAGTGCATCTGGTGGCCCGAGTGATGAAGGGGTCGAATCGACTTGTGGAAGAGGTTGCGCAGATGCTTTCCGGTATGCTCGCGCAGGCGTATGTGCCCGCAGAGGGGAGTGGAAGGATTCTCGGTCGGGAGTACGGGTACTTCGTGTTCCACCGCAAGGAACGCTATCGCATGGTGACGGGTGCGGTGTGTGCCTCGAAGAAGGTCGGAGAGCCCTCGGGAGATAATTATGTAATTCTGCGACCTTGTTTCGGAGAAGGGGCATTTGCCATCTCCGATGGGATGGGAACCGGCGAAAAGGCTAGTAGGGAGAGTCGCTTTGTAGTGGAGCTGCTGGAGCACTTTTTGTTGGCTGGCTTTCGGCGAGAGACGATGGTTTCGTTGTTGAATTCGGTGCTTTTGTTGTCCGGAGAAGGGCAGTCCTATGCGACGGTGGATTTGTGTCTGTTGAATCTGTTTGACGGCACGGCGACGTTTGTAAAGTCCGGGGCGGCGACAGCATTCATCAAGCGAGACGAGTGGGTGGAGATGATTGATGAGTCCGGATTGCCGGTCGGAATGCTACCCGAGGTACGTCCGTCAGTGTCGCGCCGAACCCTGCATCCCGGGGAGTGTATCCTTCTTATGAGCGATGGGGTGATGGAGTGCTTTACCGGCGAAAAGGACGGCGATGTACGACGGGTATTGCAGAACATGAAGAGCGGAACGCCGCAGGATATGGCGGGGGCGCTTTTGTTGTTGGCGCTAAAGAAAAACAATTATGAGCCGAAGGATGATATGACGGTCGTTGCGGTGCGACTCGAAAAGAATTCGGAGGATGGGGAACAATAAGGATATGTCGTGCGGGTTGCGACGAGGAGTGACAATGAAGAAGCGAGTGCAAAGCTTTATTGAAAAAGAACGATTGCTGGCACAGGGAGAGCGTATTATAGTCGGGGTATCCGGCGGTGCGGACTCCATGTGCTTGCTTTTGTTGCTGAAGGAGCTTTGTGAGGAGCTGAGGGCGGAATTGAGAGTGGTGCATGTGCATCATGGCATTCGCGGTGAGGAGGCCGATGCGGATGAACAGTTCGTGCGAGGGGTCTGTGAGGCGTGGAAGGTTCCTTTGACGGTATTTCGGGAGGATGTTCCGACACTTGCAAAGGAGTGGCAGATCGGGCTTGAGGAGGCCGGTCGCCGTGTGCGCTATCGGTGTTTTGCCGAAGAGGCAACACGTGTCGGCGCGCAGGCTGTATGCGTGGCGCATCACAAAGATGATGTGGCGGAGACGGTGCTGTTCCGCCTGCTTCGGGGAACGGGCCTTCGCGGAATGCTCGGGATTCCCACGATGAGTCACCCTTTTTCCGATGAAAATGTGCGATTGGTTCGGCCGTTGCTTTGTGTGTCGAGAAGAGAGATAGAGGAGTATTTGCAGACGAAGGGTGTGCCCTATCGTAAGGATTCCACAAATGAAAGTACGGAGTATGATCGGAATTATATTCGCAAGGTTTTGTTGCCTGCATGTGAGCGAATCAATGCGGAGGTGACGGAGCACATTGCCGCATTTGCGAGACAAGCGAAGCCGGTTGTCGAGTGGATGGATGCGGAGGTGGAGGCGGCCATGTTACGTGTGAAGAGTGACGAGGGCTTGTCGATCGATTCGCTTTCGAAGCTTCCCGAGGCACTGCGAAACCTCGTGCTATTGCGTTTTTTGCAGGAAAATGCAGGGACGGCAAAGGATATTACGGAGCGACATGTAGAGGCACTTGTATCATTGATCAATGCGCCGGTGTCGAAGGAGGTGTGTTTGCCGTATGGAATGATACCGGTACGCGGTTATTCGCATATTTTTATGAAAAAAAAGAGTGAGCTTGTGTACGAAGAGCGACACGTGGAGCACTTTCCGTCGGAATTTGCCGTCGGAGACGGAGAATGGTTGGAATTTTCCTTGCTGACGGCGAAAAATATAAGCGAAATCCCAAAAAATCAGTATACGAAATGGTTTGATTATGATAAAATAAAGCAAGGAATTTCGATTCGGACTCGAAGAGCCGGAGATTATCTTGTTGTCAGTCTCGACGGAAGACGGAAGCGGTTGCAGGACGTATTGGTGGACCGGAAGGTTCCTCGCGCGGAGAGAGAACGGGCACTGGTGGCTACGGGGGATCAAGTCCTTTGGTTTCCCGGCTGTCGAAGCAGTGAGGCCTACCGGGTGAGTGAGAGCACCATGCGAATTTTGCAGATACATTGGCGACAGGAACGAAAGTAGCAGGAGGTACAAAAGTGGAAAAGATTCAGGTGATGATTCCCGAGGAAGAAGTGATGGCACGTGTTGCGGAGATGGCACAGCAGATAACGAAGGATTATGAGGGGAAGGAAATTAAGCTGATTTGTATATTGAAGGGCAGTATCTTCTTCACAACCGAGCTTGCAAAGCGGATTGATCTTCCGATCATGCTTGACTTTATGTCTGTCTCCAGCTATGGCAACGAAACGGAGAGCTCGGGACGCATTAAGATTATCAAGGACTTGGACGATAGCATTCGTGACGAGCACGTTATTGTAATCGAAGACATTATAGATTCAGGCCGTACGCTGTCCTTCCTTCTTGAAATGCTACGTAGTCGTCAGCCGGCATCCTTGAAGTTGTGTACGCTACTGGATAAGCCGTCGCGGCGAGTGGTAAGTGTGGATGTAGACTATACCGGTTTTCAGATTCCCGATGAGTTCGTGGTAGGCTATGGACTCGATTATGCGCAGCGCTACCGCGCGTTGCCGTACGTGGGCATTTTGGAACCGTAAAAATAATATTATTGTGACGGAGGTTAGTTGTGAAGAGATCGTATAAGGGTATTTTCTTTTATTTTGTAATACTCGCAATCTTCATCGGAGCAATGCTTTATTCCGGGGCGCAGGAGCGAAAAGCGAAGAGTTACACGCACGCGGATTTTGTGCAGAGCCTAAAGATAGGGGAGGTTGTTTCCGTTGAAGTGGTGCAGAATGAGGAGGTTCCGACCGGAGAGGTGTATGTCTCCTTTCAGGACGGGGATACCGCACGTTTCTATACACCCGACATTACGAAGATTATGAGTGAGGCAGAGGAGGCCGGCGTCGCGTGCGTGGTGAATGATATCGATAAGCCCGGCTGGTTTTGGCGTTATGTGTTTCCGTATGTCATTGCGCTTATTGCATTTCTCTTATTGTTCAGCGCGATGACACGCTCGATGGGCGGAGGAAACTCGCAGGTAATGAATTTTGGAAAGAGTCGTGCGCAGATGAGTATGCCGGACGAGCGCTCGCTAACGTTCAAGGACGTAGCCGGACTCCATGAGGAGAAGGAGGAGTTACAGGAGGTGGTGGATTTCCTCAGTAACCCGAAGCGCTTTATTCGTGTCGGAGCACGCATTCCGAAGGGAATTCTCATGGAGGGTCCTCCCGGTACCGGTAAGACCTTGCTTGCGAAGGCCGTAGCGGGAGAGGCGGGGGTACCGTTCTTCTCCATCTCCGGTTCCGATTTCGTAGAGATGTTTGTCGGTGTCGGTGCATCACGTGTGCGAGATTTGTTTGCGATCGCGAAGAAAAATGCTCCGTGTATCGTATTCATCGACGAGATTGACGCGGTGGCACGCCGCCGAGGAACCGGTATGGGCGGGGGACATGACGAGCGTGAGCAGACGTTGAACCAGATGCTTGTCGAGATGGATGGCTTTGGTGTCAACGAAGGGATTATTGTACTGGCAGCGACCAACCGCGTGGATATTTTGGATCCCGCGATTATGCGTCCGGGTCGATTTGACCGCAAGGTGTTGATTGGAAGACCCGACGTAAGAGGGCGTCTGGAGATTTTGAAGGTGCATGCGAGAAATAAGCCGCTGGCGGAGGATGTGAATCTAGAACAGATTGCGCAGTCTACGGCGGGCTTCACCGGAGCCGACCTTGAAAACCTGCTAAACGAAGCGGCAATTCGCGCGGCAAGAGAGGATCGCCAGTACCTGAATGAGGAGGATGTGAAGAAGTCGTTGATTCGTGTCGGAATCGGTACGGAGAAGAAGAGTCGCATCATTTCCGAAAAGGAACGTCGCATTACTGCTTATCACGAAGCAGGTCATGCGATTTTGTTCCATGTGCTTCCCGATGTGGGACCTGTATATACCGTATCCATTATTCCGACCGGAAGCGGTGCGGCAGGTTACACGATGCCTTTGCCCGAGAAGGACGAGATGTTCCATACGAAAGGCAAGATGACGCAGGACATTATCGTAAGCCTCGGTGGTCGTGTGGCGGAAGAGCTGGTGTTTGATGATATTACGACCGGTGCAAGTCAGGATATTAAGGTGGCAACACAGACGGCGCGTGCGATGGTGACAAAGTACGGATTCTCCGATGTGCTCGGGACGGTGAACTATGATACGGATGCGGATGAGGTCTTCATCGGACGCGATCTGGCGCACACACGTAGCTACAGCGAAGGTGTGGCAAATGCAATCGACGAAGAGGTTCGCAAGATCATCGACAGCTGCTATGCCGAAGCAAGGCGTTTGGTTGCTGAGAACCGAGAGGTATTGGATGCGTGCGCAGAGCTTTTGCTACAGAAGGAGCGTATTACGAAGGAAGAGTTCGAGGCATTGTTCGGCGAGAAGGAAGAGGAACCGATCGTTACGGGCATTGAATTGTAAGTCCGGTTCTACGAAAGAAGAGTTTTTGAAAGAGAGCGACCCGCGGTCCGGTCTTCGAAAGAAGGGATCGCGGGTTTTTGTCCGAAATTCGGAAAAAGCAAGAATAAAAGAAGAAAAAAAGGAATTGTGCGGATGAGAAGTTGTAGGTTTGTGCAATTTGCACAGAAAAAAGTAGGTTAGGAAGAAAAAAAGGGCTTGCGTTTTACGCGAAAGTACTGTATAGTAAAAGTGTCTTCGAAAGGTAATTATTATTTACGAGACGAGACAAACAAGCCCTGCCGAAAAGGAGAAAGGGCACATAAGGGGAGTTTATCAAAACTCACAGATTTATTATAGGTATGGTATCATATCTATAAAATACGTGAAACAGAAAGGAAACTGAGATGAAGAAGAGATTGTTGGCACTGTTACTCGTTCTTTTGCTTGCGTTCACCTGCCTCACCGCTTGCGGCGATGATGACGATGACGACAAGAAGGACGACGACAAGAAGAATGAAGAGTCCGGCGACAAGGGTAAGGACGAAGGCAAGGATAAGGACGAAGGCAAGGATGACGTGAGCTATAAAGACATTTACGAAATTCTTGACAAGGGCTTTGAACTGAAGGTTGGCGAGAGTACCTTTACGGT
Organism: Lachnospiraceae bacterium; assembly: GCA_045601665.1. Taxonomy (GTDB): domain Bacteria; phylum Bacillota; class Clostridia; order Lachnospirales; family Lachnospiraceae; genus ISDg. Next base: position 19,903 of record JAZRZZ010000030.1, read on the forward strand.
AGATGGAAAGATTTCCGGTGAGCAGAGCGGTACGGTGAAGATGACCGTGACCTCCAAGTCGAACGGCAAGGACGCCGCTATGGTAGGCATGGTGGTTGATGCCGATGTAAACGGACAGAAGGTTGCAATGAATGCACCGGAACTCATTTGTGTAGTAGATAAGGTTGCATATATCAATTTGGCTGCGGTAGAAGAGGTGGCTGAGACGGCTGCCGGTGTGGATCTTTCTACACTCCTCGGTGACGTAGAGCTTGCTTGGTTTGCAATTCCGTTGCCGGACGATATGCCGGAGCAGAAGGCTGTGGAAGGTCTTGACGACACGGTTATGCAGCTTGTGAAGGCAATGTTTGCAGGTGCCGAGACTACCGGTAAGGACAATAGCCAGGGTCTTTCTATTAAGAATGCTGCCGGAATGAAGACGATGTTCAACGCATTGGCAGATTTCTTTGAGAAGGATGCAAAGACGGTCTTCGAGAACCTGCAGGGTGCAAGTGCAGACGTGAAGATTGACCTGAATGCATACGTAGAGAAGCTGGTTGACTTCTATGAAGAAGATATCGTAGCAATTATGGTAGCTATGGGAATGGACGAGGCAACGGCAGAGGCGATGGCAGGATCGATTACTGATTCTCTTGGAGAGACGGATCTCAACGAAATCTATGATCAGGTAGAGACTACGACAGAGGAGATCGACTTTGCAGCTGCTGCAAAGGAGCTTCGTGAGATGGCCGATACCGTTTCCGATGAGACCCTTCCGAAGGACTTCGAGACCGGATTTACCGCAACGCTTGAGGATAAGAAGCTGACGATCGACGGCATCTTCAAAGGGGATAAGGATGGGGAAGCAATCGACATGACCTTCAAGGCAGCGATGGAGGAGAAGAGTGTAAGCATCTCCGCGCCTACGAAGCAGTGTTATGTCAGAGACTTTAGCGATCTTATCGCTATGCTTATCAGCATGAACAATATGGAAGACATGGAAGACATGGACGACTTCTGGTATGAGGGCTGATTTTCGGTCAGAGGAAATAAGATGAACGGCGCCTGTCGCGGAATTCCGCGGCAGGCGTTTTATCGAACAAAAAAGAACGGCGCGGACTACTTCGCGGACGGCCTGCAATGCGTGAAAAGTAAAAGTGTCTTGTTTTGGAGCAGATGTACCTAAGAAACTAGGCACATGTTGTAGGAAACGCCAAAATGTATTCGTCAAGATGCACAAAAAGTCGTCACGGTTTTTGTAAAGTTTGTGCACACTAAAAGGCATGACGGTGGTATTATAATAAGCGTAAACCCCAATACATTATATAGTTTTTGCTACACCCCATAAGTAACAAAAATACCTTCTCCGAGAAAGGGCGGCATGCAGATGCCGCCCTTTCTCATTGTTCGCTTGCATTGGTATTTAGGGTTGCTTTTTTCGGGAAAACTGATATAGTGGAACAAGAGATATTGAGCATAGATGAGGTAAGTATGAGTTCTGAAAAGCAATTTATGCCCGAGGCGGTATTCAGTGACGGAACAGAAATGTTTCGCAGTCCCTGCGAGCCGGAGGTTTTTGATAATGTAACGTTGCGAATACGCGTCGGACGTAATTCTGCGGATGCTGCTGTGCTGGTGGCAAACGGAGAAAGGCTTTCGATGGGGTTGGAGAAAAGTGACGAGCTTTTCGATTGGTACATGGGAGAGGTGGAGCTGACCGACCGTCGGTTGGAATATTTCTTTGAGCTGATAGTAGGGGAAGAGCGATGGAGCTACGATCGGAAAGGAATTTTGCGTGATCGTGAGACGGTACCGTTTGTGATTACTCCCGGATTTTCAACGCCGAACTGGGCGAAGGGTGCAGTGATGTATCAGATCTTCGTGGATCGTTTTTGCAACGGAGACCCGACCAACGATGTACAGACCGGAGAGTATTATTACATTGATCGCAATGCACGACGGGTAGAGAACTGGTTTGCGTATCCCGACGCGACGGATGTGCAGTCCTTCTACGGCGGCGACCTTGCCGGTGTTGCAAAGAAGCTGGACTATTTGCAAGAGCTCGGGGTGGAGGTAATCTATCTCAACCCGATCTTCGTATCTCCCTCCAATCACAAATACGACATTCAGGATTACGATTACGTGGATCCTCATTACGGGGTGATTGTGAAGGATCACCCGAAGGGACTTCCCGCGGAGCATCCGGTAAATGCACACTCACAGCAGTTTATCACTCGTGTGACGAGCAAAGAGAATCTCGAGGGCAGCAATGAGCTTTTGATTGCACTTGTGGAGGAGATTCACCGACGCGGAATGAAGGTGATTTTGGACGGTGTATTTAATCATTGCGGCTCTTTTAACAAGTGGTTGGACAAGGAGTGCATCTACGAACATGCACCCGGCTTTGAAAAGGGTGCTTTTGTGGATAAGGACAGCCCTTACCACACCTTTTTTGATTTCAAAGAGGATAGTTGGCCTTATAACGAGCATTATGAGGGCTGGTGGGGACATCGTACGCTGCCGAAACTGAATTATGAGGCATCGAACAAGCTCAAGGAATATATTATGCGCATCGGGCGCAAATGGGTATCCCCTCCTTACAACGTCGACGGTTGGAGACTTGATGTGGCAGCAGATCTCGGACACAGCCCCGAGTACAATCACCGCTTTTGGAAAGAGTTTCGGCGAAATGTTAAGGCGGCAAACCCGAACGCACTCATTCTTGCAGAGCATTACGGTGATGCGGGTGAGTGGCTGAAGGGGGACGAGTGGGACTCGGTGATGAATTACGATGCCTTTATGGAGCCGGTGACTTGGTTTTTGACCGGTATGCAGAAGCACAGCGATGAATTCCGAGCGGACATGCTCGGAAATGCACAGGCATTTACGGGGGCAATGGAGCACTTTATGGCGCGCTTTCAGACGTCGTCGCTTCTGGTGGCAATGAACGAGCTTTCGAACCATGACCATTCACGCTTTTTGACACGCACGAACCGCACTGCGGGACGACTTGCGACGCATGGCTCGGTAGCAGCGGAACAAGGCGTGAACAAGGCGGTGATGCGTGAGGCAGTGTTGATACAGATGACATGGCCGGGAGCGCCGACCGTATATTACGGCGATGAGGCGGGGCTTTGCGGTTGGACCGACCCGGACAATCGACGCACGTACCCTTGGGGAAGAGAGGATCGGGAGCTGATTGCATATCACAAAGAGCTGATTGCCATTCACCGTTCGTATCAGGCACTTCGCACCGGTTCGTTGGTGATGCTTACGGCGGAGCATGCCGTACTCAGTTATGCACGAATGGACGAGCAGGATCGCATCGTTGTGGCGATTAACAACGGAGAAGAGGAGCGCGAGGTACGGATTCCCGTGTGGAAGGCGGGCATTTCCGCGAAGGACCGTTTGGTGCGTCTGCTGTATACGAATCGGGAGGGCTATTTTCCCGACGCGAAGATTTATGAGTCCGAGGAGGGCTGTATTCGGTTGATGATGCCGCCTCAGAGTGGTATTATCCTAAAAAATATTCCACGGTAAGTACCGCGGGGAAGGGGCATTATGACGAAGAGGCAAAAGGTGCGAGTGGAAGAGATTCTTTCACGTCTCGACGAACACTATACAAGAGAATATCGGTGCTATCTAAATCATGAAAATGCATGGCAGCTGCTGATTGCCACGATGCTCAGTGCCCAGTGCACCGACGCGAGAGTGAATATCGTGACGAAGGACCTGTTTGCAAAATATACAAGTCTTGCGGACTTTGCCGATGCAGACCTTGCTGAGTTGGAGGAGGACATTCGTCCGACGGGGTTCTATCATACTAAGGCGAGGAATATTATTGCGTGTGCGAAGCAGTTGCTTGCGCTCCACGCCGGGGAGGTTCCGAACGAGCTAGAGGCATTGACCGCGCTTCCGGGCGTCGGAAGAAAGACGGCCAATGTGATTCGCGGCAACATATACAACGAGCCGAGCATCGTGGTGGATACGCACGTCAAGCGCATTGCAAAGAAGCTCGGGCTTACGAAGGAGGACGATCCGGAGAAGGTCGAATTTGAATTGATGAAGGTGTTGCCGAAGGAGCACTGGATCTTGTTCAATATTCAGATCATAACGCACGGAAGAGGGTTGTGTCCGGCAAGAAACCCTCACTGCGAGGAGTGCTTTCTGAATGACCTGTGTAAGGCTTCCGAAGCGGGGGACAGGAAGAAGCAGAAAAATGCTTGATTTCCAAGAGCATTTCGACTAAAATAACTACAGTGCCCATAGAGTAGGTGGGGTGGGCGACAACAGAAGATTCGGAGGTAGAGTTATGAACTTTTTTAACAGGAAGACGCAGATATGGATTGTAAGAATTATTGCAATCGGTCTTGTACTTTTGATGGTAGCCGGCCTGTTGGCAGCAATCGTATGATAGAAGTACAGGGGATTGCGAAGAATTTCGGTAAGAAGCAAGTTCTTCGAGATATTATATTTTCGGCGAAACAGGGGGAGTGTGTTGCAATCGCTGGAGCGAACGGTTGCGGCAAGTCTACCCTTTTGTCGATTTTGGCGGGAACGCTTCGACCGCAGCAAGGGAGCTTTCGAGCTTTTGGACATGATATGTTTACGGAGCCGAAAGAGCGCGAACGCTTGGTTGGGTATGTGCCTCAGGAGAATCCCTTGATCGGAGAATTGTCCGCGAAGGACAATCTACGCCTATGGTATTGCAACAGCCGATTTGATATGAATCGGGAGTTGGAGAGCGGAGTGCTTGCGATGTTGGGAATTCCCGATTTCCTAAATGTTAAGGTGGCGAACATGTCGGGAGGCATGAAGAAGCGTCTGAGCATCGGCTGCGCCGTGGCAAATGATCCGGCGATATTGATTTTGGATGAGCCGAGTGCCGCATTGGATCTGGTATGTAAGGATGCCATTCGACGATATCTCGAGGAGTTTAAGAAACGCAACGGAATCGTACTCATTACCACCCATGACGAGGAGGAATTGAGCCTGTGTGATCGGATTCTCGTGATGAACGAAGGGCGATTGCGTGAGGTGGATCGAAATCTGCGCGGACAACAGCTGTTAGCGGAGATGCTTGTGAAGGAATAGTGTGATGATGTGGGAAGGAGAACACCGGATGAACGAATCAAAGCCGATGTTATCCCGTCCGCCCTTTGACGAGAACGGTTACGCCATGTGGGAGGAGACGGAGAAACCGAAGAAGAAAAAGACCCCGCTTTGGTGGATGATACCGGCGGGGCTTCTTGTCATTTTTGCCATTGTCGGAATTGCGGTCAAGCTGTGGAATCGACATACACCCGAGGAGCTGTGCCGCTATGCGATTGCGGACGCATATTTCGGAGGCTTCGGATACGAGGATCCGCTCATGCGAGAGCTCCGTTTTGCGGAGACGGTCGAACTGCTGAAGAGCGGACGCTTTGGGGCGGAGTTTTCGGTAAACTGTAAGGAGTCGAGCTTCTCTCTTGTGGGAACCCCCTTGGAGGAACCTTTGGCAGAGCAGGGACTGCCGGCGGATACGAGCTTGCTTGCCGGCCTCGGTTTCGCTATCGATGGCAGCGTGTGGGATGGCGAGCTGGCGGGACGACTCCGCGCGAGCTATAGCGTAATTCGCTTGACGATACTCGAAGGGGCGTGTCTACAGAATACGGTCTATTTGTCGGCGCCGAAGCTCTACGGCTCGGTATTGTCGGCAAAGAGGGATGCATTAGCAAATGCTTGGGAGCAGCTGCCGCAGTGGAGCTTATTGCCGGAGAAATGGAGACAAACAGGTACCGCGCTAATCGAAAGCGGTGCAAGGCTCAGCACGCAGGTGCAAAAGACATGGGAATCTGTAAAGCAGGCTTTTTACGCGAGCAACGATACGACCGGAGAGTTTTTAAATCGCGTGCTGTCTTGTTTTTCCTATGAAAAGCTGACGGATGAGGATGGAAAGCAGGTGACGAAAAAGCTGGCAGTCGGCAAGAAGATGACAACATGCGACGGCTATCGGATTGTCGGCAAAGCGCAGGCATCGGCCGAGGTGCTGACCTCGTCCTTCGATGAGAGGGCGGCAATGCTTGAATTCGCAGGAGAGAATGACGGGGACATAGAGGCAGTTCTGTATCTGACCGAGGATGCGCAGCTGGTTTTGCTGGAGACGACACTTCGCGTAACTGTGGACGGGCGAGCTCATACGCTTGCACTCACATGGAAATGCACGGGAGAGAGCGACCCGCAGCACGTTATGGAGATTACGGCGGAGTTGACCGGTGGCGAGATGCCGTATTCCGTATGCTTGAAGAAGAACACCAAGGAAACGCGCGAAGAGGTGTTTGGACGGTGGACCGGAGAGCTGCTTCTCGGGGAGAGTACATACGGGATCGTATGTGAGACAACGGTGGATCGTCTGAAGCAGACGGTGGAGTTTTCGGGCAATACCTATTGGGATGAGCGGACCATCGGAGAATATACGGCAAATGCGACGCAGCGCTTTGAGGACGAAGGGGTTTCGGTTGATTTTGCGGACATTGAGCTACGAGACACCTTTTCCGACGAGACAATGCGGCTTGCCGCAGAGCTGGTACTGATGCCTCTGACGGAGGCGCCTAAGAGGCCGGCGGGAACCGTGTTGGACGCATTTTCGATGGATGAAGAGACCCTTGCGGCGATGAAGGCCGAGGTGCTCAAAAATGTGAAGTGGTACAAGAATCTACTCGGAGAGTTAAAATGAAACTGGCAATGACTTTTCAGAAAATCGAGTTAAAGCGTGCGATGCGAATTCTCCCGCAATATTATCTGGGAGTTCTGTGCTTATCCGCATTGTTGGCGCTGGTTGTCTTCTGTGGTACGTTGCTTACGAAGGACGAAGACGAATCCACCGAAATCACGCTTGCACTCGTGATGAATAAGAATACCTATCTCAGTAATTTCGGCTTGGATGTGCTGGAATCCTCCGCGAGCACCTCATCGTTGTGCACGTTTGAGACAACCGATGAGGCGAGCGCGATGGAAGGACTGAAGAGCGGGCGCTACAGCGGAGTCATTGTTTTTCCCGACTCGTTCATAAGCGGAGTGTTGGGAGGTGGAGACAATGCAACAGCGAAGCTCTACGTTCCTTCGTTTGGCAACACCTTTAACAACGGAATTCTTCGTGGAATCGCCGAAGCGGCAGGCGAAATGCTCGGCTCCTCGGAGGCCGGCTTGTCTGCGGCGAAGGAGGTAGCCGTATATTATAACGCGAGCAACACCACGGTAAAACGCGTAGTGAGTGATCTCGAGACGATGTTCGGCGAGTATGCGCTTTCTCGCGAGGAGTGCTTTGTCGAAGATGTGGCGTCGGGAACCGGTGAGAGTACCGTCGTGCAATATTACTTTTGTTCGGCGCTCGTGTTGTTGATGATGCTCGGAGGAGTGAGCTGCGGACCGCTGTTAAAGGGGGACAATCGCGCATTTGAACAGAAGCTGATGACGCATCGAATCGGCCCGGTTCGACTTCTGCGGATTCGCTATATTGCGGTATTGGCACTGTTCGGAACGTTGTATGCCGGTGTATTTGCGGCACTTGCGGTTGGGCTGACCTGGAAGCCGGAGTTGTTCTACGAGCTGTTTCGGTTGATGGAGTGGAGCGAGCTTGCGATATGGTTTGTCAGCGGTCTGCCGATGCTCTTGCTGGCCTCTGCATTGGTGGTGGTAATCTATTCGTTTTCCGCCAATCAAATCGGCGGGATTTTGCTCCTGTTTGTACTGACCGTTGTTATGGGCTATGCCTCGGGGTGTTTGGCTCCGTCGGCATTTCTGCCGAAGTCCGTGCGCGTACTCGGAGGGTATCTCCCGACGGCTCACATGCTTCGCGGTTTGCTGAGCGGGCTGTTGCAAATGCCCGATTGGCGTAACAGTGCAATGCTTCTCGCAGAAACACTGTTGTTTTTGACTGTGGCCATGGGAATCATGGAATGGAAAGGTCGGGTGCGAGAATGAAACGATTCGGTGTTTGGGTATATTTGATGAGCAAGCGACTGTTGAAGCGTCCTTCCTTTGTCATCATTCTTGCGTTGCTTCCGGTAGTATTGTTGATGTATCGAATTGTAGTCAGCGAGGACGACGGGAGTCTTCCCGCCGCTATTTATATAGAGGGTGAGGGGGATGCGTTGACGGAGAGCTTCCTCGCGGACGCGACTGCTTCGTCCGGAGTCGTTCGATTTTACGAGGTCGGAACGGAGAGCGAGCTTTACGACGATGTCGTTGCGGGACGTGCCGAGTGTGGATATATTCTACATGCGTCGCTGCTTGAGCGGTTGCTCGATAAGGACTGGCACGGATGCATTACCACGGTAGTTGCGAGCAATTCGCAATATGCCGCATTCGTAAATGAGTGGGTCTATGCGATGCTGTTCCGAAACCTCGAGTGCGACCTTGTGACGAATTATGTGGTAAATAAGAGCGGCCTTCGTCTGGAGAGCGTAGCAGAGGCGGAGCGTAGGCTTCGCACACATTTTGATCTTGCCATGAGCGAGGTGGCGGTGTTTGAGTATGTCTACTTAGATTTCTACGACAATACGGTGGTGGAGAAGCCGGAGGAGGTCGAGAGTCATCTGACGCGTCCGATTCGAGGGACGGTAGCACTCTTCGTGTTTCTGGCCGGCTTGGCGGGACTTGTCTTTTGGTTTCAGGATGATGCGGAAGGACGTTTTCGTGTAATGGCGTACAATCGTCGTCCGGGCATTTCCTTCGGTTCGTTGCTTCTTCCGACACTGTTGGCGGGGGTAGTAGGTCTTGTGTGCCTATTTGTCTCGGGGATTACGGTCGGATTTTTTCGCGAGGTGACAGCGATGCTGTGCTATGTGTTCCTTATTAGCGGCTTCTGTAACCTTGTGCGCCACCTGGTGCCCTCGGTCAATGTAGTGTGCGCCGCGATTCCGGTGTTGGCGGTGGCAAGCTACCTTTGCTGTCCGGTCATTATGGACCTGAGGCCGATGCTGCCGGTCATCGAATACATACGCAAATTGCTTGCGCCGGACTACTATTTGCAGACCTTTGCGGGGCAGCCGATGTGGATTCTTTTCGTGTCCACGGTCGTGATAACGCTGGTTTCGCTGCTTCTTCCGGAAAAATATTGAGAAAAATACGGGTGTCCATGCACGTGGACGCCCTTTTTGCTTGCAACATTGACGCAATGATGATAAAATACTAGCATCGGTAAGTATACAAACATATACACAAAGTGTATATGAAGACAGAAGGAGCACGGTTCATGGCAGCAGGCAGTATTGCAAAAGCAGAATACGAGCGTTTGGTAGCGCGGACGATGAACGAACGGTTTCTCGGCAGAGCCTTTTCCGGCCTGCGTGAGGAGATGTCGATTTGGGACCGCGTGCGCTTTGCCTGCAGACATCGAAGGGAACAGGCGCTTGCCGTCGAGACGCTTTCGGGGACGGAGGAAGTTGTGGCGGAGATGGCAATCGGTCGCGCGTTGCGAAAGCTTGCGGCGATGGGGGCGACACCCCGCCAGTTGGCCGTGACCTTGCATTGTCCTTTGGAAATGACCGAGGCAGAGCTGCGCCCGTGGCTACGCACGTTGTGCAAAGCGGAGATCCCCTATTCCGATGTGAAGATTGTGCGTGAGGTGCTGTCCATGACGGCCATTACCGCAGTCGCCGGCGGGTCTCCCCGGAATCCTAGGGGAGACGAAGAAGAGTACGGCGACGCCACGGCGAGTATTGTGCTGTGCGGCTATGCGGGCGGCGAGGGAACCGAACTGCTGTATCTGCGAAATGAAGAGAACCTGCGGGCACGATATGCGGAGCATTTTCTTGCAGGGATCCATGGATTGTGCGGACGACATACGGACACAGAGGGAATCAGAATTGCGGTGGAGAACGGTGCGGCCTTGCTGGTTGCATGCGGAGACGGCGGTGTGTTTGGCGGGCTTTGGGAATTGGGTGAGACGGTTCGATGCGGTATGCGAATTGATTTGCCGTTGATTCCGATTTCACAGCAGACCATTGAGGTGTGCGAGGTACTGGATCGGAATCCATACCTGCTGGCTTCGGGCAATTGTGTGCTGGCGGTAACGGCGGAGCCGGAGCGTTTGCTTTCGGCCCTATGGGCAAATGGCTACGAAGCCGCTCGTATCGGCGAGCTGAACCTGTTACCGAGCAGAGAGCTTCACAACCGCGGCGAGGTTCGTTACATCGAGCCCTTCCGCGGAGGAATGTCGGAGTTATAGCGGAAGAGGATCCGCGTATCGTATTGAAAATGAGAAGAGCATTTGCGTATAGAAGGAGATAAGAAGATGAGTTTGGATGTTAAGATTTTGCAGACAATTGACCAAAATGCCAAGCTGACCGAAAAGGAGCTGGCGATTATGCTGAACGAGAGCGAGGAGACGATTGCGGAGGAGATTCGCAAGCTGGAGGAGCAGCAGGTGATTTGCGGTTATCCGACGCTGATTGATTGGGATAAGACCGAGGTGAATCAGGTGACGGCGATGATCGAGGTAAAGGTAACGCCGCAACGCGGACAGGGGTTTGATAAGATTGCCGAGCGCATCTACCAGTTCGAAGAGGTAGAGGCGGTGTATCTGATGTCCGGCGGCTTTGATCTGACCGTGATGCTTCGTGGGAAGAGTCTCAAGAGCATTGCCGAGTTTGTATCGAGTAAGCTTGCCCCAATGGACTCCGTGCTTTCGACGGCAACGCATTTTGTGCTTAAGAAGTACAAGGAGCACGGCCTTCCGTTGGTGAAGAAGATTGAAGACGAAAGGATGTTGATTACGCCGTGAGAGACCCGTTGAATCCCAGTGTTGTGAATATTAAGCCTTCGGGCATTCGTAAGTTTTTTGATATTGTAAGCGAGATGAAGGACGCCATCAGCTTGGGTGTGGGTGAGCCGGACTTTCAGACACCGTGGCACATTCGTGAGGAGGGAATTTACTCGCTGGAAAAAGGACATACACACTATACGTCAAATGCCGGCTTGCAGGAGCTGCGTGAGGAGATTTGTCGTTTCCTTAAGCGTCACTACGATGTGAGCTATGATGCGAAGAAGGAAGTGCTTGTGACCGTTGGCGGCAGTGAGGCGATTGACCTTGCGATTCGCGCGATGGTATGTCCGGGCGAGGAGGTCATCGTGCCACAGCCCAGTTATGTATCTTATGAGCCTTGCGTGATATTGGCGCAGGGAGTACCGGTGACGATTCCGTTGCAGGAGAAAAATGAATTTCGCCTGACGGCGGAGGAGCTGCTTGCGGCGATCACCGAGAAGACAAAGCTGTTGATTCTTCCGTTCCCGAACAACCCTACGGGCGCGGTTATGACGAAGGAGGATCTTGAGGCAGTTGCAAAGATCTGTATCGAAAAGGACATTTTCGTTGTGTCCGATGAAATCTACAGCGAATTGACTTACGACAGAAAGCATGTCAGTATCGCATCCATTCCGGGAATGCGTGAGCGAACGGTATTGATTAACGGGTTTTCGAAGGGACACGCAATGACCGGATGGCGTCTCGGCTATGCTTGTGCCCCGGAGAACATTATGAGTCAGATGACGAAGATTCACCAGTATGCAATCATGTGCGCACCGACGACGAGCCAGTATGCGGCGGTAGACGCATTGCGCAATGGGGACGAGGATGTGGCAATGATGCGAGATTCTTATGATAAGCGTCGGCGGTATGTGTTGCACGAGCTTCGTGACATGGGGCTTGGGTGCTTTGAACCCTTTGGAGCATTTTACGTATTTCCTTGCATTACGAGTCTTGGTATGACAAGTGAGGAATTTGCAAATCGTCTGCTGCAGGAGGAGAAGGTAGCGATCGTTCCGGGTACCGCCTTCGGAGACAGCGGAGAGGGCTTTATGCGAATCTCCTATGCGTATTCGATGGAAAATCTGAAGGTTGCGCTGACACGCGTGCGTCGATTTGTAGAAAGACATAAGGGAGAACGCTAGAGGACATGTTGAATATCGTGTTACACGAGCCGGAGATTCCCGCGAATACCGGCAATATCGGGCGAACCTGTGCGGCAACCGGTGTGCAGCTGCATTTGATTGAGCCCTTGGGCTTTTCGCTGGACGAGAAGCATCTGAAAAGAGCGGGGATGGACTACTGGTCTTCGCTGAATGTGAAACTGTATAAAGACTATGAGGATTTTGTGCGGAAAAATCCCGGTGCGAAGATCTACTACGCAACGACGAAGGCGAAGAAGGTTTATACGCAGGTGCGCTACGAGCCGGACTGTTTTCTTATGTTCGGTAAGGAAAGTGCGGGCATTCCCGAGGAGCTTCTTGTGAATCACGAGGAGACCTGCGTGCGGATTCCGATGATCGGAGAGATGCGCTCACTGAACCTCAGTAACGCGGCGGCGATTATGGTATACGAGGCTCTCAGGCAGAACGATTTCGAGGGTATGCGCACGTCGGGAGAGCTGCACCGTTTGAAATGGTCGAATTAGTCGCAATCGCTGCGGAGAACGCGCGGTTGCGTGGAAAAGAGGACGATTGTGAACGAAAAAGCAATAAAGATTTTGGAGTTTGATAAGATACGGGAACGCTTAGTGTCTTGTGCCGGCTCTTCTCTCGGGAAGGAGCGCGCACAGAGGCTGATGCCCGTGGATACGCAGGAGGAGGCGGAGCGACTGCAGCAACAGACGGCAGATGCATTTTCGCGGATATGCGCAAAGGGGAGCTTATCCTTTAACGGATTGCCCGATGTGCGCGACAGCTTCCTGCGGTTGGAGCGCGGTGGGACGTTGACAGCGGCGGAGCTGTTACGAATCGGTTCTTTGCTGACCGCAACAAGACGCGTCAGAGAATACGGTTATGCAAATGACCGAAAGGACGAGGACATTGAGGACTCGTTGACGGAGCAGCTGCGGCTACTGGAGCCGATGAAGGACAAATGTGCCGAAATCCAGCGTTGTATCTTGTCCGAGGAGGAGATAGCGGACGATGCCAGTGCCGGACTTCGCAGTGTCCGTCGGCAGATTCGTACGACAAACGGCAAGATTCACGAGCGCCTCGGCGCGATTTTGAATCAGGCCTCGGCGGCTGGGCAGCTGCAGGACAATTTGATTACAATGCGAGACGGTAGGTATTGTCTGCCGTATAAGAGCGAGTACAAAAATCAAGTAGCGGGAATGGTGCACGACCAGTCGGCGACCGGCTCGACCTCCTTTATTGAGCCGATGGAGGTTGTGAAGCTGAACAACGAGTTACGCGAATTGGCGATCAGGGAGCAGGAGGAGATTGAGAAGGTGCTTACTGCACTGTCTGAGATGCTTGCTCCGGAACTGTACGGACTTCGTTACAACCAGGAGACGCTCGCGGAGCTGGATTTTATCTTCGCCAGGGCTTCGTTGGCTATGAAGATGCATGCGGTGCGTCCGGAATTCACAGACAATCGTTCGCTTGTGATTAAGCAGGGCAGACATCCGTTGATTGACCCGAAGAAGGTTGTGCCGATTGATATTTCACTCGGCGAGGACTATTCAATGGTCGTGATTACCGGTCCGAATACGGGAGGTAAGACGGTGACCTTGAAGACCGTGGGGTTGTTCACGGTGATGGCACAGGCCGGATTGCATGTACCCGCAAAGCAGGGAACGACAATGGGAATCTTTCGTGAGGTGTATGCGGATATCGGTGACGAGCAGAGCATTGAGCAGTCGCTCAGTACCTTTTCTTCGCATATGACAAACACGGTACACATTCTTGAACAAGCGGACGAGGAAGCACTCGTTTTGTTTGATGAGCTTGGTGCGGGCACCGACCCGACGGAGGGTGCGGCACTGGCAATGGCGATTCTTACTCATCTGCATCGTTTCGGAATACGCACGATGGCGACGACGCATTATGCGGAGCTTAAGATCTTCGCGATGACAACGCCCGGAGTAATCAATGCCTGCTGTGAGTTCGACGTGGAATCGCTTCGTCCGACGTATCGGCTGTTGCTCGGCATTCCCGGGAAGAGCAATGCATTTGCCATATCGCGAAAGCTCGGTCTTTCGGAGACGATTATCGGGGAGGCCGATGCATTTATCGGAATTAAGGATAAGAGCTTTGAGGATATGCTGGCGGAGCTGGAGAACAAGCGTGTGACGTTGGAGCGCGAGCTTGCGGAGGCGCGTGAGAAGAGGCGTGACGCGAACGTATATAAGGCGGAATGGGAGAAGAAGTTCCGTGCTGCGGAGGAACGTCGCGAGAAGCTTCTCGGCGACGCAAAGGAGGAGGCAAGGCGAATCCTCCAAGAGGCAAAGGACTATGCCGATGAGTCGATTCGCAAGATGCGACGTTTGGAGGGCAGCGCGGAAAATGCATCGGCAATGGAGGAAGAGCGTCGTCGAATGCGAGAGAAGCTGTCCGCAACGGAGACGAAGAAGGGAATAGAAGCGAAGGCAAAGGGAACCGGTACCCACAAGGCGTCCGAATTTCATATCGGAGACGCGGTACAGGTGCTCAGCATGAATCTAAACGGCACGATTCACACGCTGCCGAACGAGAAGGGCGATTGCTTTGTTACGATGGGCATTATGACCTCGAAGGTCAATATTAAGGATCTTGCGCTTCTTCCCGAGGAGCAGATTACGGACAAGAAGAAAGCGGCACAGGTGCATTTGAGCGGCGGTTCGGCGAAGGCAATGAACATACGACCCGAATTGAACCTTGTAGGATTGCGTGTTGATGAAGCAATTGCGGAGCTGGACAAATATCTGGACGATGCGTACCTGGCGCATTTGCCGAAGGTGACTGTGATCCACGGCAGAGGGACAGGCGCGGTTCGCAATGCGGTGCACAATCACTGTAAGCGCTTGAAATACGTAAAGAAGTATACGGTTTCTCCGGACTACGGTTCTACGGAGATTGAGTTCTGATTTTTTATCACACGGAGGAGATTATGGCGGAAAAAATGCGAATTCTCATTGTAGACGACGATATCAATATTGCAGAGCTGATTGCATTGTATCTGACAAAGGAGTGCTTCGATACGTGCATTGTCGGTGACGGCGAGGAGGCAGTGCAGCAATTTGAGGAATACAAGCCTCATTTGGTTTTGTTGGATTTGATGCTTCCGGGCATTGACGGGTACGAGGTGTGTCGCCGGATTCGTAAAAACTCCGACACGCCGATCATTATGCTTTCCGCGAAGGGGGAAGTGTTCGACAAGGTGCTCGGTCTCGAGCTCGGTGCCGACGACTATATGATGAAGCCCTTTGATTCGAAGGAATTGGTTGCGCGTGTGAAGGCCGTGCTTCGCCGCTTTCGTCAAGAACCCGTGGCACCCGCAGCTTCCCATGTGGCGCCTGCGCCGACTCCGGTACATCCGATTGAGCAGGGCGAGTATGTGGCATATACCGATTTGATTATCAATCAGACGAATTATTCGGTGACCTATATGGGGCACCGACTGGAGATGCCGCCGAAGGAATTCGAGCTTTTGTACTATCTTGCGGCTCACCCCAATCAGGTATTTACGCGAGAGCAACTACTCGATCATATCTGGGGCTATGAATACATCGGGGATACGCGAACGGTAGACGTGCATATCAAGCGTATGCGCGAGAAGCTTAAGGATCATGCGGAATGGCGTCTCGGTACGGTATGGGGGATCGGCTATAAGTTTGAACTAAAAAATGAGTTGTAAGAAGAGAGAGAATACATGAAGAACAGAGTGTGGCAAAAGTATGCCGTATGCTTCATTACCATTGCGGTAATCGTGATATTGCTGATCAATCTGGTCGGATATCAATACTGCAGAGGCCGGGTAGCGGAGGAACGGAAGGAGACGTTGTACCAGGAGTGTCTTCTCATTTCCGAACAATACATAGAAGAATATCGAAATGCGGGGCTGACATTGGAGATGTTCATGGTTCAGATGCGTGCCGTTGGGGTCATGCTTGACGCCGATGTATACGTAATCGACGGAGACGGAACCATACTGGCGACAACTGCGGAGGGGTCTGAAATTATAGGGAGGAACCTAAACACAGAGGCGCCGGACTTTTTGAATATGACCTGGCAGGAAAATGTAATCATTGAAAATGTCATGCCGGAGGCACAGCTGTGTACGTTGTCGCCGATTTTATCGGGATCATCGGTACTCGGTTATATTGCGCTGAGTATACCGATGGAAAGCGTACAAAACGAGGTACAGGCGGTTATGCGAAGCATAAACCTTCTCGGGCTCATTTTCCTGGTGGTGCTTTTGGTTGTTTTGTTTTCCTTTGCGTGGTATCACACAAAGACATTAAGCAAGCTGAACAAGGCGGCGCTTGCGTACTCGGATGGTGACTTCAGCCACGAGATCCGCCTGGTAGCACGGGATGAATACCGCGACCTGGCGAATACAATACGTATTTTAGCGGAGCAACACGCGAACCTTGTGGAATATCAAAAGAACTTTATTGCGAACATCAGTCACGATTTCCGGTCACCGCTCACATCCATCAAGGGTTATGCGGAGGCAATGAAGGACGGAACCATCCCGTACGAGATTCAGGGCAAATACTTAAACATTATCCTGTTCGAAACGGATCGCCTGTCCAATCTGACCAACGACCTTCTCGATTTAAGTAATTTTGAGAACAAGGGAGTGCGTTTGATATATTCCAAATTTGATATTACGAAGATGCTGAAGCAATCCGCAATGACCTTTGAGGGCAAATGCTCGCAGAAAAATCTAAAGATTCGACTGGTATTTCCCGAGAATGATATTTTGGTGTATGCGGATAAGGGTAAGATACAGCAGGTAATTCACAATCTTGTGGACAATGCAATCAAGTTCAGCCATCCGGATGGGGCAATTACGATTACGGTAGTGGAGAAGAAAGAGAAGATTTTGGTATCCGTAAAGGACTCCGGAATCGGAATTCCGAAAGAAAGCATCAGCAAGGTATGGGAACGATTCTATAAGACGGACCTTTCCCGAGGAAAGGATAAGAGAGGAACCGGCTTGGGATTGTCCATTACGAAGCAGATTATTACCGCCCACAATGAGAACATTAAGGTGACAAGCACCGAGGGCGTTGGAACTGAGTTTGTGTTTAGCTTGGCACGTGCCGAGCAATAGGGAGAAAGAGAAGCACGATAGGAGCAGAGGATGAACAAAGACGAGAGGAAAGAAGACGCATTTCGAAAGGCTTCGAAGAAAGCCGGTGAAGAGCAGGAGAATTACGGATTCATTAAGGAGGAGGTAACGCCTCCGAATCGCTGGAACAAGAGGAGAAAGCGTTGGGGAGTTGCACTGACGGTTGTGCTGCTTGCGGTGTTGTTCGGTATCATTGCACGAGTTTCGTATATGGTTTCGGATTATTTTATCACGCGCCTGACGGAGGATGAACGAACCCCCGTAGATCTTTACAATCCCCCGCAGGGCGATGTAGAGATCGGAGACGAGAGTTTTGTCTTTGACGGCGAGGGACTGAAGCAGTACGCCCAGCTGATGGAAGGAGTTGAGAAGTCGGCAAGTGCGTTGAAGCCCTGTTTGGCGACGGTCAGTGTAGTAACGAAGGACGACATACCGATTTTTTCAGGAGAAGAGAAGACGGTAAAGGATACATGTGGGGTCATAATCGCAGACAACGGTGTGGAGTATCTCTTGCTCGTGAATTACAGTGCGTATTTCAAAGAAGCGTATGATTCGATTTCGGTGAGCTTTGAAAATGGAGTGGTGGCCGAAGGCACACTGATGGCAAAGGCAGAGGATATTGATCTCGCGATTGTGGCGGTCTCCTACCAGAGAATGAGCAATGAGGAAAAGAAGGGGATCCGAGTGATCCGTGTCGGCAATTCGTCAGAGTTGAGTCTCGGATCCGTGGTGCTTGCCATCGGAAGACCGAACGGTCATTCGACTTCGGTAGATATAGGGTTTGTGACAACCTTGAACGATACACAGTTTGTTACCGACACCTCGGTAGATGTACTCGAGACAAATATGCTTCGTCATGAAGGCTCGGCAGGTATTTTGGTTGATTCCGAGGGAAGGATGGTCGGTGTTATTTCCGACAAATATTCTAAGGGCTTCGGTTGTCTTCGTGCATTAAGCATCAATGAGATCTCGTTCCTATTGCAATGCATGCTGAACGAATTGCAGCCCATTACGTTCGGAGCGGTGTTCAATGACTTGTCCGAGGAATTGTATACGGCGCTCGGTTTGGAAAACGGTATTATCATTACGGAGGTGAAGAACGATTCGGTGGCGTATCGTTCTGAGTTCCGTAAGGGAGATATTATCACAAAAGTCGGAAGTGAGAAGATTTACTATGCGAGCCAGTTCTTTACGGCGATCAATCAATACGGCGAGGGAGCGAGCATAACCGTGACCTATCTGCGAGGCGGACAGGAGCAAACCGCTACATTTACGGCTGAGACAAAAAAATAAAACGAGAACAGGAGAATATTATGAGATATATTGAGCAGTTGCGCGAGAGCGAGATGGTGCAAGAGGTCTATCTGTGTAAACAGGCGCAGACCTTGAAGACAAAGGCAGGGAAGTCGTACATGTCTCTGCTGTTGCAGGATCGTACCGGAACGCTGGACGCGAAGATTTGGGAGCTGACGTCGGGCGTCGGACATTTTGAAGCGATGGATTATGTGAAGGTAGACGGTCAGGTGACTTCGTTTCAAAATGCACTTCAGCTGAACATTCGGCGCATTCGTAAGGCCGATCCCGGAGAATATGATGCGGCGGATTATATGCCTTGCACGGAAAAAGACGTCAAGGAGATGTACCGTGAGCTGACCGAGCTGGTGAACTCCATCGGAGAGAGTCATCTGAAGGCGTTGTGCAAGTCCTTTTTCGCAGACGCCGAGTTTTCAAAGCGTTTTGCGGCGCATTCTGCGGCAAAGAGCGTACATCACGGGTTTATCGGTGGATTGTTGGAGCATACGCTCAGTGTTATGAAGCTTTGTGATCATATTGCAAGGAGCTATTCTTTTTTGAATCGTGACCTTTTGATAGCGGCGGCGCTGTTTCACGATATCGGAAAGCTGGAGGAGATTTCAACCTTCCCGGAGAACGACTATACCGACGAGGGGAATCTTCTTGGGCACATTTTCCTTGGGGCGGAGCTGGTGGGACG
>JAZRZZ010000031.1:0-6019 GCA_045601665.1 Lachnospiraceae bacterium
ATTGTGGGCGTGAATCCGAAGGATTATATTACGCTCGCGGAGTACGGTAAGATGAGCATTTCCCTTGACGACTATAAGCCGACCGATGAGGATCTCAAGAAATATATGGAGAACTTGATGGAGACGGCGGAGAAGGACGCGAAGGAAGAGGACAAGAAGGAGTCTTCAACCGAGAAGACAACGACGACCGATGACGCGAAGACCGATTCCGATGATAAGAAGGAAGAAGAAAAGTCGATTGTTGATTCTCTTGATGACAAGTGGGTGGAGACCTACTATAAGGAGACTCTTGAGAAGGAAGAGGACAAGAAGTACGAGATTACCGCAGATGGCTTCAAGCAGTATGCGTACGATAAGCTGTGGGAGTCGAATATCGACAGCAAGCTTTTGAGCGATATCAGCAAGTATTTGAATGACAATTCGACTGTGAAGAAGTATCCGGAAGACTATACGAAGAACATGAAGCAGATTCTTACGAATGTCGAGAAGGAGACGTTCGAGGCATATTCGCAGATGTACGCTGCATATGGTTACAGTAACGTATATCAGCTGTATGGCGGCAAGAAGGCATTCAAAACAGCTATGGATACAACGGCGAAGAGCTATGTAAAGGACACCCTGGTATGCTTGGCAATCTATGAGGAGCTTGGTCTGACCTATACACTCGACGAGGTGAAGAAGTACTTTAACGAAGAACTCAAGCAGGATTATGACGAGCAGGTAGAGCTTTGCGGAGAAGCCTATCTGATCCTTAACTACAAGTGTGAACAAGTAATGTCCCATTTCGAGGATCAGATTCGTGCAGCAGCAGAAACGAACGAAGATAAGACGGACAAGGATGAGACCACCGATAAGGATGACAAGTAATCTTCAAACAAAGGAAGAATGGACGACGGAAGCACTGGCCATGAGGCCGGTGCTTTTTTGATAGAAGCGTTTGTGACTGATGCACACGATAAGCGTATCAACCGAGACATATGGAAATGTAGGTTTTGCGGTTATGCTGCTACAAGAATAGCGCAACTGTCGATAGAGTGTGAAGCGGCAAAGGACTTTATGAAATTTCTCATTTACGAACTTATAGAAAAATGCTATACTATAACAGAGTGTATTAGAAGGAGGAGTGTTTATGCCGTCTTGCTATGCCCATAAGAAGATGGGTGCGAAAGTTTATCGTAATCTGCCAACAGAGCTGCGTCAGCTGGTGCGGCAATATTTGCCGTATTTTTTGATCGGGCTACACGGTCCGGATCTTTTATTCTACCATGGCTTTGGCTTGGGAAAGGATGTCTCCGGCTATGGACGTCGGTTGCATAGAGAGGAGTTCGAAGCCTTTTACGAAAATGCGCGCATGGTGATTCGAAACTCCGAGGATGACCGCCAGTTGGTTTATTTCTATGGGGTCCTTTGTCATTTGTACTTGGACAATCTCTGTCACACATATTTGAAGGATGCCTGTGAGGAGTACGACATGTCTCACGGCAAGCTGGAGATGGAGTTTGAGAGGTATCTTTTGAACAAGGATGGGCAGGATCCGATGACATATCCGGTAGCCGCACATATCGGAATTCACCCCGAGTATGCGCATGTGATTGCTCCGTTCTATTTGGGCATTAGCGAAGAGGACATTATGCTGTGCCTGATGTGTATGCGGGGAACCTTTTCCGCAACTAGGACGGAGAGTTCATTGACAAGAAAGGGTTTGTGCAAGATGATTCACCTTGTGGGCGGAGAGAAGAAGGTTGCGGGATTGGTGATGAGCCGTCAAGCAAGCCAAATATGCAGAACGGCAATGAAACATATGGAGACGTTGATGGACGATGCGGCTTTTCTGGCGAGAGAGGCCATCGTAGGTTTTCTTGATAATTTGTATCGTGAGGACGAGAATCCGGAGTATACCCGAATGAAGTACAGTGGCTGTTAAGAACGGAATGGCGTAGAGAGGAAAAGAAAACATGATCATTACGGTAACTATGAATCCCGCCCTAGACAAGACCATTATGCTCCCTGAGCTAAATGTGGGCAAGCTGCATGTCATACGTGATGTGCACAGTGACGCGGCGGGAAAAGGAATTAATGTGTCGAAGACGCTTCGTGTCATGAATCGACCGAGTATGGCTTGTGGTCTGCTCGGAGGGGCTGCGGGTGATGCAATTCGCAGAGAATTGGAGCAGAAGAATATTCTTACGGACTTTGTTCGCATCTCGGGCAATTCACGTACCAACATCAAGGTGGTCACGCCTACGGAGATTACCGAGCTCAACGAGCCCGGCCCGGAGATTCGTCCGGAAGAGTTAGAGCAGTTGATGGAGAAGCTGCGAGGGTATGCGAAGCCGGGCAATCTCTTTGTGGTCAGCGGCAGTGTGCCCAAAGGTGTGCCGGTGAACATCTACAAGGAGATTTTGATGCTCTGCCATGAGAAAGGCTGCCTTTCTTTGTTGGATGCCTCAGGCGAGCTACTTCGCCAAGGACTGGAGGCAGGCCCCGATTATATTAAGCCGAATTTGGCAGAGCTTAAGGAGCTGTTCGGGTATACCGAGCGTTTTGCCGACGGCAAGACAATGATTTCATGGGTAAAGGAGCGAGCAGTCGAATTGCGCGACCGAGGAGTGCGCATGGTAACAGTATCGCTTGGTGCAGCGGGTGCGGTATTCGCGGATGCGTTTCGCGCAGTGCATATCCCTGCATTGCCGGTAACGGTTTCATCGACCATCGGCGCGGGGGATGCAATGGCAGCAGCTATTGCATCCGGAGTTGTGGAGCGTCAGTCGTTTGAAGAGCTTGCGCGTATGGCCATGGCCGTATCGGCGGGGGCTTGTATGACGGAAGGGACAAAGCCACCGACGAAGGAGATTCTAGCGGAACTCTTACGACAGAAGTAGAACTTAGTAAGATGGGTAATTGAAGGGGATAGTATGGGTAAGAACTATCAGGTGAGATGTACGTCTATGGATAGTGAGGGAAGAGGTATTGTTCGTTTTAACAATGCCTCATTTGCCGTGCCCTATCTGCTGGATGGGGAGAAGGCAAAGATCTCTTTGGTATATGGAAAAGGAAAGACGACCGCGAAGCTACAGGAGGTATTGGAGGCATCGCCTGATCGCGTAGCTCCTCCATGTCCGAATTATCTTCGCTGCGGCGGTTGTTCGTTAATGCATGCGAGGTATGAGAAGCAGCTGGAGATAAAGCAGGAGTATGTACGGGCGCAACTGCGCAAACTTCCGGGAATTGATGAGAAGAAGGTGCTCCTTCCGATTCTTCCGCAGGAAGGAGACGTGTGGCATTATCGCAATAAGGTTCATAGCACATTCGGTCGTGAGCGTTCGGGCAGGATCATTACCGGATTGTATCAAGAGACGACACATCGACTGGTGCCGGTGGAAGAGTGCGCCATCGAAGCACCGATTGCTGCACGGATTATGAAGTCCATACGAGCATTTGCCGAACAGTATCGAATCCATGTCTATGACGAAGATCGTGGGAATGGTGTTCTGCGGCATGTGCTATTTCGCATTGCACGAAACGGTGACGTGATGGTCGTACCTGTCGTTGCGCAGACGGTATTTCCCGAGAAGCATCGCCTTGCGCGGTATCTTGCGGAAATTCATCCGGAGATTACAACGATTGTACTCAATTATAATCTCGGAAAGACGACGATGGTGCTCGGAAAGCGAGAGGAGGTGCTCCTCGGTGACGGGTATCTGGTGGATACCATTGGGGGATGTAGCTTTCGCATTTCTCCACAGTCCTTCTTTCAGGTAAATGCCATGCAGGCCGAACACCTATACGACACAGCACTTCGCATGGCGGCGATTGCGCCCGGAGAATATGTGGTGGACGCGTATTGCGGGACGGGAACCATTACCCTGTTGGCGGCCAAGGCACAACCGGAGGCAATTGTACAGGGCGTCGAGCTAAATGCCGATGCGGTGAGAGATGCCGAAAGCAACCGCAAGCGCAATTCGATTGAAAACGCATCCTTTGTATGCGGGGATGCCGGCGTATTTTTGACACATATGGCTGAGGAACGACGGGAATTGTCGGTTCTTTTGATGGATCCGCCGCGAAGTGGCAGCAGCAAAGCCTTTATGAATGCCGTACGACGACTGGCGCCGAAGCGCATTGTTTATATTTCCTGCAATCCCGAAACGATGGTACGTGACATTGCGATGCTCGGCAAGGCTTATCGCGTGGAGAAGGTGCAACCGGTGGACATGTTTCCGGGGACGGGGCACGTCGAGTCCGTCGTGTGTCTCACACGACGGCTCGACAACTAAGTTCGCCTGCGACGAGTGAAGTTGCAAGCAGTGAAGTTTCGGTTACCGCCGAAGTGAAGTTTGCGCCGCGAGCGGCGCAAGTGAATAGTAGTTTGGGGCGAACTTAACTTCACTTTGCGAGTGAAGCGAGCAAAACTTCACTGTGAGCGCAGCGAACAACTTCACTACGAGCGAAAGCGAGTAATTTCACAAAAATTCGGCTTCACTTTTGCAAAGCAAAAACTTCACCTGTCATTTAAGGAGAAAAACTATGAAAGATTCCGAATTGCGCACAAGAGCAAAAGCATTAGCTTTACACATAATCGCTGTCTGCGACGAGGTTGACACTCGCAAAGGCAGAGGCGTTCTTGTAAATCAAATTGTAAGAAGCGCTACCTCTATCGGCGCAAATATCCACGAAGCAAATTATGCGGCAAGTAAAGCGGATTTTATAAACAAATTCCATATTGCGCTAAAAGAATGTGGCGAAACAGAATATTGGATCGAAATGCTTGTCGGATCAAACGCTATAAGTGAACAGATATCAAAAGAACTTTTACAAGAATGCGGCGTTATTCGCCGTATGCTTGTAAAGTCCATCACCACCGCGAAGGGAAACGCATAAGGAAAAAAGTGATTTTCGAGCGAAACTCGAAAGTGCATTTTACAGCAGTTCAGTATAACATATCGAAAAGAAAGGAGTTGCCATGTACGACATTCAAAGCAGATGGAAACTTGAAGGCAATGTTTTGAGATATTATGGCTTAAGAAATCAGCCTGATATGTTCAAAAACGCCGTTAAGCTTAACACAAAGCAAAAAGCGATCGTTGAAAAGCTGCCCTGCGAGTTGACAGATGATGAGATTAGCGTATTGAAAAATCTCGTAGGTGTACAGATTGTGAAATCCGAAAGAAAGATAGTAATTCCTTCGAGCTTGGGCGATGCAACGTTTTGCACAACGTGTATAGCAAATGATTTTATGATTCCCGGTATCGAATTTGATGCAGAGGGCAGGTGTCCGATCTGTCAATCCGCAGAAAAGATAAAAAATCTGAAAAGCATCGTTCCGATTATGAATACATTCCCGAGATCAAAGAAGTCACGCTTTGACGTTGCCTTGTTTTACACAGGCGGTAAGGACTCTACTTATTTACTGTACTATTTGTCCAAAGTTTTAAAGCTTCGTGTGTTAGCACTCACTTGGGAAATTCCCTATATGTCCGAATGTGCAAAGAAAAGCATTGAAAATGCCAAACAATTGCTTGATTCGGTTGAATTTATCAGCCGAAAAATTTCAAATGACGATTTAAGGAAAATATATAAAAAACTGTACTCTTTGAGCGAAAATACCTGTGCCTGTCCCTCTCTTGCGTATGTGTTGTTTTATCCCGAGCTTGTTGCAAACAAAGTACCATATTTCGTTGCGGGAAACGAGCCCGCACAGTTGCTCGGCTTATATTTCAATCATATGGCACCTCAAATTGCCTACACGTTTCCGAAAAACAAATTCCTGAATTTCTTTTTGTACATCGGTAGAATTTTAACGTTTCACCCACCTTTGAAAAAAGGGCAATTCCATACCCTTACCACAATGAAACAGCTCGCATACGGCGATAGCAAGATTAAGAATTTGGCGGGATATTTCAACATACTCGTCTATAACATCTGCGAAGCCATCAAAGAAGTTCCCAATATCTTGAATCCGTTAAAAAGAGCAATCCGTTCGTCATCTTGGTCGGGCAATATTCCCGCATTTGTGCAA
>JAZRZZ010000032.1:0-18982 GCA_045601665.1 Lachnospiraceae bacterium
TATCAACTCCTTGGCTCACAGAACGACATGGCTACGATCCGACTTAGCCTCTTCCTCTATCGCGCTGATTTCTTCGGTGAACACTTCCTCTTCGGTAGCCTCTTCCTCTATCGCGCTGATTTCTTCGGTGAACGCTTCCTCTTCGGTAGCCTCTTCCTCTATCGCGCTGATTTCTTCGGTGAACGCTTCCTCTTCGGTAGCCTCTTCCTCTATCGCGCTGATTTCTTCGGTGAACACTTCCTCCGGACGGATTGCTCCTATGTATTCGTCTTCTACAAACGTAGCTTCTCCATATGTAAAACCTTCTACCGTTTCCTCTTCCAATGCCTCGCTTGGTGTCTCCTCGGAAGTTGTTGCCACGGTTCCCAGTGCCAACAGCTGTTCTTGACGTTCCGTAAGTGCCTTCACGTTTCCGGCCAGCTCTGCGGTTGTCTCCAACAGGCGACCATACATTTCGGTCATCTTCGCATAACTATCGGTTAGAGATGCAATGCTTCTTTCATCCTCCTCCAAGCGATTCGCGATGAATTCCTCCCAATTGCTCTCCTCGCGCATAACCTTACGCTCCGTTACAATCGTCTTCGTATAATACTCTTTATACGTCAAACGTGTTCCGAATACACAGAGCATACACAGACCAAGAGCAAGCATCATCAATCCCAATGTATCATTTCTGAATACCTCAGCATCTACAAGGCGGAAAATAATAACCATGCTGAGAACGATTGCCAATCCACTAAGCACCAACCCAATCACCGAAAAAAGATTGACCTTCTTTTTGTACATCAGCTTTTGATCGCGATCACATACGATTTCTTCTTTTAGAGATTTTTGCAGGCGACTACCGCTTAGCGGAACCGTCACAACCGGTTCCCCGTTTGACGACTCCTCTTCTCCCTTTGCCATCTCCTCCTGTTCATCCAGCCAATCGCTCACGGAAAATACTTTTTCCTTCTCTTGCATCGTTTCTTCCTTTGCCGTCTCCACCGTCTTCTCGACCTCTTCCTCTTCTTTGAGCAACGCCCAGTTTACATTGCCGTCGTTATTCACTTCGTCTACAGCTGTCTCATGAACCCTTTCCGACTTATCCGTCTTCGTATTCTTCACCGGTGCAACATCCGCTTCAAACTTCTGCGTCAATGCCGTAGAAAATACGACAAGTGACAGATAATAAAATGCGGTTCGGATCACTAAGGACAGGTGCATGGAATATCCGAGCACGAAATGATGTCCGAGAAAAGGTACTCTCTCCAAAACGCAAAGCACTGCGACACCTGCCAATGCCGCAAGCCCCAAAACAATAACGGGAACCTTTGAATGAAGTCCATTGAACATCGTTACTGCAAAGAAATAAAACACAACCAACGCCGCAATCATCAGCATATAATATCTGTCATTGTTCTCAAGTGCCATCAATACCGTACCAACCGCATGCAACAATGTCGGTATCACAAGCAATGCCATACAACGTTTTGCCGCCACAACCATCATGACTGCCAGCAACACAAGCCCTGCGACCTGCAATACCCAGGCAAGACTCGTGAGCATTCCACTACTGAAATCCGGCCATGCAAAATCGTACCAATACCATTCCATTGTTACATAGATATCCACCACATACGCAGCTGCTGCCACAATTGCAAGCACCGCCGCCAAGTACGGAAGCCACGAATCCTTCGCTATCTGCAACTTTGCCTTGATCATATAGATTACCCCTCCTCATCTTCCTTCTGTTTATCCGAATTTGTCTAATACACATATATAAATGCTCGCATATGCACACTACGATAGCATTATTGTATCACAAAATTCTCGTAAATTCCACACAAATCCGCAAAAAATATAACTTCTTTTGTGGTTTGTTACGAGAACAACGAAAAAATGTACAAAAATGAGCTAAGATATGCTATGGCAAATGTCTTTTAATAATATTATACTGAGTTCATAGTGGGAAATTCCCTGCGCATACTAATATATTTAGGAGGAGAACATCATGGCTGTTTTTGTTAACCAGGTCGGCTACCGCACACATGCGCCTAAGCTGGCAATTATGACAGGCAGCGACACCTGTCGTCTGATTAACGAAGCTGATTCTACTGTGGTAGAACCGCTTGTTACTTATCATGGCTTTGACGAAGCCAGTGGGGATGAGGTTTACAAAGTAAACTTCAGCACCGTTTGCGAACCCGGCACTTATCATTTCGAGGATGCCTCCGGCGCAACCTCTGTTTCGTTCCGTATCGGTTGTGGAATCTACTCCGACGCATTTACCGATATGCTGAGAATGTTTTACTTTCAGCGTTGTGGCTGCGCGTTGGACAAGACCTATGCCGGAGTCTTCACACATGACATTTGTCACACCAATCCGATTTTGAATTACTTGAACAACGATATCAGCAAGGAAATGACCGGCGGTTGGCACGATGCAGGTGACTTCGGACGATATGTTTCTCCCGGTGCGGTTACGGTAGGACATCTTCTTTATGCCTACCTTCTCTTCCCGAGAGCATTTGATCGCTCGCTGAACATTCCCGAAAGCGGCAACGGAATGCCCGACGTTTTGAACGAGTGCCGTTATGAGCTCGACTGGATGCTCAAGATGCAGGCAGACGACGGCGGCGTATATCATAAGGTTACGACCGCATTCCATGCACCTTTCATCATGCCCGAGGAAGACAAGGAGCAGTTCTTCTGTTATCCCGTTTCTTCTATGGCAACCGGCGGTTTTGTGGCAAGCGTGGCTCTTGCTTCCCGCATCTACCGCGAATTCGATGCCGAATATGCGGACACACTTCTTGAAGCTGCAAAACGCTCCTTTGCATGGCTTCTCGCACACCCCGTAATGGTTCCCTTCAAGAATCCGAAGGATTGTCGAACCGGCGAGTACGGCGACGCTTGCGACTTGGATGAGCGTATGTGGGCAGCTGCGGAGATGTTCCTCTGCACCGGCGCCCCCGAAGCTGCTTCCATGCTTCGTGGTTTGGCTGCCTCCAATATCGAAAAAACGGGGCTCGGTTGGGCGGATGTCTCCGGTTTTGCCGGACTCTGTGTCCTGTTCGCACCCGAAGATACCTTCGATGGTGACACGGTGCAGATCTTCCGTAACGCTTTTCTCGACAAGGCAAACACCCTTCTGCGAATCACTCGAAACAGTGGTTATTCCATGTCGCTCCGCAACAACGAATTCGTATGGGGCAGCAACTTGTCCGTTATGACAAATGCCTGCATTCTTCTCGTTGCTACGATGCTTACAGGTGATCCTTCTTACGCAGAAGCCGCAGAAGAGCATGTGCATTATCTCTTTGGTCGTAATCCTCTCGACATGAGCTACGTGACCGGTCACGGTGATCATGCATTCCGCAATCCTCACAATCGTCCGACCTTCGCCGACGGAATCGACGAACCGATTCCCGGATACGTTTCCGGTGGTCCGAACGTACATCCGTGCGACCCGAAGGCTTGTGCGGATATTCCCGAAGGAAGTCCCGGTATGAAATGCTTTACCGACGCTTACGAGTCGTATTCAACCAATGAAATCGCAATCTACTGGAATTCGATCGCGGTACTTGCACTTTCCTACTTTATAAAATAAGTGTCTCATGATATCAAATGTGCCTCGGCACCGAGCTTTTCGGGCCGAGGCATTTTTTCATTTATCGATTTTGGTGTTATGCTTCTCATGCACCTACCGAGACACCGCTGTTCCTCCCACATGCTCTACTTTGAACGCATCGGCGCCGAACATATACATATAGCCGTCAATCCACACAGCCCTATGCTGCTCCACATCTCCCCCAAGCGGCGTGAAAAGCTGCTCATGAAGAGCTGTCCCGTCGAAGAACAGTAGGAGGTACCTAGCCACGTCACTTCCTTGGTCAATACCCAGACCGAGGAGTGAAAGGTCGCGGTTGATGTAGTAAGACTTGTAATTCCTAGAATATCTCGCGTGCGGAATCTCGTAGCTACATACGGACACCACCTTGCTTTCCGTCTCTGCGTACACCTCAATCTTCACGGTATTCCACTCATCTCCTACACCGATTCCGAGCAAGAAGCCCTCGCCGAAATTGATCAACGAGGAAGAAAAGCCCTCTATTGTGCCCGTATCCTTATAGGTAATATTGTTGATATCGCTCAGATCGAAGAAAAATACCGGGTCGGAAAGGGTCGGCTTCATCACCGTACACACGTAGGCATTTTCCTTATCAAAGCGTACCGATTGCACCGTCTCGCCGGCCGGAGCAAAATGCTCCACCGTCGCCACCGTCTCCCACGTCGAAAGGTCGATGACGTAGAGATTGGCATTTGTCTTATCCCACACGAGATTCAAACTAACCGTCCATCCGTTACGGCGCTCCTCGCTCACTCGCGTCATCGTAACAACACGTAGCATACCCCCATACTCATCCATACTAAATCGGTCTCTAACTTCTCCTTCTACAGAAGTAGAACCTTGTATCTCCAGCTTTTCTTCATCATAAGGGACGGCTACAATTTCGGTGTAAGAAAGATACGCATTGTCCTTCTTCTCCTGATAATTGCGCGTCGCATAGATGGTGTCCATGGTGATATAGGCCTCTTCATAGAAGGACAGCAGTGCTTTCTTTCCGAGCAACGCAAGCGTCTCTTGATCGAACTTACAGATTACCGTGTAGTAACCATTCGAAAGGGTGTCCGGCACATAGATGTCATCCGCGGAGATGCACTCCATGCCATTTCCCAAGTCGATACTTGGAACGAAGGTGCTCACGTTCGAATAATCGATTTGTCGATACGTTTCGTATCTTGTAATCAACAAAAGCTCGTCGTCCACAATTCGCGCGGTCATATAATCACCGCTGACCGTCACCTTGTTCTTGATGCGAATCGTCGTCGGATTCGTTACATCCAGCGAATACAGCGTTACGACGGAAGGAATACTTCTATTCTCGTCCTTCTCATGAACGGGCGCTCCGCCGGCCAATACCGTAACCGTCTTACAATCCTTGGAGAGGAAGAGCTCCCAGCTCTGATAGTACGGCATAAACATGTGTTCTGTGGGAATTTCAAACGTCGCCAAGCATTTTGAATCCTCTCCCTCAATCGAGTACACATACAACGTATTCTCGCGCAAATAATAAATGTGTCGGTCGCTTCGCTTAATTCGGTCGCCCTCCGTCACTCCGGCAACCTGATTGTCCGTCACTTCCTCGTATGTCTGTTCCCCGTCGGGCGTCGGTGCCTCAGGAACCGCCTCCATGTCGTTGCCTTCTTCCTTAATTCCCCCATTGACCAAGCTGTCCATCAACTGCTCCCAGCGATTCGCGTGCTCGGGATCCTTGTGATAATAATCCGCCAGCTTCTCGATAATCTCGTAATAGTCGCTGTCACGATGCTTCGACGTGTCCGTCTTCGGTGTCCGAATCGGTGCAAAGAGCCAAATAGCCCCGATAATCAAGCAACAAACACACGCCGCCAGCGCTGCATACTTCACCGACTTCTTACCAAGCCAAGTAATCACTTTCGGTTTCTTCGTCGGATCCGCCTCTTCAATATACCTCTCATCCACAAGCTGCATTGCTTCTAAAAGCTTCTTTTCCTTCCTATCCTTATCGTCCTTCATATGCTCCCTCCGTCTACAGTGCGATTCCTTCGCTCTCCAGATACTCCTTGAATCGATTGCGTGTACGCATCAAAGTGACCTTCACATTGCTCTCGGACATGTCCATGCTCTTTGCAAGCTCCTTTACGCCACATAGGTACCAATACCGCCGTAAGAACAAAATGCGTGTATTTGCCGAAAGGCTTTCCAAAAAAGCATTGATCGCAGTCCGCAGTGTTTCCTCCTCCGCCACATCCGACGAACTGCTCGGAATACACTCCTGCAGCTCCTCAAGGCACACTACCATACGGCTGTCTCGCCTCTGCGCTGTATTGTAGCTGTAGCGATCCAGCGCCAAGCGTCTTACGATCTTCCCGAGAAATGCTTTCAAGCTCTCCGGTCGATGAGGAGGCATGGCGTTCCACGCTTTCATATACGCATCATTTTCGCATTCCTCTGCGTCCTGCTCGATTTCGAGAATTCGCTTCGCTATGTATCGACAATACTTTCCGTACTTGCTGCGCGTCTGTGTGATGGCATCCTCCGAGCGTTGCCAATAGAGATCCACGATCTGACGATCTTCCACGTTCTGTCCCCTCCTTCTCCTTTGATTACGTACTTCTCGGGAACCGAAATTCCCGAAAATCAAAAGGCCTTTCATCCTTATACACGACAAAAGACCCTGTTAGGTTACATATGAAAGCAAAACGGACAGCGAAATACTGAAAACATTCCGCTGTCCGCACGATATTCTACATGCGTAGAACTTACATGTTCCTAATAATCTGCGCCCATCTGGAGAGCCTTAATGTTCAGCTCCTTCAGATCCTGGTGTCTTGCACTTACGATCTTATCTACGATCTTCGCAATATTCTCTTCATTGATAATTCCGGTCTCCTTAATCATCTTACCGAGAAGAATCATATTGGCAAGGGTAGGCATACCATTGTCTGCTGCCAGCTTCGTAGCGGGAACACCGAACGCCTCTACGTCGGTTCTCGCCACCTCTCTACCGATCAAGGTGGAGTCGTAGAAAATCTTACCGCCGGGAACAACCGCATCCTCATACTTATCCAAGGAAGGAAGGTTCATAACGACCAAGATGTCCGGTTTCTCCACAATAGGAGAACCGATAATCTCATCACTGAATACAACGCTGCAGCTTGCGGTACCGCCACGCATCTCGGGACCGTAGGACGGAAGCCAGCTAACCTGCTTATCGGAAATCAAACCATCGTACGCAAGGAACTTACCGGAGAACAAAATGCCCTGTCCGCCGAAGCCTGCAATCAAAATCTGCGTCTGTGCCATTTATTTGTCCTCCTTCTTCTCTGCGTACTTATCCTTGTATACACCAAGAGGATAGTAAGGAAGCATGTTCTCTTCGAGCCACTCAAGCGCCTTCTCGGGAGTCTTGCCCCAGTTCGTCGGGCAGGTGGACACAACCTCTACAAGAGAGAAGCCCTTGCCTTCGATCTGGTTCTGGAACGCCTTCTTGATGGCCTTCTTCGCAGCCTTCACGTTCTTTACGTTGTTCACGGCAACTCTCTCAAGATAAGAAGCGCCGTCCAGCTCGCTGAGCATCTCGCAGATACGTACCGGATAACCAACGGTATTGACATCACGTCCGTAAGGAGACGTCTGCGTTACCTGTCCCGGAAGAGAGGTCGGTGCCATCTGGCCACCGGTCATGCCGTAGATTGCATTGTTAACAAAGATAACGGTAATGTTTTCATTTCTTGCAGCTGCATGCACGGTCTCTGCCGTACCGATGGAAGCAAGGTCACCATCACCCTGATACGTAAATACGATGTTCTCAGGATCGCTTCTCTTAACGCCGGTAGCAACTGCCGGAGCACGTCCGTGGGCTGCCTGAACCATATCCACATTAAAGTAGTTGTATGTAAATACGGAACAACCAACGCTGGCAACACCGATGGTCTTGCCCATAATACCAAGCTCGTCAATCGCCTCTGCTACGAGACGATGAATAATACCATGCGTACAACCGGGACAGTAATGAAACTGATTATCGGTTAAAGCCTGCGGCTTCTGAAATACTACTTCACCCATTACTGCTCACCTCCTAATTTGTTAGCTTCCACAACCTGAGCAAGCACCTGCTCAGGAGTAGGAATACAGCCACCCACACGGTTAGCCATAAGCACCGGCTTCTTGCAACGAATTGCAAGCTCAACATCCTCAACCATCTGACCCATATTAAGCTCAACGGTTACAAATGCCTTCACCTTGTCAGCTGCCTTGCAAAGCACTTCCTTCGGGAACGGCCAAAGCGTAATCGGACGAATCATGCCGACCTTGATGCCCTGTGCACGTGCAGCCTTGATTGCGTTGCGGGATACACGGGAAGCGATACCGAATGCTACGATACATACCTCAGCATCGTCCATCATGTATTCTTCGTACATTACTTCATTTGCCTCAATCTTCGCATATCTCTCGTAGCGCTCCAGGTTCCACTGCTCCAGCTCCTCGGGAAGCAAGGACAGGGAGTTTACGATGTTACGTTTTCTCTCGCCCTTCGTACCGGTCAGTGCCCAAGACTTGTCGTGCTCATTGACCTCTACACCTTCCAAAGCAACGGGCTCCATCATCTGACCCAAAGTACCGTCCGCAAGAAGCATAGCGGGAATGCGATACTTCTCCGCAACATCAAATGCATGCGCCGTAAGACTTACCATCTCCTGAACGCTTGCGGGTGCAACTACAAACAAATGATAGTCACCGTGTCCGCCACCCTTGGTTGCCTGGAAATAATCTGCCTGAGACGGCTGAATACCGCCAAGCCCCGGGCCACCTCTCTGTACATTTACAATAAGAGCGGGGAGATCGCAGCCTGCCATGTAGCTGATACCCTCAGCCTTCAGGGAAATTCCCGGGCTACTACTACTCGTCATAACTCTCTTTCCGGTAGCGGCAACACCGATACACATATTAATTGCAGCTACTTCACTCTCTGCCTGTAAGAACGTACCGCCGATCTTCGGCATACGCTTTGCCATATACGCAGCCACCTCTGTCTGAGGAGTGATAGGATAACCGAAATAATGACGGCATCCTGCCATAATCGCTGCCTCTGCAATGGCTTCATTTCCTTTCATCAAAACCTTATCTGCCATGCAATCTTCCTACCTTTCTACCGTAATTACGCAATCCGGACACATGGTAGCGCAGAATGCGCAGCCGATGCATGCCGACTGGTCAGTGATCTCTGCCGGGTGATGCCCCTTCTTGTTAATCGTGTCTACCGACATCCGAAGAAGCTTCTTGGGACATGCTCCGACACACAATCCACAGCCCTTACAAAGGTCTGTATTAAATGTTACTTTGCTCATTATAACCTCCTTGTAGCCTTCTACTCGTTATTGTACAATCGCTTGTTTTGAAGTCGCAGAGGAAATACGTTCGGCAGTCTTTCGGAAACCGTATCATACAACGATTCTACTACTGTAGTCATGCGTAACGGCAAACCCGTAAGACTCTCGACCTCACGTGCATAGGCGTCGGTTGCCCACACATCCTCCGCCTTAGTCTCCACGCCCAAGTTGGAATTGTTGATCAGGCCGGTAAAGGGAAGTCCTCCCGCCTGCTCTATCTCACGCATTACCTCAATGGTGCTCTTCGCATCTCGGGTAAGCGGACGATACTGATTCATCACAAACAGCATCTCGTAGCTGTCTTCCTGTAACAGATACGGGGTATACCGTCCCAGTGCCAGAGCACCTCGATCGTCGCCACCGATATCAAGTACCGCATAGGTACTCTTGTTATCCACAACGGAATACATCTCTTGAGGAAGTGCCGGAACATCTACGTTGGTATTGGCGTATTCGGAACCGATCAATCGGATTCCTGCCGCCTTCAATTCTTCCTCACTATCCTTCGTACGGTAGTAAGGATTCACGATATCCAGATCTGCAATCACCACTTCCTTGCCCTCTGCCTTCAGGTTTAGCGCGATATTTACTGCAATGTTTGTCTTACCGCTACCATAGTGGCCGGCCAACAAAATCACTCGTTTATATAGCATCTTACACCTCCGCAAACGCGCAATTCGTCTTCCGATTCGCGTTCCTTCGTCGCAATTCGACTATTCTATTATCATATAACAAATGCCGCAAAAATGCAACCGCAGATTCTCTACAGCTTATTTCTTTGAATCTTACCGCTGATAGTCTTCGGAAGCTCATCCATGAAGACAACGATTCTCGGATACTTGTAAGGAGCGGTGTGCTTCTTCACATACTCCTGAATCTCCTTCTTCAATTCCTCGGTACCCTCGGTACCCTTGGTAAGCACGATGCTGGCCTTCACGACCTGACCGCGAACCGGGTCGGGTGCTGCGCTGACACCGCACTCGAGGACGTAAGGAAGCTCCATGATAACACTCTCGATTTCGAAGGGGCCGATACGATAGCCGGAGGACTTGATGACGTCATCCTTACGACCGACATACCAATAGAAACCGTCCTCATCCTTCCAAGCGACATCACCGGTGTGGTAGATACCGTCATGCCATGCTTCCTTGGTGAGTTCTTCGGAATTGTAGTACCCACGATACAGACCACACGGAACCTTCTCACCGGTGTAGATACAGATCTCGCCGTTCTCACCAACCGGTACGGGATTGCCGTCCGGATCGAGAATCTCTACATGATACTGCGGAGTAGGCTTACCCATGGAGCCCAGCTTGTGCTCTTCACCGTACAAATTACCGATAACAAGCGTGGTCTCGGTCTGACCGAAGCCTTCCATGATACGAAGTCCGGTATTTTCCTTGAAGACCTTATATACCTCGGGGTTCAATGCCTCACCTGCAGTAGTCGCATGACGAATGCTACTGAGATCATACTGGCTGATATCCTGCTTAATCAACATACGATACATAGTAGGTGGTGCACAGAATGTAGTGATATGATACTGCGCAAACAGCGGCAAGATATCCTCTGCATGGAAACGATCAAAGTCATAAGTAAATACGGGGCCTTCGCAGAGCCACTGACCATAGAACTTGCCCCACAACGCCTTACCCCAGCCGGTATCGGAGATGGTAAAATGCAGACCATCCGGGTCTACCTGGTGCCAATACTTCGCGGTCACAAAATGACCAAGGGCGTACTTATAACTGTGGCAAGCAATCTTCGGATAACCGGTGGTACCGGAAGTAAAGAACATGATCATACGATCGGAGCCCTTCGGTGAGTTCACGGTACGATCATAATGAGAGCTGTACATTACGTACTCCTCATCAAAGTTTCTCCAGCCCTCACGAGGCTCTCCTACCATGATGCGATGCTCAACAGTCGGGCATTTCTCCATTGCCAGCTCTGCCTGAGCCGCAGTATCACCATCAGCCGTACAGAGAATTGCTTTCACTCCGGCAGACTGGAAACGATACTCAAAATCATGTGCCACCAGCTGATTGGTTGCGGGAATTGCAATTGCCCCAAGCTTGTGAAGCGCAAGCATACTAATCCAGAACTGATAATGTCTCTTGAGGACCAGCATGACACGGTCGCCCGGCTGAATTCCCAAAGCCTTAAAATAATTCGCACACTGTGCACTCTTCTTGCTCATATCAAGGAAGGTGAACTTTCTCTCGAATTTGTTCTTATCGAGATGAACCATAGCAAGTTTTTCGGGATTTTTCTTCGCAATAGCATCCACAACATCAAAGGCGAAGTTGAACTCCTCTTCATTTACGAAATCGATCTTCTTCAATCTCCCCTGCTCATCCTCAGTAGTCTGGATGAACTTCTCACTGACAAAGCTTCTCTTCGCAGTTCTACCGGTTACAAGCGTTTCAACTACTTCCTGCTCCTCAGCTTCGGTTCCGGGAAGGACAACCGCAAGGAAGGTACAATCCTGTTCATTGATGGCGATCATGCCGTGAGGTGTGGAGCTCTTGTAGAAGATGCTGTCGCCCTCCCTAAGAATCTCGGTGTGATCACCCACCTGTACCTTCAAGCATCCCTTAAGGACAAGGTCAAATTCCTGACCGCTGTGCTTTGTCAGATGAATCGGCTTTCTCTGCTGTTCTGCGGAATATTGATAACGAACCCAATAGGGCTCCGCCAATTTGTTCTTGAACATCGGTGCAAGGTTCTTAATAAGAATCCCTTCCTCCTCTGCCGTCACTTGACCCTTGCCGCTTCTCGTTACCGTGTAAGAGCTAAGCTTCGCCGTACGTCCCTCCAAAAGTGCCGACATCTCTACATTGAGTGCCAACGCACACTTGTGAATAAAGGTAAAAGGGAAATCCTCACGTCCCTCTTCAAATGCCTTGTACTCCTCCACTGTTACTTCGGTGAGTTCTGCCATCTTCTCCTCGCTCAGCTCGGCAATCAAACGCATCTCCTTGATACGTCCTGCCACTTCCAACAATTTGACATCCACATTTTCATTCTTCATGTTTCTTTCCTCCCAGAAAAATAATATCATGTGTCCGATCGAGATACTATTCGGCAAGTTTCGTGGAAACGAACTCCATGGCGGCGTGCATGCTTTCGTCGCTATCAAATCCGCTCAATAAAAAAACTCGCCTCAAAGAAAAATCCTTCTTTGAGACGAGCAATCATCATTACCCGCGGTACCACTCAAATTGTGCCTTCGCACCACTCTCAGACTCCAACAAGTCCTTTGCCTTGACGCGGCAACTACGGAAGTTCCTACTAATCGAATGAGTTTCAGACCTTCAGCTCGGAAGGGATAGGTCATTGAGCATCTTCACTATCGGTTCACACCAACCACCGACTCTCTGAAAGTCCGGAATACTCCACCGTCTTCGTCATCGCTTTTATACATATATGATTCGTTTCATAAAACGAATTTTGCTTATTGTACTCCCGTTCTACGTAATTGTCAATAGAAAATTTCAAATTTTTATTATTCCAATTTATGCCGCCTCTTCGCCGGTGTGCCTCTGCTTCTTACGACAGGCAAGTACTACACCGATACCTGCAACCAAAATCACCACAAATGCAATGCCAATGACAAGTATCCACTTGCTCCATGGTGTGGCAGAGGCAGACGACAGAGGCAGGGGAATGTTTGTATCCGATTCCTCAAGAGGTCCTCTTATCATCGGCCCAAACTCCCCCGGATGTTCTTTTCTCCACTGCTCCACATAGGCTAACTCTTCCTCATATGTCCTCTTATATTCCTTAGCAACCTCTCCCTTACGCAATACACCCAAAAGACCTATGAACGCCAATATCACGAAAAGATACTTTTTTATAACATCCCTCCTATTTTTTCGTGATTTCCCGTCCTTTGTCCAACTCCGTCACCTCATCGCATAGCAACGCAATGTCTTCTGCATGATGGGAGGAAAGCAAAATGGTTTTCCCGTCATCGCGAAGCCGAAGCAGGTATTTTCTCATATCCTGCACTCCGTCCAGATCCAAACCGTTAAACGGCTCATCCAAAATCAGCAGCGACGGATCCTCCATAATCGCTTGTGCAAGACCGAGTCTTTGTCTCATGCCGAGGCTGTATTTCCCCACACTCAGTTTCAAATTCGGATCCAACCCCACCATCCGCATACTCTCACGAATACGCTCCTTGTCAATGCGACGATTCAATCCTGCCAACAGCGCAAGATTCTGGTATCCGCTCTTCATTGAAAGAAACCCCGGCGTTTCGATGATAATTCCGATGTCCTTCGGAAAATCAACATCCACGCCGACCACCTCTCCGTCAACAACAATTCGCCCCTTTGTCGGCTTAATAAACCCGCAGATACACTTCATTAGCATTGTTTTCCCCGAACCGTTACGTCCGATCAAACCCGAGATCGTACCTTTTTCCACTTTGAGCGAAATGTCCTTGAGTATCTCATGCTTACCGATTGTCAAGCTTACATTTTCCACTGTTATCATCGTCCGTCTCTCCTTAAAAATTTACTGCGTCACACCATCAAAAGAGGTGCATACCAAACCACAACACGCATCGTACCGTTCCATGCCACCCCCAACCGCATAGAACGCAACACTTCTTCGTCTATTGAAAAAAAGAAGAAATGTGCAGACAATCCAATCGTAACTACGATCATCTGCACACTTCTCCTTCTTTTAAGGATAATACCACTTATTGAAGAAACCTCCAAACAATCGTCTGTTGATTTCGTACCTGCTTTTCTGCTGTCGCCATTCTATAATACGAATCATTTTTTTGCAACCCTCGACGACTAAAACGACAGGGAACACGACTAAAACGACGTGAAAAAACGTTTTTTCCGCTTGTTTGTTTCGGATTTTTTCGCTATACTGTACGTTAGTACGACAAGAAAGGACAGTATCATGGAACGTGTACTCATCGTCGAAGACGACGTAACTCAATACACCGCCTTGCAGCAGGCCATACAAAATCGTTATCCCGAATGGGACGTTCGCATCGCAACCACATTTGCCGATGCAAATGCCGCACTTTCGACCTCCCTAAAAGAAAAAACGTATTTTACGTTGTTCTTGTTAGACATCCAATTGACAAAGGCCACAAACAATCAGGACGGTCTAAGATTTGCGGGATTGGTGCGTGAACAATCCATTTATTATTCGACTCCGATTCTTTTTCTGACGGGACTTTCGCAGTACATTCGAGAGGCACTGGCCAATTATCACTGCTACAATTACATTTCCAAGCCTTATGACTGCAAGGATGTACTTCATCAGCTTGCAAATCTACAAGCCACCGGCTATCTCCAGCGTTCGGCATTGACATTTACCGATACCCATCGTCTTCGTCACCATGTCGCGATTGACGACATTTATTACATTATCAGCCGCTATCATACGATCACCTACGTAACGACCATGGGGGAGTTCAAATCACGAGAAGGCACACTGGATACGATTAATCAGAAAGAACCACACAAGCTCATCCGCTGTCACAGCCAATACCTTGTCAATAGCGATTTCATCAGCGACTATGATCGAACCAATAATTTTCTTCGTGTACATACGCATACCATTCCTGTCGGTCGAACTTATAAGAAAAATCTCGCCGACATCAATACGTCCAACTTTGAAAAAGGAGCAGACCTATGAAGGAACATCTCCCCTTGCTTATCGATGTAACCTGTTGCTGCATGGAATTCTTCACTTTGGTCATCGTATCACATGTCTATCTTGGGCATAAGCCACTTCCGAGGCCAAAGGACTGGATCGGGATTCTTCTCTATGGAATCGTCGGTGCTCTCCCGTTTTTGAATTCCACTACCGTGGCTCTGTTATTTTTGAATGTTTCGTACTTTTTCTTTCTCTATATCCTATACGAAAAGCATTTCGGAAATGCACTGGCGTTGGTCGCACTCAGTTGCAGTACGGTTCTATTCTCACAATACGTTGTTATCATTGTTATCGGGATCTTTCATTTGGACATCTATGGCTCAAGCTTGCTGTTCCCGATTGTATGTAATTTTGTCACCCTTGTCGTTGTGGTTCCGATTATTCTGTTTCTTCACCGAATCGGAATCTACCAACGCCTACTACGCTCGCGCTATATCTTCAAGATCTTGTTCATCAATACCTACTTGGTATTCATTTTGTTCCTCTACTTTTCCAAGTCGGAGGCCGCATTCCTGTACGAGCACCCTACCTACCCTGCCGCAATCCTTCTCTTTTTGTTGTCGGCAAATGTGTGTCTCCTCTACTACGAACGACGCCTCGAGCTTCAAGAGCAAGAGATCAGCGCTTATAAGAAAAACCTGCCCATCTACGAATCCTTGATTGAACAGATTCGCGCAGGACAGCATGAATATAACAACCGTTTGCAAACACTCTCACAGCTTCCGACCACCTGTGTAGACTACGAATCCTTATGCGATGCGCTAAATGCCTATGCCGGAACGTATTCCAAGCCTTTGGCTTACTATCCGCTTTTGCAGTTGAACCTACCGCTGTTTTCCGCCTCATTGTATAGTATCGTCGCTCGCGCAAACGACGCAGACATTCGCGTTATTTTCAATGTTCAGGACACCAAATTGGTTTCCCACGCGACCGAGACAGATCTTTCGGACTTTGCATGTATTCTCATGCAAAATGCCGTAGAGGCTTGTACCTCCGGAGATACCATCTTCATCTCCATCCGCTCGGAGGAAGGCCGTGTACTCATTGACATCCGCAATCCGGTTGATCGAAAATATTCTGTCGAGGAATTACACCTCTTCATCGAGAAAGGATATTCCACCAAGAAACACTCGGAGACCATCTACGAATCCAAAGGCATCACAATGCCGCATGGCTATGGTCTGTACTATCTGCATACTCAGCTTGCAAAGTACAGTGGTTCCCTTTCCATCGATTGCATTGCCCTAGACGATCAGCCACACATCATGGTACAATTACTCGTATAGACCTTCCCACAGATTATCAAAAGCGTTGTTCCGTTTGGGAACAACCCTTTTCCTTTATGCCTATTTCGCAGGGATCTGCGTACACAGCCCACCGTTGTTCTGTGTTCGTCGATTCTATTATTATTTTTTTATAATAATAGCGGACTGTGTACGCAGATCCCTGTGATTTTCATTTGCTTCGATCCAATGCCTGTTGTCCGATGCCCCATAACATATCCATACATTGTACCACAACAGCCATACTACAGATGTCAATATACTCTCCGTCAAAAAACATCTGCAAAACAAGCTGTATTACCAAGACCACCGTCGCCTTACGTTTGAATTCCATTCGCTTCGATTTCTTGTATCGGAGCTGGGCCCGAATCGGAGCTGCAACCCACGTCAAAACCAACGCCAACAACACAAACGCAAGTCTCATCCACCGTATGGTATCAAACATCCGTGCCAGCACCAGAATCAGTACAAACACAAATACCGTATGTAAGAAGCAGCCCAAATTGGACTTGTTGTGTGTCCCTCCGGTAAACATTCGTATCGGTACCAGAGAAAGGTACGCGATAACAAACGGTATCGTATATCCAAATATCGTTGCCAACAAAAGCAACAGCAATGTCTTTTCCACCTCGGAAAAGATCACATACAAGGAATAACGAATCTTCTCTTCGGTTTCTTGCGAAGCTTCCTCCGCACCCAAACGTCGCAACGCATATGCTACTAGGCGATCGTTTGCATGATCCCAAGCATACCATACTTTGTTCAGCAAACTCACCTCTCTGCGTCCCTTCAAAAAATCATCCAAACGCGCTCGCAGGCGACATCAGACGATGCCGCTTGCCGCGCCGAATAGTCAAAAGAATATGTACTGTTCTTGCAAATATGCAAGCTTACGAATGTATGCCATTCTTACTCCTATTGTTACTTGCTCCGACTACGGTGCGTCGCCTTTCCCTACTTACTACTTGGATTCCTCTTCGAGCTCCTGCTTTACACAAGCCGGCATCTCTACGTCACCCCAGTTCAAAGTAGAACCAGCCTTTGCAGGGATGTTCTCTGCCAGCTGCTCCAATGCATTGCGCATCATATCCTGAAGCTTCATACG
This sequence comes from Lachnospiraceae bacterium, assembly GCA_045601665.1. Classification (GTDB taxonomy): domain Bacteria; phylum Bacillota; class Clostridia; order Lachnospirales; family Lachnospiraceae; genus ISDg. Next base: position 17,059 of record JAZRZZ010000032.1, read on the forward strand.
TGGTTCCTCCTTTCTTGTTCAGAAAACTACTTGTCTTCTTCCCATCGGATTAATAAAGAATACTTAGATTTTCCCTATTAATCAACATTTCAAGCACCAACAACGTGTATAACAGCCCGAACAACGTGAGGTTTCTTAATTCTTCCTTGCTAGTCACTTTCTTTTTTGCTATACTAATTTATAAAGCATGTGATTTTGGAGGTTTGCATTTATGGAACGTGTACTGATTGTAGAGGATGATGTTTTTCAGAAAAATTTGCTCGTTGAAACCATCCAAAAACACTATCCGTCTTGGGACGTTCACACTGCCACCACATTGCGCGAAGCACTTTCTTCCCTTAATCAATCTATACATACATCAAAACCATATTCGCTTTTTCTTTTAGACATACAACTCTCGGAACACCACGACAACCGAGATGGATTCCTTTTTGCCAAAAGGATACGCTCGTCAAATATTTATTCATCAACTCCCATTTTATTTTTAACAATACTTGAGCAACATATCCGCTACGCACTATCCAATTTTCACTGCTACAATTATATAACCAAGCCCTACACCCCTGCTTCTGTCATCCTACAGATTCAAAGCATGCAAGCATCTGGTTTTCTTGGGAAAACCATTTTAACCATCACAGACTCTTCTCGCATGCACCATTATATCGCGCAAGACAACATTGTTTATTTTCAGAGCAACAAACATACGTTAATTATACAAACAACAAACGGAACACTGAAAGCACGTGATACTTCCCTGCAATCTATCCATCAAAAAGTCGGCGGACAGTTTGTCCAATGTCACAGACGATACATAATTAATACTGCATATATTAGCGATTATGACAAAACAAATTGTTTCATTCGTATTCACACACATACAATTCCTGTCGGACGAAAATACAAGCAAAATATCGAATCCCTTTTGTGATATGTAAGGAGTTTCTATGTATACAGCCGTCGAAGTTATCTGTTTCGGATTGGAGTTTTTGTCTTTTTCCATCCTTATTCATGCTTATATGAAACACAGAAAAATTCTTTTTCTTCGTGATCTCCTAGGATTGCTTTTCTTCACACTTCCTGCATATATCACGCTATTCACCTCAGTTGCGTTCCCTTTGTTGTACGCCAACTTGTTTGTCTTTGCATATGTATACTTCATTTATAAATTACATATCACTCCAGCCATTACATTAACCGCATTAATCTTTGTAACAACTCTTTTTGCGCAAAATCTTGTCATTATCATTGTTGGCTTTTTTCACCTTTCACAAGAGCACACCCTTTTTCCTGTTCTAGCCAACCTTTTGACCCTACTTATCCTTTTTCCTGTTGCACAAATCGCAAGAAGCTTTTCTCTTTACAATTTGCTTCTCCGCTCTCATTTGTCGTTACGATTAATTTTCATCAATACATACCTCGTATTGATTATGGTTCTTAATACCTCAAAAACCAATGTTTCCTTTTACAAAAAACCCACTCTCCTAGCAAGTATCGTTGCATTCCTTCTATTAGCAAACTCCTTTCTTCTATATTTTGAACGAAAGGTCGAAACAAAAGAAAAAGAACTCAATGATTATCAACGCAATCTACCTGTGTATGATTCACTAATTACTAAGATTCACGCCGGCGAGAAGGAATATTCCTCTCATTTGGCGAAGTTTGCCGAACTGACCAAGACTCACAAGGACTACGATTCTTTGTGTAAGGCACTTGCAACCACCTCGGATGCATGCATTATGCCCTCCAAGCATTATCAGCTATTGCAAATAAATCTGCCACTGTTCGCTGCATCTCTCTATAACTTAGTTACGCGCGCCGAGGCACAAGGGATTCACTTCCTCATAACGATACGCTCCGTAGAACTAATTTCCGGCGCCTGCGAAACTGATCTTACGGACTATGCCTGTATCCTTACACAAAATGC
>JAZRZZ010000033.1:0-27010 GCA_045601665.1 Lachnospiraceae bacterium
TTTGAGGAGACTCGTTATCTGGAATCCTTGTTGTCCTTTGAGATTGTTTCGTCTAAGAATGCGGCGGCCGGAAATTGATAGAACATCATTGCTTGTTTGGCATGAGGCAAGAAGGACGCGAAGCTGCTGAGAGGGACTTCATGGTCCGAGAAAGGGAGAGGTGCTATGGAAGAGAAGGAAATGGAACAATCGGAAATGCTGTCCGAGGCGAAGGAGAAAGAGGGGCGGAAGCGTCATCTGCATAGCGCGAAGGAGTATTTTCCGCAGGCGATAGCGGCATTCTTTGTGATTGCCGCAGCGATCCTACTGTACTTTTTACTGCTGCGAATTCGGGTGATCGGAGATGGCATCCGTGCGGTTTTGTCTGTCATGTCACCGATTATCTGCGGGTTCGTAATTGCCTTTTTGCTGTCCCCCGCAGTGCGTATGCTGGAACGTAAGATGTACGGCGCGTGGAGTAAGAGCACACGCGGGAAGAAAGCAACAAAGGAAAAGGTGCGGAAGGCAAAGAGGGTTACGAGAAATGTGAGCATTTTCATTTCTCTTGCCGTGACGATTACGCTATTGACATTGTTGGTGGTTGCGATTATTCCGGAGCTGATCTCGAGTATTGAGACGTTGATGAATAATCTGCCGAGGTATGCCGATGCTGCAATTGATTTGCTGAATCGTTTTCTGGCGAAGAACGAAAGGCTCTCCGAATTGGTGATGCCGTATCTGAAAAATGCCACGCACATTATGGAGGAATGGCTCAGCGGTAAGCTTTCTCTGATTGTAAGTACAACCTATGATTGGCTGACCTACGGAATGAAGGCGTTGATCGATGTCGTATTTACGCTGCTGATAGGTATCATTATCTCCGCGTATCTGATGGGTAGCAAGGAGTATTACATTGGTCTTTGCAAGAAGCTGATCTTCGCAATCTTCCGTAAGGATCACGCGAAGACATTGGTTCAGACGATGCACAAGGCAAACATTATCTATTCCTCCGCGATTATCGGTAAGATTGTAGATTCGATTATTATCGGTCTTCTTTGCTTTATCGGAACAACGATTCTCGGTTTATTCTTTGATATGATCGGAGAATACAGTATCCTTGTGAGCATCGTTGTCGGAGTGACGAATGTGATTCCGTTTTTCGGGCCGTTCATCGGCGGAATTCCGTGTACGGTACTGATTATGTGCATGAATCCGGTTCACGGGGTTATCTTTGGCCTCTTTCTTGTGGTATTGCAGCAGTTCGATTGCAATTACCTCGATCCGCATATTGTCGGCAAGCGCGTCGGACTTCGACCGATTTTCGTTCTCTGTGCCTGTTTGGTGCTTGGAGGTCTGGGAGGAATTCCGGGTATGTTGCTCGCAACGCCGACATTTGCACTCGTCTATACGATTATGAAGGCGTACTTTGAAGTACGGCTCGAACGTAAGAATCTGCCGAAGGAGACCGTGGAATACATTCAGACGCCGGGCGCGGTGCTTGTGAGAAATTCGATGAAGTGTGAGAGCACGAACGACGAGACGATGAAAGACGCATAAGAGTGATTGAGCAAATGCCGATCGTTTGGCATAACCGATTGTTTGTCGCATATCCTTGAACGGGAGGTGCGATATGGAGCGGTTTTGTCGGACGGTCGGTTATTTTTATGTGTACGAGGGAGGAGAACGGCGTAGGTGCGCCGGTTGCGCGAAGATTATCTGCAGGGAAGAGCGATTGCGATTGATTCTACAGTTTACCGGAGGGGTGAGGCCGGAAGGAGAAACGCGGCTGTGGCTTCTGTATCGGGAGCGAAGCGGTAGTTTCGGAAGGTGTCTTGCGGACTGCATTTGCATGAGTGCATCAACGCGAGAATATTGTCTGACGTATTGTATGAAGGACTTGCCCTTGCCGGAGGGCGGTGCGCCGATAGGGGTGATGATAGTTACCGAAAGCGGGCTGACGATGGCAGCGGGAGTAGAGGAATTGACCGGGTGCGAAGGTTTGCTGTGTGAAAGGCAGGATGCCCGTTGCATGTGTGAGGCGCCTTCCGAAGAGGAAGCGGCGATGCCGTGGAGCGAAGGAGAGGGAGTATTGGTGTGTTCGGATGAAAAGGAGCGCTCGGAACTGATGGACGAAGCGACGGGGGAAGCCGCGGACAAGAGGATGGGAGTGATGACGGAGCTGCTTCGGCGCCAAGAGGAGGCGGAGCTTGCCGATACTGTGGCATTGGAGGAGCTACTGTTTCTTCCGGCAGGGGAGCGTCTGCAACAATTGATGAGGCAACGCCCGACGATGAATCCGTTTGTCCGAAGCCCGTTTGACGTATGCGCGCGAATCTCTCTATGCGATGTACATTTGCTGTTTCGTGAATTGCAAAGAGCATCCGGCAATAGCTTTTTGTGCCATAGTTATTATCGCTACCGTCACCTGTTGCTCGCCATGAAGCGTGGAGACAATGAAAAAGAACCCACACGCTTCTATGTGCTTGCTCCGGGCATCGGAAATGGCCGCGACAGGCGCATGGGAGAATTGTATGGGTTCCGTGAATTCTATGGGATACGGGGAGGTACGGTCGACCACAGGGCATTTGGCTATTATGCCATGGAATTGCCCGAAAACGACCTTTGAGAATTATTCCAATCCTCGGATCGTAACCTTCGCTACATACGGTGACAGGAGCTTGCGATAGCGCAATAAGGTGTTGGTGTCGGGGGCATGGAATAAGCCGGGGCGCAACACCTGCTCCGAATCGCGATATGGCTGAAGGAAGAAGTTGCGGGCGCCGGAAAGCCATTCCCCAAGTGCTTTCATGGAAGCGTCGTTGTGCAATTCTGCAGTAACGGTGGTACGGAATTCGTAGGGGATCTGGCATGCCTTCAAAAGCTCTACGCTTGCCTCAACCTGTTCGGTAGAGAAGCCGGGCACACCGATGGTCTTGCCGTAGAGCTCCTTGCAGTTTTTTACGTCCATTGCGACGTAATCCACGAGCTCTGCATCAAGAAGAACCTGAAGCACCTGGGGGTTCTGGCCGTTGGTATCCAATTTCACCTTAAAGCCCATGTCACGGACGCGGGTAATAAAATGAATCAAGTCGGGCTGTAGAGTAGGCTCACCACCGGTGATGCAAACCGCCTCCAACCGTCCTTTGCGGGACTCCAAAAAGGAGAAGAGCTCCTCTTCCGAAATCGCAGGTTCCGTTTCGGGGTGCAACACCAATGCACTATTATGACAATAATGGCATCGGAAATTGCAGCCGCCGACAAAAATCGTACAGGACATGTGTCCCGGATAATCCAAAAGGGTTAGTTTCTGTAAGCCTCGTATGTTCATATGTTTTCTTCCTTCACTTTCTTTTCTCGGGCACGCATATCGCGGAAAAATGCTTGCAGTATGTCGCGACATTCCTCTTGAAGCACACCGTTAATCTTTTCAACCTGATGATTGAACTCGCGCATCTGCAGCAGGTCGATAATCGAACCGGCGCAGCCGGCCTTCGGATTGTCCGTGCCGATAACGACCCGGTCAATGCGCGCCTGTACAATTGCGCCGGAGCACATCTGACACGGTTCGAGCGTTATGTACATGGTGGAACCCTCCAAACGCCAATCTCCGGTTACGCGGCAGGCCTTTCGGATGGCCTCAAGCTCTGCATGTGCCAGCGTACTGTGGCTGGTCTTTCTTCGGTTGTAGCCGCGCCCGATGATCTTGCCGTCGCAGACGATGACACAACCGATGGGAACCTCGCCGAGAGAGGCGGCCTTTCGAGCCAGCTTCAGTGCCTCACGCATATACTTTTCATGTTCATCTTTTAAAATGGTCAACACACACCTCTTTGTCAACTACTGTTTTATGTTAGTATAACATTTAAAAATCAAAATGTATAGTATTATTGCAATTTTTCAAAAAAATTATTGATTCTTTGCGTGAATGATAGTACAATAGCCATATATGTGTATAGAAGGAGAGGGGGATCGTTATGCATTTGGGAAAAAGAAAAAAGATCGCACTGATGATTTCCAGAGTTCCTGCCGAATATCAGAATGTTCTTTCGAGTAATATCGCTCGGAAGGCAGCGGAGTATGGGTACTATACGCTGGTGTATAATACGTTTGGCGGCTACGGTGGAAATACGGCGTATGAGCTTGGGGAGCAAATCGTGGCGGAGATGCCGGACTATGAGACGCTGGACGGAATTATTTTGGCGATTGATACGATTGACGAGGAAGGTCTGGCGGGTCGTATCATCGAAAATGTGAAAAAGCGTGCCACCTGTCCTGTTGTGTGTGTGAGAAGAGCCGTGGAGGACTATCATAGTGTCCTCGTGGATGAGAAGGATGCAATGGGAGGAATGGTTCGTCACTTGGTTGAGGATCACGGTTATCGTGATTTTTGTTATGTAAGCGGACCGAAAGGTCATCCGGATGCGGAACAGAGGTTGGAATGCTTTGAACGGATGATGAAGAAGTACGGATTGGTGTGCGGTGCGGACAGCATTTGCTTCGGAGACTTTTGGCGTGCTCGAGGCCGAGAGATCGTGGACGAGCTGTTGGAGGGACGCAGCCAATACCCGGATGTCATTGTATGCGCAAATGATTATATGGCAATCTCCGTGAGCAATGCGTTGCAGGATAGGGGAATTTGCGTTCCCGAGGACATTGCCGTAACCGGTTTTGATGATATTAGCGAGGCGAAGGCAACGATACCGTCGCTTACCTCGACCCGTGTGGATGTGGCGACAATGGCAGAGCGTGCTGTGGAGATGTTGCACCAGCTACAGATGGGGTATGCGGTGCCGAAGTACGAGTACATTCCGACGCAGGTTGTTCGTAGAGATTCCTGCGGATGCGTGGAGGAGAGCGGAAAGCGTCGGGAGAACGAGGTGAGGGGCTTTTTCGATAAGGTGCAGCAGCACCAAGCCTACAATCTGCAGACGATTTTTATGTCGATTGATGCAGAGGCGACAAGAGATATGGATACGTTAAATCGTGTCATTTACCGCTATGCGTTCAACAATCAAAGCTTCCGAGATTTCTTCCTTGTGCTGAATGATTACGATTGGAACAAACAGGACTCGAAGGACTTTGAAGGCTTTACGAAAAAAGTGCATTTGCGTACGGCAATTCAAGAAAATTATCTTTTGGGACACATCGACCATATATTTGATTTCGGTGACATACTTCCGGAGGAGTACGTGTATGAAGAGCCTTGTGCCTATTACATATCGCCGTTGCACTATCAAGAGGCCTGCTTCGGATACTGCATGATTAATTATCGCGATGGATATGCGAATGGCCCGTTTATGCAATTGTTTATGACGAACATATGCAATGCGATTGAAAGTATACGAATTCGCCGGAAGATGAGCTTGTTAATCGATCAGCTGCAGGACCTGTACGTCAGTGATGTGTTGACCGGACTGTTCAATCGTCATGGCTTTGAGAAGGATTCCGCGGCACTGTATGAGCAGGCGGTGAATGAGGGACGTTCCGTAGCGATCATCGGAATCGATATGGATGGGCTGAAGATAATTAACGACACGTTTGGTCATGCACATGGAGATATTGCGCTTCGCGCGTTGGCCAACGCGATATCCGCAGCTACCTTTGCGTCGGAGAAATGCTATCGTGTGGGTGGCGATGAGTTTCAAGTGCTGGCGGTTGATTACAGCGAAGAGATGGTAGAAAGCTTTTTGGAGCGCTTGGACGGATTTTTGCAGGATTACAATGCACGGTCCAAGAGACCGTATATCGTGCAAGCAAGCTACGGATACATGATTAAGCAGTCGGAGGACGATTATACGCTCGCCGAGCTGTTGACAATCAGTGATAATCGTATGTATGACCGGAAGGAAGCGAGTCGTGCGACCAGAGTCATTGTACGGGAGGAGAAAGGAAAATGAGAGGTTTCGAAGATAGAAAGGCTTGCGTAATATGAAGGATTTGATTGCGAAATTTCGCGAACTTTTCGGTGACGAAGGAGAAATACGTGCGTATTTTGCTCCGGGGCGTGTGAATCTGATCGGTGAGCATACCGATTACAACGGCGGACACGTATTTCCGTGCGCGCTGACGATCGGAACCTACGCAGTGGCAAGGAAGAATAACGACAGAGCATTGCGGTTTTATTCGGTGAATTTCGAAGAGCTGGGAGTGATCACGTCTTCGCTGGATGCGTTGGTTTATCGCAAAGAGGATCGATGGACCAATTATCCGAAGGGTGTGATTCGAACTGTGCTCGATTGGGGTTATGCGGTTGACTCCGGGATGGACGTGCTTTATTACGGTACGATTCCGAACTCCTCGGGACTGTCGTCCTCCGCATCCATCGAGGTGCTGACCTGCTATGTTCTGAAGGATTTGTTCGAGCTCGATATTGACGGCATTGAAAATGCGAAGATCGGGCAGAAGGCAGAGAATGAATTTATCGGCGTGAACTGTGGCATTATGGATCAGTTTGCGATTGCTATGGGCCGAAGAAATCAAGCGATTTTTTTGGATACGGCAACACTCGAATATGTGTACGCACCGCTCGCACTTGACGGAGTCAAAATTGTCATTATGAACACCAACAAGAAGAGGGGGCTTGGGGATTCCAAGTACAATGAGCGGAGAAGCGAATGCGAGGAGGCACTTTCCGAATTACAAGGGGTAACAGAGCTCTCGAGCCTCGGTGAGCTGAGCGAGGAACGCTTTGAGGAGTTGTCTGCAGCGATTGCTTCGGCGACAAGGAGAAAACGAGCGAAGCATGCGGTTTACGAGAACCGTCGTACCATACGTGCGGTGGAAGCTCTGCAGAAGGGTGACCTTAAGCAGTTCGGAGCATTGATGAATGCGTCACATGTGTCATTACGAGACGATTATGAGGTAACTGGTAAGGAGCTCGATTGTTTGGTGCATCATGCGTGGCAGCAAAAGGGCGTTGTCGGCGCGAGAATGACCGGTGCAGGCTTCGGAGGCTGTGCAGTGGCATTGGTGATGCAAGCACAGGTGGAGGATTTTGTTGCTCACGTGGGGGAGGCCTATTACAAAGAGATCGGTTATGAAGCCGCGTTTTACGTGGTTGAGGTTGGGGACGGCCCATGCCGTTTGGCATAGGTAGATTCGGCGGCGAGATTCGGAAGAAAATCGTTGCCCATAAAAAACGAAAGAGAGAATAGTTCGGGGGTACTTTTGATGGTAATGTTGGACGAAGCAAGTAAGAAACGGTTGCTAGAGGTGTTTTCCGCCAATCTACCGGCATATCGTAAGGCAATGCGTTTGTCGCAGGAGGAATTCGGTGTAATGATCGGTATTACGCGTCAGACGGTCAGCTCCATTGAGCGTGGGGCATATCCGTTGACGTGGTCCATTTTCCTATCCTGCATGTTTATCTGTGCAGGACAACAGCGCGCAAGAAAGCTGATTTTTAATTCCTATGCAGGCGATGAGGTTCTAACAAAATATCTAAATGAGCTTATGGGAGATTCGACCACGACAGTGTCCGACTCTGTACATGGCAAGGCACGTCAGATCTATTTCGGAACCTGTACGATTCGCGACGATGAGGAGTTTACTATCGTTGATTGTGACAGCACGGTGTGCGAGATGCTTGGTATACGGGGAGAGGAGTTTGGAAAGAAGACGTACCTCTCTGTTGTATGCGAGGAGGATCGAAATATCGTAAAACAGATTCTCGAGGAACGCATCCGCAAACAGATGGTTGTTTGCCTTGAGCATCGCGTTGTCGGTACTGAGGGGCAGACGGTGTCGGTTCAGTGTTTCGTTCGACGTCAGAAGAAGATGATGAAGAACGGTTTGTTTGATATTACGATTACACAGGTGACCGGTGAGATGCTGAAGAAGCGTCAGGTGTCCGGGTTGCTGTCGGAACTCCCCGTAGGCGTCTCGGTTTTTGAGTATCAGGGCAAGATTGCGAGAGAAAATGTTCCGGAGATTTATTATGCAAATGAGGCATTTTATCAACTGATCGGACATAGCCCCGAGCAGTTTGCGTCGATCCACAACAATTTCATTCCGGAGATTGTCGCACCGGACGATAGGAAGAATGTGCTTCACTTGTTTGATGTGAAGAATGAGGTCGGAACCGTAAATGAAGCGGAGTTCCGTATCAATCGGTTTGACGGAAGCGTTGTCTGGGTACATTGCAATGCGTTGCCGGTAAGCTGTACGGATGACGAGAATATTGTGCTTAGCTGTGCATTTACCGAGATTACACAACGAATCAATGCGGAGATGACGATGAAATACCAGCTGGATCGTTATCGTCAGATGGAGGATATCTCCGATGACGTACAGTTCGGCTACGATTTGACGGAGGATCGCCTGAATCTACCTCGTCGAATGGAGCAGATGCAGGGGCAGGACGGTGTGATTCCGAATTTTATGGAGAAGGAAGAGCTTCGCAAGTATGTACATCCGGAGGATTATGAGAATCTAATGAACATGTATCGTGCGGCAAGGCAGGATGGAAACAATTGCCGTGGCGAGTACCGCATGAAGCTGGACGAGAAAGACGGCTACAAATGGTGCCGTTTGAACATGGTGTGCATCAAGGACGGGAACGGAAAGGTGACGTATCTGTACGGTCGTGTCGTTATCATTGACGAGGAGCGAAAGATTCGGAAGGAGCATAGCAACGACCGAATCCTCATCAATCGACTTTCCTCCACGGATCGACTGACCGGGTTGTACAACCGCACGGCGTTTCGTGCGCGTCTGTCGGAGCTTTTGAGCGATCCCGAGATGGGGCCGGTGCATGCGATTATCTACTGTGATATTAATGATTTTTCGTATATTAACGAGAAGTACGGATATCCCTCCGGAGATCGGATGCTTCGCGATTTCGGAGCGATGTTTCTCCGAAAGGGCAAGAAATGCTTTGCCTGCCGCATTCACTCGGATTACTTTGTAATTTACGTGAATGGGGAAACGAAGGAACAGGTCATTTCCAAGCTAAGAAGCTGGTCAAAGGTGTTTGTGGAGCATCAGTCCAAGTACTATCCGGGGATTGATATCCAGCTGACGAATGGCGTATATTTTCTCGGAAAGGGCGAGACGGACATCCCTCTTGCCATGGACAATGCGAATCTTGCGCGTAAGCAGGCGAAGGCCGAGCAGAATCGCCTGTACTGTATCTGTACCGACGAGCTTCGCAAACGCCGCTCTTACGAGCAGACCATTGCCGGTGAGATTCAAAATGCAATCAGAGACAATAAGATAGAGGTGTTCTTACAACCGAAGTTCTCCCTCAAGACACGTGAGATTATCGGTGCAGAGGCACTTGCACGTTGGGTGCAGGAGGACGGCACCTATCGTTCTCCCGGGGATTTCATTCCGATTCTCGAGAGAACCGGGCATATTACCGATCTCGATTTCTGCATATATACCAACGTGCTTCAAGCACTGCGTACGTGGAAGAAAAACGGGATTCCTATGGTGCCCATCTCCATTAACTTCTCTAAGAACAATCATAGCTTTTTGAAGTTTGATGAGCGTATCAGTCGTTTGGCCGAGCAGTACGGCGTGGACGGCAAGTACCTTGAGATTGAGGTAAATGAGGCAATGCTCAGTGACGGGGACGATGGTGTGCGCAACTCGATTCGCGGCTTGCAGAGTCGCGGCTTCAAGATTACCTTGGACGACTTCGGTTCGGGAACGTCGTCGCTGTCCCTTCTGATGAATGCGCCGGTGAACAATGTGAAGATCGGACGAGATTTTCTGCGGAAAATCGGCAATTCCAAGAGCGAGCGCGATTATGTGCGTTGCATGTGTGATATGATTGCCGCCGTGAAGAAGGAGGCGGTTTTCGAGGGCGTAGAGACCGAGGAACAGGCAGAATTCCTAAATGCCTGTGGTTTTACGAAGGCGCAGGGCTATTTGTTCGAGCGTCCGATTCCGCTCGGAGAGTTTGAGGAGAAATATTTGAAGGACAAGTTTATGCCTTCCGCATGAAAAAGACTATTGTATTTTTCCACGAAATGAATATAATAAATCACTAAGATGCTTTTTTCGGAGAGCATTCTGCAAAATTAACTATTCGGAGGACAGACAAATGGATTTGATAACGATTCGCCAGCTCTATAAGAACCGAAGCGAATACATCGGAAAGAAAGTAAAGATTGGCGGCTGGGTACGGAGCAATCGTGACTCCAAGTCGTTTGGTTTCCTTGTTGTAAATGACGGAACGTACTTTGAGACGCTCCAGATTGTATATAATGATTCCTTGACGAATTTTGATGAAATTGCGCATTTCGGTGCAGGTGCCGCTGTGATTGCGGAGGGAACCTTAGTAGAGACTCCCGAAGCAAAGCAGCCCTTTGAGATTCAAGCAGATTCCGTTGTACTTGAAGGTGCAACCGACCCTTCCTATCCGATGCAGAAGAAGCGTCATACACTGGAGTACTTAAGAACGATGACGCATTTGCGCGCGAGAACCAACACGTTTCAGGCTGTGTTCCGTGTACGTTCTCTTGCGGCATATGCAATTCATAAGTTCTTCCAAGAGAGGGACTTTGTATATGTGCATACGCCTTTGATTACCGGCAGTGATTGTGAGGGTGCGGGCGAGATGTTCCAGGTAACGACGCTCGATCTCAACGATGTGCCGAAGACCGAGGACGGCAAGGTGGATTTCAGTCAGGATTTCTTCGGAAAGCCTACAAATCTTACGGTGAGCGGACAGCTGAACGGTGAGACCTACGCCATGGCATTTCGCAATATCTACACCTTCGGACCGACATTCCGCGCGGAGAACTCTAACACGACCCGTCATGCAGCGGAGTTCTGGATGATTGAGCCGGAGATTGCATTTGCCGATTTGAAGGACGATATGGCGCTTGCAGAGAGCATGATTAAGTACATTATCAATTACGTTCTTGAGCATGCACCGGAAGAGATGAACTTCTTCAATAACTTTGTGGACAAGGGCTTGATTGAGCGTCTGAAGCTGGTGGCTTCCTCCGAGTTCGGTCATGTAACCTACACGGAGGCAATTGAGATTCTCGAGAAGAACAACGATAATTTTGAATATAAGGTAAGCTGGGGCTGTGATTTGCAGACCGAGCATGAACGCTATCTCACAGAGCAGGTATTCAAGAAGCCTGTGTTTGTTACCGATTATCCCAAGGAGATTAAGGCGTTCTATATGAAGCTGAACGAGGACGGCAAGACCGTTGCGGCTATGGACTGCCTTGTTCCCGGCATCGGTGAGATTATCGGCGGCTCTCAACGTGAGGACGATTACGACAAGCTGGTGCAGCGTATGGACGAGTTGGGACTGAAGAAGGAGGATTACGACTTCTACCTCGACCTTCGTAAGTACGGCTCCGCAAGACATGCGGGCTTCGGCTTGGGCTTCGAACGTTGTATTATGTATCTTACCGGTATGGGCAACATTCGTGACGTAATTCCTTTCCCCAGAACCGTAAATAACTGTGAACTGTAATAAGCTTTCGGGCATTACGCGTATAGTGGCGCAATGAATTGTGCCACTATATTTGACCTTATAGGAAAGCTTGCTTGAGAAGCATCTCGGTGTGTCGGCAGGTAGACTTTTATTCTATGAAGGATGATGAAGATGATGGACAATAAGACGGCAGGAGGCGTCATGGTACGCATCGTGTTGTTCCTCTTGCTTGTGGGGACGATGCTGGGAACCGTGGGTTGCGGAACCGACAAAGGCTCGGACAAGCTCCACGTAGTTGCTACGGTATTTCCGCCCTATGATTGGGCGAGAGAGCTCCTAGCGGGGGTGGAAGAGGTAGAACTGACGGTGTTGGTAGATAACGGCGTGGATCTGCACAGTTATCAACCGTCTGCACGGGATATCGTGCAGATTTCCACCTGTGACATATTCATTTACATCGGTGGGGAGTCCGATGCGTGGGTAGACGAGGTGCTGAACAACGCCCCCGACGATGACCGTGTTGTTATTAACCTAATGGATGTGTTGGGAGACGACGTGAAGGCACTACCTCACACGGAAGAGGAGCACGACCATGAACACGAGCATGAGCACGAGCACGGTGAGAGTTGTACGCATGTACATGATGAGCACGTGTGGCTTTCCCTGAAAAATGTCGGCATTTTCGCTGAGACCATTGCGGACGCATTGTGTGAGAAGTTGCCGGACTCCACGGAGAAGATTCGTGCAAATGAGGCAGCATATCGAGAGGAGCTGTCCACACTGGATGAGCGCTTTGCATCAATGGTAGCCACGGCGGAGCGGACCACCATTTTGGTGGGAGACCGATTCCCTTTTCTATACCTTGTGGAAGACTACGGGCTGACGTATCATGCAGCCTTTGTAGGATGTGAGGCAGATACGGAGGCCAGCTTCTCCACCATTGTGTCGTTGACGGAGAAGGTGGATGAGCTCGCGCTTCCTTGCGTGTTGATGCTTGACGGTTCTGACGGGGAACTGGCAGAGACCATTGTCGCCGCTGTAGAGAGCGATGGTGTGGAGATCTTGACGTTGTATTCCATGCAGTCCGTGACGAAGGAAGACATTGAGGCAGGAGTGACTTATCTGTCGGAGATGGAGAAGAATTATAATACACTGAGAACGGCGCTGGGCAATCGACCGTAGATGCGATGCTGCTTGGCATGTCGGAAGAATAGGAGGCAGGAATGAACATTTTCGAAACGCTGGGATATTATCTATCCTTTCCCTTTGTACAATATGCGATTGTTGTAGGCGTGCTCATTGCTCTGTGCTCCGCACTGTTGGGTGTAGTGCTGGTGTTGAAGCGTTTTTCCTTCATCGGTGACGGTCTGTCTCACGTGGCATTCGGAGCCATTGCCATTGCATCGGTGCTACAGGTAGCGGGGGAATTGTATCTGGTGTTCCCCATTACGATTGTAGCGGCCATCTTGCTATTGAGGACCGGACAAAATACGAGGATTCATGGAGATGCGGCCATTGCTATGATTTCCGTGGGTGCGCTGGCGGTGGGGTATTTGCTTTTGAATATCTTCTCCACATCCACGAACATATCGGGAGATGTGTGCAGCACGTTGTTCGGCTCTACGTCTATCTTGACGTTGACTAGAGGCGATGTGTGGCTGTGTATCGGCATGTCGGTGCTGGTGCTGGTTATTTTCTTGATGTTCTACCATAAGATCTTTGCTGTGACCTTCGATGAGAATTTCGCAAAGGCCACGGGAGTTCAAACCGGCGTCTACAACCTGATGATTGCGGTGGTAACGGCAGTGATTATTGTGCTGGCTATGAATCTTGTGGGGTCGCTTTTGGTATCTGCATTGATTATTTTTCCGGCTTTGTCCGCGATGCGTGTGTTCAAGAGCTTTCGGGCGGTGATTCTATGCTCCGCGGGAATCTCTGTGGTGTGTGCGGTGACGGGACTTCTGTTGTCCATTCTGTTTGGAACGCCGGTGGGGGCAACCATTGTGGCCATTGATATTGTGGTATTTGCGGTATTTGCAGTGCTGGGTGTGGCTATGGGGCGTAACTAGACGGCGATTTGAAAGCGTAGATGATAATGAGTTTCGAGAAGCAGGTGCTTTCCGGTGGGAGAGGGCCTGCTTTGTTTTGGGAAGGATGTTACTGCGTTGTAATATTTTTCTACGAAAGAGAAAACGGGGAATGTCCGGTGGAAGATTTTTTGTCGCAGTTGAACATTAAGATGAGAGCTAAGATGGTTGGACTACTGGAGATTTTAGAGGAGAAGGGTAACGAATTACGAGAACCGTACAGTAAACACCTAACGGACGGAATCTATGAGATTCGTTGTAAGGTCGGCAGTGATATTAGTCGTGCGTTATATTTCTTTTACTATGGTGGGAAGATAATATTGACCAACGGTTTTATCAAGAAGACACAGAAGACATCGCGCAAGGAGATTAAGTTGGCTCAGGAGCGTCGAAAGGCATTTTTGAAAAAGGAGGGTGGACAATGAAGAAGTTCAAAGAGTACAAGGAATTGCAGATGAAGAATCCCGAGTTTGCACGGGAATACGAGGCTATGCAGCCGGAGATGGACGTCATTCGTGCGATTGTAGAGGCAAGAACGTCGCAGAAGCTAACGCAGAAGCAGTTGGCGGAGCGTACCGGAATCGATCAGGCGGACATCAGTAAGTTGGAGAACGGGACAAGGAATCCCTCCATTAATTTGCTGAAGAGATTGGCAGAAGGAATGGACATGGTACTTCGTATTCAGTTTGTTCCGAAGAATAAGGTCTGATATGTGGATAACGCAAGAACGCGGGACGCACTTGAAGTACCAAGGTGCATCCCGCGATTTGTGTTTATCTCAGAGAGGGAGTCTTACCAATCAGCATGTATGCGTTACGGCAGAATCCGTTCAATCCCAGCCTTTTGAAGTGTAGCCAACAACAGCAAGCCCAGTACGCCACAGGAAATGATTTCGCCTAGACCCACGGTCAACATAAGATACGGCAGAGCATCTTGTACCCCGTATACCATCTGTAAGACAAAGGGTACGATAATGGTATTTGCCAAGATGGGGGGGATGGGCGCGCACCAGACAAATCGCCGGAGAAGACGAGTGCCTATGGCACCGAGGAGCGATGCCAAAGTACCGAAGATAATGTCCCATAGGGCACAACCGGTCAGCAGATTTGCAAGGAAGCAGCCGATGGTAAGTCCGGGAACGGCAGCTGCGGTGAAGACCGGCAGTACGGTCAGTGCTTCGGAGAAGCGAATCTGAATAACTCCGCTGGCAAGGCCAAGGGCATTTGCCAGGTAGGTCAGACCAACATACAGAGCCGCGATAACGGCGGCTAGAGTCACGGATAGTGTCTTGTTTGCTTGTTTCATATAATGAAACCTCCTTAGTTTTGTTTAAGGTGAGGATGGTTGCGAACTCACCGTAGGCGTGTGTGGCAACGAAGTCGTAGGGGCATCGTTACAGCATCACGAAAATAGTAAGAATGGGGCAGGGCATCGAGCAGAGTCCGACAATCAATCCGGATACTCAATTAGATACTGCTCATACGCATTGACAATCTGCGTTCCCTCATACTCGTTCAAACGCTTGAATCGTCGACCGTAGTTTGTATGCACGTGCCCGTGCACGAAATAGCGGGGGTGATAGCGGTTCAGCAGGTCGCGAAATGCACGAAAGCCCTGATGAGGCACATCCTCGCCGTCGCCGAGCTCAAAGGCGGGAGAATGCGTCAAAAGGATGTCAAAGCCCTTGGTACGCCAGAGCCGGAAGCGAAGCGACTTGACACGGGATGTCATTTCTTTCTGCGTATACTGATGGATTCCGGGCTTATAGCGCATGGAACCGCCCAGTCCGAGGATGCGTACTCCTTTGTATACGTACACCGTATCTTCAATACAGATGCAGCCCTCCGGCGGGGTCTTCGAATAGCAATCGTCGTGATTCCCGTGGACGTACAGCACCGGAGCCGTAGTAAAGGTGGCAAGAAAGGACAGATAGTGAGGCGCAAGGTCTCCGCAGGACAGAATCAGATCGATGTTGTCCAGCTTGCCGGGTTCGTAGTAGTCCCAAAGGGCCTTGGCCTCCTTATCGGATATCACAAGTATCTTCATAAACGTACCTTCTGTGTCGTGTCTTTTTCTGTGGGAAATCGCTACAGACCGGTCTTGGTCTCCGGTCGGAACAGTCCCTGTGCGGCGATAAATGCCCGGTATTCCTCGCGAATGTCGTCGATGTCGGGAATAAAGCCGTGAACGTTTTTCACAAGCTTATCCATGCGAATAATTTCTTCGGGAGAAAGGTGCTCGCCTGCGTTGAGGAAGACCTCGTTTTGGAACTCAAGCATACCCGAGAAGGGATGGAGCGTTCCGTTGCGGATGCTCTGTTCGAGAAGCTTTAGTAGCTGCTTGGTGCCGGTGGGAAGCTTCTGCGAGTAGATCACCTCGATTGTGTCAGCGGATATGCCCCACCAATAATTCAGTGCGGGGTTGCCCGCAGAGCTTTCTTCGTCCTTCCAGTTTCCGTTTAGAATGCTTCGTAGGATGTCTTCATAAAGCTTGCCCCAATGCCATACCGGTAATGCATAGTTCGCAGGACCGTCGTCTTGTCGTAGGTACAAACCGAACTCGCGCGACATGTGCTGCGGGGCGTTCAGATCACGGTTGCTGATTAGGCGCACGTCATGTGCGCGAAAGGTATCCTCCGGAGAATGGTTCTTGAGCGTAGACCATTCCAAGAAAATCTCGGCCTCGGGATTGACCAATTGTGCGCCGAGGGCAAATGCATTGATGTTCGCGGCCGAACCGTACACCGGATAATCGGTAAGATAGCCAATGCGGTTGTTCGGTGTTAACGCGCCGGCAATGGCGCCGATGATGAATTTGGCCTCATAAGTGCGGAGGTAGTAGGATCGCACATGGCGATACGACATATTCAATGAGCAGTTCAGAATCTTTACCTCGGGGTGCTCCACCGCCGCCTTTGCACAAGCTGCAATATATTGCGGAGAGGTCATGAAAATGATATTGTATCCATCGGCGATAATATCCTCCATTACAGAGGCTGCACGTTCGGCACTGACATCGAAGAACGCGTTGGTCTGCAGCTGCGCACCGAATACATCCTCCACATATTCGCGTCCGAGCTCGTGACTGTAGGTCCAGGCACTGACGTCCTCGCTCTTCTCATAGACCCAAGCCGCCGCATACCTCTTCGAAGAGAGAAGCTTCGAGAGAGTGTGTCTCTTCGGGTCCTCAATCGGATGCAAAGAGATGGCCGCCCCGGTCTCGTGTACATGGAATTCGTCCCAAATCTTACAGATGTCGCGATGAAAATCGGCTGCAACGGAGCCTTTTGCTTTCTCGTAGCCGAAGATGTTCAGGTATACCAAAAGCGCATCGGCGGGGGTAATTGGTAGCTTGCCACCGCCTCTTGCAAGAAATGCCTTGCGAAAGTTCACATACACCGACTTGATGTCCAAGCGCATGTCCTCATCCCAGATCGCCTCCGGGTCGTCCGCTGTGGCCTTCAACATCAGCAGATAACTGCCCTCCTTCGTAAAGGTCATGTAGTTGATGCCGGTCTTCTCGTAGAAGCTCAGAAATTCATAATAAAGTAGAATCTCCTTCGTGTCGATCTTCTTTGGAACGATACGTGTTACTTGCCCCTCTACGCTGACCGCATCCATGTATTTTGACACACTGACACGCTTATTGCCCTCTTGGACATAGAATCGGTTTAGGAACTCATAAGCGATAATCGGCTCGCGCATGCCCTCCTCTACCAAGGAATCGTAGAGCGTTCCCCATTTGAGCGCAAACTCGGTATCCTTGCCGAGCAACGGCATGAAATTTCGCGCAAATGCGTTGGAACGGTTGGCGTTGCAGGTGCCAACAATCTGCTTGATCGGAATCTCGACCAAACCGAGCTTCGTCTTATATTCGATTTCGTAACGTGGCAAAATATCATCCAGATATGTAAGGTACGGATGAAAGCCCTTCGACATACAAAAGTCGTATTCCTTTTCGCCGGCGCGAAGCGCCTTGGCATACTCGTCAAAATTCATATTGTTACTCCCAAAACAACACATTGCTGTAATGAGTATACTCGACTCATCTCGAAAATGCAACTGCTTACGCAGCACACAGTGGAAAGAGTCCCTACCGCAACTGTAGCCGAACATCCCCTGACTGCAACGCTTCTCGTTGTCCATCCGCGTACTCCACGACCAAATGGCAGTCCTCATCAATGGCGATGGCATGCGCAAGGCGCCCCTCAGTGTCAGTGGCGAGATTTGTGACCAGTACATTGCGGCCGATTAGGCAGCTGTGAGTGCGATAGTATTCGAGAAATTCACGCTCAGTCAAATGGTCATAATATTCATAAAAACGATTCAAGATTCCGGCCACGAGCTGTTCTCGCAGCTGCGCCGGAGTTTTTTTGTTCGGATAGAGTGCTCCCGCGATGCCTGCAATCTCCTCAGGGAACCCGCCTGCCGGTTCTTCCACGTTGATGCCGATGCCCACGACGGCGTAGTCGAGGTGTCCGGTTTCGGGAGAGAGCGCGGACTCGGTAAGGATGCCCGCCAGCTTGCGGTCGCGGAGATACAGATCGTTTACCCATTTGATGCCGGGGCATGTTCCCGTGAGAGCATGAATCGTCTCCGTTGCGGCGGCGGCGATGGCAACCGTCAGCATCAGTGCGTCCTCCGGTGCGCAGGTCGGGCGCAACAAAAGGGAAAAATATAAGCCCGTGCCCTCGGGCGAATGAAACGTACGTCCCAAGCGACCGCGTCCCGCCGTCTGTGAAAGCGCTACCAAAAGCGTTCCTTCGGGCGCTCCGGCTGCGGCCTGCGCCTTCAAAAGCGCATTTGTCGAAGTGACACAGCGCTCCACCGTGATAAGAGAGCGCTCCGGCTGCTGAAGGTACGCGGCAATCTGCTCTGCGGTTAAGTTGTAGGGTGTAAGATTTCGCATGGTTATCTCCCTTGCATGTGCATTTGCGTCCATTGTATCATAAGAAACACCGTGGCGCAAACGGCCTGCAGGCCTTTCACGGAAAATTCGTTAGAAAATGCCCGGCAATACGGTGGCAATCCATAGACCGATGGCGAAGGACGCTGCATTTGCCACGAGTGCATAGAAAATGTAGAAACGGTTCTTCTTCGGCGTTTCGGATACCTTCTTCATCAAGCTACAGTAGAGAAGAGCTTCAAGTACGAACACAACAAGCTCGAGGAGCACATAGTGAATGACAAATGCCTGCTGTCCCGAGTGGTAGTTGATTAGGTTCAGTAGTACGTTGAGGATAATTTGCGTTGCGGTATTTACGGCAATGAGCAAGAGAAGCTGGCCTTTCTTCCGGAAACCGAAGAGTAGAGCCACACCCATCTCAATCAGGATCGTAACAATAATGCGGGCAACTAGTGAAAGGAGCTCGATGCGGTAATTGTAGGAACGATAGGCATCAATCCGTACATCGTTGCTCGACTGCTCCTGTTCGACCGAATGAATATCCAATCCGGCCATATCTACGGTGTAATAGCTGTCAAATGCATAGCGCTCATAGATATCGCTCACCACGAAGGTTTCGGTTTCGGGGTAGTATAAGAGAATCTTGAAGCGACTCGGCGGATAGTAGGTCCAAGCAAGCTCCTTCGTTTCGCTGACGACCCAGCTCTCCTGCAGGAAGTGGTAGCCATCGGAATCCTTGTATTCGACAAAGGCTTTCCATGTATCGTAATCAAGCACCTCGTATTCAGAGTTTCCGTTGTGCCTTGCCGATTCTTTGTGCCCGTCCCATACGGAGGAGGGACCGGTACTTTCTTGCTCGGCTAGCAAAGTGCCGTAGCAGAGCTCGTCGCCCATGTTCTCGAAGAGAACGCGAACCGATGGCTTGGGACCGGTGTCCGCGTGGGCGGTCAGAGGGGAGAAGCAAAGGAAAAAGCAAAGCAGTAGCACAAGCAGTCGCAAATGTCTGTGGTGGTTCATAGGGAAGCTCCTTTTCTTAAATTTATTCGTAGGCAAATCGGCAGTCCTCGTATTCTGACGGAAATGCATGCTGCAAGGTCGTTTGCAAGGACTCTAAGAGGAGGGATGCATCCATCGTGTCATAGTAGGTCACTAGTTCTTCAGTGACGGTAAAGGTGGTTACGCCATCCGCATAGGAAATGCGAATAAGACGGACCTCCTCATCAATGCCGTTCAGAGCAAGCCAGGCTGCAAAGATCTCTTCGACGGACGGAAGAAGCAGCTGTTCGGAGGTTGCAATCTCGTTGTCCTTCAAGTAGTAGATCTGTACCCGGACATTTCCCGGAGATTGCCCGGTTTTCGGAGGCTCGGCGTAATCCTCGGATCCTGCTCCCCGCAGGGAAATGAAAACGACGGGAAGGACGATAAAAAGGAGAACGCAAGCAGCTACGGATGCCAGTGGAATCCATAGCTTTGATAGGTGCTTTCTCCTCGGGCATTCCTGCGCAGTGGCAATCAAGGCATCGTCCACATTGCCGATGGCATCCAGTAGATCATCCGGTTTCATAAGAAGCCCTCCTTGCTTAATACGGTGCGAAGCTTATTTCTTGTGCGGTGAAGCATTGTCTTGACCTTGCTTTCGGAATAGTCAAATCGCTTGCCGATGGTGTTCACCGAATTCATATACCAATAGCGGCAGAGAAAAACCTTTTGTTCCATGATGGGAAGTGAGTGAACAAATGTGTTGATTACCTCAGACAATTGTTCACGATCCAGTTCCTGTTCGGGACCGTCGTTGTCTGAGATGCATTCGGCCAATTCGTCCAGTACCAAGGGAAGCTCACCACCGCCACGTTTGCGCGCAGTGCGCTTGCGCCAGCGGTCAATGGAAATGCGCCTTGTAATCTTACCGAGAAATGTTGATAGAATGGACGGGCGGTGCGGTGGAATGCAGTCCCACGCCTGTATGTAGGTGTCGTTGACACATTCCTCTGCATCCTCGTGACTCGACAGAATCGTATACGAAATCGTATGGCAGTAGCGACCGTATTTGGCAGCGGTCTCAGCGATCGCCTGTTCGGCGCGTTCCCAATACAATGCAACAATTTGTTCGTCCATCATGGCGGTTCTCCTTTCGTGGAAACGAATACTCCTCTATCATACTACTCGTAAAAGAGCAGCATTCGTTACCTATTGTTTTTGAATTGTACAAAAATTTTTGAACGTTTGCGGTAAGAGTATTATAGCGTATAAAACGCATATTTTCCACACTTATAGGACATCTTGCATAGAAAGCGTGTATAGAGATAAAATGATGAAATCCTGCGATTGTCGGTTGCCGATTGCGAGAATTCATGCTAATCTATTATGCAGAGGCTTGCACGAGGAGATTGTATGTGGGAGGCCTCGGAATGGAGACGATATGAGAATTTTTGAAAATGTAACGCAGTTGATCGGCGGTACGCCGTTAATGGAACTAAAGAATTACGAGTGTAAGAGAGGCTTGCAGGCGCGCATTTTGGCGAAGCTGGAGTATCTGAATCCGGCGGGAAGCGTGAAGGACCGTGTAGCGAGGGCTATGATCGGTGATGCGGAAGAGCAGGGGCTGCTCGTGCCCGGTGCGGTGATTGTGGAGCCGACGAGTGGCAACACGGGCATCGGACTTGCGGCAGTCTCGGCGGCGAAGGGGTATCGCGTGATTTTGACGATGCCGGAGACGATGAGTCTTGAGAGAAGAAAGCTGCTGCAGGCCTATGGTGCGGAGATTGTACTGACAGAAGGGGCGCTCGGCATGTCGGGTGCGATTGCAAAGGCGGAGGAGCTCGTGAAGACGATTCCCGGCGCGATCATTCCGGGGCAATTTACGAATCCGGCGAATCCGGCGGCGCATCTGGCCACGACGGGACCGGAGATTTGGGACGATACCGACGGCACGGTGGATATCTTTGTTGCGGGCATCGGCACCGGCGGCACGTTAACCGGCGTGGGAGAGTATCTGAAGAGCAAAAAACCGAAGGTGCGCATCGTGGGCGTGGAGCCTGCCGGTTCCCCGTTTCTCACAAAGGGCGAAAAGGGTGTGCACGGATTGCAGGGCATCGGCGCGGGATTTGTGCCCGAGGTGTTGAACACAAGTATCTACGATGAGCTGCTTACGGTAGCGGATGAGGAAGCGTATGAGGCCGGCAGAGCCTTGGCACGCGAGGAAGGCATTCTTGTCGGAATCACCTCCGGTGCAGCGGTATATGCCGCAACCTTGCTTGCACAGCGTGCGGAAAATGAGGGAAAGACGATTGTGGCATTGCTGCCTGACACGGGGGATCGGTATTTGTCTACGAAGATGTTTTCCGAGGAATGAGAAAGGCAGTTATAGGCCGGACGCTGCTGTTTACGAAAGCAAAACCGCCGAGGGAAATCGGCGGTTTCACAGGTGTTTCGGATTCTAGTTTTCATCGTCCTGCACTGCTCCGACGAAGAGACGAACCATAGCCGTCAGGCGTTCCAGTTGCTCCTTCGGACAGATGGAAATTAGGGAATGTAGCTCCACGGGAAGCTCGGCACCGTCAAACGGCAATGTACCGTAAAGAAGGTAATCGGTTGACACGTGCAGATGAGGCGCCAGATTTGCAAGGGTGGAAAGCGACATTCCGCGATTTCCGAGCTCGATGTCATAGATGAAGCGAGGAGAAACGTCGATCATTTCCGCCAGCTTCTCTCGGGTCAATCCGACATTTTCACGACAGGCACGCACTCGCGCGCCGATAGTTTTCACGTCTAACATGGGCACCTCCGTAGTATTATCTCAAAAAAGTATGTGTACAAATGCACCTACTCATATTGAATATAATTCTTACAAAAAAGAAAATGAACGAATAGACAATAAAATCTTGCCTAAAAGATCAAGATGTGCTAAAATAACAGAAGAAACGCAATGAAATCGACAAAATAGGGGAGTTTCATTGCCGGAGACATGGGGAGAAGCAATGAAGCGATATGGATTCGTGATGATAAGCATTGGTGTGGTAGTCGTAACGATTGCCTTGTGCGGTAGGCGCAGGAGGCAAGAGGGACTGCGCATGTGTTCGAGATGCGGAACCGGATATGCCGGATTTCTGCGGAGGTGTCCGACATGTGGTCGGTACGCCGGATGAGTTGTGCTGATTTTCTATCCTATTGGTTACTTACGGAGAAGCACGCACGGGAGTAGATGCCCGGGCGTGTTTTTCTTTTGCAAGGGAACATAGACGGAATCGTCGAAGCGTGGTATACTAAGAGAGTGAACATGATGCAAAGGAGCAGGAACCGAGTATGAAGACGCTGTTTTTGAAATATAGAAAAGCAATCTATGTGCTGTTGTCCGCGGGGTGTTGGCTGTTGCTGTGGCAGCTGGTGGCAATGCGATTGGACAAGCCGTTGATTCTGCCATATCCGAAGGAGGTATGGAGTACGCTCGCGGAGCTTGTACGAAGCGAGGAATTTTTCTCGATTGTCGGCGGAAGCCTCCTCGGGATTGCGAAGGGCTTTGCTATAGCATTGCTTGTGGGAATTGTACTGGCTATTGTCTGTAGCTTCTCTGAGCTTCTTCGTATTCTTCTTGCCCCTGCAATTAAGCTGATCAAGACCGTACCCGTAGCATCGTTTATTATTTTGCTGTTGTTCTGGGTGGGCTCCAACAAGATCAGTGTCGTAATTTCGTTTTTGATCGTGCTCCCCGTAGTCTATGAAAATGTTGCACGCGGAATTCGTGAGACGGATGGGCGATTGCTCGAGATGGGCCGTGTGTTTCGGATCGGACTGCTACGCAGACTGCGCTATATGTATCTGCCGTCCGCAGTGCCGTATTCGACGGCGGCGTGCTCGGTAGGCCTGAGCCTTTGCTGGAAGGCCGGCATTGCCGCGGAGATTATTGCAAATGTACAGCATTCCATCGGGCGACAGTTGTACGATGCAAAGCTGTTTATCGATACTAAGGCGGTTTTTGCGTGGACCGTGATTATCCTTGTTGTCAGTGTCCTGTTTGAATGGGTCGTGATGATATTCTTCCGAGCGCTGCATGTGTGGCTTGCGGATAGCACACTACGTTATCATCCGTTGCGTATGTGGTACTTTGTGCTTGGGATCCCGGCAAAACGGCGGGGGGAAGAGCTTCCGGCAGAGAACGAGCCGGAGTATGTGCCGAGCGAGGAGCCGATACCGGTGTCTAAGCAAAGCAATGGCAACAAGTCGGAACCGTTGCTCACGCTTACCGACGTTAGCAAGAGCTACGACGGCCGTTCGATCCTCGGAGGAATATCGCTTGCGTTGCACCGTGGTGACGTTGTACTGGTAACGGGACCTTCGGGCTGTGGCAAGACCACACTGTTGCGAGTGCTTCTCGGGCTGACAAAGCCGGATGGCGGTGAGCGCATCGCAGCACCCGAGATGAGGATGTCCGCAGTGTTTCAAGAGGATCGTCTGTGTGAAGCATTTTCCGCGTGGCAAAACATTGCCCTAACGGGAAGCGAAAAGGATCGTGAGGGAATCTGTGCCGCATTGCGGAACCTCGGAATCGAAGAACCGGTGAAGAAGCCGGTGAGGGAGTTTTCCGGCGGAATGCGTCGGCGTGTAGCGTGGGTACGTGCATTGTCGACGCAGAGCGACGTGCTTGTGCTCGACGAGCCGTTCTCCGGTCTGGATGCTGCGCGCATTCGGGGGATGCTTGCCGAACTAAAGGCGTGTGACGGAACGCGCGCAATCGTGCTTGTCACGCACGGAGATGCGGAGCTTGCACGGCTGAGAGAGCATTTTCCGCAAGCGAAAGAGTTCCGATTTGGAGAGCGTGTCGCGCGATAATTGTCAGAATATTCGAAACAATATTGTTTGTCGAAAGAAAATAAAAATATTTTTTAAAAATAGTGTTGACAAATGGTTTTGAATGTGGTAAAGTAAAGACAACAAAAAAAGAAAACAACAACAAACCGGTAACGACACACCGGCAATCATAATCAGAACAAAACGAAGAAAGAGGTGAAACCAATGTACTAATTTATCCACCCCCCAAGATTGAATTTATATAGATTCCTGACAATCTTTCCACAATGACACACGGTTCGGATCATCCGAGAGATGACAACCACAGAATGAGAGTAACGTCAATCGCAAAGAGTACAAGGGAACATAGTATATACAAAGGAAGGTACGGTCCGATGAACACATAAGTTTGACAACCGAAGCATTCTATACCAAGGAAGGTAAGGTCCAATGGAGAACTGAGATTCATTTCAAGACCATCGAATATACGGCATAGGCCGAATCCATGAAAGGTAGGTACGGTCCAAAGGAAACGTAAGCTTGAACGACCTCGACACGAAATTATGAAAGGCAGGTACAGTCCAAAGGATACCTAAGTTGATCGACCCAAAACGATATTATGAAAGGCAGGTACAGTCCAAAGGAGACTTAAACTGATCGACCACATACTTCAATAGAAACGGAAGGTACGGTCCAATGAAAACGTAAATATCGAGCATTTTGCTCTTACAGGCTGAACCCAAAAGGGTTCGGCCTTTTTATGTCTTGCAATCGTTCCGTGCCCTTGTTATAATTAAAAAAACAAAATGGACGGAAGAAGAGGTACGATTATGCATATAACATTGACGGGAAATCTGGGGAGCGGCAAGTCAACGGTGTGCGGTTTATTGGAGGCACAGTACGGGTATGAGATTTTTTCGACAGGAAAGGTGATTCGTCGAATTGCGGATGAGCTGGGGATCTCCGTGCTTGAGATGAACGAATTGATGACAAAGGATCACAAGTACGATAAGATGATCGACGATACGACGGCAAGAATCAGCCGGGAGAATCCGGAGAAGAGCATTTTGTTCGATTCGCGTCTGGCGTGGAACTTTGTAGACCGGTCGTTTAAGGTATTCTTGTCAGTGGATTTGATGGAAGCGGCACGTCGGGTATACCAGGACAAAAGCCGCGGTGAGGTAGAGGCATACAAGTCCGTAGAGGATGCGGCAGAGCAGCTGCGAGCACGTGCGAACAACGAGGACAAGCGCTACGAAGAGCTCTACGGAATTCACTATTTTGATTTCAATAATTACAATCTAGTGCTTGACAGCAGCTTCGCCCCGCCCGAGTTGGTAGCGGCTGTGCTGCTTCATGAGGTGAAGAAAGCGGAGGCATCGTGTGAAGAGCCGAGGACCGGCTGCGTGTTGATATCGCCGAAGCGTCTCGGCTACGTGACGGAGACGCCGATTCGCGAGGAAGCGCCGTACTATCCGGAGGAGGCGATTACGATCGTTCCGGAAGGTGACGGTTTTCGCGTGACCTCCGGGGAAGCACTTGTACGTGCGGCGGCAGAGCAGGGGCTACCCTATGTACTTGCGTATGTAGGCTAGAGCACCAAGAGATAAAAGAAGAATCCAGAGGAAAAATCGCATTGGCAGAGGATCTGCGAATGCGATTTTTTTGTGCAAAGGAGAAGCGAAAAAATACTTTTTTAAAAACGGCTCACACGAACGATTTGAATATTTTCCAACGTAAGAAAATGAAAAACGCACATACTATGTTCATAAGAAAAGGAACGTGAGGTGTGACCGATGAACGGAAAGGAACGGGCGAAGTGGAAGCGTGTGGCGTGGTTGTTCGGGATAACAGCCGCGGTATATTTGGCATTTCGCTATTTGTTGCCGCTCGTGTGGCCGTTCGTGTTTGCCTTGTTGGCAGCAGGGTTGCTTCGTCCGGTTGTGCGCTTCCTTCACAGGCGCCTGCACGTTCCGATCGGCATCGGCAGCTTCGTGTGTGCGGTACTGCTGTTTGCGTTGTTTGGAGTCGGTGGGTACTTCCTTTTCCGGCTCCTGCTTCGTCAGATAGGGCAGCTGGTACAGAACCTTGACACGTACCTTGTGCAATTGCAACGCGGAATGGAGCGAGTGTGTTGTATGATGGATGAGACTCTGTCGCTACAGGACGGAACCGTGCTTCGAACGATAACCGATGGGTTTCGAGGTTTTGGGGAGCATTTGCTTCCGGGGTTGTTCTCCGGTGTACGTGAGCATACGTGGGATGTCCTTGCGGTGATGGCGGAGACCGTGACCTTTTTGTTTGTCTTTCTGATTGCAACGGTGTTGATTCTTCGGGAAATGCCGGAGGAAGCAGAGCACGGCGAGAACAAGCGCGATTCCTGGCAAATGCTCATCGGTGTCAAAGAAAAACTATCGCAGATCGGGCTGGCGTATCTGAAGACACAGGGCATTCTTATATTGATTATTGCAGGGATATTAACCGTAGGACTGATGCTTCTGAAGAATCGCTACGCCTTATTGATCGGGCTTGGTATCGCTTGTATGGATGCATTTCCGGTGCTCGGAAGCGGAATGATTCTGATTCCGTGGGGAGTCATCGTTTTTTTCTTCGGGAGTCGATGGCACGGCATTTTATTACTGGTGTTGTATCTCATTTGTCAGGTGACGCGAGAGCTTCTCGAACCTCGCCTTCTCGGAAATCGCATCGGCATTCGACCGATCTACACCTTACTGTCAATGTATGTCGGACTGCGCCTCTTTGGAGTGCCGGGCTTTCTGCTCGGTCCGCTCGGGCTGGTTGTTATCCGCGCGTTGGCGGATGCGGTGCCGGAGGAGTGGAGGTAAGGAATAGG
>JAZRZZ010000034.1:0-45823 GCA_045601665.1 Lachnospiraceae bacterium
GAATTTCAGGTTTGTGACAAGGAAAACACCGGACATTATAGTGTGATGATGCTTTCGGGCTTTAATTGCTCGGTGACGTATATAGATGATAAGCCAAGAGAGACACCAATGAGAGCAATACGCACAGAAAGTGGATATGTTTGGGAACTGCCGAAGGATTATAGCTTGTCAGAGGATGAAAACAACGCATCCATTGTGTGTCCGGCATTAGCTGAGAATGATCAAAAGATGAAGGAGGCATTGCAGAATTTAAGAATTGCAGGAAGGCCGGTGAAGCTTCCGTGTACCTTAAGTGCTTTGATGAGTGCAATTGAGGTAGAAAAGGTCGAGTTCGATTCGGTAGATGACGAAAATGAGTGGAACCGTTTGGAGGGAAGTGCATTGTTCGGGAATCATCTGCTTATGATGAGAGGAGAGTTTGATATTGGGGATCAGCTCCTATGGTTTCGTGCGATTTTGGATGAAGATGCAAAAAGTATAGGAGATATGATTGTGTATGAGTTGAGCGGAGACGCTTACGAGGCAAGTGATGTGAGTGAGCCTTTGATCAGTCTGGAAGGTACCCAAATGGATTGGAACGAAGGGGTGATTCGCAAAGACACGGAAGAGCTTTTTATCGACGGAGCACTAACGAACTACAAATACAACAACGTGAGTGCATCCTTCGATCGTGACTGGTCGCGGAGATGGGTAAATTGGACCATTACGTATTTTCCTTGGGACACCACGCTGCTGCAGGAAGAGCCGGGAGCACAATAGCATGTCCGCCGAAAGATAGAAAGAGGCGTAGGAGATAGCATCTCCGGAAAGGAAGAAAATCATATGAGTGGGCGAATGAAAAACACAGTGCTTTGTACCTTTCTGATTGTGAGGAAGAAACTGACCACGATTTTGGTGTTGGAGGGCGTTCTCACTGTCGGGATGATTTTGACGAAGGAATTTTGGAGGACGGAGGTGAATGCCTTCTTCGGAAATGATATCGTAATCGCGGTTGTTTTGTTGGTGTGGGGTATGGACTTCTATGAAAGGCATACGAATTTCTGTGTTTGTAATGCGGTATCTCTAAAGGGGCGTATCGTATCGCAAAGCATTGTTCTTGCGCCACTGCTAATGCTTCTTTCAATGTACGATACGGTGAGCAGTCGTCGGATTATGGATGTAAGAGTCTTTTCGTTACCGGGCTTCTTTCGGGTAGCGACGACAGGAGGCTTTTTTGAGGAGGATGCAGCAGTCCCCGGCATGTTTGAATTATGCGCATTTTATATACTGGTCTTTGCCATCGGTTATTTGATTGGGGTGATAGAGCAGGTTCGATCCAGACGTTTTGTATTGCTTGTATTGCTGCTCTTGGGCATAACGACATGCGCAACACTCGTTATCGGAAGTGCTACTTGGATCAATCCGATTGCATGGGTGGTCGGATTTATTCCATCGATTATGCTAAGCGGAATGGCAAGAACAGTAGTGCTTTATTTGGCGGTTGCTGCGGCGATTCTCGTCGGGGCATATCGAACTTCTTATGTCGTGAAGCGTAACACGGCTGTTGCAGAAGGCTAAGAAACGGAGAGTGAAATCATGAAGAAATGTATGTGCATCTGTCTATTGGCGTTACTTCTTGTGCTTGGCTGTGTCGGTTGTGAAGGGAACAAACCGGAATATGACCGCATGAATGTATTTGTTAAACCCCTGGAGCAGATGACGTATGAAAGTGAAAAGGTCATCATTTATCTCGATGACGAGAAAAGTGCACTTGCGCAGCGGTGCTTTGAGCATATTCAAGTGGGTGGTGCCAGTCTTGCTCTCCCGATTCGTGTGGCGGATCTCGCAGATGCATTTGTCGTAGAGGAGATGGAAACGGGTTCGGAGTACATTGCGGGAAACTACCCGGGATACCGCGACACAGAAGTTTATATTACTTGCAAAGGGCGTGAGTTCGGCCGTGGAAAGATCTTGTATCCGGAGGGAAGCAACTATACCAAGGGGGTATTGGTGAACGTAACCCTTTCGAATGGAGCGCTAAAAATCATCCTTGGAGAAGGGGTGCTTTCTCTTTCGGATTCTTGGAGAACCTTAAATGAAATCTTCGGCGGAGTGAATAAGGAATTGTCGAAGAACCAGTGGCCGAGTTATTGCTATGTATTAAAAAACGGAAATGTAATATCGTTTTCTGATGGTGCATTTGATCATGAGGAAGAGGCGCTTGGGGAAGTGTCTTTGAGCACTTGGTACATTGGGGAGTAAGCACGATAACGGACAGAAGTCGAGGAGAATAAGATGAAGAAGTATATATATCGAATTGCTGTTATTCTGTTAATGGGCCTCTTGACGGTGGGGCTGTATCTTTCGACGTCGGAAAGCACCGGACTACGTAACTACCTATCGAAAATGAATTCCGCAAAGAAAAACGCGAGCAAAAGTGACTATAAGGAAGTTCGCGTCCTGCCTTCGACGAAGAAAGCAGAGCTTTCGTACGATCCGTATGCGGAGGACAGGGTGCTTACGGGAGAGGATTTCAATCATATCTGGCTGGCCGGAGAACGGTATGAGTTTCCGCTGTGCCTGGATGATCTTCCTGACGGGTTTTCTTGGGAGCTTAATGAGGAACTAAAATACGTCGGGGTGACGCTTCGCTATAATGGTATTGCGTGGGCACATGCGTTGAGGAGAATCACAAGCGAAGACCGAGAAAGTGTATACGAGAAGTTCCTAGAGGATAAGATCATTGATACGTTACAATTTACGTACAATGAAGAAGACCGAGAGTTTCTCCCCGAGATTTTGGTAGCAGGGTATCCGATCAATGAGTTTGATTCGGTTGTGGTAGGAAAGGCGTTGGGGTATCATACGGGAGCCTTGGCTTATTGGGGATACGTAATTCCTTTGGCGGATGGGGAAGGATTCTACAGTGTTTCGTGTCTGGACGAGAAAGGACTACGTGCCATTTCATACTCTACGGAGAGCGGTGAAAGAGGGAATAATTTTTATTTGACAGGCGAGAAAGAAACCCTTCCGGAAGAGTATCTTCCGGAGGAGGATCTATTAAATCAGAGCTTTGAGTGCCCGAAATTACCGGAACACGAGTCGAAGATGCAGTTGGCATTGGAAAACCTGCGGGTGAACGGAAAGAAACTTCAACTGCCTTGTACGGTGGAGCATCTGATGTATACGCTAGGTATCGAAGAGGTAAGTTATACCTCACTAAAAGGGGGATACATTCTAGAAGAGGAAGGGGGCGTAAACGAGAGAGTGACCTTTGTATGCGGAGAGTTATCGGTAGGAGAACGTGAGTTATTCTTTCGGGCGATTCCTAGCCAAGGAGAGGATCGCGGTCGGTTGGTGGTTGTGTCTCTGGGGGAAACCGTATTGGATGTTGATTTGGAAAAGGACGATCAGCCGCTGCTTACATTCGAAAATCTGCAGATAGATTACGAAACCGGTGAGGTTACTTCGGCTGAGGCATATGAGTGGAAGGGGATTCAATTGACGCAATACGACTGGAACAACGTGATTATCGAGAGAACGGAAGGAGGGACCGTTACGGATATCCGATATTGGCCTTGGAACATTGCTTCGTGGGGGGATCCTCTATAAAATTACAGGCGACAATTCGATTATGAAAAACAGAATCCCCGGTGGTTCCGAAAAAGCTTTCGGTTCGGCCGGGGAATGTCTTTTTTATCGGAGCAACCAAGCCAAAACCTGAAGAATCAGTAGGTGCACCGGATAGAAGATGTAGAAGAAATACTTCATGCTTCGTTTGCCTCGTCTGCCGGAATAGAAAAGCAAAATCGGCACTGCGAGAAGTGCGTAGGGTTGGTGTGACATGCTGATATCCGTGATGAGACAGAGAAGTCCGAGGCTGAAGGAAAGCAGGTGCACCAATGGTCGGTCCAGTGTTCGCAGTATGCGACCGGTGTGGTTTTTTGGACACCGAAAGAGACTTGCAAAGACCGGCAGCATACATCCGAAGAAGCCGTAGTCAACGGCAACCCGACGGTTGAGCAGATAGAGAGCGAAAACCGTGCAAAGGAACGGAAGTGCAGACAGCAAGGCGATTGCTCTGCTATATTTAGGAGTGCATAGGCAGTGCTTCCAAAGCTGTAGCGCATATATGGTGACAATCGAAAAGGAGAAGGTCAGAAGTGTGCCGAGTAACGGGTCTCTCGTAGCAAGGAAATATATGATTTGAAACGTCGTTCCAAGGATGAGTATGACAAGTAGATAACGCAAACGATTCTTGGTATAGTGACAGCCTTCGGCAATCATATAGGCGAAGAGAGGGAAAGCCAATCGACCGAGAATACGAAGAATTTCTATGTCGGGATAGAGCAATAGACCGACGTGGTCAAGAAGCATGCTGGTAGCGGCGATCAGTTTTAGCGCATTCGCGGATAGAAAACGATAGGAAGGATCCGTTTGGCTCATGGGGGCCTCCTTGACATAGAAAATGTAGTACGCATTGTAGGAAAAGTATACACAAAAGTGAGTCCGGATGCAATGCAATTACAGTAAAGAATGAAAAAATTTAAAACAAAGAAAAAAGGTGTTGACAAACGCTACCGTAGGTGATAAGGTTAGTTACATAAGTAATGAACCACACAACTAAAGAAGCTAGGAAGGGAGGGTGTACATGAATGAGATATTGACACAGGAGAAATCGATTTATCTGCAGATTAGTGAAATGATTGAGAATGATATCCTGCGTGACATTATTCTCGAGGAAGAAAAGGTACCGAGTACAAACGAGTTGGCAAGAATCTATTCCATTAACCCGGCAACGGCCGCGAAGGGGATTAACATTTTGGTAGACTCGGGGGTTGTGTATAAGAAAAGGGGGATTGGTATGTTTGTAAGTTCGGGAGCGAAAGAGAAGATTAGAAACACACGGAGGGAACAGTTCTTTGATAATTATGTGAAACGTATCTTGGAAGAGGCGGAGAGCCTCGGAATCCGCAGGGAAGAATTGATCAAGATGATTGAAGAACACCGGTAAGAGAGGAAAGGAAGATGACAATGAATAACACGATTACATGTAAGGGGATTTGTAAGAAGTATGCCGATAAGACAGTGCTGAAGGACATCGACTTGATATTAGAGAAGGGGAAGATTTACGGACTGATTGGAAGAAACGGTGCCGGCAAGACCACGCTGCTTTCGGTGATTTCCGCGCAGAATCCGGCAACCGAGGGAATAGTCACGGTGGAAGGTGAGCCGGTATGGGAGAATCAAAATGCTTTGAACAAGCTATGTTTTGCCAGGGAGCTGAATACCTCGACAGTGACGGGAAACGGTCTGGCAGCAATGAAGATGAAGGACTATCTCAAGTTGGCATCGGTGTACTATGAGCATTGGGATGCGAAGCTTGCAGACGAGTTGGTGAAGGAATTTGATCTGGAGCCGAAAAAAAAACTCGGCGAGGTATCCAAGGGTATGCAGTCAATGGTGACGATCATTGTTGCGATGGCAAGCAAGGCAGAATATACGTTCCTTGACGAGCCAGTGGCAGGACTTGATGTAATTATGCGAAAGAAATTTTATGATTTGCTTTTACGAGAATATGAGGAGACCGGACGCACCTTTGTCATCTCCACGCACATCATCGAGGAAGCAACCAACCTTTTTGAGGAAGTGATTCTGCTGAAGGATGGGGGGATTCTATTGAAGGCAAATACGCAGGAACTTATGGACAGCGCATGCCACGTGAGCGGAAAGGAAGTGGACGTGGATGCAGCAACGAAGGGGCTGCCTTCTTACGGTGCAGAGACCATCGGACGAAGTAAGGGTGTGACGGTGTTTCTGAAACCGGGAGAAACAATTCGTGCAGGATATGATGTGAGCACGCAGCCGGTTAGTCTGCAGAACATCTTTGTGGCCTTGTGCGGAACGGAGGAGATGCGATGAGCAAATGGTACTATTGGAGATTGTATGCGGTAAAACAATGCTTGATCTCTTTATGGGTATGCGGTGTGTATATGATTTTGATAGGACTGATGGTTTCGGAAGGGGATACACCACTGTTAGAGAAGATTCGTACCTCGGGAGCGGCAGTCTGTTTTCCGATGATGAGCGGGGTGTTTTTGGTGTTCGGTGGCGGTAGTTTACTTCCGAACATGGTGGACACGGCATTGAAGTTTGGTGCGACAAGAGCACATGCCTTGGGTGGAAGTACTCGGTTTCTAACGATTCAGAGCTTAGCTTATCTACTTGGTTTGGTCGGAATAGGAGCGTGGTACGGTGTAACCTGTGGAGAACTTGTGCGGCTGTTGGTGAGCGGATTTGCGGGGATGACCATGGTTCTCGGAATCGCGCTTTTCTTGGCAGCGAGAAATCTGAAGAACGGACCGAGACCGGGAGGTATGTATGTTTTTCTGACATTCGTGGGAATGGTCTTGTCAATCGGGACGTTTTTCGTTACGGGTGTTGCGAGCATACCGAGTATGCCTAGAGATATTTCCAAACTGCCGTGGGATCGGTACACGAACCTTATCAGCTTGTGCGCGTTGGCGGCAGGCATTGTAATTGTTATGTTGGGATATCGTAGTTTTGTGACAAGAGTGAAAATGCACGAGGCCCGAGCATGAGAAGAGGAGAAACTATGGGAAAATTTTTGAAAAATACATTAATGTTACGTATGAAGCGGTTGTGGCTTGCTTGGGCCGGCATACTCGGGACATTTGTACTTGGGCACCTCTGCCTATGGTTGGAAATGACTTTCGACTCGAATCCGGAAACGTCCTTTGAATTGGGGACCGTGGTGATGTTGTTTGGAATGGTGTTCCTCTCCTTCGTCGGAAGCACATGGTATTGGACCGAATTCAATTACGCTCTGTCTATGAGTCGAAAGCGTAGGCACATCATTACAGCGGGGCTGTTCGTTTCCTTGGTCGAATACGCGATAGGGGTACTTGTGATGTGGTCTCTTTGTGAATTGGAGCATAAGCTGTGCCTACGTATGTGGGATGCTCCGTGCGAATCGAACATCGCAGCGTTTTTGGAGTGGAAGAGTGTCCTTCTCTTAGCTTTGGCATTGGCGGTTGTGGAAAATATCTTCGGTGCGATCTATACCAGGATCGGAACCAAATATGCCGGTTATTCGGGCTTAGTACTGGTGTTGGTTGTGAACCTTCCGAACATTTTGCCGAACATCATCGGCGATGCGTTTGATTCAAATAAACTGGAACAAGCCATCCTTCATACTGTGCATTGGATGCAGGACGTAGCTGTGTGGGGCATACTCGTTGGAATCCTGTTGCTACTCGCAACCCTTCCGTATCTTATTCTGAGAAAAGAGCGTGTGAAGTTGTAAGTGAAAAAAAGAAGCGTGGGAGGCAAACAGAACCGGGGAAACTCGGTTCTGTTTGTTTATATCGGGGAAAAACGGACGCAAAGGGTATTGAAAAACAGGTAAGCTTGCGATAAACTAACGATGAGAGCAAAGAAAGAACGTGAGGGAGACGTATGGAGAAGACAAATGTAATGCGCATACTGGAGCAGAAAAAGGTGGCATATATCCCGTATGACTACAGTGCTTCCGCAACAACGGTCGGAACGGAGGTGGCGGCATTGCTTTCGCAGGATCCGAACCGTGTCTTTAAGACCTTAGTGACCGTTGGAAGGTCGGCGATGCATTACGTTTTCGTGATTCCGGTCAATTGCGAGCTGGATCTAAAGAAAGCGGCGAAAACAGTCGGCGAGAAGTCGGTTGAAATGATTAAGCAAAAGGAGCTGTTGCCGCTGACCGGCTACATTCACGGCGGATGCTCGCCGATCGGAATGAAGAAGTTCTTTCCGACGACGATTCACAAAACGGCAGAGGAATACGAGACCATCTTTTTCTCGGCCGGAAAGATCGGGTATCAGGTAGAGATAGGTGTACGGGACATTGCAAAGGTGATTCGCTACGGGTTTGCGGATGTGACGGTAGAATAAATTAGGGTGGAGGTTGCGTATGGAGAGGACATGGACGAAGCGGAGGGAACGACTGTTTGAGATTGTGGACGTGGGTTACGATCTGGATCGTGTCAGTCGTACGTACGACTTTCTTAATGTTTGCTCGGTTATTATAAATTTGGCTGTGAGTATTTTGTATACCTTCTCGGGTATAAGAGACCGTTACGGTAAGGCGTTGCTGATTATAGAAGGAATAACAGTAGCATTTTTCTTCGTGGATTATATACTTCGTCTCATAACCGCACGAGTGAAGTATGGAAATGAGCGCGGAATGACCGAGGGGAAGGCAATTCGAAAGTATGCATTGTCGTTTATGGGAATTGTCGATCTCTTTTCCTTTCTGCCGTATTTTCTGCCGATATTTTTCCCTGCGGGCACAGTGGCATTTCGCATGATTCGAATTGTGCGAATCTTTCGTTTGTTTAAGATTAATGCCTATTATGATTCTTTCAACGTCATTACGGAAGTTCTTTATGGGAAGCGTCAGCAGTTGATCTCTTCCGTATTGATTGTGCTGATATTGATGATTGCCTCAAGCTTATGCATGTACAGCCTGGAGCATGAGGCGCAGCCGGAGGTGTTCTCCAACGCGTTTTCGGGCATTTGGTGGGCAACCTCGACTCTTTTGACGGTGGGCTACGGTGACATCTATCCGATTACAACGTTAGGGAAAATATTCGGTATCTTGATTACTTTTTTGGGAGTCGGAATGGTTGCGATTCCGACCGGTATTATCAGCGCCGGCTTCGTAAACCAGTATTCGCAGATCAAGCGCCGAAACGAATACGGCTATGAGGAGGATATGCATTTTATTAAGGTGCATATTCAGGAGCGAGGAAATTGGTGCGGCAAGAGGGTAGCGGATCTGGAGCTTCCGAGTGGAGTGATTCTTGCGATTATTAAGCGTGGGGAGGAGATATTGATTCCGAACGGAGATGCAGTGTTGCAGGCGGATGATTTGGTAGTGATAGGTGCAGAGCCCTACGAGGATCAAGAGCAGATAAAACTGAAAGAAATCGTGCTTATGGAGCAGAATCCCTGGGTGGGTATGCGCATTCGCGACTTGGATATTTCACGTCATTCTGTTATCGTACTGATTAAGCGCAGAAATCGGTCCTTGATTCCGAACGGAAATATGCAGCTTCGGGCTGGTGATCGCGTGTTTGTATATACGAGCCTTCATTTGTCCGATACAAATGAAATTTTGATATAGCTTCGCCGGAATTTTGAATTGGGCCGGAGTGCAGAGGTTGGACGGTTATGAGGAAGAGGAACGGTTTCCTTTGGAGCATGTGACGATTGCGGAGGCACTTCGTGAGAACGAGGTATTGGCAGAGCGGGAGAGGAAACATACGATGGTGGAAAGGAAATCGTGGGTACTTCGCCGACTGCAAAGGGAAGAAATATGATATTTTGTGTCGAAACTTCGCTGTAAAAAGAAAAAAGCATTGACATTTTGCGCAAAGCGTGGTAATTTAATGCTAGCAGTCAGGAAAATGTGAAGCAGACCGTCAAGTCGTCCTTTCATGATTTGAGCGGTTTGTTCTTGTTTACGGGAGTAGTTTCCGGGAGAAACAAAGCATATTCGGATCTTGCGGATATTTTAATGAAGGAGGTACTGGTTCATGACTGGTACAGTAAAGTGGTTCAACGCACAGAAGGGTTACGGTTTCCTTAGCAATGATGAGGGTGGCGATGATGTATTCGTACATTTCTCCGCTATTCAGAGCGAAGGCTTCAAGACTCTTGAAGAGGGACAGAAGGTTTCCTTCGAGACCGAGCAGGATCCTAAGGATTCCAAGAAGTTGAGAGCTATTAACGTAGTTGCTCTGTAATTGAACGGTTGAACAATGAGAACCCCGATCGGTTATGCCGGTCGGGATTTTTTTTGAGAGAAAATGCACGTTTGGCTTTGGGTGTTGCGCATTTTCCTTATAACAAGTATGGGACAGCACTTACGAGGAATTTTGAAAAAACAAAAATACTCTTCGATTATTGGTAGACAACCTATCGAAATCCGTATATAATATATCGTGTACATTTGTGAACATTTCGGCGTATAGACGTCGGTTGAGGATATTTATTTGCGAAAGGATAAGGTATGTTTAATTTCAGTACAGACATCGGTATCGATCTGGGAACAGCAAATGTTCTCGTATACATTAAAGGGAAGGGCGTAGTGTTGGAGGAGCCCTCCGTGGTGGCGTATGACCGTGACACGAGCCGCATTAAGGCAATTGGTGAGGAGGCGCGCCAGATGCTTGGAAGAACGCCCGGGAATATTGTGGCGGTGCGTCCTTTGAAGCAGGGCGTGATTTCGGATTATTCCGTAACGGAGCGAATGATTAAGTATTTTATACAGAAGTCGATCGGCAAACGCAGATTCCGTAAGCCGATGGTCAGCATCTGTGTACCCAGTAGCGCGACGGAGGTAGAGAAGAAGGCTGTGGAGGACGCAACCTATGAGGCGGGTGCTCGATATGTGAAGATTATCGAGGAGCCGATTGCAGCCGCGATTGGTGCGGGCATTGATATTAGCAAGCCGTGTGGCAATATGATTGTCGATATCGGTGGCGGAACGACGGACATTGCGGTAACGTCACTTGGGGGTGCGGTTGTCAGCACGTCTGTGAAGGTTGCCGGTGATGATTTCGACGAGGCGATTGTACGCTATATGCGTAAGAAGCATAATTTGCTCATTGGTGAGCGCACCGCAGAGGAAATTAAGATCAAGATCGGTGCATGCTATGCGCGTCCCGAGACGCTGTCGATGGAGGTGCGCGGACGTAATCTCGTAACAGGTTTGCCGAAGACGATTTCGCTGACCTCAGAGGAAACTGAGGAAGCACTCAAGGAGGCTACGGCACAGATTATCGAGGCAATTCACAATGCACTTGAGTTGACGCCTCCGGAGCTGGCCGCGGACATTGCGGATCGCGGGATTGTACTTACGGGTGGTGGTGCGCTTCTGTACGGCATTGAAGACCTGATTGAGGAGAAGACCGGCATCAACACGATGACTGCGGAGAATCCGAAGCGCTGTGTAGCGATCGGAACCGGTAAGTATGTCGAGATGATGGGCGGAAGAGGACGCAAGAAGCTCTTGCAATAGAGAATAAGTACGAAGGCCGCCGGATGCGACGAAGAAGGAGTGGACTATGGAGCAGCGGGAAGGCTATGTTGAGAAAATTGTATATCGCAATGCCGAGAACGGCTACACCGTGCTTCAGCTGACATCGTCGGACAGTGCAGAGGAGATCACCTGTGTGGGAAGCTTTCCGTTTATTAATGAGGGAGAGTACGTACAGGTGGAGGGCAATCTGACCAGCCATGCGTTATATGGAGAGCAATTGCAGGTCAGTCATTACGAGGTGTGCATCCCGAAGGATCAGTTGGCGATGGAGCGTTATCTCGGTTCCGGAGCAATCAAAGGAGTCGGAGCGGTGATGGCGTCGCGTATCGTTCGTAAGTTCGGTGATCAGACCTTTCGCATTATCGAACGAGAGCCGGAGCGATTGGCGGAGATTAAGGGCATCAGCGAGCGAATGGCACGTGAGATCTATGCACAGTTCCAAGAAAAACAGGGAATGCGGGATGCGATGCTGTATCTGCAGAGGTACGGAATTAGCGGAAATCTCGCGGTGAAGATATATAAGCAGTACGGCGAGCAGATGAGGAGTGTTCTCGAGAAGAACCCGTATCGCCTTTCGGAAGATATCTCCGGTGTCGGTTTTAAGACCGCCGACGAGATCGCGGAGCGTATGGGCATTGTACGGGATTCGGAGTATCGCTTGCGTGCGGGATTACTGTACGCGCTTTCTTTGGCAAGTCAATCGGGACATGCATGTCTTCCGACGGAAGAGCTGTATCGTTATGTGACAGAGCTTTTGGAGGTGGATGCCGAGGCAATTGAGCACCAAATGACGAGCCTTGTGCTGGAGAGGAAGATGATACTGCGTGACGAGGAAACGCCGCAGGGGACGAGACAGATGGTATACCTGTCGTCCTATTATTATACGGAGTGTGCCATTGCGCGCATGCTGCACGATTTGAACGTGCGGTATGACGTGCCGATGCTCCGGCTGCAAAGTAACATGCTTCGCATCGCAAATGAGTTGTCGTTGACACTGGATGAGATTCAGGAGCGTGCAGTCTTCGGCGCAATTCAAAATGGTGTATTTTTGCTGACCGGAGGACCGGGTACCGGTAAGACGACGACCATCAATGCGATGATACGCCTCTTTGAAGAGGAGGGTATGGATATTATGCTGGCAGCGCCGACCGGACGTGCTGCGAAGCGTATGACCGAGGCGACCGGTATGGAGGCGCGGACGATTCACCGTATGCTGGAGGTTTCGTATATGCCTGAGGAGGGCAAGGGCGGCATGTTTGCACGCAATGAGGAACATCCGCTGGAGGCGGACGTAATTATTATCGATGAGATGTCAATGGTTGATATGCATTTGTTGCATGCGCTCCTAAAGGCTGTACCGATCGGTTGTCGTTTGGTTCTTGTGGGTGACAGCGATCAGCTGCCGAGTGTCGGTCCGGGGAATGTATTGAAGGACATATTGGACAGCGGTGCATTTTCCTTTGTCGCACTGACGAAGATCTTTCGGCAGGCGGAGGAGAGTGACATCATTGTAAATGCGCATAAAATCAACCGAGGGGAAGCGATCCGATTGGACAATCGGAGCAAGGATTTTTTTCTTCTGAAGCGTTATGATGTGAAAGCGATTCAAAATGTGATTCTTCAGCTTGTACGCGATAAGCTTCCTCGATATGTGGAAGCGGAACCGTATGATGTACAGGTGCTCACACCGATGCGAAAGGGAGAGCTCGGCGTCGAGAATCTGAATCGCATTTTGCAGACGTATTTGAACCCGCCGGATAATGCAAAGGGAGAGCATGAGGCGAGGGGGATCGTATTTCGCGAGGGCGATAAGGTGATGCAGATTCGCAACAACTATCAGCTTGAATGGGAGGTGCGTAGTAAGTACGGGATTCCCATCGACGGTGGTACCGGCGTGTATAACGGCGATATGGGAGTGATTCGGAGTATCAACCGATTCGCGGAGGAGATGGAGATTGTGTTTGATGAGAATCATGTCGTTTCGTATCCGTTTGCACAGCTAGAGGACTTGGAGCATGCCTATGCCGTTACGATTCATAAGTCACAGGGAAGTGAGTATCCGGCGGTTGTTATGCCGTTACTTAGCGGCCCACGTATGCTGATGAATCGCAACCTGCTCTATACGGGAGTAACACGAGCGGTGCGTTGTGTTTCGATTGTCGGAAGTGAGGAAACGGTGCTTCAGATGATTGCGAACGAGCGTGAGCAACAACGATATACAGGGCTATGTCGTCGTATCGTAGAGATACGGGATACGCTGTATGAATAAATGATTATGATATGGAGGAACTGTACATGAATGCAACTTTGGTTGTAATGGCTGCGGGAATGGGAAGTCGTTTCGGCGGAGGAATCAAGCAGCTGGAGCAGATGGGTCCGAGCGGAGAGATCATTATGGACTATTCGATCTTCGATGCGAAGGAAGCGGGCTTTGACAAGGTGGTATTTATCATTCGAAAGGATCTGGAGGAAGAT
The DNA here is from genome assembly GCA_045601665.1 of Lachnospiraceae bacterium. GTDB lineage: Bacteria > Bacillota > Clostridia > Lachnospirales > Lachnospiraceae > ISDg. Next base: position 13,559 of record JAZRZZ010000034.1, read on the forward strand.
TTTCGTCGTATTATCGGTGATCGAATTCAGAAGTATATTAAGGTAGAATATGTATTTCAGGAGCTGGATGCGTTGCCGGAGGGCTATACCGTACCGGAAGGACGCAAGAAGCCATGGGGAACCGGACAGGCTGTATTGTCTTGTCTCGGACATATACACGAGCCCTTTGTGGTAATCAATGCAGACGATTATTACGGTAAGGAAGCATTTCGTGCGACCTATGGTTATTTGACCGCATTGCCGGAGGGCAGTTGTGCGCAGTATTGTATGGCGGGCTTTGTGCTTGGAAATACCTTAAGCGACCATGGGATCGTAACACGTGGCATCTGTAGTGTGAAGGACGGGGAGTTGGCGACGGTAGAGGAGGGCTTTGACCTTCAGCGAATCGGTGAGACCGTGCACGGACATATGCGTGATGGTCGTCTTGTAGAGCTTCCGGTGGATACTACGGTGTCAATGAATCTTTGGGGATTTACCCCTGATTTTCTGGAGGAATTGAACCGTAAGTTCGCAGCCTTTTTGGAGACGGAGGCAAAGGAGTCACCGTTGAAAGCGGAGTATTTGCTCCCGAATATCGTCGGGGAGATGGTTGCGGATGGGCGCGCGCGGGTTACGGTATTGCCTACGAATGATAAGTGGTTCGGTGTGACCTACAAAGAGGATAAACCGAAATTTGTAGAATCAATCAATGCACTCATTGCAGAGGGTGTGTATCCGAACAAGTTATTTTCTTAGTTGTTTTTTTGCGGGCGGCGATGTCGCGTCGCCCGTATCTTTTGTGAAATGTAACATTTTCAGTCATATTCTACGGCAACCGGAGCCGAGCTCTTATCCGGTATTACACTAATGAAATCGATTGTTGAATATTTGTTTCCACCGCGTTGTCCGGTCTGTGACGATGTGCGTCCGGTGCATGCTCCGCTATGCTGTCCCGAATGCAGAGAGAAGCTGATATTTGTCGGAAACCAAACGTGTTGTCGTTGTGGAAAGCCGGTATACGATTCCGGCGTGGAGTATTGTTATGATTGTAGGAAGAAGTCACATGCATTTTCGGCGGGGGTGTCGCTTTTTGTGTATGAAGATGTGATTCGAGAATCTATGATGCGGTTTAAGTATCACGGGCGTGAGGAATACAGTGTGTGGTACATTTCGGAGCTATGGAAGCAGAAGGGCAGGCAGCTAAAGGCATTTTGTGCCGATGCGGTAGTGCCGGTACCGATTCATGCTACGAGATATCGTCAGAGAGGCTATAATCAAGCGGAAGCACTTGCAAGGGAGCTGAGCCATCGGTTAGAGCTTCCGGTTCGGAGAGAGCTTTTGCGTCGAACCAAAGCGACCTCTGCGCAAAAGGCATTGAACGATGTTGAGCGTCTGCGAAATCTTCTCGAGGCATTTTCGGCACCGAGGCAGAAAAAAAGGACAACTCCCGAAAGAGTTATCCTTGTTGATGATATCTATACGACCGGCAGTACACTGGAGGCCTGTACTCGTGTGCTGAAGAAGGCCGGTGTGAGCGAAGTGATGGTCGTGACCGTGTGCATTGGAAGCGGATACACGTAGGATGTCTATGCGTTTGTTTCTACAAGGCGGATGCCATCCTCTTCGATCGTAATCAGACGTGCCTTGTATAGGTGTCCGATGGCACGCTTAAATGCATTTTTGCCCATGCCAAAGCGTGTACGGATTGCCTCTGCATCGCTTTTGTCGTGATACGGAAGAAAACCGCCGGCGGACTTGAGCGCCGAGAGAATCAGGCGAGAGTCACCGTCCATTTGGATGTGAGCCTTCTCGCGAATACTGAGTGTGAGCTTTCCGTCCTCGAGAACGTTCGCCACGCGTGCTTCGACGGTTTGCATCGGAGATAGCGGAAAGAAGAGCTCCTTCTTCGGAATCAGTGCGGAGTAGCGATTGTCCACCGCAACAAAAGCACCGAAATTTCCGCTGATTTCATATACCTGCCCGGTTACACGGTCGTCCTTCTTGTAGGGAGAGTCCGTGCGAAGATAATGATAAATCTTCATTGTGGCACATAGGCGACTGCTGCGGTCAATATAGGGGGCCACGAGAACGATATCGCCTTCGCCGACCGGTTTGGTTTGTTCACGGTAGGGGAGCAGAAGATCTTTTGCCAGTCCCCAGTGGAGAAATGCACCGATTCGGTTGACTTCGGTAACGGTCAGTGTAGCCACCTGTCCGAGCTCTACAAGGGGAAGCTGCTTCGTGGCAATGGGACGATCCTCCGAGTCTTTGTATACAAATACGGTCACGTGATCTCCCGGCTGTTCTCCCGCGAGCTGGTTGCTCGGCAATAGAATATGGGGAACCTCAAGTGTTGTGTCAGCATCTTTCAGTACTTCGGGAAGCGGAGGAAGTGCCTCTCCGGAGTCTATAAGATAAGCGCCATGTGGTACAAGCTTTTCTACTTTTAGTGTCTGAATTCGTCCTAGTTCCATAACAATGCCCTTTCCGCGTCGAATTCGCCGCCATCGGCGAAAGTAGTATCGGTCGAATGACCTCTGCTTATTATATCACATTGTGTGAAAAAGAAAATAGAAAAGTTTGCGCAAATGCCCATAGAAGGAGAGAATGGTTCGGAAAATGATTAGAAACCGAACAAGGCGGTTATATTGACAAGGAACGATGCAAATCGTATAATAATTGTGTATGCGCACATAAGAGCGCAAATGAACACAAGGAGTACGCAGAACGTGAAAAAAAGTATACGCAATGTCAATTGGATATATTGCATTACCGTGTTTGTCTACTTGGCTATCGGAATGGTAATCGGGGTCGTCAAGAACGATTTGATGCGTTTGTTGTGTGTTCAGGTCGCGATTGCACTACCGTCCGTTATTTATTTGGGACGAACGAAGCTGAAACTCAGAGAGGCGATTTCGTTGAAGCCGATTTCCTTCGGAACGGGGGTACTGGCGGTACTTTTTTATATTTTGCTGTCGCCGTTGTTGACGTTTGTTAATGCACTTTCGATGCTGTTTGCGAAGTATCAGATTACGGATGAGATGCAACAGATGGCGCAGGCGACGCCGTTGCCGTTAATGTTTCTCGGCGTAGCGGTGGTTCCTGCAATCCTTGAGGAAGTGGTGTACCGCGGGGTATTTTATCATGAGTATCGGAGACTTTCTCCGGTGGCGGGGGCAGTAATGTCCGGCTTGTTATTTGCTTTGTTACATGGCAACCTGAATCAGTTCAGCTACGCTTTTGTGCTTGGTGTTGCTTTTGCATTGCTTGTGGAAGCGACCGGTTCAATTGTGCCTACGATGCTCATTCACTTGTGCGTAAACGGAATGTCGGTAGTACTCCTGTATGTGATGGAGCTTCTTTCGAAGAAGAGTGATGCATTTGCGGGACTGATGGAGCAGTCGACCGCAACGGAGCTTACACTTTTGCCGATAGTGCAGGTGTACCTGATCCCGGCGATTGTCAGCACAGGGCTGGCAGTGGTTGTGTATCGCGAGTTGGTAAAGCTTTGTAAGCGCTCTGCGGTTGTAGCAGAGGGCTGGAGGCAACCGAATAAGCTACATGACTTTATGAAAATGATTACCATGCCACTTATATTAGCGGCTTTGGTTATGATAGGTATTATGATAATGACGGAGCTGTCGAGCTGACAGCGTCGTTGAGAAAAGGAGAAGAGAAGTATGTATGATCTTGTGATTATCGGCTCGGGGCCGGCGGGGATGGCGGCAGCGGTATATGCCGCAAGAGCGGAGCTCTCTTTTGTTGTGTATGAGAAGGCAATGAGCGGAGGACAGATTCTGAACACCTCGGAGGTGGACAATTATCCCGGAATCCCTTCGGCGGGAGGCTATGAGCTGGCTGAACGTTTTCGGGAGCACTGTGAAGCTTGTGGTGCGAAGATCGAGACGGGAACCGTGGAGCGCTTTGAGAAGACGAGAACGGGCTTTACGTTGACGCTTGAAAAAGGGCAGCAAGTAGAGACGAAGACAATTTTGATTGCAACCGGTGCTAATCCGAGGTTGCTCGATTGCCCCGGAGAACGTGAGCTTACCGGTGCGGGAGTATCGTATTGCGCGACGTGTGACGGAGCATTTTTCCGAGGACGTGAGGTCTTTGTCATTGGCGGAGGAAATACGGCGGTAGAGGATGCCATTTTCCTTTCACGCGGTTGCAAGAAGGTAACGCTCGTGCATCGTAGAGATACGCTTCGAGCATCCAAAAACTTGTGTACAAGATTGGAGAGTATTCCGAACGTTTCGATCATTTACAATGCGACCGTTGAGGAGATCCGAGGCAACGGCATGGTGGAAGAGCTGGCATTGCGGGACAAGCAAACAGGGGAGGTTACCGTTTATCCCGCGCAAGGAGTGTTCATAGCGGTAGGGTCCATTCCGAACAATTTGGGTTGGACCGAGGCGGTGCCCTGCGATGAAAGCGGCTACTTCATAGCCGGCGAGGAATGCGCTACAGAGATTCCCGGCATCTTTGCGGCAGGGGATGTTCGTACAAAGAATCTCCGACAGGTGATTACGGCAGCGGCAGATGGAGCGAATGCAGTGTACCGCATAGAGCAGTATTTGGCGGAAAATGAAGCACTGTAATAGGGTTCTATGGTCGATGTCGCGGAATGCTGGCGAACATGCGAGTGTTTCGTGGAAAGTTTTCAACAAGTTATCCACAAATTGTCGATAACTTGTAAAACAATAGAAAAACAATTGCAATATGGCGCGAGGTCGAATGTCCTCGCGCTTTTTGTGTGCTTTTCACGAAAAGGATGTTGAAATGCGAGAAAAACGGCGCGAGAAATTACATATACAGGAAAGTGTAAAATGTGCAAAGTATCACGTCAATTCTTGTGTATAAAAATGTAAAATAGATCTCGCAAAGGACACAAAAAGTTGCACGATATTTTTTGAAAAAACAAATTGACAAACGCTGTTTTCGTCATCTTGCACAAAAAGCCTTTCTACAACTGTCGGTGGATAAAAACTGAAATTGTGGATAAAGTTTGTGATAAAAAAAGTTATCAACAATTAAAAAGCACTGTTTTTATCGTGAAAACCATCTTATAAACAGAGTTATCAACGTTATCAACAATTGGCTTCATTGCTTGTAGTATGCTGAAAAGACAATAAAAATCGAAAGTTTGTTTTGTCACAAACTACGATTTTCAGCAAAAGTCGACAAAATTGAATTGTTTGCTTGACAAGCTAAAAGTGCGAAAATACGTGAAAACACGACCGAAATAATGAGACAAAAAAGTAAATTGCGCGACAATTTAAAAAGGCGTGGAAAAGTACCTCGCAGCAATGGGAAAAACCTTGCGTTTGAACGGTAAATGTGATAAAATATCTTGAAATATTGTTTTCGTACACGCTTGTGTGGCAGAAAGGTTGGAGAATTATGGGTTTGATGGAAAAGTTGTTTGGTTCTCACAGTCAGCATGAGGTGAAGAGAATCACTCCGCTTGTGGATAAGATTGAAGCAATGGAGCCGCAGTTCGAGACATTGACGGATGAGCAGCTCAAAGGAAAGACAGAAGAGTTCAAGAGTCGTTTGGCACAGGGAGAGACATTGGACGATCTATTGGTGGAGGCGTATGCCGTAGTTCGTGAAGCGGCAAAGCGTACGCTTGGACAGCGTGCGTATCGTGTGCAGCTGATGGGTGGTATCGTGCTTCATCAGGGGCGTATTGCGGAGATGCGTACCGGAGAAGGTAAGACGCTTGTGTCGACGTTTCCGGTGTATTTGAATGCGTTGGAAGGAAAGGGCGTTCACGTTGTCACGGTCAATGATTATCTTGCGAAGCGTGACTCCGAGTGGATGGGACAGGTGCATGAGTTTCTTGGCTTGACAGTGGGCTGCATCTTGAACTCGATGTCGAACGATGAGCGTCGCGTGGCATATTCTTGTGATATTACGTATGGTACGAACAATGAGTTCGGCTTTGACTATCTACGTGACAACATGGTCATTTATAAAGAGCGTCTTGTTATGCGAGGTCTTCCGTTTGCGGTTATCGATGAAGTGGACTCCGTATTGATCGATGAAGCGAGAACACCGCTTATTATTTCGGGACAGAGTGGCAAGTCCACGAAGCTTTACGAGGTATGTGATATTCTCGCCCGTCAGTTGAAGAAGGGTAGTGAAAAGGAACTCTCGAAGATGGATATGATTATGCGAGAGGAAGCGAAGGAAGAGGGTGACTTCGTTGTCAATGAGAAGGATAAGAATGTTAACCTTACCGAGGAAGGTGTACGTAAGGTAGAACAGTTCTTTAAGATTGAAAACCTGGCGGATTCGGAGAACCTTGAGATTCAGCATAATATTATTCTTGCACTTCGTGCACATTATCTGTTCCAAAAGGATCATGATTATGTTGTAAAGGATGATCAGGTACTGATTGTTGATGACTTTACAGGACGTATTTTACCGGGACGTCGTTATTCCGATGGTCTTCATCAAGCAATCGAGGCGAAGGAGCATGTGAAGGTAAAGCGTGAGAGCAAGACGTTAGCGACGATTACGTTCCAAAATTTCTTTAATAAGTATGCGAAGAAGTGCGGTATGACGGGTACGGCACTTACGGAGGAGAAGGAGTTCCGTGAGATTTACGGAATGGACGTTGTGGAGATTCCCACAAATCGTCCGGTGCAGCGTATCGACTATGAGGATGCCGTATATCGCACAAAGAAAGAGAAGATGACGGCCATTGTAAATGCAGTTGTTGAGGCTCATGAGAAGGGACAACCGGTTCTTGTCGGCACGATTACCATTGAGTCCTCCGAGGATATCAGTGCGGCACTTCGTAAGCGAAACATTCCGCATAAGGTATTGAATGCAAAATATCATGAGATTGAAGCGGAGATTATTGCCGATGCCGGGCAGATGGGCGCGGTTACAATTGCGACCAACATGGCGGGGCGTGGTACTGATATTAAGCTGGGAGAAGGCGTTTTGGAGGTCGGTGGACTTCGGATTATCGGTACCGAGCGCCATGAGTCCAGACGTATTGATAATCAGTTGAGAGGTCGTGCCGGTCGTCAGGGTGACAAGGGTGAGTCTCGCTTCTACATTTCGCTTGAGGATGATTTGATGCGCTTGTTCGGCTCGGAGCGGATGATGGGCATATTTAAGGCTTTGGGGCTTGATGAGGGCCAAGAGATTCATCATAAGATGTTGAGCGGTGTTATCGAAAAGGCGCAGAAGAAGATCGAGGACAACAATTTCGGCATTCGTAAGAATCTCATGGAATATGACCGCGTCAATAATGAGCAGCGAGAGATCATCTATGAAGAGCGTCGACGTGTATTGGACGGAGAGAACATGCGCGAATACATTCTGAATATGGCAAGACGCGCGGTTGCAAGTACGGTAGACAGTATTATTTCCGACGAGCTTCTTCCGGAAGAGTGGAATATGGAAGAATTGAATCGTGAGTTGCTGGCACTTGTCCCGATGGAGCCGATAACGATCGGCGAAGATGAGTTGATCGGAATGAAGAAGCGACAGATGCTTGCGAAGGTCGAGGCTGCGACAATTGCGTTCTACGAACAGAAGGAGAAGGAATTTCCCGATATTGAGCAGTTCCGTGAAATCGAGCGAGTGATTCTCCTTAAGGTAATTGATCATAAGTGGATGGATCATATTGATGATATGGATCAGCTGCGCCAAGGTATCGGGTTGCAGGCTTACGGGCAAATGAGTCCGGTACAGGAATATAAGTTCCAGGGCTTTGAAATGTTCGAAGCAATGATTAATGCGATTGCCGAGGATACGGTTCGTACCTTGATGCATGTACGTGTGGAGCAGAAGGTGGAGCGTGAAGAGGTGGCGAAGGTAACCGGTACCAATAAGGATACCAGTCTTGCGAAGGAGCCGGTGCGTCGTGCCACGAAGAAGATTCAGCCCAACGAGCCCTGTCCGTGCGGAAGCGGAAAGAAGTATAAGTTCTGCTGCGGCAAGAAGACAAACCTCTAAAAGTAGTATAAAACAAGGGGACTACAATGGTAGAATTAGATCAGATGAAATACACGCTGCAGGGTCTTGAGAGCCCGTTGCGTGAGGTTGGAGATTCGCTCGATTTGGTGAATAAGGGACGACGAATCGAGGAGCTGGAGGGGATTATGGAATCTCCGGGCTTTTGGGACAATGCGGACAAAGCGCAGCAGGCAACGCGCGAGCTCAATGAGCTGAAGGGTGTGACGGAAGGCTATGCGAAGCTCAAGCAACAGTTTGAGGATATTTTCACTCTACTTGAGATGGGATATGAAGAAAACGACCCGGAGATGATTCCGGAGATCGAAGCAGAGCTTGAAGAGTTTAGGACGAAGCTTGAGGAGTTGCGTTTGCAGACACTTCTTTCAGGCCCCTATGATAAGGAAAATGCGATCGTGACATTGCATGCAGGTGCCGGCGGAACCGAGAGTTGTGATTGGGCCAGCATGCTATACCGCATGTATCAGCATTGGGCACAGAAACGAGGTTTTGCATTTGAGGTGCTCGATTACCTCGATGGAGATGAAGCCGGAATCAAGTCCGTAACGTTTCAGGTGAACGGAACGAATGCTTACGGGTACCTTAAGTCGGAACACGGCGTTCATCGGCTGGTACGTATCAGTCCGTTCAATGCGGCGGGAAAGCGCCAAACGTCCTTTGTATCCTGCGATGTTATGCCGGACATTGAAGAAGATGTTGATGTCGAGATTGATTTGGACGATTTGCGAATTGATACGTATCGTTCCAGCGGTGCTGGTGGTCAGCACATTAATAAGACCTCTTCGGCGATTCGTATTACTCATATACCGACAGGAATCGTAGTTCAGTGTCAGAATGAGCGTTCACAGTTCCAAAACAAAGACAAGGCGATGCAAATGCTGAAAGCAAAGCTCTATATGTTGAAGCAACAGGAGCAAGCAAGCAAAGAATCGGCCATTCGAGGCGAACAGAAGGACATCAACTTCGGACATCAGATTCGTTCCTATGTGCTTCAACCGTACACAATGGTGAAGGACCTTCGAACCAATGTCGAGGTCGGAAATGCACAGGCGGTGTTGGACGGAAATCTCGATGCATTCATTAACGGGTACCTAAAGTGGATTGCGTTAAAGGACAAAGATACAGAAGCGTAGTCAGGGACTGCCGCGGAGACGCGGCAATCCCGTTTTTGCGTTATTTTGACGATGGATTTGCGATAAAAATGCACATTTTCCACTATACATTTTCGGTTTTTATGGTATACTGAAATAGAATGTATGTTCGCATTTTTTCGGGAATAGAGTCGTACGGTCGACGGTGGCGGCACGGCGACGATAGGGAGAATCGTATGGAGCGTTTTGTATTGCATTCCGAATTTGCGCCTACGGGTGATCAGCCCGAAGCGATTGCACGGCTGGTGAAGGGCTTTGAGGAGGGAAATCAGTTTCAAACCCTACTCGGTGTTACCGGCTCCGGTAAGACATTTACCATGGCAAATGTCATTGCAGCGTTGAATCGGCCGACGTTGATTATTTCGCACAACAAGACATTGGCGGCACAGCTGTACGGTGAGTTTAAGGAATTCTTTCCGGAGAATGCGGTAGAGTATTTTGTTTCCTACTATGATTATTATCAGCCGGAGGCATATGTACCGTCTACGGATACTTATATTGAAAAAGATTCGGCAATCAACGAGGAGATTGATCGTTTGCGTCATTCTGCGACGGCGGCATTGACCGAACGACGTGATGTTATCGTAATTGCCAGCGTGTCATGTATCTACGGACTCGGAAGTCCGATTGATTATCAGAACATGACCGTATCGCTTCGCCCGGGAATGCAGCGCGAGCGAGATGAGGTGCTGGATAAGCTGATAGAGATTCAGTACACACGCAACGATATGGATTTCAAACGTGGAACCTTTCGCGTGCGTGGGGATGTGGTGGAAATCTTCCCTGTCGCCGGCGGCGAGAACGAGGCGTACCGCATTGAGTTTTTCGGGGACGAGGTGGATCGGATTCAGCTGATTGACGCTCTAAAGGGGACGGCGAAGGCGAATCTGGAGCACGTAGTCATCTTTCCGGCATCGCATTATGTGGTGGAGCCGGAGCGCATGGAGACTGCACTTGCAAACATCGAGGCGGAGATGAAGGAACGTGTGGAATACTTTCGAAGCGAAGAGAAGTTTCTCGAGGCTCAGCGAATTTCCGAGAGAACGCATTTTGATATCGAGATGCTGAGAGAGACCGGGATCTGTGCCGGAATCGAGAATTACTCCATGCATTTGTCTGGATTGACACCGGAGGATACTCCGAATACATTACTGGACTACTTTCCGGAAGATTATTTGATTATTGTCGACGAGTCGCACATTACGATTCCGCAGGTTCGCGGCATGTACAATGGGGACCAAGCACGTAAGACTACACTTGTAGACTACGGATTTCGCTTGCCTTCCGCTAAATGCAACCGACCGTTGAATTTCGGTGAGTTTGAGAATCATATTAACCAAATGCTTTTCGTGTCCGCAACGCCCAACGAGTACGAGGAGGAGCATGAACTGCTTCGCACGGAGCAGATTATTCGTCCGACCGGCCTGCTTGATCCGGAGGTATTTGTGCGTCCGGTGGAGAATCAGATTGACGATCTGATTTCCGAGATTCGTGGCGTGGTAGACAATAAGGGAAAAGTGTTGGTAACAACGCTGACGAAGCGTATGGCAGAGGAATTGACCGGTTACATGCGTGAAGTAGGCATCCGTGTTAGATACCTCCACTCCGATATTGATACCTTGGAGCGTTCGGAGATTATACGAGACATGCGCATGGATGTGTTTGATGTGTTGGTAGGAATCAATCTGTTGCGAGAGGGTTTGGACATTCCGGAGATTCAGTTGGTGGCAATTTTGGATGCGGACAAGGAGGGCTTTTTACGTTCTCGCACATCGCTTGTACAGACTATTGGACGCGCCGCACGTAATTCGGACGGACGGGTAATAATGTACGCTGACACGATGACCGATTCTATGAAGTCTGCGATTGAAGAGACCGAGCGCCGCAGAGGGATCCAAGATGCGTACAATAAGGCCAATGGGATTACTCCACAGACAATTCGTAAGAAGGTACGAGATTTGATTTCGGTATCGAAGAAGGCCGAGAAGATTACGAATCGTTTGGAGAAGGATTATGAGTCAATGAGTCGCGCCGAGCTGGAAGCGGTGATTGGCAAACTGACGAAGAAGATGCATAGTGCCGCGGCAGAACTGGATTTCGAGACGGCGGCACGACTCCGTGATGAGATTATTATGTTGAAAAAAAGGATACAAGATGAGCAGTAAGAAATACATTCGCATTCGAGGAGCGAAGGAGAACAATCTGAAGAATATCGGTTTGGACATTCCACGTGATGAGCTGGTCGTATTGACCGGTCTGAGCGGTTCGGGGAAGTCTTCATTGGCATTTGATACCATCTATGCGGAAGGACAGCGCCGTTATATGGAGTCGTTGTCGTCTTATGCTCGTATGTTTCTCGGGCAGATGGAGAAGCCCAATGTGGAGAGCATTGAAGGACTGCCTCCCGCTATTTCTATTGATCAGAAATCGACGAATCGCAATCCAAGATCTACGGTAGGAACCGTTACAGAGATCTACGATCATTTTCGTCTTCTGTATGCGCGTATCGGAACCCCTCACTGTCCGGACTGCGGCCGCGAGATTATGAAGCAGACCGTGGACCAGATGGTGGATGAGGTCCTCACTCTTCCGGAGAGTACTCGTATTCAGGTGCTCGCACCGGTGGTACGCGGAAAAAAGGGTGAGCATGCAAAGGTGCTTGATCAGGCGAGACGCAGTGGCTATGTGCGTGTGCGGATCGACGGCAATCTCTATGAGCTCTCTGAGGAGATTCAGCTAGAGAAGAACTTGAAGCACAATATTGAGATTATCGTGGATCGTCTTGTAGTTAAGGCGGGAATCGAGAGTCGTCTGACCGACTCGATGGAGTCGGCATTGCAGCTCGGAAACGGACTGCTGTATATTGACGTGATCGGTGGAGAAATGCGCAGTTTTTCTCAGCATTTTGCATGCCCTGATTGCGGAACAACAATGGAGGAGATGGAGCCGCGATCCTTTTCCTTCAACAATCCCTTTGGCGCTTGCCCAGTGTGTCACGGCCTAGGCTATAAGATGGAGTTTAGTGAAGCAATGATTATCCCCGACGATAGCTTGAGTATCAACGAGGGAGCCATTGCGGTGACGGGCTGGCAGTCCGCGACTGAGAAGGGCAGCTTTACACGAGCGATTTTGGAAGCGCTTGTGAGGGAGTATAATTTTTCCTTGGACACGCCGTTTCGTGACCTGCCGAAGGAGATTCGTCAGGTATTGGTGCACGGCACGAACGGCAAGAAGGTAGACGTTCATTATCGCAGTCAGCGTGGACAGGGCGTATACGATGTCGCATTTGAGGGAATTTTGCGCAACGTGGAGCGCAGATATCGCGAGACATCTTCGGAAATGATGCGACAAGAATACGAGTCCTACATGGAGATTTCTCCGTGTACAGAGTGTGGTGGACGTCGATTGCGCAGGGAGTCGCTAGCGGTCACAGTAGGTGAGAGGAACATTTCCGAGATATGCGATATGCCCATCCATGAACTGAAATGCTTTATGCGTGATCTGCAGCTGTCAAAGACGAAGGAACAGATTGCGGGAATGGTACTGAAGGAAATCAACGCACGGGTCGGTTTCTTGGTGGATGTCGGTCTTGAGTACCTCACACTTTCGCGGCCGACGGCATCACTTTCGGGCGGCGAGGCGCAGCGTATTCGTTTGGCAACACAGATTGGTTCTGGCTTGGTCGGGGTAGCATACATTCTCGATGAGCCGAGCATCGGTCTACATCAGCGGGACAACGATCGTTTGCTAAAGTCTCTCAAAGGACTTCGCGATCTTGGAAATACACTGATTGTTGTGGAGCATGACGAGGATACGATGTTTGCGGCAGATTGGATTGTGGACATCGGTCCCGGTGCCGGTCAACATGGTGGTGAGGTTGTAGCACAGGGGACCGCGAAGGACTTGATGGCATGTGAACGTTCACTGACGGGAGCATATCTGGCGGGAAGACGTATGATTCCCGTTCCGAAGGAGCGCAAGGAACCGTCGGGGTACCTAACCGTAAGAGGGGCTAGAGAGCACAATCTGAAGAATATCGATGTAACGATTCCTCTTGGTGTATTTACCTGCATCACGGGAGTATCCGGTTCGGGTAAGAGTTCGTTGATTAACGAGATTTTGTACAAGCATTTGGCACGTAAGCTAAACCGTGCACGTGTGCTTGTTCCCGGAGATCACGATGCGATAGAGGGGACGGAGCAGCTCGACAAGGTAATTAACATCGATCAGTCGCCGATTGGACGTACTCCGCGTTCAAATCCTGCGACGTATACAGGCGTATTTGACCAGATTCGAGATCTGTTTGCGGCTACACCGGAAGCGAAGCGCCGTGGCTACAGTAAGGGACGCTTCAGCTTCAACGTAAAGGGAGGCCGATGTGAGGCCTGCAGTGGTGATGGTATCGTGAAGATTGAGATGAATTTCCTTCCGGATATCTATGTTCTGTGTGAAGTGTGCGGAGGAAAGCGATACAATCGTGAGACCTTGGAGGCGACCTACAAGGGAAAGAACATTTTTGATGTGTTGGATATGACGGTAGAGGAGGCTGTGCACTTTTTTGAACATGTGCCGTCCATTCGACGCAAGATCGAGACGCTGAACGACGTCGGATTGTCCTATCTCAAGCTCGGACATCCGTCCACATCCCTTTCGGGAGGCGAAGCACAGCGTATTAAATTGGCAACGGAATTGAGCAGACGAAGTACCGGACGTACCATTTATATTTTGGATGAGCCGACAACGGGTCTGCACTTTGCCGATGTCGAGAAACTGGTGGATATCCTGAAGCGTCTAGCGGATGGAGGCAATACGGTGGTTGTTATCGAACATAATCTGGACGTGATAAAGACAGCGGATTATATCATCGATATGGGACCAGAGGGTGGCGACGGCGGAGGCACCGTTGTAGCGACCGGAACACCGGAGCAGATCATGAAATCCACCGAATCTTATACCGGTCAGTATCTTAAGATGCAGATTGACCGACAAGAAAAACAGTATGGAGAAACTCATGAGCAGTAATTTCTATGCGATGATGTCGCGAATGAAATATATCGAACGTTGGGCACTGATGCGCAATTCCGAACCGGAAAATATCAGCGAGCATTCGCTGGAAGTCAGTATGCTTGCCCATGGTCTTGCCGTATTGGGCAATCGACGCTTGGGGCGTAGCTACAATGCGGAGCGCGCGGCGGTAATCGGGCTGTACCACGACAGCAATGAGATCATTACCGGAGATATGCCGACACCGATTAAGTATTATAATCAGCAGATGCAAAGCATTTTTCACGATATTGAGGACAATGCGTCCAAGGCATTGCTTTCGATGCTCCCCGAGGATCTTCGGGAGGACTACGAAAGCCTGTTCTTCAAGAGGGAGGATGATGCGGAGCTGTGGCGACTGGTAAAGGCTGCGGATAAACTGTCCGCATTGATCAAATGCATAGAAGAGAGCAAGGCCGGCAACCGCGAATTTGACAGTGCGCAGAAGACGCTGATGCAAGCGGTGACAGAGTTGCATTTGCCGGAGGCGGATATGTTTGTAGAAGAGTTTCTGCCATCTTACAGTAAGACGCTGGATGAACTCAGCGTGGACTACTAAGAGGCGTAAGGTCTCTCGGTAGAATAATAACTTACCGAAAAGAGGTATTCATGAAACGAGTATTGTATATTGATTTTGAAAATGTAAGCACACAGGGCTTGCGTGGTGTACAGGCATTGTCAAAGAATGACCATGTAAAGATATTTCTTGGCCCTAAGTGCTCTAAGATGTCGCTGATCGATGCAGACGCGGTGTTTCACTGCGATGCCACGGTGGAGCTGATCAAAAACGAGCAGATCGGGAAGAATGCGCTTGATTTTATTATCATGGTACATATGGGCTATGATATTGCGAAGAAAGTAGGAAATGCATTTTATATCATCTCGAACGACAAGGGGTATGATCCTGCAATCCATGAGATGCGGAGTATGACCGGAAGTGAGATTGTTCGTCTTTCGAATATAGCGGCCGTACTTGCTCGCAAGGTAGAGAAGAGTAATGGCTTCTTCGGTATTTTCGCTAGAAATAAGGCAGAGGTAGATAATCAGACGGAGCACGAGGTGCTTGGAAAGAACGCAAAGAATAAAAGCAAGAATAATGATAAGTACAGCGAAAAGAAGAGGAATGACGGAAAGAACGGCGGTAGAGGCGAGCGCAATGACCGGACGCGAAAGAATGAGGAACGAAACGGTAAGGGGGATCGTCGAAGCGGGGGCGACCGTCGGGAACGTGAGGAGCGCAGAGAGGATCGCGGCAATCGCAATCGTCGAAATGAACGCTATGAGGATAGACATGAAAAGCGTAGTGATGAACGTGAGAAGAAGCCGAATCGCGAGGAGACGGTACGTAGTGTAGTAAAGCGCTCGGTGGCAGCGGATGTCGATAAGAAAGCGGAGAAGACACCGAAAAATGCAGTGCGTTTGCCCGAGGAGCCGAAGAAAGCGATCGTGGAGAAGGCTGAAGAGAAGCCGACAATATTCCTTCCCGAGGAAAAGACAGTTCTTGCGGCGGATACACCCGAGAAGCTGAAGAGCATTGAAATCACACAGGGTACGGTAACTGATATCGCGAAGGGAAAACCGGCGAATGACGAAGAGATTGCGCGTATTGTAGCTGAGGCAAAGGAAAAGTGTAAGACGAAACTAGAGTTCCACAATTATCTGATGCAGAATATGCCCGACAAAGATAAGGTGCATGAGATCTACATTAGCGAGAAAGCATCGATAAATGAGGAATCTACAGCTGTAGAACTTAGAAAGACAACGCATACGGAAGAAAAAGTCTCTGCGAAAGAGGTTACTATCGAGGAGAGCGAGGAGGAACAGCGGATCATCCGTGAAGCCTTAGAGGAATGCACCGGCAAGGAGGAGTTTCATAATTATCTCGCAAGGCGAATCCGAGATAATGATCGTGTGACCGCACTGTACAAAGCGGAAAAAAAGCATTTGCCGAAGAACAAGTAGCATGAAAAAGTGTGCGAAGATGTATTTTGCGGTTGTGAAATGACAAACCGTATATTATAATAATTCTATTCAATATGATATCTATTCACATGAGGAGGATAACTTATGGCGAAGACAGCGGAAGACATTATGAAGTTGATTCAGGAGCAGGACATTCAGATGGTCGATTTTAAGATTGTTGACATCAATGGACAGTTCCGCCATGTAACGATTCCCGCATCGCAGTTCACACCGGATACTATGAAGGACGGTATCGGTTTCGATGCGTCTAACTATGGGTATGCGGTAGTGGAGAAGAGCGATATGGTATTTATTCCGGATCTGGACACAGCAATTATGGACCCGTACTGTGAGGTTCCGACCCTGTCCATTTCGGGAAATGCAATGATTATCGATTATCCGGAGAATCGTCCTTTGGATCAGTATCCGAGAAATATTGTAAAGGCTGCGGAGCAGTACATGAAGGACTGCGGCGTGGCAGATACGATGCTGATTCTTCCGGAATTTGAATTCCATATGTTCGATCAGGTTGGTTGGTCGGTACAGCCCAATTCCATCGGTGTGTCGGTGGATGCGAACCAAGCGTACTGGAACAGCGACGCAGAGGGAAGAGGCTGTGTTGTGGCACATCAGAAGAACTACCACATTGCAAAGCCCTTTGACGCTACGTACGAGTGCCGTTCCGAGATGTGCTTGGAGCTTGAGAAGATGGGCATTGCGATTAAGTATCATCATCCTGAGGTTGGAGCTGCAGGCCAGTTCGAGATTGAGCCGATGCTCGGTCAGATGTCCAAGATGGCGGATGCTTCTATGATGATTAAGTATGTCATCCACAATACCGCTATGAAGTACGGTAAGGTTGCAACTTTCATGCCCAAGCCGGTGTACGGCGAGGCCGGAAATGGTATGCACGTGCATATGCTCCTTCTGAAGGACGGCGAGCCCGTATTCTCCGATGATGAGGGCTATTCCCACTTGAGCAAGACCGCACACTATTTCATGGGTGGTCTGTTGAAGCACATTGCTTCCCTGTGTGCGATTACGAACCCCAGCACCAACTCATTTAAGCGTTTGGTTCCGGGCTTCGAGGCACCGGTTACGGTAGGTTATGCAACGTCCAATCGTAGTGCGGTTATCCGTATTCCCGCATATGCCAAGACTCCGAACCTTCGCCGTTTCGAAATTCGCAACCCTGACGCCACCTGTAATCCGTACCTGTGCTATGCAGCACTTCTGATGGCTGGTCTTGATGGTATCAAGAACAAGATCGATCCTCACGAAAATGGCTGGGGACCGTACGACATGAACCTGTACAAGCTGTCGGATGAGGAGAAGGCGAAGCTGACCTCCCTGCCGACACGCCTGGAGGATGCTTTGGATGCATTGGAGGCAGACCACGATTATCTGACCGCCGGCGGTGTATTCCCCGAGCATTTGATCAAGAACTTTATCGCCCTTAAGAGAAAGGAATGCTTGGATATGTCTAAGATTCCTCACCCGGCGGAGTTTGATAAGTATTTTAATCTGTAAAGTGTATAGAGATTGAAAAGGAAAGGGTGCTCGCGAGGCGGGCACCCTTAAATGTTGTTCAAATGTGTATTAATTACGTAATCTACTCTAAGCCAAATTCCTTCGCGTACTCTTCAAGTCTCTCCTCGGCAAAAGGAAGTTCATCCATGCGTCCTAACTCCACCAAATGGCGAATTACACTTCCAACCAAGGCACGCCCTTCTGCACGCCCTTCTGCATGACCCTTTGCGTGACCTTCTGCGCGTCCGTCATTATAGTAGTCATCTAATTTCTCTTGAAGCGTCATATATTCTCGCCTCCATCTTGCATTGCTTCGAACAATACGAATCTCTTTGTCCAAGGCTTGTGTGTATTCCGACGTTGCTTCCCCTGTGTTCATGTAGTGAATCAGTTTCTGTAATTCAACCGCCTCACCGTCCGGGATTCCCTTGAGATTCAAAAAGACCTTCAGTGTCCCATCCTCTAGCGGAATCTCCGGCTTACTTGTGCGACGATTCTCATAAGAATAGAGTATCTGATTGTCCTTGAATGGGTCGAAATCACACACAAAAATGACGATATTGTCGGGGAGTTCTGAGTAGTCATGGCCCTTATCAAGAAGATTCAGGTCGATTAGAGCTTGATAGTATCGTGCCCGTTTCGGAAGATTATTGCGCGGTTGAACTTGCATCTCTATGTTGTATACAGTACCCTTCTCGTCACCGGCATAGACATCCATTCGAATACTCCTGGCATCCAAAACAATGTCTACTGTCATCTGTTTCTCCGCATATCGCAATTCGTGGATGGAAATGCCGAGAATCATCTCAAGAAGCGGTTTGCAGAATTCCGCCTTTCGCATCACCGTGCAAAACATAAAATCATTTTTTAGGCCAATCTCGTCAAATGAGAATTCGTGTTTGTCTGTCTTCATAGTTACATCTCCAGTATAAGAAATTATAGAATGCTTGTCAACCGTTTCTTTCTTGTATAACATTTATTAAATGTCACATGGATTGTATGAGAAACTCCTAAAAAGCATATACAGAAGCGCCGAGGCACAACAGATTTAAAGTGTTATTATCATAGCATCGGGAACACAAAAAAACTATTGGAAAAAGGAACAAAAAATGAATGATGATTTCACGCGATTGCACAAGGAAGGTTGTGCTTTCATCGGCAGGATGAACAAGTTGAGGGGGCGCATTTTGTGCAGAATGTCATTTGCGATAGGTGGCGAAGTAATTGCGCACAACTCATGAGGAGTGAAAAGCACGGGTACCCTATGAATTTTTAGTTTGTCATAGAAGGTCTCTTATGTCTAATTTGCAGAAAAACTTTCACAGGCTCGAGCATTGACATCACAGTGTAAACCCGCGCCTAATACTATCGTCAACGGATGATAAAATATTCTCAACATCATTGACACCTATACAAAAATTTTTTCTTAAAGCCACAAAGGGGTTGACACCACCAATCCCTTTGCGTAAAATACAAACAGGGGGGTGATGGTAGCAATCCCTATGGTGACAAGAGAAAGGAGAAATACGTGTGAGAGTTTTTGCTAGTTTTAACGACGAAGAATACGCAAAGGTGGCGGAGGAGGCTAAGCGGGTTGGAATGAGTGTGTCAAAATTTGTGGAATATGCAACCACCTTACACATTGATATGCCGCGTACCGGAACTCCCGATGTTAATCAGATGAAAGAGCGAATTGAGCGGTATCTGGAGAGGAAAGATGTTGATACATTTATCTGTTCGACACCGTTTGCGGACGATTGGGCGACGATGACGACATCGGCCAAAAGAACTGCTGCATCACAGATGAGGAAGCTCATTGACGAGGGAGTGATTGCAAAGGTGGAACCGAAAAGTAAGTCACATCGTGCTACGGTTTATAAGAAACTCTAGGCATGACCGAAACGACCATACATTGGTGATGGCGGCATATTTCCGTATATGCCGTCATTTTTAATGAAAAAAGCTTGAAAAGTTGCCCTGGGCGTTGCAAGCAAAGGGTGGTGCTATTCGCTTCAAATTGCTTTTTGCATTGGTGCATGCTACACTATAATATAACATAGTATTGAAAATGTACGCTCGTTTCGGGTGTCGGTGTGCTTGCATAAGAGGAGAGTGTCATTATGGGAAATATGTGTAATAATCAGAGTTTGAAGAGAGAATCGCAGAGGCACGAGGGCAGTTTGCTACTGACTTATCGATATGCGGAGGGGGTATTTACCTACCCTGATGGAATTGACGATGTGCTTGCGGGAAGATACGACACAAGACCGTTATGGCAGGTATGGAAGGAAGACAAGGTGACGTCTGAGGAGGAGGCTTTGCGTCTTCATAAGAGTTGCGAGGCGATTGCGTGCGCAAGAGTGCTACAGGCACAGTTTGAAGACTATCACGTGACGGATGCAACAGGCGAACGTCGTTGGTTCCGTGTGGGACTGATTTGCCCGACATCGGATGCCGTTGTGGCGATTACGTTAACCGATATCGACGATGAGGTCATCGGACGTTGCAATATACCGCACAAGGCCGAGCACGATGAATTGACGGAGTTGATGAGTAAGGATGCATTTGATCGGGCGGTAGAGGCGAAGATGACTGCAGACGAGGAGGGCGTAGCAGCAGGGGAGTATGCCCTTGTGTATTTTGACGTGCTTCGGTTCAAGGCAATCAATGACTTGTTCGGTATGGCAGAGGGTGACCGATTGCTTCTGCACATAGCAGATGCGATACGTGAGGCTTTGAAGGAGGGCGATACCGCATGCCGTATCGGCTCTGACCGTTTTGTATTCTTCACGCACACGTCCGGTGAGGAACTGGAGGTGCTGTTAGAGAAGCTTTTGAAGACGATTACAAAGTTTGATCTTCCGTTCGAGATCACCTGCAATGCAGGTGTGTACGTGACCGGTGGCAGTCCTTTGCTTGTGGACTCTATGATTGATCGTGCAGTGCTGGCACAGTCGCAGATTAAAGGAAGCTACACGCAACACTGTAACTTCTACACCGAGTCATTGCGAAATGATATGTTAGGTGAGCAGGAGATTGTAGGCATGATGGCCACAGCACTTGCGGAGAAGCATTTCGTCGTATATTATCAGCCACAGTACAATCATACCACCGGCATGTTGGTAGGTGCGGAGGCGTTGGTTCGCTGGAATCATCCTGAGAAAGGGTTGATATCGCCGGGAATCTTTATTCCGATTTTTGAAAAGAACGGTTTTATTACGAAACTGGATCTGTATGTGTTTGAGCATGTATGCGAATTCTTAAGACGGTGTATGGATAGTGGCGTGCATATGGTGCCGATTTCTACGAATTTCTCACGTCATGACATTTTCCAGAAGCATTTTGTGGAGTCGCTGGAGGAGATTCGAGGTCGTTATGAGGTGCCCTCAAAGTTCCTTCGCGTGGAGATTACCGAATCTGTCATTGTCGGTGGTAGTCAGCATGTTAGTGAGGTGGTACGTAGGTTGCATGAGTGTGGCTATGTGGTAGAGATGGATGACTTCGGTAGTGGCTATTCCTCGTTGAATGTTCTGAAGGACATTGAACTGGACGTAATTAAGTTGGATATGCTCTTCCTTGCACAGGAAACAGACAGCAATCGTGGTGGTACGATTTTGAGCTCGGTTGTTCGTATGGCAAAATGGCTCGGTATGCCGGTGATTGCCGAGGGTGTAGAACACGTAGGACAGGCCGATTTCCTGCGCAGCATCGGTTGCGATTATATTCAGGGATATCTTTATTCAAGACCTTTGCCGGAGGCCAAGTATGAGGAGCTGATCAGTGGTAGCACAATCGGTGCGACAGTACCGCAGATGAATCTAATTGATACGTTGAACGCGTGTGATTTCTGGAATCCGCAGTCTTTGGAAACGCTGATTTTTAGCAATTATGTGGGTGGTGCGGCTATTTTCGATTACCATGATGGGAAGGTTGAGGTTTTGCGAGTGAATCAGAAATATTTGCAAGAGCTCTGCATGAACCTAACGGAGCGAGATATTATCGAGGGCGACCCGATGCGCTTCTTTGACGATACAAACCGGCTGATTTATACCGATATGCTGGAGAGAGCAATTACTACCGGCGAAGAACAGGAGTGCGAGACATGGCGAACGATTTCGTCTCCGTGCTGCGGCGACGAGCGCATTTGCGTACGTACAAATGCGCGGATGATCGGCAAGAGTGGCGAGAGTCATCTGTTCTACGCGATGATTCGAAATATTACCGCAGAGAAGAATCGTTTCACGGACATTCTCGACAGTGAGCGACGGTTCAAGGTGGTAAGTGAGCAAGTAAATGTTTACTTCTGGGAGTATACCATTGCTACCAGAGAGATGCGACCTTGCTTCCGTTGTATGCGAGATCTCGGTTTTCCGCCGTTGCTTACGAATTATCCAGACAGTGCGATTGAGCGTGGTGTATTTCCGCCGGATTATGCGGATATGTATCGCGATTGGCACAGGCAGATTGCAGAGGGAGTGAAGGAATTGGAGGCTGTTATTCCATTGACGGTAGGACGGGTGCCGTTCCATGTACGGTATACGACCGAATTCGATGAAAACGGAAATCCGGTGAAGGCGTATGGTTCTGCAACCTTGGTTGTGTAAGAGGACGTTTGAAAAGGCATATTAGGCCGGGCATTCTTCGGAGTGTCCGGCCTTGTCTCTGCTATAAAAGTGTCTTTCCAAATGCAATAAGACCGCCTCCTGTCCGATGGGCAAGAGACGGTCCTATACCATTTGGGGGTATCCCACTGGGTTTTATTCGTTATGAGAAATTTGCTTTTGCTTATTCCACAGTCTTTGTTGCTGCAACCTCGGAATCCTTTACAACCAGATTAATGTCGTCAAGACCCGTAATGTTCACGTTACGATTTACCTTGGCGTCATAGGAATCCGCATTGATGATGTTGGCAAGGTCAATTCCCGTTGCCTGCTTCATGCTTTCGAATACCTTGGCCATAACGACCGGTACATTGCCGGCAACCTGATCAACACCGTTGCCACCTTCGCCACCACCGATGATGGTGATCTTGTCGATCTGACCGAGCGGCTCGGCAACCTTAGCGGCGATTTCGGGAAGTACCTTAATCATCATTTCGGCAACGGCGGCCTTGTTGTACTTCGCATAAGCCTCAGCCTTCTTCTCCATAGCCTCTGCTTCCGCGAGACCCTTAGCGGCAATTGCGGCAGCCTCTGCTTCACCGACGGCACGAATACCTTCGGCCTCCTGTACCTTCGCGAACTTATCGGCCTCCGCTTGTGCCTTCATGGCTTCTGCTTCGCGCTGTGCCTCAAATGCTTTCGCCTCTGCGTCCTTTTGTCTCTGGTAGAGGATTGCATCGGCCTTCTGCTGAGCAGCGTACTTATCTGCCTCGGCCTTCTTCTTGATCTCAGCTTCGAGTGCCTGTTCCTTAACGGCAACCTCTTTCTGCTTCAATTCAATCTCACGCTCTTGACGGGCAATGTCAGCATTGGCCGTAGTGATCTCGATGGTCTTACGCTGTTCCTCTTTTTGAATCTCGTAAGCGGCATCGGCCATAGCCTTCTTGGTATCCGCATCGAGCTGTAATTCGGACTTCTTGATCGCAAGCTCGTTCTGCTTCTTTGCAATCTCGGTCTCAGCGGCAACGGCAGCATCATTGGACTCTTTGTCCGCAGCGGCCTGTGCGACCTTAATGTCACGTTCGCTTTCCGCACGTGCAATTGCGGCAGCCTTCTTAATCTTAACGATGTTATCAATACCGAGGTTCTCGATAACTTCATTGCCGTCTACGAAGTTCTGTACGTTAAAGCTGATGATGTCAAGACCCATAGCGGCGAGGTCGGGCTCTGCGTTCTCCTTAACGAGCGTTGCGAACTTCTGACGGTCGGAGACCATTTCCTCGAGCTTCATCTTACCTACGATCTCACGAACGTTACCTTCCAACACCTCTCGTGCAACACCTGCGATGTACTCGGTAGGCTTGTTGAGGAAGTTCTCCGCGGCAAGGCGAAGCTTCTCGGGCTCGTTACTGATCTTTACATTGACCGTAGCATCTACGTTAATATTGATGTAGTCAGCGGTCGGAACGGCGTTGCTCGTCTTAACGTCAATCGGAATCAATCGAAGATTGAGTTTATCGAGACGCTCGAAGAACGGAATGCGGAACGATGCCTTTCCAATTACAATCTTGGACTTCTTTTTAATACCGGAGATGATGTACGCCATGTCCGGCGGTGCCTTTACATAACCTGCAACGAGCAGGAGAATGAGAAGCACGGCAGCAGCGAGAATCCCCACGATGATTCCCATATTGTCTGAAATAAATGTCGGCATAATGATATGCTCCTTTCCTAGTTATGCTTATATTATAGCGCGGGAAATGCGATTTGTAAAGAGGAAAAGTAAATTATTTTTACACACCGGCATTTGTATCCGCATTCCGATTGTATTGCACATCTATGAAAAAAATGCTACAATAAATGAAAGCATAATAGGAGGACGTAGGAATGGAAGAGAAGGAAAATGCACAGAGGCCGGCAAGCGAAGACAAGCGTACAAGGCTTCTGTGGATTGTTCTTGCAGTGCTTTTGCTTGTGAATCTGGTTCTGCTTGTGCTTGTTTTGACAAAAGACAAGGACGAGGAGGGGAAGAGTAAGATGCCGCAGGCGATGGAGGGGACGACAAAGGCGCCGACCTCTGCGGTGGGTGACGAAGGCGGTAACGGCGGTGAGGAAGCACCAACGGGAAGGCCGGAGAACGACGGAACGATTCACACGGGAAATCTGATTGAGACCGGACGTGGTTACGAAGGAACGCCCGGAACCGGAAAGTACAATTACGGAGAGGCTCTGCAGAAGGCGATATTGTTTTACGAATTACAGCGTTCCGGAGATCTTCCAACCGAGACCCGGTGCAATTGGCGTGGAGATTCCGGTATGGAGGACGGTGCGGACAACGGTGTGGACCTGACCGGTGGTCTGTATGACGCCGGCGATAATGTGAAGTTCAACCTTCCGATGGCATATACCTCTGCCATGCTTGCGTGGACGGTATACGAAAGCAAGGATGCGCTTGTAGCGAGTGGGCAGTATGCGTATCTGTTGGATAGTATTCGTTGGGTGAACGATTACCTGATGAAATGTCATACGAAAGAGCGCGAGTTTTATTATCAAGTCGGGGATGGAAATGCGGATCATGCATGGTGGGGACCCTGTGAGGTGATGCAGATGAAGCGCCCCTCCTACCGTGTAACAGAGGAACAGCCGGGTTCCTGTGTGGTTGCGGAGGCAGCAGCTTCGCTTGCGGCGTGCAGCTACATTTTTCGTGAAGAGGATCCTGCTTATGCGGCGGAGTGTCTGAAGCATGCGAAGAGCTTGTATGCATTTGCTGAGGAGACGAAGAGTGACGCGGGCTACACGGCGGCAAACGGTTTCTATACCTCGTGGAGCGGCTTCTATGATGAGCTGGTGTGGGCTGGTGTTTGGCTATATATAGCGACCGGAGATGAGACCTATCTTCAGAAGGCAGAGACCTATTGGCCACAGGCGGACGACAACTACAAATGGACGATGTGCTGGGACAATGTAAATACCGGTGCAACGTTACTGCTTGCACGTATTACAGAGGATACGAGGTATGCAGAGTGGTTGGAGAAGAACTTGGACTACTGGACGGTCGGTTATAACGGTGAGAGAGTGAATTATACCCCAAAGGGATTGGCGTATTTGGACGGATGGGGTGCACTTCGCTATGCCACCACGGAAGCCTTTATTGCGGCATTATACAGCTGCTGGGAGGGTTGCGATGCAAAGAAGGCCGAGCGGTACATGGAGTTTGCGGAGTCGCAGATCAATTATGCCCTCGGCGACGCAGGGCAGAGCTTTGTGGTCGGTTTCGGCGAGAATTATCCGAAGCATCCTCACCACCGTACGGCACAGGGCTCCTATTGTGATAATATGAATGAGCCGGCAAATGCGCGACATACACTCTACGGTGCGCTGGTCGGAGGACCGAATCAAAACGATTACTATCCCGATTCGGTTGCGGATTTTGCCACCAGTGAGGTTGCGTGCGATTACAATGCGGGCTTTGTCGGGTTGCTGGCGATTATGTATGAGAGGTACGGGGGACAGACGCTTGTGGACTTCGGTGCTGTGGAAGAGGTGACCGAGGATGAGCTCTTTGTTGATGCGAGTGTGAACGTAAAGGGACAGGACTTCGTGGAGATTCGTGCGTTTGTCAAGAATCAGTCCGGTTGGCCGGCACGTGTGGCGGATGCGACGGAGCTTCGGTATTTTATCGATTTGTCTGAGGTGTATGAGGCAGGTGGAAGCGCATCCGATATTGTTGTTTCGACGAACTATACCGAGGGGGCAAAATCTGCGACGTTGGTGTGCTGGGACGAGGAGAAGCATATCTACTATGTGTCGATTGATTTTACCGGCACGAAGATCTATCCGGGTGGACAGAGTAGCTATAAGAAGGAGGTACAGTTCCGTATCCGCAATGGCGCGGGAGTATGGAACAATGAGAACGATCCTTCTTTTGCTAAGCTGACCGCAAATAACGGAAGTCATATGGTACGTGCGTATGGTATGGCTTTATATGAAGACGGCGAGCCGGTGTTCGGTACGATCCCGCCCTCCGGGGAGCATGCCGGACAGACAATCACACCGCAGAAGCCGGAAAATGAACAGGGAGGAAATCAAGGCGGGAATCAAGGACAGACTTCCGGACCGCCGGTGAATACAACTGCGAAGAGCGAGAGTGTAACGGTTGAGTGGCAGAATGCAAATGCCGGAAACGCGAATACACTGGCGTTGATGCTGACGATTACGAATACAAGCGACGGAACGATCGATCTCGGAGATTTATCGGTGCGCTACTATTTTTCGAAGGACAGTGATGCGGCTCTTGTGTGCGATTGTGACTATTCGAGTGCAGTCAGTGGAGAGTCGTATGTCGCACTTTCGGGGGTCGGCGGTGCATTTTCTAAACCGAAGAAATCGACAGCTGATGCGGACACGGTGTGTGTCATTACGCCGGGACAGTCGATGGAATTGGCGGTCGGAGGGACATGGACGCTTCAAGTGCGTATCCATCGTGCGGACTGGACGGAATTCAATACGGCGAACGACTATTCCGCTAAGAGTGTGGAGCACATTGTGATATGCTCCGGAGATAAAGTGATATTCGGCAAGGAGCCGTAGCAAGAAGAAAAGGGTTCGAGTATTGCTCGGACCCTTTTTGCGGTGCATTATAAGGTGCGGTTGAGATATTGCTCCGCAATTGCGGACTCCAGCTCACGGACTTCCGCTTCGAATTCTCGTGCAGAGACGAGGTGGCAGCCCTTGCCGCGAATGATGATTTGCTCAAGACCATCCGAGGTTGCCACACGCACATAATATTTGCGCCCGTGTGTGTCGGCGAACTTTTCAATGTACTGGTCTGCGGTCTCGGCTTCTTTCGTGTAGACGACATGAATGTTATGGTAATCGGAAACCTCGGTAACGTGACCGGCGACACGATATGCGTCAAAAACGACGATAAGTTCACATTTGCGATAGGCCTGATAGTTACAGAGAATGTCCATCAGCCGTCCACGTGCACCGTCGAGATTCACCTTTGCCAGCTCCGATAGCTCCTTCCAGGCGAAAATGATATTGTAGCCATCCACAAGAAGGTAGGAGAGCTCTGCATTCTGAAAGGTTTCCTTGCCGACGTAAGGCTTAACTGGTGTATCAGTACGCGGTTTTGTCTTCCGAAAGGGCTCGGTGGTGCGACTGTTTGCGTAGTACGTCTGCTTGAGAATGGCATCAACCTCCTCTGTGCCAAGCGATTCCGCATCGCTGACACGCGAGGGCTCACGTCTGCGTTCACTTAAGTAAATGGTGCCGTCCTCGCCTTGCTCCGCAGACATGGAGGGAAGATGCATATAGTTGCAGACCTCCTGCCACGGCACGACAAAGCCCGCGCCGTGGGCGCAAAATACCGATGAGGCCGGATTGAGCGTATCGTGCTCCGCGTCGTAATTAAAGGAGCGGATGACTTCTTCGGCATTATGGCAAGGCGCGTAGCCCTGTAGCTGGCATTGCAGTGTCCCCGTTCCCTTGGTATAGCCCAGCACCTCGGTGGCGTAATCACCGAGTGCCGCAACAGGGATCGTTCCGGTGAGTACTGCCATCATTTCCTGTTGCTCCAGTGTAAAATGCGCACATTTGCGCTCAAGATCGGTCATGGCCCGGCCAATGCTCTCTGCCGGTACGGACAGGCGAAATGCATAGATTGGCTCGAGCAAAACCGACTGTGCCTGCATCAAGCCGTGACGCACCGCGCGGTACGTTGCTTGACGGAAGTCACCGCCCTCGGTGTGCTTTTCATGCGCGCGTCCGGCAATCAACGTGATACGTACATCCGTAAGTGGAGAACCGGTCAATACACCGACGTGGCTCTTCTCGTAGAGATGTGTGAGAATCAATCGCTGCCAGTTCTTACTGAGACGATCCTCGCTACATGCAGTCGCAATCACGATGCCGCTGCCGGGTTCACCCGGCTCCATCAAAAGATGAACCTCTGCATAGTGGCGTAGTGGCTCAAAATGCCCGATGCCCTCTACCGGAGAGGAGATGGTTTCTTTGTAAACAATGCTTCCGGTACCGAACGACGCGGACACGCCGAAACGCTCTTCTATGCGTCGTGAAAGAATCTCCATTTGCACAGTACCCATGACACGGACATGAATCTCGCGGTACAGCTCATTCCACGAGATCTGAAGTGTCGGATCCTCCTCCTCAAGAAGACGAAGCTTCGGAAGCAGCAGGAGAGGGTCGGTGCCCTCCGGAAGCAGAAGGCGATAGCGAAGTACCGGTTCAAGTACGGGAAGACCGGCACCGGAATCGCTGCCAAGAGACTGTCCGGCGGCGGTTTTCTCGAGTCCGGATGCGGCGCAGATCGTACCAGCCTCGGCAGAGCCGACGGTTGTGAACTTGTCCCCTGAGTAAATGCGAATCTGGTTGACCTTTTCTCCACCGGGCATCACCATGCGCGCCGAAAGCGTACCTCCCGTAATCTTCATATGCGTCAGTCGATTGCCGCTACCGTCTCGGGTAATCTTAAAGACACGTGCGCCGAACTCGGCAGGGTAACTCGGCATTTGTGTATAGTGTGCCAATCCTTCGAGAAACGCATTAATGCCGGAGAGACGAAGTGCAGAACCAAAGAAGCAGGGAAAGAGCTTACGCTCAGAGATGACACGTGCACAATCCGCCACAGACACTTCCCCGGTTTCCAAATACGTATTCAGCAGGAGCTCGTCGCACAATGCAACCTCTTCTGCATCAAAGTGCGTAAAGTCGGTGATGCTTCCATGTAGCTTGCGCTTTAGCTCCTCGAGCACACGTGAGGCATTTGCCTCGGGCCGATCCATTTTGTTGACGAAGAGGAAGGTTGGCACGTGACTGCGTGTCAGAAGTCGCCATAGTGTTTCTGTGTGACTCTGTACACCGTCGGTAGCGCTGATGACAAGCACCGCATAGTCGAGCACACCGAGCGTTCGCTCCATTTCTGTGCTGAAATCAACATGTCCGGGGGTGTCCATCAACGTAATTTCAGTGTCTGACAGAGAGAAGACCGCTTGTTTTGCGAAGATCGTAATGCCGCGCTCACGCTCTAGTGTATTGGTATCGAGAAATGCATCGCGGTTGTCTACACGTCCAAAATGGCGAATAGCCCCGCTTTTGTACAGTACCGCCTCGGAAAGCGTGGTCTTGCCGGCATCTACATGAGCCAGCATACCGATTACCAGTCGTTTCATCGTGTCCTCCCTTCTCCGAAAAATACGGCTCCCTCGCAAACGAAGGAGCCGTTTATCATTGCAAAATCAATCGGTAAAGTTATCGAAGTAGCCTTGAATCAAGATAATCGGCGTACCCTTGTCGCCGGAACCGCTCGTCAGGTCACAAAGGGATCCGATGAGGTCGGTCAGCTGTCTCGGCGTCGTACCCTGAGAAGCCATGTTGCCGACAAGGTTCGAGTCCTTTGCCTTGATGCTTTCGGAAATGGCCTGCTTTAGTGCTTCACCACTTAGATTTTTAAAATCGTTGTCCGCAAGGTACTTCAGCTTCAACTCGTTCGGAGTACCGACGAGACCGGAGGTAAATGCAGGGGAAACCACCGGGTCTGCAAGCTCCCAAATCTTACCTTGGGGATCCTTGAATGCGCCGTCGCCATAGACCATAACCTCTACGTGTTTGCCGGTCTTTGCAAGAATCTCGGCTTGGATGTCCTCAACCAAGGACTGGCATTCCTGCGGGAAGAGCTTAATCATATCTTCGGTAGATTTGTTCGAGCCGAGTAGGCCGTACTTGGAATTGAAGCCGCTACCGTTGATCGGTGCGGTCATAATATCGTCCATGCCGCAGACAATCTTCGCGCCTGCTGCCTTCAAGATGCGCTTGGTTCTTGCGCGTGTATGAATATCGCAGGTGATGATGCAATCGGTGTAATCGAGAATTGTCTTCGCTTGATTGGAGAATACGATCTCTACCTCGGCACCGGCACTGCGAATGATATCGGAATAGTAAGCCACGTAATCTACGCCGGTAAACTCGTGCTTGTTCTCGCCGAACAACTCACGATACTTCTCAAGGGAGAGGACGTCACTGTAGGGATTGATTCCCGCATCGTCCAACTGATCGAAGGTAAGGAGTGCATTTCCTACCTCGTCGCTCGGATAGCTCAGCATAAGAACTACCTTCTTTGCACCCATTGAGATACCCTTCAAGCAGATCGCAAAACGATTGCGAGAGAGAATCGGGAAAATAATGCCGATCGTGCCTCCACCAAGCTTCGTACGAACGTCCTCGGCGATGTCCTCTACGGACACATAATTTCCCTGTGCTCTAGCTACGATGGACTCCGTAAGTGCGATGACGTCGCGGTCACGCAGAGAGAAGCCCTCGATTTCCGCCGCCTCCAAAACACTCGTTACTGCGATGTCAACGAGATTGTCTCCTTCGCGAATGATGGGACAACGAATACCTCTTGATACTGTACCGACTCTTCTTTCCATGATTTTACCCTTCCGTTCTGTTTTTAAATATAGTTATAAACAGCGTCATGTGACTCAAGTGGGCCAAACAACACAAATATTATACATGGTTCATTGTAATCATGCAAGAAAAAAATCATGCGAAAAACGCACAAAATTTCGTTACTTTTTCATAAAACGGAAAAATCGAAATGAATTTTGAAGAAAAAATATTGATTTCCGAAAATGCTTTGTTTATAATAACGTGTATCGAGGTACCGTAGGTATCAAAGCGAAATATTTTATTTGCATTTCGGGAGGATAATTCATGGATTCTAATAAGAGACCGGATACGATGGAACGTATTACGACCCCGGCATTGGCAGAGAAGTTCATTGAGGAACAGATTGCTGCCGTGCGTGCGCAGGTTGGTGACAAAAAGGTGCTGCTGGCATTGTCCGGCGGTGTAGATAGCTCGGTAGTTGCTGCGCTTTTGATTAAGGCAATCGGCAAGCAGCTTGTGAATGTACACGTGAACCACGGCTTGATGCGCAAGGGCGAGAGCGAGCAGGTAATTGAAGTGTTCCGTAACCAGATGGATGCAAATTTGATTTATATTGACGCAACGGATCGTTTCTTGGACAAGCTGGCAGGTGTGGCTGCTCCGGAGACGAAGCGTAAGATTATCGGCGGTGAATTTGTTCGCGTATTTGAGGAAGAGGCTCGCAAGCTTGAGGGCATTTCCTTTCTTGCACAGGGCACCATTTACCCTGACATTCTCGAGAGCGACGGCGTAAAGGCTCACCACAATGTAGGCGGACTTCCGGAGGACATCCAGTTCGAAGGTCTTGTAGAGCCGGTGAAGCTTCTCTATAAGGATGAGGTTCGTGTGGTGGGTAAGGCACTGGGCCTTCCTGCAAGCATGGTAGACCGTCAGCCGTTCCCGGGTCCGGGACTCGGCGTACGTTGCCTCGGTGCAATTACTCGTGATCGTCTCCACGCACTTCGCGAGGCAGACGCAATTCTGCGTGAGGAATTCGACCTTGCAGGTCTCAACAAGACCGTATGGCAGTATTTTATCGCAGTGCCGGATATGAAGAGTGTCGGTGTGAAGGACGGCAAGCGTTACGAAGGATGGCCGGCAATCATCCGCGCGGTGAACACCACCGACGCCATGAGCGCAACCATCGAAGAGATTCCTTATGAGCTGCTTCACAAGATTACCGACCGTATCACTGCGGAAGTAGAGGGAATTAACAGAGTGTTGTATGATCTGACTCCGAAGCCGATCGGAACGATTGAGTGGGAATAATACAAACTGGCTTACAAGTGCCCGAAAACCCCTGTGTTTTCGGGCACTTTTTGCGAACATCAGATCATTGATACCACAAGTGATACCAAATTGATACCGTTGCCTTTTAGAAGTCTTAAAAATACAAAAGTTTTTTCATGAAATGAACCTTTCGATACCGGCACCCGTCTATATAAGTGAAACCGGTTTTAATCACTCATAGACCAAAGGAGGTGAGGATATGGATGAATTTGAAAAGTTGTTGGAAGCAGAACGAGTATCTGTGGAACGTTTTGTGAGAT
>JAZRZZ010000035.1:0-60360 GCA_045601665.1 Lachnospiraceae bacterium
ATCTATACTCCGGATCTCATCTTCCGTGAGTACATCAGGGGAAGCTGGAGAGAGATCTCCGGAAGGCTGATTACCATGGGCGTATTTATCCTCATGCTAAGCATGTGTATGTTCTTTATTATGCGTTCCACAATGATGAATCGAATCAAGGAAATCGGAATCTACCGAGCCATCGGTGTTTCAAAGAAAAATCTGACGTTCCTGTTCTTTGTGGAGTCGGTTGTGCTTGCTTCGCTGACGGTCTTCATCGGGTATGCGCTGGTCAGTCTGGTTGTTCGGCTGTGCATTGCCAATTCGACGGTGATTTCGTTGTTTTACTATCCTTGGTGGCTGGCACTCGGGCTGTTTGGACTTCTGTTCGGGCTTGCTACACTTGGCGGTATATTGCCGATTCGGATGCTGCTTCGTAAGACACCGAGTGAGATCCTTGCAAAATACGATATCTAAGAGAGCAAAAAGAAAACGGCGGGGCCAAGGAGGTCTCGCCGTTTTTTGTACATGGTCAAAGGAATTACTCGGTTACGCGAATCTCGTAGAAGTGACCGTCGAAGCGATCCTTTACGAATTCGAAGCCGCTGTGCAGATTCGGTAGCGTTACGGCATCCAGTGTTGTGCCGTCATTTTGCTTGAGTGTTACAGTCTCTCCTTCGGAAAGATTGTAAATGCAGGTCGGTGTACCTTCCGGAAGCTCGCCGACATAATTGTTACAGTATACCGTCAGCTTCTCGCCGGCGGCAAGGATGGTGCCTTCTTCAAAGAAGAAATCATAGGTCCCGTCGGTGAGGGTAAATCCCGTAAGATTCTGCTCTGCGCCGGTGCGATTGATGAGTGTTATGTAATCGCTACCGTTTGCGCTGATGGCATAGATGTCTACGGTGTTCGGGGCGTTGGCCTTTGTGTGAAGTACGACTGTAATCGTATCGTTTGCCACTTGGTCGGCGGTTAGTGTAAGTGTCTCGGTTGTCACCCTTTCTCCGTTGACCTCCCAATAGTCAAATGCCGTGCCGATAGCAAACTCTGCGGTGATTGTGGTAGCATAGTCTTCGAAGTAAGTACCCTGGAAGGCCTTGCCCTCCTCGGTGCGATAGCTGTTGATGAGGAAACGGGCATTTTCTACGGCGGACACGGTGAGCGTGTAGGTGCTTCCGAGTCCGAGCTGGCTGCGCAGATACGCGACGGAGCGAGCCGGACGTGCCTTTGCAAAATCGCGAATCTCCTGTAAACGACCGGGGAGCTGTGATTCGTCGATCCAAGAAACATCCTCGTTGCGAAGAGAAATCAAGTAGTTGTAGTAGGTGCTCATCTCGCTTTCGCGGCTTGCGTGGAGCACATCAAGCGTTGCACATACATTTTCCTCAGACAAGGCACCGTTGCCGAAATCGAGTGATTTCTTGACAAAATATTCGCGGCAATCGTCACGCTGTAAGAGCTGTGCCAACATCGGTGAGTAACGGTCGCTTCGCTCATTCAGAATCTGCTTGAGGGTATCGTAGGAGGCCATGACCTCGTGTTGCTCGTACATTCCGTAGGTATAGTCGATATCGTGCAGAAGATAACGCCAACGTCCGTCATAGGATGCCTTGCCGAAGGACTCCCCTTCTGCGGGGAAATAGCGGTAGCACTTGTAGTTGTTGTGCGGCCAGTCCTTGTTGCAGAGATAGATGTTGTACGCCATATAGCTCAGATAATTCTCGACATCCATCCACTCGGTAAGCTCCTCGTAGACGTCGTCATTTGTGACGTCACGATCGACAAAGTCCCAATAGGTTTCTTGATATTCCTCGGCAATGCTGGCGTTCCACTCGTCGTCTTCATCCTCTTTCTTGAAGGTGTCGCCACCCTCGAGAACAACGAACTCGCCCTCGACGAAGCTTTCTCCGTCTTCTGCGGCCTGTTCGGCGGGGGTTTTGCCGTAGCGATCCTTGAAGAATTCGTCGCAGTAATTGGTATGGAGCCAGTAGAAACCGAAATAGTTGCCGTTCACATAAGCAATGACGGGAACGACCGACTGGAAATCAACAAAGCCGGCATCGACGGCCAACGTCTGGTTCAGTTCGTCGCGAATAAATGCAAAGCGAAAATCGTTGCCGCTGTTGCGCAGAACAAATTTGTCGAAGCGTACTATCTGCGTGCCGTCCAATGCGGGACAGTCAAAACAATTGAGATAGAAGCTACCGGTCTCGGAGCCATAGGATTTGCGCGCAAAGAACTTCATGGACTTTTGCGAGCTTTCGCGTGAGGCACCGCCGTAGATGCGCACACCAAGCGGTTGCGAGGACATCAATGTGCCGTCGGAAGAAAGAACCTCCAAATATACCGGGCGCTCACTTGTGCGGCCGCGCAGCTGGTAGTTGGTGCCGTAGAAGATACCGTCAGGTCCTTTGACAAGGTCGTTCGGATTGCCGGTTATGTTAAAAATCAACGTCTCATAACGGGAGGTTACCTTTGCACCGAGAAAATAGCCGTGAGAATATACACCGGAATCCGAACCGTCCGCGTATACGGCCAAAGCCTTCACATTATAAATCTTCGGTGTGCTTCCCTTGTTTGCTAAGAGATTGATTCCTCTGGAGCTGTCGTAGACAAGGGACTTCTCTGTCGGTGTACTTCCGTCAAGGGTGTAATAAATCTTGGCATCGTATCGCGAATAGATACGAACAGCAATATCATCGTTATAGAAGAAGGCGTTGTGCGAGAACATAACATCCGTCATGTCGTCGGTAAATACAAATTCTTCGTCCGTATAGTCCTGTGGGGGGATGGTGGGTGTTGCCGCGCCGGCATCCGGATCTGCCTCGCCGGCCAATGTCGGAACCGGAGTCGCGGTTGCGGAAGGACTGTCGGTCGGTTTTTTGTCCTCGGACAATGCCGAGAAAAGAAGCCCTCCGCCGATACCCAGTACGGCGATGCACAGCAGCACAATCAGAGCAATTTTTTTATTGTGATCCATAACTACCTCCGAAAGAATTATTCGCCGGTAAATTCGACGAGAACGACGTTGCTGACACCATCAATGGCCTTTAGCTCTTCAAGGAACGGCGTTTCAAGGCCTTTGAAACGAATCTGTACGGTGGCTTCGGTTTGTTCCTGATACACGGTTTTGTTCTTCATTCGACCATTTAGGGACTTTAGGATACGCCCGACCTCTTCGGAAGCGGTTTCCTCATAACGAACCACAAGAAGAAATGTTCCGGACGAGGTACGCAACAGTGTCATAAAGATGTAGAGCACTGCAAGGAATACCGAACCGATTACTGCGAAAGGAACCATACCGGCTCCGGTTGTGAGGCCGACAACAACCGACCAAAAGAGAAAACCGACGTCAAGTGGATCCTTAATTGCGGAACGAAAGCGAATGATGCTCAAGGCACCGATAGTTCCGAGCGAAAGTGCTACACTTGAGGAAATGGTGAGAATAATCATCGCGGTAATTACGGCAACCATAACCAAGAGTACAGCGAAATTCTCACTGTAGCAGGCACCGCGATAGAAGAAGCGGTACACGAGATAAATGATTGCCGAGCAAAGGATGGTGAAGGTAAGACAGGCGATAATTTGTGCCGGTGTTGTGGCACTGAGAGAGTCGGCCTGGCTCATGAGGTTTTTGATTTCGGTGATGTAACTGGACATGGTGCACTCCTTTTATAAAATAATATAATTGTTCTTTATTAACTCGCAACCGAGAACAAACTTGGAAATGGCTTGTTTTGTGCCGGAATTTTGCAACAGCTGCTTGAGGTACATCGGAAAATATGATCCGTATTTGATTTCGAGAACGACCTGACGGGAATCGAAGATCGGGCGTGTGATCAGATGATCGGCAAACATGTCGAGTGTGTTGATGCCGGCACTGACCTCTCGGTCAAAGGTGACACGAACCATAGAGAGCGGATGAACATAGGCCTCACGCTGATACTCTACGATGACAACGGGGCGAAGCCCGGCGGTCTTATGAAGTCCGAGCACCTTATGGCACAGCGGATTATCGTAGTCGGCAAGTCCCGAAAAATCATTTTGAAGGATAGCATCGTAGGTCTCCTTTGAAATCTGCGCTGCTGTCTTTGCGATACGATCGTCGATCTTCTCCTTATTTTCTAACATTAGAAAGGAAGAGTCCCGGTTGTAGGCACGGATTCGAAACTTGTTTCGGTGTTCTACGCCGCTGTCCTTTTCGTAATAGGCGGTCCGGTAATTGTCATCGAGGTAAACGCTTTGGATGCGATAACCCTCGGGCCCCGGCATATGTGGGTCAGGGGTCATGATTCCTGCGATTCGTGTGCGAAGTTCTATGTACTGTTCATAAGAAAGCAAAATCTTAATTTCATGCCGCTTCGAACGTTCCGCATAGGGATTTCGATATCTCATTCTGACTCAGTTCTCCTTTCCGTTGATTCAAGCAACAGGTTTACGTGAGTCGCGGACTCACGCTTTCTATTATACACGCTTTAAAAATGCGTGTAAAGTTTGTTCTCGCTTTTTCTACAAAGAAATCAGCTTTTTCGGGGTGATTTTTCCGCAAGCAACTTGTTTCCTGGGGTAAAATGTGCTAATATGCATCTAGGTGTGGCAGTGAGCACCAGTGAATGAGGAAAGGCAATACGCGCAAGAAGCGCTAGGAAAAACAGTATGGAATCGATTGATGATATTTTAAATGAGACACCCGAGGAAGGAGAATTGCCTCAAATGCCGGAGAAACCATTGGCGGAGAGACCGTCAAAGCAGCGAAAAGAATCGGAGCTGCCCGTTTGGCTGAAGAAGCCATTTGTTTTGCTGTACGGTATCGTAGTTTTAGGGATAGCATTTGTTGCAATGTTACTGATTTTGAAGGACACGGAGGATCCCGATGAGAAGCCGCAAGCTGCGTTGACGGGAACTCCGACCGTTACGGCAACGCCCAGTCCGGTGATTACGAATCCGGATGGAACAACAGCGACCCCGACGCCGAGACCCGGAATTACTGCCAACCCCGGTTATGTGAAGCCTACGAGAACGCCGGATCGTCCGAAGAAGACACCGACCCCGACGCCTATCGGGGGGCGGCCGAGAACGCCGACCCCGACACCAACGGAGAGTCTGACGATAACGCCGACACCCATACCGGAGACGCCGACGCCAACCCCGACGGAGAGTCTGCCGGGAACGCCGACGCCGACTCCGGAAGGAGGAGTGACGGAGCCCGGAACCCCGACGCCGACTCCGGAAAGTGGGACACCTGTACCCGAGACGCCGACTCCGACACCCGTAGAGACGATTTCACAAGCGACGCCGACGCCAACGCCTGTAGAGACAAACACGCAGTCAACCCCGACGCCGATTCCGGAAGAAATGACGGGGGATGGCGAAGCATAGAATAAGCGAGGGATGGGATGAATAAGAATGTATGCGTGTACCTGCAATATGACGGCAGTCGTTATGATGGTTGGCAGAAGCAGGGCAACACCGAAAATACGATACAAGGCAAGCTTGAGCAGATGCTTTCGAAGCTGTTTGAACAGGAGATTACGGTCAATGGCTCCGGTCGTACCGATGCGGGAGTGCATGCCGCAATGCAGGTGGCGAATTTTCATGTGAATACGAAGTACGGCCCCGGCAAGATTGTTGAATTAATGAATCAGTATCTTCCGAAGGATATTGTCGTAACCGATGCACGGATTGTGGATGCACGTTTTCACGCACGCCTAAATGCGAAGGAAAAGACATATAAGTATCGTGTCGGAATCGGAGATATGAGAACGGTCTTCGGTCGTCAGTACGTCACCTACTATCCGGAGTTTCTCGATGTAGAGGCGATGCGTACGGCAGCGAAATATTTGGAGGGGGAACACGATTTTCGCAGCTTCTGCGGCAATCGGCATTTTAAGAAATCAGCAGTACGGACGGTATCGCGAATCTTAATCGAGGAAGAAACAGTATTGCACGGAGCGGTGGAGTTTCCGGAGCTTGTGCTGACGTTTACCGGCAACGGTTTTTTGCAGAATATGGTGCGAATCATGGTCGGAACGCTGTTAGAGGTCGGCGAAGGAAAGAGAATGCCTGAGGATGTGAGGAAGATATTGCAGGAAAAGGACCGTGAAGCGGCGGGACCGACCGCACCGGCACACGGACTGACCCTGTGGGAGGTAGTGTACTAGAATGGTTGAAGTGCAAAGTGCGGAACGGAGATGTGTATGAGATTTGATTTGGCAACAAGAGACAATGTGACAAATATTTATGTGGAAAACGACGCATTGGCCGGAGTGAAGCGTATCGCACGCACTTTGGCGAAGGACATTGCTCTCGTGACCGGTAAGGAGCCGAAGGTGACGAGCAATGCGGAAGGTCTTACGGGTGCGACGATTTTTGTGATGACGCTTGGGTGCTCCGAGCTTGCGAAGAAGCTTGGAATCGGTACCGCGGTGGAGGGCAAGCGAGAAGTCTATGAGCTTGCGATTGTAGAGAATCCGTTGCCGAATGTGGAAACCGGCTTGGTTGTGTGCGGAAGTGACAAGCGGGGAACCATCTACGGAATGTTTCGGATTAGCCGTCTGCTCGGCGTATCGCCGTGGGTGGATTTCGCGGATGTGATGCCTGCGAAACGTTCCGAAGTGAGCTTTGACGAAAGCATTGCGATGGTTTCGAAAGAGCCGTCGGTACGTTATCGAGGATTCTTTATTAATGATGAGTGGCCGTCGTTCGGCAACTGGACATTTTCACAGCATGGCGGTTTTACGGCGGAGATGTACGAGCGTGTATTTACGCTTTTGCTCCGAATGAACGGCAATTACATGTGGCCCGCAATGTGGTCCTCGACCTTTGCGGAGGATGGTCCCGGATTGGCAAGCGCGGAGCTGGCAGACGAGCTTGGTGTTGTAATGGGCAATTCGCACC
This sequence comes from Lachnospiraceae bacterium, assembly GCA_045601665.1. Lineage (GTDB taxonomy): Bacteria > Bacillota > Clostridia > Lachnospirales > Lachnospiraceae > ISDg. Next base: position 6,868 of record JAZRZZ010000035.1, read on the forward strand.
ACGAGCCTTGCCTGCGTGCGGGAGAGGAGTTTGATCATTGCAAAGGTGAGGATTCGATCTACGGCAACGACTGGAATTACTACATCAATCGGGACGGCTTGCTGAATTTCTGGCGTGACGGACTGAAGCGAGGCGGACATTTGGAGTCCATCATTACCATCGGCATGCGCGGAGAGCGCGATACGTCCATGCTCGGCCCCGAGGCAACGCTACGTGACAATATCGAACTGCTGCGAGACATTATTCACGAACAGCGCAAGCTCATTGCGGAGCACGTCAACGAGGATGTTTCGCAGGTACCGCAGCTGCTGGCACTTTATAAGGAGGTCGAGGCGTATTTTTACGGTGACGACACCGTGCCGGGACTGATCGGGTGGGAGGAGCTCGACGATGTAATTCTTCTGCTCTGTGAGGACAACTACGGCAATATGCGTACGCTCCCGACCGAGGAAATGCGCGCGCATCGTGGTGGCTATGGTATGTATTATCATTTTGATTATCACGGTGGACCGATCTCGTATGAGTGGGTGAACAGCACTCCGCTCGAAAAGGTTTGGGAACAGATGACGCAGGCGTATGAATGCGGGGTGCGTGAGCTGTGGATTGTCAATGTCGGTGATCTGAAGCCACAGGAGCTTCCGTTGACATACTTTATGGATCTGGCGTACGATTATGAGGCATACGGAATCCGTCACCCGAATGAAATTGCCGCATATCGCAAGCGTTGGGGACGTGAGCAGTTTGCGCCGCATTTTGCGCCGGAGAACGTAGAGGAAGCGTTGGCGAAGATTGATGCTGTGCTCGACGCATACACGAGAATGAATAACCTTCGCCGCCCGGAGGCCTTGAACAAATGGACGTATCATTTGACCGAGGAAAAGGAGGCCGGCCGCATGTTGGCTGCCGCAAACTCGGTTATTGCAATGGCAGAGTGGGTACGTGCGAGAATCGCACCCGAGGGTGCGGACAGTTATACGGAGCTTGTATACTATCCGGCCGTTGCATCGATGAATCTGATACAGATGCAGATCTATGCGGCAATCAATGAGGTGTTGCTGGCACAGAACGATCCGCAGGCAGATCGGTATGCGGATATGACCGAGGCCTGTATTGTACGTGATGCGGAATTGGTAGAGATGTATCATGGTGTTGCGGACGGACGTTGGATGCACATGATGTCGTCGAAGCACATTGGCTTTGTGAATTGGAATGACGAGGGATCGGCAGCACCGACGGTGCATCGACTGACCGAGGTACAGACCGGTGGGTACCGTCCGGAGAGGAAAGCGTACCTTTTGGAGCCATTTACCGAGGCACATCTAGATGTATCCGACATTAAGCTTCTGCACAGCGAGTGCCCTGCGTGGGTAAGCGAGGAATTGCCTCCGATGACCTTCGTCATGGAGGACTCGATAATCAGTATTGAGGCGGAGCATTTTGCGAACCGTATATCCGCGGGAGATGCCGCATACTATGTACTGGAGAACTACGGACGGACAAAGAGCTCGGTGAAGGCATTTCCGGTAGAATGCAATTTTGTGCCGGGAGAGGAGAGTCCGGCATTGGAATACAACCTTTGTGTGCCGGAGGAAGGGACGTATGAGTTGACGTTGTATCTGGCGCCCGGAAACCCGGCTCGGATCGGCGGAAATGTGCGTTTTGGGCTACAGATTGGCGATGGTATGACGGACATTATCGAAACCATACCCGAAGGCTTTGAGGGAGGAAACTGTCACAACTGGATGTGGTCGCAGGATGTGCTTAACAACATTCGCTACAGCAACACAAAGATTGTGCTGGTGAAGGGGCTGAATCGCATTCGAATTCAAGCGGTGGACAGTGGCATGGTGTTACAGAAATTAACCGTCGTGCCCGAAGGACATAGCAAGGGAGCGTCTTATCTCGGACCGATGGAGACTTATTATACGAAGGAATAGCCATGAAAGAGGAACGGTAAATATTTTTTACTTTTCCTCTTGACTTTTTCTGCAGGGATGATGTATAATGTAGATAACGATAGGAAAGGAATTGCCGACGGCAATTTTTCTTCGGAATGGAGGGAACAATATGAATCCTACGTTTTGGTTAATCGTTTTTTGTATTATGCTCGCGCTTGAGGTATCAACGCTCGGCTTGACGACCATTTGGTTTGCAGCAGGATCACTTGTGACGTTCTTCGTCTCCATGTTCATTGATAAGCCGCTGATTGAGTGGACTATTTTTCTTGTTGGTTCCATTGCTGCGCTAGTAGCACTTCGCCCGATTTTTATCGATAAGTTCAATAACCGTCGTACGAAGACGAACATTGACGAGGTGATTGGAAAGACCGCACGTGTGACGGAAGCAATCAACAACTATGACGGAACCGGTACGGTGTTTATGGACGGGAAGGAATGGACGGCACGTAGTATCCGTGAAGAGCAGGTGATTCCCGAAGGACAGCAGGTTGTTGTCTGCGAGATTCGTGGGGTAAAGCTGATTGTAGAGCCCGACAGACAGAGCAAATAATTAGTCGCAGAGGCGACGGAAAGAGGTATTGAAGATGGATGAACCTTGGATTGTTATTCTGATTTTAATTGCGATTCTTATTGTAATCGCAGGATCCTGTATTAAGGTAGTGCCGCAGGCGTATGCATACGTTCTTGAGCGTATCGGCGGTTATCAGGCAACCTGGCATGTAGGAATTCACTTTAAATGGCCGTTGATCGACCGTATTGCGAAGAAGGTTCCGTTGAAGGAGCAGGTAGTGGATTTCCCGCCGCAGCCCGTAATTACGAAGGATAACGTAACGATGCAGATTGATACCGTTGTATTCTTCCAGATTACTGACCCGAAGCTTTATTCCTATGGTGTAGAGCGTCCGATTATGGCGATTGAGAACCTGACTGCAACGACGCTTCGTAATATCATCGGTGATCTTGAGCTTGACGAGACGCTGACATCTCGTGAGATTATCAACCAGAAGATGCGTGTATCTCTTGACGTGGCAACTGACCCTTGGGGTATCAAGGTGAACCGCGTAGAGCTTAAGAATATCATTCCTCCGGCAGCGATTCGGGATGCTATGGAGAAGCAGATGAAGGCAGAGCGTGAACGTCGTGAAGCAATTCTCATTGCAGAAGGTGAGAAGAAGTCTACAATTCTCGTAGCAGAAGGTAAGAAGGAATCTGCGATTCTCGAGGCTGAGGCTGAGAAGGCGGCCGCAATTCTTCGTGCAGAGGCGAAGAAGGAAGCTACCATTCGTGAGGCAGAAGGTCAGGCAGAGGCAATTAAGGCAGTGCAGCTGGCAAATGCAGAGGGTCTTCGTTATTTGAACGAGGCGGCTCCGACGGATTCCGTAATTCGTTTGAAGAGTTTGGAGGCATTTGCGAAGGCGGCCGATGGTCAGGCTACCAAGATAATTATTCCTTCCGAGATTCAGGGTGCTGCCGGTCTTGCAACCGGATTGATTGAGGCTGCAAAGGAAAAGTAAGAACATTTTTTTGAAGGTAAGAATAAAAATGCAGGTTATCCGAAAGGATGACTTGCATTTTTTGATGTTTTCGCATAATATATGCGTATGGTGCTTGTTTGGCACGGAAAGGTAGCACACCGTACGATATCGCAAGACGTGCGAGCGTGAATAGAGGCTAGAGAAGAAGGAGAGGATAGAAGTATGAATCTAAAGGGAAGATCGTTTTTGACATTGAAGGATTTTACGAAGGAAGAGATTGCATATATGCTTTCTTTGGCAGCAGAGCTGAAGGCCAAGAAGAAGCAGGGGATTACGGGCAACAGTTTGAAGGGCAAGAACATTGCGCTTATATTTGAGAAGCCTTCAACGAGAACACGTTGTTCCTTTACAATCGGATGTGTGGACGAGGGTGCACACCCGGAGTACCTCGGACACGAGGACATTCAGCTCGGGCATAAGGAGAGTGTGAAGGATACCGCACGTGTGCTCGGAAGAATGTTTGACGGTATTGAATTCCGAGGATTTAAGCAGTCTACCGTGGAGGAGCTGGCGAAGTATAGTGGCGTTCCGGTATGGAACGGACTGACCGACACGTACCATCCGACGCAGATTTTGGCAGACTTTTTGACGCTGACGGAGCAGTTCGGTCAGCTTGAGGGTCTTCATCTCGTATTTGTCGGCGATGGACGAAACAATATGGCCAATTCGTTGATGATCGGATCCGCGAAGATGGGCTTACATTTTACGATTCTTGCGCCCGAATGCCTATGGCCCGAAGAGGAGCTGGTGGCAATTTGCCGTGGATATGCGCAGGAAAGCGGCGGCAGTGTGACACTTACGGCGGATTTGGATGGAGTGAAAGGCGCCGATGCAATTTATACCGATGTGTGGTGCTCCATGGGTGAGGAGGACAAGGCTGCGGAACGTGTGGCACTTCTGCGGCCGTATCAAGTGAACGATGCATTGATGGCACGGAGCGGAAAGGACAGTACTGTTTTGTTGCACTGTCTGCCTGCGGTAAAGGGCTACGAGGTGACGGAGGATGTGTTCGAGAAGTATGCCGATGTTGTGTTTGACGAAGCGGAGAATCGTATGCATACAATCAAGGCAGTCATGGTAGCAACCCTCGGCGATTACGAGCGATAGACGTGTTCGGAGGATGTATGTACCAAGAGGAAGGTATGGTGCTATGCGCAAGCAGCGCCTATGAGAAGAAATATTATTTAAACGAGAATTTTGAAACACTTCCCCTACGGGTTCGGCAAGAGCTGCAGATTATGTGCGTGCTCTTTACCGAGAACGTGGGAGGTGTATTGACGCTGTTCTTTGATGAGGAGGGAAGCCTGCAGATACACGTAACGTGTGATGAGGGGGATCTGCTCTTTGATGAGATCGGAAGTGTACTTGAGGTTAAGCGGCTGCAGGAAGAAAAGAAGGATTTGCTAGAGGCGCTAGAGACCTATTATCGGGTGTTCTTTCTCGGCGAGGAATAGGAGGAAACGTATGAGTGAGGCAAAGAAAGAGATGCTACTGGCGATTGACGTAGGCAATACCAATTTGACGTTTGGCATCTTTGATGACGAGAGAATTGTCGGCACTTTTCGAATGACAACAAAGCTTCCCAGAACCTCCGATGAGTTCGGAATCTGGATACTGGATCTTTTGCAGGCAAGAGGTGTGAACCCTGAGGCACTGACGGGTGTGATTGTTGCATCTGTGGTACCGGGCATTATGCATTCGTTGAATTCCGGAATTATCAAATATCTGCACAAGACGCCAATCGTTGTTGGGGCAGGGATGAAGACCGGCATTCGTATCAATATGGCGAACCCGCTTGAATTGGGAGCAGACCGTGTTGTAGATGCGGTGGCAGGCTATGAACTGTACGGAAAGCCGAAGAAGCTTCCGGTCATGGTGATTGATTTCGGAACGGCGACAACCTATGATTTGGTGCTTTCGGACGGGACGTTCGATTGCGGAATCACGAGCCCCGGCATTCGCATTTGTGCAAATGCTCTGTGGAACGAAGCGGCGAAGCTTCCCGAAATCGGCATCGAGAAGCCGGCAACGATTTTGGCGCGCGATACGATTACGAGTATGCAGGCCGGCTTGATTTACGGCTGTATCGGACAGACCGAGTATATGATTCGCAAGGTGCGTGAAGAGGAAGGACTTGAAAAGATGCTAGTAGTTGCGACCGGAGGACTCGGTAGAATCATTTCCGAAGAGACCGACAGCATTGATGTGTACGATCCGGATTTGACACTGAAAGGTCTTCGATTGATTTACGGAAAGCAAGGGAGAAGTAAAAACGTATGAGCTTTACCATAGGCAAGACAACCATTGATACGGAGCTTGCACTGGGACCGATGGCAGGGGTAACGAACCTGCCATTTCGTTTGCTTTGCAAGGAGCAGGGCGTGGGGCTTCTCTATACGGAGATGGTCAGTGCAAAGGGAGTCATGTATCACAACAAAAACACAAAGGAACTGATTGATACCGTGCCGGGAGAGCAACCGATTGCTTTGCAGTTGTTCGGGGAGGACCCGAAGATCATGGGCGAGCAGGCGAAGGTGCTCGAGGACGAGCCGTTCGACTTTTTCGACATCAACATGGGTTGCCCGGTACCGAAGGTTGTGAACAACGGAGAAGGCTCGGCTTTGATGAAGAACCCGAAACGAGTGTATGAGATTGTAGATGCGATGGTTCGCGCACAGTCCAAGCCGGTTTTGGTGAAGATTCGCAAGGGCTTTGTTGAGGAAAATGCGGTGGAAGTGGCGAAAGCAGCAGAGGATGCCGGGGCATCTGCGATTGCGGTCCACGGGAGGACGCGTGAGCAATATTATAGCGGAGAGGCGGATTGGGATTGCATTCGTCGCGTGAAGGAAGCGGTATCGGTTCCGATAATCGGGAACGGAGACGTTGCTTGCGCAGAGGATGCGGTTCGGATGAAGCAATATACCGGCTGTGACGGCGTAATGATTGGGCGTGCAGCGAGGGGGAATCCGTGGATATTTGCACAGTGCAGAGCGTATATGGAGCAGGGCATTTTACTGCCGAAGCCTTCGACGGAAGAGGTGGTTGGTATGGTGCTTCGGCATGCGCGGATGATGGTAGAATGGAAAGGTGAGAGGATGGCATTACGAGAGATGCGAAGCCACGTGGCATGGTATTTCGCAGGGTATCCGTCTTCGGCGGCACTGCGGCGAGGGGCAAATGCGGTGTGCACCTACGAGGAGCTTGAAGAACTTCTGCGGTGTTATTCGGAGCATCGCTTGTAGGCAAGCGTTTCTTCGGAATTGTTGGTATTGACAAAAAAAGAACGATGATGCGATAGAATAATCGTGAAAACGGCGAAAAGTTGAGGGAAACGAAAAAAAGTGAAAAAAGGGCTTGCAAAATCCGCTTTGTTGGAGTACAATAACACAAACGACGGACAAATGTCCGCGAGAGGCGAACACACAAAAAAACAGAGCGGATATGTACGCCACAGAGAAAGGCATTATAGAATTCGGAGGGAACATATATGGCAGAGAAATTTGTACTGAATGAGAAGCTGAAGGTTGGTATTCTCGGTGCGACCGGTATGGTTGGACAGAGATTTATCTCTCTTCTTGAGAATCATCCTTGGTTTGAGGTGGTGACGGTAGCAGCGAGCCCCAGAAGTGCCGGCAAGACCTATGAGGAGGCAGTGGGTGATCGTTGGAAGATGGTAACTCCCATGCCGGAAGCAGTGAAGAAGCTGGTTGTTAAGAATGTAAATGAAGTGGAAGAAGTAGCGGCAAGTGTTGACTTCGTATTTTCCGCTGTAGATATGTCCAAGGACGAGATTAAGGCAATCGAGGAAGCGTATGCTAAGACGGAGACTCCGGTTGTGTCCAACAACAGCGCACATCGCTGGACACCGGATGTACCGATGGTAGTGCCGGAATTGAATCCGGAGCATTTTGGCGTAATCGAGTTCCAGAAGAAGCGTCTCGGAACGACGAGAGGATTTGTTGCTGTTAAGCCGAATTGCTCGATTCAGAGCTACACCCCTATGCTCCACGCACTTCGTGAGTTCGAGCCGACCGTAGTAGTGGCTACGACCTATCAGGCGATTTCGGGTGCCGGCAAGACATTTCAGGATTGGCCGGAAATGATCGATAACATCATTCCGTACATCGGCGGCGAGGAGGAGAAGAGCGAGCAGGAGCCTCTTCGTATCTGGGGACACATCGAGGACGGCGTTATTGTGAAGGCAGAGAGTCCGGTAATTACGACGCAGTGTATCCGCGTTCCCGTGGCAGACGGTCATACCGCTGCCGTATTCGTAAGCTTCAAGAAGAAGCCCACGAGGGAGCAGATTTTGGACGCCTGGAAGAACTTCAAGGGCATTCCTCAGGAGCTGGAGCTTCCGAGCGCACCGAAGCAGTTCATCACCTATTTTGAAGAGGACAATCGTCCGCAGGCAAACCTCGATCGCGATACTGAGAATGGTATGGGCGTATGCGCCGGTCGTCTTCGTGAGGACACCGTGTACGATTATAAGTTTGTAGGTCTTTCTCACAACACCAAGCGCGGCGCAGCAGGCGGTGCGGTACTTTCCGCAGAGCTCTTGGTAGCACAGAAGTATATCGAGAAGAAGTAAACAATTATGTGCAAGTGCTTGATTTTCGCGGATGACCGGCGAAAATGCACAAAATGCATCGTTCATTTTGCACAAATACGACCCCTGGGTTTTGTAAGGTATGACATGCCTTACGGAGGCAGGGGTCGTTTTCTATTGACAAAGGTGTGAATTGAAGCGCCGTTTTTCATTGCTTTTGTCAATGGAAAATGCAGTTGGCCGGTGGTATCCTATAGACGAAATCATTCTTAAGTCTTAAGACAATTCTAATTACTCTGTCTATGCCCCGTCTGCAGCGGGGCAATCCTTGTGTGGGAGGTTGACAGAGAGTCTAAACTATCTTATAATGGAAGGGCAACAATGAACAATAGGACAATCTCATATGAACACATAGGACTAACCGACGACTTCATGTTCTGCACGGTGATGCGTCAGGAGAAGTATTGTAAACCGTTTCTTGAGATGTTACTCGGAATATCGATTCGAGAGCTTTGTTATGTTGAGAAGCAGGTGGCCATTGATGTGGCGGCGAGAGCGAAGAGTATACGTCTTGATGTCTACGCGAATGATGAGAAAGGAACCGTCTATAACATCGAGATGCAGAAGGGAATAGAAGCACATTTGCCGATGCGGGCACGGTACTATCAGTCGGTAATCGATTTGAACCTGCCGGATAAGGGACATCGATATTCGGAGCTCCCACGAAGTATTGTAATCTTCATATGCAACTACGATCCGTTTGGAGAGAATCGAGCGGTATATTGCTACGAGAATCGATTGACGGACGATGGGCAGAAGCGACTGGAGGACGGGACGATGAAGGTGTTTGTGAACCTAAGAGGGGAAGCAAAGGCCGTGTCGGAGGAATTGAAAGCTTTGTTTCGATACGTGAATACGGGAGAGACGGACAGTGCATTTGTCGAGTCCTTGGAGGAAGAGATTTGCCGGATCAGAAGCAATGAGAAATGGAGGCGAGAGTTTATGACGCTACAGGAACTCATGGATGAAAGATACCTGCAAGGGCATGCGGAAGGGCGCGCGGAAGAACGTGAGAATATAAAACGAATTCTTCAAGCGCTGTTCGCAGCGCATCGAGAGGAGGAGATTCCTCTGATTGCAGAGAATTTTGAGATGTATTGTGAAGAATTCGGAATAGATTAGTCCGAGTAATAACACTACGTAGCGATATGATCGGAAAGAGCCTCGACATTTTGTCGAGGCTCGCAGTGTATATGAGGTATTGTTCTGCCTAGGGAGACGGAGTGGTGGTCGGCTGTGGAAGTTCGAGAAGATGGCGTATCATACGAAATACATTCCCATTATCGATGTTTTCGCCGGAGGTCACCACGCAGAGGTAGTAGGTAACGTCATGGTTGTAGAGGTTGGTCTCTCGGACAAACGCAGTGTCGTTCAGTAGGATTCCGAATGAATGCTGTTGATTGTCTCCGGGGGCAATCGCGTAGAAATAATCATCCTCGGAAAGTGCCTCTTGTATGTCGCTTGGCAACCACAGATCAAGCGCGAGAATCGTGCCGGACTCGTAGTAGGACTTTAATGCCTCGGCCGGTGCGATGATGATGTCCAAATCTCCCGCGAAGATGTACGTAGAAAGTGTCATGCCGTCAGAGGAGGACAGTGAGGAAAAGGAGTTGTTACAAACAATTTCGTAGTCCTTCTTGTCAAAACCCATTGCGGTGACTGCATTGTTAAAGTAATTCGCAACGGCATCGGAGTCCAGCTTGCTGTCGATAATTGCAATATAGGAGAGCTGTTCCGGCTTGTGCTTAAAGGTCGTGTAGAGCAACGAAACGGCGATGCCGCCGAAGAAGAGCACAAGCAAGAGCTTTAAGAGATAGTAGTCACGGAAAAAATACCATTTTCCTTTGCAATCCAGCTCGCTCCATTTGCGGCGAACGGACTTGTTCTCATCTCGCTCCTCCCTTTTTTGATAAATGGACGCATCGTCGTCCAGAATGGTCTTTTTGTTCTCGATATCCTGCATGATCCTGTCCTTTCTTCGGTGAAGATACGCCTCCACCACCGCTAGTGTATCACAGAACCGTGAAAAATAAAAGTAACGCAATCTAAATAGTTTATAAAAACGAAAAAATGCACTTCAAATCGTGCAAGGGATAAGAAGTGCAAAGGCGAACTATTCAAAGGCATCCTTCGTTATGGAAGGTGCTTCCGACGCAGATACCGACGGGGAAAGGGGATTGGGAAGCTCTTCGATTTCCGTGGCAGGACGGACAATCTCATGGATGATTTGGGCACACTCCTCGTATTGCATTCCTGCCGTAATCTCGGGGTGGTACAGTAGTCGCACCATCAGCCAATCCAGTTCCGTAGGCCACTGAGGGGTAGAAAAGCCTTGGTAGAATAAGCTGTCCGGATAGAGGTAGGAGTCGTTTTGAATTCCTAGCATCTGCACCAATTCTTCCAAAATAACCGATGTCTTTGTCGTAAGGTCATTGTCTGAGCGGATGCCGACCTCGGCTTGATAAAAATAATACGAATCGGTGTTGTACCAGCAGGTGGCATAGCCGTCGGTAGCTCCCGATACATGTAGACTGGCATAGTTGTTGTATTTTTCGGTCGGAGCAAAGCGAATCAATAAGTTGCATTCCTCGAAGGTCTCTACCCGTTTCATGCCTACAAAGCCAGGAATTGCATCCAATGCTTCGACAAGCCGGTCAATGGTATCGAGGTCTTCCGGAGTGAAATCACCTTCGATATAGTAGAGAATTGTGGTGTTCCATTTGCGAATCTCTTGAGGAGCGTCGCTCCCGCTGAAAAACTCTGTTTGAAGAACGACTTCGCCGAAGTATTCGAGAATCTGTGATTGCGTATATTTTCCGGAGGAAATGTAGGAATCCGCCGGACGCTCGGTTGGCGTCGGAGACACCGTATCGAGAGGATTGTTTGTAGGTGGCGCCTCGGTGAAACCGGTCGGTAAGTTCTTCTGGGTGTCGTCGGGTTCGTGCATTCGCGTACAACCGTAAAGCAGGGAAGAACACAGCAGTAAAAGCAATATATATATATAATGTCTGGAATGTCTCATCTGATTTTGTCCTCCGATGTCGTAAGGTTCTTAGTGTTTCGCTTTATTCTATCAAAAAACAGGTTAAGAATCAACCGACAATGTGCAAGAAAGCGCAAAGTGCCTACACGGAAAAAATAATGTTGCAAAAAGTGAGAAAAACGGGTATGATAATAGCGTCATATCATTGAAAGGAGAAGCTGCATATGAAAGGATTCATACGCGTGGCTCTTCTGGCGGTACTGTTGACGACTGTACTCTGCGGATGCAGAGGCGGTACGGACAAAGACCGTGAGAATACTTCCGATGGTGGACAGGTTGTAGTTGGAATAACACAGGATTTGGATAGTCTTGACCCTCACAAAGCGGTAGCGGCAGGAACGAAAGAAGTCTTATACAACATTTTTGAAGGCCTAGTAAAGCCTGACAAGGACGGTAAGCTGGTAGCAGCGGTGGCGGAGAGCTATCGCATTTCCGAAGATGGAAGGACCTATTCCTTTGTATTGCGCGAAGGAGTAAAGTTTCACAACGGAGCCGAGGTTACCGCAGAAGACGTATTATATTCGTTGAATCGCTGCGCAGGACGCTTGGACAATTCCGATCCGGAAGTTCAGGTTGTTGCTGCGTTTTCTGTTATTTCCGACATTACAGCCACCACCGATGAAAGTGGGGCCGACATTATTACCGTGACGCTTTCCGAAGCGAACACGGAGTTGATAGGATATTTTACTTGTGCGATTGTTCCGAAGGATTACACGGCGCAGAGCACAAAGCCCATCGGGACGGGACCGTTTACGTTTGTTTCGTACACGCCGATGGATAGTGTTGTGATCGAGAGAAATGATGCGTATTACGGCACAAAGGCATTTTTGAAGCAGGTAACCTTTGCGATTTCCGAAAGTACGGATGCCGCATTTTTGGAGCTGCAAGGCGGAAACATTGACATTTTTCCGTATTTGACCGCAGATCAGGCGGCACAGCTTCAAGGGCAGTACACGATTGAGGTCGGGGAAATGAGTCTCGTACAGGGACTGTTCCTCAACAACGCGGTGAAGCCGTTTGACGACATCCGTGTGAGAAAGGCGATGTGCTACGCCGTGGATCGCAAAGGTGTTATCGACATGGTTGCCGGAGGCTATGGTACGGTGATTGGCAGTGGTATGTATGCCGGATTTTCGCTGTATTATGATGCTTCTTTGGCAGAGCTTTATCCCTATGATACAGTGAAGGCAAAGGGACTTCTTAAAGAGGCCGGATATGAGAACGGATTCTCCTTTACGGTTATGGTACCGTCAAACTATGCATTTCACGTAAGTACGGCACAGGTGATTGCCGAGCAGCTGAAGAAGGTGGGAATCACAATGAATATTCAGCTGATTGAGTGGGCGACATGGCTGTCCGACGTCTACGCAAAGCACGAGTTTGAGGCAACCGTCATCGGTTTGGATTCGCAGCTCGTTCCGGGTGATATTCTCAAGTATTACGTGGGAGGAAGACCGAAGAATTTTATCAACTATACCAACGAGCGTTTTGATGCGGCTTATTCTGCGGCGGCTGCTACGGTAGATACGGCTGCGAAGGTTGCATATTACAAGGAGCTTCAGGGATATTTGGCACAGGACGCGGCGTCGGTGTTTCTGCAGAGTCCGGCACTGATGGTGGCGGTGAATCCGAAGCTTGCGGGGTATACCTTCTATCCGGTATACGTGCAGGATATGTCTACGATTTATTACAAAGAACAATAGAGATAGGGAGGGCACAACGATGCGAATGGGAAAGAAACTACTTTCGATGCTTGCGGCGGTACTCGTGCTCTCCTTTTTTACGTTCTTGGCGTTTCAGGTGTTGCCGGGAGATGCGGCACTTGCAAAGCTCGGAACAAATGCAACACCGGAGGCGGTCGAAGCACTTCGTGAGGAGATGGGGCTAAACCGCCCATTTCTCGTTCGCTACGGAAGCTGGATTGGCGGGGTGGTACGAGGAGATTTTGGGGCATCGGAGCGTTATCGCGTACCGGTAACGGAGCTTCTGCTACAGGTGTTGCCGAACACGTTGTTGCTGGCAGGATTGTCGATCATGATGATCCTTTTGGTTTCGTTTCCGATTGGATTGCTTTGTGCAAGGTACCCCGGAAGTTTGGGAGACCGTGCCGGAGCATTTTTAAACCAAACCTTCATGGCGGTGCCGACCTTCTTCCTCGGAATTCTCGTATCGATTATGCTCGGTCTCGGACTGCGGTTGTTTGTTCCGGGGGCATTTGTGGCGTATGATAAGGATTTCGGCGCGTGTCTGTCATATTTGATCTTTCCTGCGATTGCCCTTGCAATTCCGAAGATTGCGATGACGGTACGTTTTTTGCGTAGCTCCCTTTTGACGGAGAAGCAGAAGGACTATGTACGAACGGCACGAAGCAAGGGGCTGCCGGAGTGGAAGGTGCTGTTCCTGCATATGCTTCCGAATGCACTTCCCGCAGTAGCTACCTTCCTTGGAGTGATTGCTTCGGAGATTGTTGCCGGAAGCATTGTTATCGAGCAGGTTTTCGGAATTAACGGTCTCGGGCGCTTGCTCGTCACCTCGGTGTCCGCACGTGACTACAATGTAGTGCAGGCAATTGTTCTGTACATCGGCATTGCAGTCATTGCCATCAACGGTCTGATCGAAAAAGAGTAGCTTGCTTCGGAGGAAAGGAGACAGCATGAAGAAGTATCGTAATTTCAATTTCATATGCGGCGTATGCTTTGTGGCAATTACGGTACTTTTGGTTCTGTTTGGTCTTTTTCATACGCCGTATGATCCAAATGCGATGTCAGCGGCGGACAAGCTGGCAGAGCCTTCGTGGAGGCACCTGTTCGGAGCGGACAATTACGGAAGAGATATCTTGAGCCGTGTTATGGTAGGAGCGAAGACGACGTTTTTGATCGGTGGTGCGATTATTCTCTTTGGGGGGATTGTCGGCACCGTAATCGGTGCACTGACCGCTTATTTCGGTGGGCTGTTCGACGTGATTGTGATGCGAATCAACGATAGCATACTCGCGTTTCCGAGTATTTTGTTGGCGCTTGTGTTTGTCGGAGTGTTCGGAACCGGAGAGAAGAATGTGATTCTTGCGCTTGGCATTCTGTTCGTACCGAGCATTGCACGTGTCGTACGAAGCGAGGTAAAGAAGCAATTACAAATGGACTATGTGGCAAATGCCCGATTGATGGGGGCGGGACGCCTACGGGTGATTTTCGTGCATATTCTACCGAACATTCGTGCTACGCTTTTGGTGACGATGGCGGTAGGCTTTAATAACGCGGTGCTCGCGGAGGCAGGATTGAGTTATCTCGGTCTCGGAGTGCAACCGCCACATGCGAGTCTTGGACGCATGCTCTCGGAGGGACAGGGCTATATACGTACCGCTCCGTGGCTTGTGATTTTCCCGGGGGTGGCACTTGTTATTGCGGTGCTTGGGATCTCTTTGCTGAGCGATGCATTTTCGGGAAATCTCGGCGACATGGGAAATCCGGTGCGGACGAGGAGACGACTGCACACGCTTTTGGCAGCACGTGACGCAGAGGCCTCGGCGGAGGTTACGAAGGAAGACGGGGAAGAGCCCGTACTTCGCGTATGCAATTTGCGTGTGGCCTTTGACAATGGGGATGGTGGTGCGAAGGAGGTTGTAACGGGCATTGATTTTACGGTACACAAGGGTGAGTGTCTCGGAATTGTCGGAGAATCCGGTAGCGGAAAGAGCGTCACGGCACTTTCGGTCATGCGCTTGCTTCCGGAGACCGGAGCATGTACCGGGGAAATCGAACTGCATTTGCCGAATCGAACCGTGAATATGAACAATTGCGATGAAAGGGAGCTGTGTGCACTTCGAGGTGTGGCGGCAGCGATGATTTTTCAAGAGCCGATGTCTTCGTTGAATCCTTCCATGAAGATCGGACGACAGCTAGAGGAAATGCTCACACACGGGGATGTGCCGATGACAAAGGAAGAGCGTTATGCATACATCGAAGAAGCCCTTCTGGAGGTTGAGCTTACGGAGACAGAACGAATTCGTCGCAGTTATCCGAAAGAGCTTTCCGGAGGACAACGACAGAGAGTCATGATTGCAATGGCGATGCTGAATCACCCGCAATTGTTGATTGCGGACGAACCGACGACCGCTTTGGACAGCGAGACAAGAGAAGAAATTTTGGATCTGCTTGAGAATCTTCAGCGGAAGTACGGAACCGCACTTTTGTTTATTTCTCATGAGCTTGATATCGTAGAACGCTTTTGCGATCGAGTACTTGTGATGAATGGCGGAAACGTGGTGGAGCGGGGCGTTACGGAAGAAGTGTTTGCGGCTCCGAGGGAGGCGTATACGAAGCAGCTGTTGCGTGCGGCCGAGGGTGTGAATCATAAGGAACGAATGCATTTTCCTGAGAAACGGGAGGTGCTTTTGGAGGCGCAGCATTTGCATGTTTATTATGGGAAACGAAGAGGCGGCAAGCCGTTCGATTACGAGAAGAAGGTGCTCGAAAATTATTCCGTAACGGTGTATCGCGGAGATGTGCTTGGGATCCTCGGACGAAGTGGCTCGGGAAAGACAACCCTTGCGAGATGTCTTGCGGGAATGTTGCCGCCGTTGGTTGGTCGAATCGTAACCGATGCGAAGATCGGCATGGTGTTCCAAGATCCATATGGTAGCTTGAATCCCGCAAAGTCGGTGGAGTGGCTATTGCGTGAACCGCTGCGAAATGCAGGAGTTCCCGTCGAGGAACAAAAGCAACGTGCATCGGAGATGCTTGCGGCCATTGGACTTGCACCGGAATATGCAGAGCGTAGGATTACCGAGTTGTCCGGCGGGCAGCGTCAGAGAGTAGCAATCGGCATGGCCATGATGGCTCGTCCTGAGCTTTTGGTGTTGGATGAACCGGTATCTGCATTGGATGCGACGGTGCAGGAGCAGATTCTTGAACTGTTAGCCGATTTCCATGATCGCTATAGGCTGACCTACCTTTTTATTACGCACGATAGAGACGTGATGGAGCGTATGGCAAATCGGATTGAAAAATGGAAATAAATTTTCGTAAATGATGTTGACATTCTGCGAAACATTGTTTATAATACAGCATAGAAATGTATTACAGATCGGTATGTGCGAAACGCCATACGAATACGCCGGGATATCCGGCAGAAATACGGAGGAGCAACATGGGAAAGGAAAGAAACATTGCCGTTTGTATTATTTTGAGTCTTGTGACGTGCGGCATCTACGGCATCTACTGGTTTATTTGTCTCAACGATGAGATGAACATCGCACACGGTCAGCCCGGTACAAGCGGAGGGGTTGCGTTCTTGTTGACGATTGTAACGTGTGGCATCTACGGCATCTACTGGGCTTATGTTCAGGGGGAAAAGGTGGACGATATTCGCGAACGCTGTTCGGTAGCAAGAAGCTCGAACGGAATTTTGTATTTAGTCTTGACGATCGTCGGTCTGCAGATTGTCGTATATGCTTTGTTGCAGAACGAGCTGAACATGATGGCCCGTGCTTCGAGATGAGAGCGCGAGGAGTACAAGTGATGCGTACGGGAGCGGTTTTGCTGCTCCTTTTAGGAGCGTATGCCCTGTTTGTTGCGACGACAGGGTATGCGCTTCCGTGTCCTTTCCGGACAATCACCGGATGGCAGTGCCCCGGCTGTGGCGTGACTCGTATGTGCATGGCATTGCTTCGGTTGGATATTGCGGCGGCATACGCGGCAAATGCTGCCCTGTTGTGTCTGTTGCCGGGATTGGCACTCTGTACCGGAGTGTGGCTTTATCGTTATATTAGAACAGGGGAACGGAAGTTGCAGCATTGGCAACAGCTTTTGCTTTGGGGAAGCATAGGGGTTCTTCTGATACATGCCGTCTTACGCAATCAATAAAAAAACGATAATTTGTTCTTGACAAGGTCGAAGAGGTGTGCTATTATCAACTTGCTGTGAGCACACAGCCAAAGAAGAGTATCCGCTCTCACCTCCAGCAACGGCAAAGAGGTTCTACAATTTTATCTTGATGATTTCGGCCGGTTGAGTCGTAATTTCGATAATTTTTGTGAGTGGATAGTTCGATATCCGCTTTTTCTTTTGTCTTCGGACAAGGAAACAGGCAGTTTTATTTCCCTTTAGGAGGTGTACAACTATTAGCGATTACATGATTAACGAGCAGATCAGAGATAAGGAGATTCGTCTGATCGGCGAAAACGGGGAACAGCTTGGCATCATGTCGGCAAAAGAGGCTTACAAGATTGCTCAGGACGCAAACCTTGATCTGGTGAAGATTGCTCCCACTGCACAACCGCCGGTATGCAGAATTGTGGACTACAGTAAGTTCCGCTATGAGCAGGCGCGCAGAGAGAAAGAGAACAAGAAGAAACAGAAAACCACGGAAACCAAAGAGATTCAGCTTTCACCCAATATCGCAGACAATGACTTGAATACCAAGGCAGGTCAGGCTCGTAAATTTATCACTAAGGGGAACAAAGTCAAGGTAGCTCTTCGGTTCCGAGGAAGAGAGATGGCACATCAGCAGACGGGTATGGAGATTGTGAATGCATTTTGCGAGAAGCTCAGTGACATTGCGACCGTAGATAAGCCGCCGAAGATGGAAGGTCGGAATCTTGTGGTTATTTTGACCGAGAAGAAGTAATCAAAGAATGATTTTAAGGAGGACACGATTATGCCTAAAATGAAGACAAGCAAAGCCGCTGCAAAGCGTTTCTCTAAGACCGGTACCGGTAAGCTTAAGAGAATGAAGGCCGGCAAGCAGCACATTTTGACCAAGAAGTCTACTAAGACGAAGAGAAACTTGAGAAAAGCGACGATGACGGATCAGACGAACGAGAAGAACATGAAGAAGATCTTACCGTATCTGTAATTGAAGGAGGACGATTAAAATGGCAAGAATTAAGGGCGGTTTGAACGCTAAGAAGAAACATAACAGAGTATTGAAGCTTGCAAAGGGTTACAGAGGAGCAAGATCCAAGCAGTACAGAATCGCAAAGCAGTCCGTTATGCGTGCACTTACCTCCGCATTTGCAGGACGTAAGGAGAGAAAGAGACAGATGAGAAGTCTCTGGATTGCTCGTATCAACGCAGCATGCAGAATGAACGGTCTTTCCTATAGCAAGTTTATGTACGGCTTGAAGCTCGCTGAGATTACCATCAATAGAAAGATGCTTTCCGAGATGGCAATCAACGATGCGGAAGGTTTTGCAAAGCTCTGTGAGGCAGCAAAGGCTAAGTTGGCATAAGCACCACAGTCTTATTCAAATCATACAAGACATACAGGCGACCATACAATCGGCGAGGCCGATCGGTGGTCGCTTTTTGATATGTTCAGTCGCATTTCACAAAAAACCATTATACAAATCAAAAGGTTTGTGGTAAAATTATAATACGTGATAGCTTTGCGTGTAGGGAGGGATGCGTATGAAGAAGAATTTTAGCATTGTAGTTATTATATTGGGAATTGCTCTATTGATTGGAGGAATGAGTTGGATGGTGGATACGTTTTCGGAGGAGAAGAATCTGATTACGCCCACACCGACCGGGTTGGTTACGCCGACTCCGGCGGAGCAGGGAGGAGAACAGAAGGTAACGCCTACGAAAGCACCGGCAACGCCGACGGCGTCACAGAGCCCGACAGAGGAAGTGACTCCGGAGCCATCCCCCGAGATGACGCCGGAAGCAACGCCCGAGGTAACGGAGCCGGTGAGACCCGGGCGTCTAACCGAGGAGGAAGCAATTACATTTCTAAAAACGATTTCCGCAGACAAGCTGAAGCTTCCGAAGGATATCGGTGCGTATGAGCTTGAAGCGGATTCGTGGACGAGTAACATTCTTGGGACAGTGGAATGCTATTGCATTAATGTACTTGCGCCGGAGGGCGGTTTGGTAGGAATGTTTTATGTGGCGGTGGACGGAAGTGCCGTATATCGCTTGAATGAGGACGAGGCATTTGTGAAGATCTCCGAATAGGTTCGCAAATGTGAGATGAGAAGATCGCGGGAGGCAGGCTGTGAAAGAGAAGATAGGCAGAATCGCCAGAGGAATAATCGAATACGAATTGCCGCGCATTTTGTTGAGTTCGGAGAGGCTGAGCTTTACTGTGGAGTCGGGGAAGCGATTAAACGGAAGTGTTACTGTGTCGAATAGTGCAGGACAGTCGATGAAGGGCTTAGTATATACTGACAATCGTGTGATTGAAGTAATAACGCCACAATTTGTTGGTGTTGACAGCACGGTGGAGTATGTGGTTCATGCAGAGAATTTGGCGGATGGCTACGATGTTGCCGGCGAATTGGTATTCGTAACCGATTGTGGGGAAGAACGTCTTCCGTATCGCGTGCAGACCGTGCCGCCGACGCTTGCTTCCACCGAGGGACCGGTTCGCAACCTGAAGGATTTTGCCGTGCTGGCACACAATCGTTGGGAGGAGGCCGTGCGTCTGTTCCACGAGTCGTCGTTTCTTTCCTTTCTGCAGTTCCATGAGCCGGAGAATACGTTTCTGTATGAGGTGCTTTGTAGAAGCAACTCCGGCGAGCGTGCACTTGAGGAATTCCTAGTGGCGACCGGAAAGAAGATGGAGATAACACTGCAGGTTGACCGCGAACGTATCGAGTACGAGGTCGGAACGACAAGCTTTTCCGACCGGATTATGATTGTTAAGAGCAATTATGGCCATTTGGGAATCCGAGTGACCTCTACGTCGCCGTTTTTGGTTCCCGAGCGAGAGGAATTGGCTGCGGAGCATTTTCACAATAATGTATATGATCTGCGCTTTGTACTGTTTCCGGAGCAGATGGGATACGGCAATAATTATGCAAGCCTTGTGATTCAGGCAGACAACCAGCGCATTGAGGTGCCGGTGTTTTGTCACAAGGAGTACGCACTTCCGCAGGACAAGCTGCAGAAACGGCAGAGAAAGCAGCTCATTGCCAAATTATACGAGAATTTTCTTGCGTATCAGATGGACAAGCTTCCGGTCAGTCGTTATGTGGCGGAGGCGGAGAGCTTGCTTGACAAGCTTGCAGTGTACTCGTCCGATGATATGCCGGAGAAACGACTGTATCGTGTGCATTTGTATCGTCTTTCCGGAAAGGAGAGTGTGGCAAATGCGTTGCTACGTTCCTTTACCGAGGAAGAATGGTACGGTGCCTCCGCAGAATGTAAGGCGAGCTATCTGTTTCTAAAGGCCGAACGTACCGCCGGCAATAAGGCGGAAATGATGGAGCAGCTGTATATTATGTGCAACGAAGGACAACGCAAGGTGTTACCGGCGCTTCTATTGTTGCGTTTGGATGAGCGTTACCGCAAAAATCGCAAATTGCGCTTTGATGAATTGCGTGGAATTTATGATGACGGCAATTCTTCGCCGTTATTGTTCCTAGAAGGGGCACGGGTCTTGAACGAAGAGCCGGCGCTGCTGCACGAGGCGGGCGATTTCGAGCTGCAGACAATCGCATTTGCGGTAAAGAACGGATTCCTGCAGAGAGAGGCGGCACTGCAATACTCTTACTTGGAGGAACGTAGGAAAGAGTTCCGTCGGTTGTCGTTTCGTGTTCTGAAAGAGCTATATCAACAGTTTCGTTTGCCTGAGACGCTGACGGCAATTTGCCAGATGCTGATCCATGCGCGTATGAAGGAGAGTCGCTATGCGATTTGGTTCCGACGTGGAGTGGAGGAACAGTTACGCGTAGCGGAGCTTTATGAGTATTACCTATCTACCAAGGAGCCGGATGTCGGGGAAGAGATGGATCCGAACATCTATACCTATTTTTCGTACAACAGTAAGCTGAGCGACAAGCGTTTGGCGTATTTGTATGCCAATATTGTGACGAATAAGAAGGCGTTGCCTTCCGTGTACGCGAACTATCGTACGGCAATTCGTGCGTATGCGATCAATTGCTTGAATGAGAAACGGATTGATGACTTTTTATCGATTCTGTATGTTGATTGCTTGGAAGACACAACTCTTCGTGAGGAGATGCAGCCGTTATTGCCGTATGTCGCATTTCGTTATGAAATCACCTGTCATGTGCCGGAGATGCGTTATGTATGTGTATCACACCGTCAGCTGGAGGGAGAGGTGATTGTGCCGCTGATCGGTGGAGTGGCACAAGTGGATATCTTCTCGTCGGATGCCATTATAACCTTGCTGGATTCAAACAACAATCGATACATAAGCGACGAGGCGTATGAAAAACGGCGTCTGTTGCATTTGCATAATCGCGTGAGTGAATATTTTTCGGAGATTCCCGAAAGTACGATGCTCCTGTTACATCTGACAGAACGTGCGGAGAAAGAGGGACGCTTGGATGCAAATTCCATTGCGCTTCGCAAGCAGGCGTGTCGCTTGCCTGAGCTACGAGAGGAATTTCGAGAGGATTTGATTCGTACTCTAGTGCTGTGTTATTACGACAATGTGCAGGACGAACGCCTGGAGGAGTTGTTATCCGAACTGGAGTTGCGGGGAATTCCCGCGAAGCAACGAGGCAAGATCATCGGCATGTTGATTCAACGTGGATGGTACGAGCGTGCGCTTGATCTGCTAGAGGCACATGGATACGAAGAGGTAGATCTTCGTCTTCTGGAGAAGCTTTGTATTGGAATGGCGCAGGAGACGAATGGCCGCTCGGAGCTTTTGACGAATTTGATGTACTACGCATTTGCGCAGGGGCGTCGACATGAACGCATTGTGGAGTATCTGGTACATACGTATCAGGGAACGACGCTGGCACTGTATCAGTTGTGGCAGGAGGCGGCTGCGCGTCAGTTGGATACCAAGGATTTGGACGAACGTCTGTTGGCACAGATTTTGTTTACGGAGTCGTACCTTCCTTACGGAGATGCAGTGCTTCGCCACTTGGATCGCCGGGGAGGAAATTTGCGTTTGATCAAGGCATTTACGACGTACATCGCATATAAGTATCTCATCTCTGATATGCCGATGGGAGAGACCACCGTTGCGATTATGCGAAAGCATGCACACACGGAGGAAAATGACGTGTGCATCCTGGCATTATTGAAATTATATTCCGAGATGGAGGAATTGGAAAAAGAAGATATTGCCTTTGCTGAATATTGGATCATGCGAATGGAATCGCACGGCAAAGTGTTGCCCGCATTTTTGAAGTTTGCGAAATATTTCAAGCTTCCGGAGAGCTTAGAGGACAAGTATCTCGTAGAGTATCAAACCAATCCGAAGCATCGTGTGACGCTACATTACTCGTATCGGGTAGCGGGAAAGAGGCACCAAAAGGATATGCCAATGCGAGACATCTGTCACGGAATCTTTGTCAAGGAGTTGGTGTTGTTTCTCGGCGAGACGGCAGAATATGTGATTTCCGACGAGGACGGGACGGAAATCACAGTGAGTGAAAAGGTTGTGTTACAGGGGCAGCCACAGGGGCTTGAGGACTCGAAGAGCCGTTTTGCACAGATTAACGGAATTATCGGTGCGAGAAAAACCGAGGACAAGGACAAAGCGATTGAGTTGTTGAATCGCTATATCAAGAATGAATTTGCGATAGCACAGCTGTTTCATGCAGTAGCGTCGGAAGAATAGAAAGGAGGAACCCATGACGGACGGACAAGCGATGATAATCGGATACGATCTTGGTATCGAATTCACGCAGATCAGTATCAGCCGTGCCGGCGAAGAACCGGAATCGGTCAGTATCACCCCAAGCAATGGGCACTTCCTTATTCCCACGGTACTTTGCGTACGAAATGATACAAAGGACTGGCTTTTCGGAGAGGAGGCCATTCGTTGTCATAAACGTGATGCGGGGGCATTTGTCGACGATTTGCTAGGAAAGGTGAAGCGCGGAGAAAATGTAACTATTTTCGGAACGTCGTTTTCCGCGACGTCGTTGCTCGAGCGTTTTATACGAAAGACATTTACCGCACTGCGTCAGAGATATCTCCAGGACAATGTCGGACGAATTGTTGTTACGACACGCGAGGAGGACGAGGCAACTAGGATGGCGGTCGTTGCCGCGTTTGAGACGGTAGGAATCAAGGAGGAACGCATTCGTTTTCAGTCCTATTTAATGAGCTTTATGTATTATGCGGTTTGTCAAAAGAAAGAGCTTTGGACGAACGATGTTGGGCTGTTTGATTTTAATGAAAACGGATTGTTTTATCACCAACTGTCTACGAGTCGTAAATATGCACCGATCACCGTATCGGCACAGACTGCGAATCTGACGGATCTGTTGGATGCGGGCATGCTGGAGACAATGCCTGACAATCAGCTTGCATATTGTTTTCGTACGGTGACGGATAAGGTGATTCATCGACAGATTCTTTCGACCATCTATGTGACCGGAAAAGGCTTCGAGGGCAACTGGTCTGACGATGTGCTAAAGTCTCTTTGTACCGGACGGCGTGTGTTCAAGGGACAGAACCTGTACGCCAAGGGGGCGGCATATTGTGCCTTGTACGGGGACAGCGAGCAGCTGCAGGACTTTTTGTTTCTGTCGGAGGACATGGTGCGCTCAACGGTTTCCATTCGTATGTTCAAGGATAATCATATCGCGGATTATCCGATGGTGCGAGCGGGCGACAAATGGATGGATGTCAATGCGAAGACGGTGGGGATTTTGGACGACACCGATGAAGTTTTTTTTACCGTATTCCATGCGGTGAGGAAAGAGACAAAGCATGTAGTTATGAATTTGAGAAACCTGCATCGGCGTGAGAATCGGACGACACGAGTGTCCATTGGCATTACCTGCATTGATCGCGAGACGGCGGTCATTACGGTAAAAGATTTGGGCTTCGGACAGTTTTATCCCAACAGTTATCGAGTGTGGGAAAAGGTAATTTCCATTTAGGGCGAAGGCTCACTAGGAGAAGAACGATATGGGACGATTGATTTATTGCATCGGAAATAAAGCGAAGACTCCGTTTTATTTTCATACGACGGGGACAAAGGTCTATACGATGGAGGAGCTATGTTATTATCTCTATCACAATGTGGAGACGATGGAGGAGGATCTCGGCGAGGTGCAACTGGTACCGTGGATTCGAGACGAACTCGGAATGACGGAGCGCGCGGAATTTTTGGCTCAATTATTGGAGCATAAGGCAGGGATCAAGGATCTGGCGGTGTCTATCTTTTGTAGCACCGATTATTATACGCAAGATGAAATTAATCATTTGATCGGAAAGATTGACGAATATTATGAACTACTGCCGATTGAACGAAAGAAACGGCACGCGGATGCCTTTCTACGATACGGTAAGACCCGAGAGGCGGCACTTGAGTATCGGGGATTGCTTGACGACAGAGACTTTTCACAATTAAGTGAGGAGGAGCAGGGGACAGCATTTCATAATATGGCGGTATTGCTTGCCAAGAACGGAAATTTTCGAAATGCGTCCAAATGTTTTCTTATGGCATACCAAAAAAGCGGTAGCAAGGAGAGCCTTTGCCAATATCTCTATGCACTGAAGCTCGGAGGCATGGATGCGGAGTTTAACCGTGCGCTGAACGAATATGTTCACGAAACGGATGTTATGCGTCGTGTGGAAAATCAATTCTATTTTATTGAAGAGAATCGTGAGTATTCGGCGGAGTATGTGAACGTGCTTCGTTTGATGGAGCTGAAAGACAAAGGGGAGGAATCCGCAGAGGATTTTTGGTGGCTGTTTGATGAGACGATTAACCGTCTGAAGAAGGGGTACCGAGAGGCATAAGAGAATGAAAATTCCCCCTTGACAAATGAGCATTTCTAGGCTACATTGGTTGTAACATAAGTAACATGTGTTGATGAAGAGGAGTACACAAGTCGGTTGTCCCACAGAGAGACGAGCCCAAGGCTGGAAGGTTCGTTGGGAGAGCATTGTGGAAGGTAGCTTCGGAGCAGAGATTCTGAATGTGTCGGCCGCACCGTACATTGCGTAGGAGTCTCCGGGAAGTCCCGTTATAGACGAGTAACTTGATTGAGTTACGTAAGAGGCAGGCATTTTGCCTGTGAATTAAGGTGGTACCACGGCTTTCGTCCTTAGTAAGAGGACGGAAGCCTTTTTTCATATAGTTCATGTATGAAAAAGTCGGTGCCTATGGTGTAGAGAGGCTACGCACTCGCGTAAAGCGTTAGCTGCCGTAGGCCGACACAATCGATACCACCCATCAGCTACGAACATCAAGAACACATAATTGCCCGCATTTGCGGAGAAATTTTAGGAGGTTCCTATGAAAGAACTGGCTAAGACCTACAACCCAAAAGACATTGAAGACCGGTTGTATCAGATGTGGCAGGATAAGAAGTATTTCCATGCCGAGGTACGTCCGGAGAAGAAGCCCTACACCATCGTTATCCCGCCCCCGAACATTACGGGACAGTTGCATATGGGGCATGCATTGGATAACACCTTGCAGGACATTTTGATTCGCCAGAAGCGTATGCAGGGCTATGAAGCACTGTGGCTTCCCGGAACGGATCATGCGTCCATTGCTACGGAGGCGAAGATTGTTGAAGCAATGCAGAAGGAAGGCATTACGAAGGAAGATCTCGGACGTGACGGATTTCTGGAGCGTGCATGGGAGTGGAAGCGTCAGTACGGCGGAAGAATCGTATCTCAGCTGAAGAAGCTGGGCTCTTCCTGCGACTGGGACAGAGAGCGTTTCACCATGGACGAGGGCTGCAATAAGGCAGTAAAAGAGGTATTCGTAAACTTGTACAAGAAGGGACTCATTTACCGTGGAAATCGTATCGTAAACTGGTGCCCTCACTGCTTGACTACCATTTCCGATGCGGAGGTTGAGTACGAAGATCAGGCAGGACACTTCTGGCATCTTCGTTATCCGTACGCAGATGGCAGTGGCTATATTGAGATGGCAACGACCCGTCCCGAGACGATGCTCGGCGATACGGCGGTAGCGGTAAATCCGGAGGATCCCCGTTACAAGGATTGTATCGGCAAGATGGTTGTTCTTCCTTTGGTTGGTCGTGAGATTCCCGTAATTGCGGACTCCTACGTTGATATGGAATTCGGTACCGGTGTTGTTAAGATTACGCCGGCACATGACCCTAACGACTTCGAGGTTGGTCTGCGTCATAACCTGCCGGTGATCAACGTATTGACGGAGGACGCTAAGATTGTAGACGAGTATCCGAAGTACGCGGGAATGGACCGCTACGTGGCTAGAGAGGCAATTGTAAAGGATCTTCAGGAGTGCGGTGCACTGACCGAGATTGAAGACTACAGCCACAACGTAGGCACCTGCTATCGTTGCGGTACGACCGTAGAGCCTCGCGTATCCATGCAGTGGTTCGTTAAGATGGAGCCTTTGGCAGGCCCTGCTATTGATGCGGTTAAGAACGGTACGACGAAGTTTGTTCCCGAGCATTTTGATAAGACGTATTTCCACTGGCTTGAAAATATCCGCGACTGGTGTATCAGCCGTCAGCTGTGGTGGGGACATCGAATTCCCGCATTTTACTGCGATTGCTGCGGCGAGATGGTAGTAACCAAGGACGATTCGGCAGTATGTCCGAAGTGCGGTAAGCCTATGCGCCAGGATCCGGATACGCTGGATACGTGGTTCAGCTCCGCATTGTGGCCCTTCTCTACGCTTGGATGGCCGGAGAAGACACCGGAGCTTGACTATTTCTATCCTACCAGCACGCTGGTAACGGGTTACGATATTATTTTCTTTTGGGTAATCCGTATGATGTTCAGCGGTTTGGAGCACTGTGGTAAGGTACCGTTTAAGAACATTTTGATCCATGGTCTCGTTCGTGACTCTCAGGGACGTAAGATGAGTAAGTCTCTCGGAAACGGCATTGATCCGTTGGAGGTTATTGATAAGTATGGCGCAGATGCCCTGCGTTTTACCCTTATTACCGGTAATGCACCCGGAAATGACATGCGTTTCTACTGGGAACGTGTTGAGGCAAGCAGAAACTTCGCCAATAAGGTATGGAATGCCAGCCGTTTCATCATGATGAACATGGAGCAGATGGGTGCAGATGGTGCGGTAGCAACCGTAGACATGAGCACGCTGGCAGATGCCGATAAGTGGATTCTCTCCCGTGTAAATGCACTGGCGAAGGCAGTTACCGAGAACATGGAGAATTTCGATCTCGGTATTGCGGCAGGCAAGATATATGACTTCATCTGGGAAGAGTTCTGTGACTGGTACATTGAGATGGTGAAGCCGCGTCTCTACGGTGATGACATGGAGACCAAGAAGGCAGCAATTTGGACACTTCGGACGGTTCTTACCGAGGCGTTGAAGCTGTTGCATCCGTACATGCCTTTTGTTACGGAGGAGATCTATCGTACCCTTAAGGATGCGGAAGGAACCTGCACCGAGGACACATCCATTATGATTTCCGCATGGCCGGAGTACAAGGAGGAGTGGGCATTTGCTCGTGAGGAGGAAGCGGTAGAGTTGATTAAGACCGCCGTAACCGCTATGCGTGCGCTTCGTACAGAGATGAACGTACCCCCGTCGAGAAAGGCGAAGGTATACGTTGTATCCGAGTCCGAAAGCATCCGTGGTATGTTTGAAGGTAGCAAGGTATTCTTTGCAACCCTTGGTAGTGCCAGTGAGGTAGAGATTCAGGCGAACAAGGACGGCATCGATCCCGACGCGGTATCCGTAGTGATTCCTGGTGCGACCATTTACATTCCTTTTGCAGACCTTGTTGATATCGAGAAGGAGATTGAGCGTCTAACAAAGGAAAAGAATCGCTTGACCGGCGAACTGAAGCGTGTACAGGGCATGCTTGCAAATGAGAACTTCGTTAAGAAGGCTCCGGAAGCAAAGCTTGCGGAAGAGAAGGCAAAGCTTGAGAAGTACACCGCAATGATGGCGCAGGTAGAGGAGCGTTTGGCACATTTGACTTAAGATAAGGAGAACCGATATGGCAGAAAAGTGTAGAGAATGCGGAAAGGAACTGACCGAAGGAATTGCTTTTTGTACGGAGTGCGGAGCAAAGGTTCCGGAGGCTATGGAGAAGCAGACAGATGCGTTTTCGAAGGAGGCGATCCCGGTATCCGAAGAGGTACCTGTGATATTTGAGAAAATGCCCGCACAGAAGAACACATTGAAGGAAGAACCCGTGAGGGCATCTAGAGAAGTCGTTTCGGCGACACAAACGGTTTCGCAATACGATCCCGAAGCGACGCAAACGGGCGTCGTAAGCACCGGAACGTATTTTGGGCTGATTGTTCTGTTTGCGATCCCGGTCATTGGTTTTCTTGCGTGCGTGATTCTTTCGTTTGCACCGAAGAATAAGAGCTTGAGGCATTTTGCGAGAGCGGTTCTTTTGTGGATGATTATCGGTCTGATACTGCTTGCAGGCGCAGCTACGGCAATTTATTTTTCGCTTGACGCCATCTCCGAGTATATCAAGGAGTGGGTGGACGGTACGTTCGGCGAGGTATTTGACTCGCTAAAGGACATACCGAGGTATATCGAGCAGATGGAAGACGGGCTTGACAAGATCAATGGCATTGATTTTGACAGCCTGCCGAAGAAGTAATGATATTTCTGCATATGATGGAGGCCGCGCTGCTTTATGGAAGGCAGTGCGGTCTTTTTGTCGACTCTTCTTGTGTTGCTATTGGAGAAAAGTTGTCTGACTTGCTTTTTTGGGAGGAGACTTCCGCAGTTTCAAAAAAAGAATAGCTTTTTTTGAAACTTTTCGCTATGCTTAAGTGTGTTACAGATGTAAAGGACAAATCACTAAGTCGAAACGTTTCAAACAAAAGTGAAGGAGTTACATAATAATGAGAATGACAGAGGCATTGTTCTTAGAGACATATGATAAGTATAAGAATACAGTGTATTCGGTTATATTTAACTATGTTAGAAATGTGGATGATGCTACAGATCTCCAGCAAGAGGTCTTCATTAAACTGCTGAGTAGTGACGTAGAATTTGAAAATGATGAGCACATCAAGGCGTGGTTGATTCGCGTGGCGGCAAATATGTGCAAGAATCATCTGAGAAGCCGAGCGCATATGTCAGACGGACCGTTGCCGGAGGATATTCCGTGCGATCCCACTACAGAGGATGGCGAACTTCTCAGAATGGTTATGGAGTTGCCGGAGAAGTATCGAATCCCGCTTCATCTATTCTACTATGAGGATTACTCGATTAAGCAGATTGCGGAAGTGCTGGAAGCGCCGGAGGCCACAATTAAGATTCGGTTGAAGCGCGGAAGGGATAAGCTGAAGAAGGTTTTGCGGAAGGAGGATTGGATCTAATGAGTATCAAAAATGAGTACAAGAAACAGATGGATGCGTTCTGTGAAATGACTTGCAACGTGACAGCAGACGATATAATGCGGAAGGTGCAAGCGGCACAGGAGAACCATCCGAGTGGGGAGGACAACGTGATAAAGTTTAGTGAGAAGACAAAGAAGAAAACGGTACAACGATTGATGATTTTGGCAGCATGCTTGGTTCTGATGATGACAACGGCTTTGGCGGCAACAGGGAAGTTCGGTGACATGTTCAGAAACATTTTTGGGGACGAGACCACGGCAGATATTGTGGATAAGGGATATCTTTATGAGGTACACCAAACCCAGACCAAGGATATCTTCACGGTGGAGTTAGTGGCTATCACTGGTGACGCAGAGACACCCGTAATTGTCTTTGATGTGTACATCAATGACGAGAAGCTGGCGGCGGAAAATGACCGGATTCAAATGTTGGCGTATACTCTGGGAGTAGAGCAATTCGAACAGGAATTGGATAAGTACGGACCCTATGAGGCATATGGTGAGAAGGATGCAGAAATCGATAATCTATATCATTTCAGCATAGTGGGAGCGCCTGTGTGGATGACCCGCGGGGAGGAGTTCGTGGTGTCTATCTGCCAGATTAATCTGGACATCAATGATGACATCTGGACTACCTATGAGCCTAATATTGAATATCGTCTGACGGTTCCGCAGGAGCTGTTTCATCCGGTATCCTATGAGTACTACGACCAAGTTTCGTTCAAGTATGAAGGAAGCGAATATCATTTGAATAGGGTGGAGTGTGGACCTTATCGTACACAAATCTCGTTTTGGTTTGACTTGGAGGGAGAAGAGTTCGACGCGGCAGTGGCAGATCCGTTGGACGAGGAATTGCGACAGGATAACAAATGGGCAGAGTTTGCGAAGACATTGACCCTTGTTGTGGACGGTGTAGAGTACAAGGTGGATTCCGAACAACGTGGCCTTGTGTGGCTAGATGACGAAGCGGAGGCCGGTACGAAGAATCGATGCTATGTACATCCTGTGTTCGCCAGCATTGATTTTGACGGAGCATCAGAGGTTTACTTGAAGGCAGGGGAGATGAACGTACGTATCAAGTAATCCCAATAATTGAATAAAACGCCGGAAATGCATGGTTCTATTTGAGTAGAACCATGCATTTTGTAATCTGATCGACTGATTAAAGTTAATCGAAATCTGCTGATTTTATAATATAGTATGGTAAGATGAAAGTGGTGATTGTTGTATTGGATTCGGAAACAGGGGGCTGAGAGGAAAGCAAAACGACTGAACCGAGATAAGTAGGGCTGTGAGCTTGATGCAATTGTTGAACGAGGGAGTGAAGAACATTATGAAGAAGACAGGATTATGGACTGGACTGGTGGTTATGTGCATGTGTATGACTTTTGTCTGTGTGTTTGTTGGATGTGGAGAAGAGATGGACGTAGACGGCAATGAATTAAAGAGCGTACATTGCGATGCAGACGGTATTGTAATCACTACCAAAAGCTACGATTCCGCAGGAAATGTGATTAAGTAGTCGGTGCATCTTATAGTATTTGGACTCGCCAAATACTCTGTTTACTCGACAACTCTTTGCCGGAATGTATTCGGGAAGCGAAAATGCCACTTGATTTTTGTGCCGGTTCTCGGTATGATAAATGTATGCATTTTCATAAGAGAACGGAGATGTGGCTATGATTAATTTCGAAGAAGAGATTGCAAAGTTTAGCCCCAGCCTAGAGATTAGTCAGGCAGAGGAGGCGATTATGAGCCGCGAGATTATCGACGTGGCGGATATTATCGAGAAGATTCTTCAGGAGAAGAAGGATCTGTAGCGACCAAGGGAAACGATTGGAGATAAGTTATGATTTGTCCGAAATGCGGTGCGAATATGACCCTACGTAAGGGTACGTGTACCAAGTGCGGATTCGATATTGAGGTCAACCAGAAGACAAGAAGGATGTCCTGCTATTTTTACAATCAGGGCTTGGCAAAGGCGAAGATTCGTGACTTGTCCGGTGCGGTTGACATGTTGAATCGTGCATTGAAGATCAGTAAGAAGAATGTCGATGCCAGAAATTTGCTAGGTCTCGTTTATTTTGAGATGGGCGAGACGGTTATGGCGATTCATGAGTGGATTATCAGTAAGAGCTATCTGGAGGGGAACAATCCGGCGGAACGCTACCTGAGTATTCTGCAGGCGAATCCGACGAAGCTGGACAACCTGAACGTGGCAATTCGAAAGTATAATGCGGCGTTGGAGTTGGCACAGCAGGGCGGCGACGATCTTGCCTTGATTCAGCTGAAGAAAGCCGTTGCGATGAATCCGAAGTTTATTCGGGCGTGGCAGCTGTTGGCACTTCTGTATATGCGTGCGGGAGACAATGAGCATGCAAGACGATGCCTAAAGCGTACGCTGTCGGTTGACATTGCGAATACGACGTCGATTCGTTATTTGAAAGAGATTCGCATGATCAACCGGATGGGACGTCAATTACAGGTGACGATTCCCGAGCCGGGCGACGAGCAGACCGTAGTGGGTGACGGCGAGAACGAGAAGGATGCGGCAATTGTGCCACATTTTCGATATGAGGAGGAGAGGACAGACTACAAACCGTTCATCAGTTTGGTTGTGGGACTGTTTCTCGGAATACTGGTGGTGTTCTTTATGGTAGTACCGGGGGTTCGCTCCGGTATGCGAGAGGAATTCAAGGGAACACAGACTGAGTATGGCGAGGAGTTATCACAGTATCTTGCGGATATCGACTCGTTAGAGAAGGAAAATCAGTCGTTACAGTCCAAGCTGGAGCACCAGGAGATGGATATCGAAGCCTACACGCAAGAGATCGACGAGCTCTCAAAGAAGGTGGGCGGAGTTAATATGTTCAATATGATTACGTATTACCTGAACCTGAGAGATGGCGGAAATGCTACCAGAGTCGAGTTGTACGTGCTTCAGAAGCGTTTGAAGGCAATATCCGAGGAGGAGCTCTCAAATGAGTCCGCACAGACGATTTACGATCGTGTATTGGACGATTATCCGGATGCGTTGACGGTAACCATGACAAGCACGGAATTGTACGAGGAGGGTGCGAAGCTGTACTCCTCCGAGAAGTATGCACAGGCTCTGGAGTTCTTCCAGTATTCCTACGAAAAGTCTGCGGACAATGAGAAGAACCTTTATTTCCTTGCACGAACCTATCATATTCGTAAGGACAAGGAAAATGCAAAGAAATACTACAGCGAATATCAGGAACGTTTTCCGGAGGGTGAGTATTACAACACGGTAACCAACTTCCTTTCCGGATTGTAAGCGAACTGAATAGATTACGAATGAAGAGAGATGCAGAAGTGCATTTCTCTTTTTTTGCGTTTGCGCGAACATGATTGAGGGAGGTGACAGGGATGAAAGCAAAGCATCCGGCGCAATATCAAGTGAAGAACGGAAGCCTATGGGTGATTCCGACGGCGGATCTCGACCAGCATACCGTGGATCGGCTGCGGGAGCGAATTGACACGTTGACTCAGGAGTGTGGGATTCAGGAGCTGGTATTTGATTTTACGAGAGTGGGATTTATGGACAGCTCGGGGATCGGCATGTTACTCGGACGGTATCGACGCATGAAGTTATGCGGAGGCACGGTGAGGGCAGTGGGGATTCATCCGGCGATTCGGAGAATTTTTCAATATTCGGGATTGTTTCAAATTCTCGAAACAGACGAGAACAAGCAATAGGAATGGAGGGATAGGAATGGAGGAAATGCACGATACATACCAAAATGAGATGACGATGACGTTTTCGGGCATCAGTCAGAATGAGAGCTTTGCGCGAATGGTCGTTGCGGCATTTGCTGCATCACTCGATCCGACGTTAGAGGAGCTTTCGGATCTGAAGACGGCGGTATCCGAGGCGGTAACCAATGCTATTATTCATGGGTACGAGGAGACGAAGGGTGATATCCGAATGTATTTGGCGATCAGCGGACAGACAATCGTGGTAGAAGTGGAGGATTACGGGGTCGGAATTCCGGATGTGATGCGCGCAAGAGAACCGATGTATTCGACAAAGGCGGCGCAGGAGCGTTCGGGAATGGGCTTCGCTTTTATGGAAGCATTTACGGATACGCTCGAGGTGCGCTCGGAGATGGGGAAGGGAACGCTTGTGCGCATGACAAAAAAAATAACGACATAGTGAGGGACGAGAGTGGACAAATCGCTGATTGTACAAGCGAGAAACGGCGTGATGGCAGCGCGGGAGCGTTTGGTTCGTGAAAATGCCGGACTGGTATGGAGTGTAGTACGACGTTTTCTCGGACGTGGGCAAGAAGCAGAGGATCTTTTTCAGATTGGAAGCATTGGGCTGATGAAAGCAATTGACCGATTCGACGATTCGTACGACGTACAGTTTTCCACATATGCCGTGCCCTTGATTGTCGGAGAAATCAAGCGCTTTCTAAGGGATGATGGAATGGTGAAGGTTAGCCGGACCGTGAAGGAGCAGGCAAGACAAATTTATCGCTTGAAGGAAGAAATCGAGAACAAGGAAGGACGTGAGCCTGCACTGACGGAGCTTGCGACGCGACTGATGATGTCACGGGAGGATGCGATGATGGCGGTTGCGGCATGTTCCGAAATAGAGTCGATTCATAAGGTCATTTACCAAAGCGACGGCAATGCCATTTCGCTTGCGGACAGGCTGGAGTCGGAGGAGACGCTGGAGGAAACCGCCGTAAATCATATGGCACTGCGGGAGGCATTTGCTTCGCTTTCGCAAAGGGATCGTAGCATCATTTATCAGCGTTTTTTTTGTAACCGCAATCAAACGGAAATTGCAAAGAGCCTCGGAATCTCACAGGTACAGGTTTCGCGTCTGTTGAAAAAGATTTTATCGGAAATGAGATGCCGTTTGTCGGAATAGTTCGGACATTTTGAGACATACTGTGAGAGAAGAATCATGTGGGACGAAAGGAGGGGAAGCGAATGAGAAAAACAAAATGGATGGTGGTCGGTATTGCCGTACTCGCACTTGTGCTCGCTTCGCTGTGCTGGTACTATTTCGGCACACAGGAGGAAAAGGTGTTGCAGGGGATATTGATTTGATGGAAGTGATCATTAATGTGTCGCAGATTGCGAAGGTGACGAATGTAAAAGCTACGGTAGGAGATGTTACTACGGTGGTGTGCATTGACAAAGAGCTGGCGGAACGGTTGCGAAAAGTACCGATCCATACGTTTCACGACGGAAAGCCCGAGAAACATGTGATGGCCGCGACGTACCTTGTCCAGCGCATGCTAGATGCAGAAGAAGATATCGAGATTGAGAATATCGGCGAATCGGATTTTATACTAGAGTATGCACCGCCGAAAAAAAAGAATGCATTTTTCGAGGGGGCGAAGCTCGTGTTCGTTTCGCTGGCTGTATTCTTCGGAGGGGCATTTACGATCTTGACCTTTTATTTTGATATCGGATTGCAGGACGTGTTTAAGGAGCTGTATGCATTCGCGGGGACGGAGAATCCGGCATTTCCGGCACTGGAGCTTGGATATTGCTTTGGATTGCCTCTCGGAATTCTCGTATTTTTCAACCATTTCAGCAAGCTACGCCTATCTTCGGATCCGACACCGCTGGAGGTGCAGATGAGAAGCTACGAGAAGGAAGTCAACGAGGCGATTATCGCAAATGCGTCGAGGGAGGACAACGAGCAAGATGTTACCTGAGTGGATACGATTGGCGATATTATTTGCGGTAGGAATGACCGGAAGCGGTTTGGTAGCAGCGGGAGTGTTCGCACTGGTTGTAAAGGTTGGCGTTATCAGTCGTATGGTGGCGAGAACGAAGACGGCCGTCGATATCAAGTGGTATGAGGATGTGATCCTTCTCGGGGCGACGCTCGGAAACACCTATGCAGTGTTCCAACCGGAGTGGTCCTTTAGTATCTGGCTATTGCTGCCGGCGGGATTCTTCTTCGGCTGTTTTACCGGGTGCTTGTCGTTGGCGTTGGCCGAGACGGTAAATGCATTTCCGGTGTTTGCACGCCGCGCAAAACTGACCATGGGATTGTCATATCTGGTGCTTGCACTTGCACTCGGTAAATTCGCAGCCTCGTGGGCATTGTTTATATGGAACGGCAGGGGCTGAAGTTCGAGGGGAGGAAAATGCAATGGAAAAGATATCAATGAGACAGGTGCTTGGTGCCGCGACACCGGAAGAGAGAAATCAATTGTACGGAAAGTACGTCAAGCAAGTGACGCCGACCTTTTCGTGGCCGTTGAATGTGTGCAAGGCATTTTTGGTAGGAGGCTTGATCTGTGCTCTGGGGCAAATTTTGATTAACATCTTCATCGCCGGAGGAGCTTCGAAGGAAAATGCACCGCTCTATGCTATGCTGGTGCTGATCGGATTGTCAGTGTTGACGACGGGACTCGGTTGGTATGCGAGAATTGCACCGTTCGCAGGTGCGGGAACGGTCGTTCCGATTACCGGATTTGCAAACTCCGTTGCATCGAGCGCCATTGAATTTGTGCCGGAAGGACAGGTCTTCGGAATCGGAAGCTCCATCTTCAAGATTGCCGGACCGGTTATCCTCTATGGCGTTTTTGCAAGCTGGACGCTGGGGGTATTCTACTGGATCGGTAAGCTGATCGGTTGGTGGTAAAAAAGAAGGGGCATATGCCCCTTCTGTGTTGTTAGAGTCTAACGCTATCAAAGATAAATAAGTCATAGTCGCCCCGAACCCGTTCATAGTCCGATTGGCTTTGGATTGTCCACGCAACGGACAAGGCACCAAAGCATCGGCAAAGGCGCCGAGAAAGGTTCGATGTGTCGCGGTGGCGATAGGCAATAAAGTCGGGACGT
Organism: Lachnospiraceae bacterium; assembly: GCA_045601665.1. Classification (GTDB taxonomy): domain Bacteria; phylum Bacillota; class Clostridia; order Lachnospirales; family Lachnospiraceae; genus ISDg. Next base: position 43,082 of record JAZRZZ010000035.1, read on the forward strand.
GTCAGCACGTTCGAAAGAAGGTACTGCATTGCGAACATAGGTAAGCTTCTTTTGTGTTTGGGGTTCTTACGATAGGCCTCACTGAGCTGACCGCGAATCACATCAGGTCGATTCTTCCGATACCAGATGAGTGCCTTCGGGTGGAAGGATTCGATGCAATACGGTCCACGGTATTGCGACAAAAGAGCATTTCCGAGTTCGCACACCGTGGTGTCGGGGACATCGAGCTTGTATTCAATAATTAGCGGTACTTTGCCGTCTACGGTTGCCAAAACCTCGGAAAAGGTCGGAATGGTCTCTGAGGTTCCGAGAAGGGACATGGTACGAAGCTCTTCGAGCGTATATTCTCCTACCAAGCCGTCAATGCCGCACATACGCAGAAGAGAGGCATCGTGAAATACGACTGCCTGCCCATCCTTTGAGAGCTGAACGTCCAGTTCGATGCCGTAACCCTCTGCAATTGCCCGCCGAAAGGCAAAGAGGGAATTTTCCGGGATTCCGCTTGCATTGTCAAATAGACCTCGATGCGCATAGTGTACACCGCGCAAGGGCGTAAGGTCCGGACGACGAAACCGGCGTGGGAAGATGAGAAACACATACAGTGCTACAAGGAGCACGATTGCAACAAATACATAAGACATCCGAATCACCCATTCGTCAAAAATCATCAATCGTCTACATCAAAATTCTCAAGAAAGCTTTTCTTCCGCTCCGGTTTGGTATCTCCGTGTCGCACAAAACACATTGTCACAAAGGCAAGTATGCTGAACACCACCGAATACGGAAATAGGGTGCGGTAAGACACATGTTCCAATAGCGCTCCGGACAGAATCGGAGTGATGACCTGTGCTGCCATGGAAAAGGTATAGTAATAGCCCGTATACTTCCCGATATCCGCGGAGGCACTCATCTCCACAACCATCGGGAAGGAGTTGACGTTAATGGCTGCCCAACCGAACCCGATAAGAGAGAAGAAGATCAGCATCGACCAGTGGTAGGTATGATAGAAGCCGGCTACCGCATAGCAAACAATAAGGAGAGCGACGCCGAGAAGAATGGTCTTCTTTCTTCCGATGCGTCCGGACAGAGAACCGATGGGAAGATAACTGATGATGGCGACAACGGTAGCAACCATCAAGCAATCGGCAAAACCACCGTTCTCAAGCCCCCATACCTCTGTGGCATAACGGGAAAATGCGCTGACCACCGCATTGTATGCGATGTACCAGAGCGCCACGGACAGCAGGAGAAAAATCAGGCTTCGCCGCACATCCTTCGGAAGCTTGATATGCGTGTGTTCGGTTGCTGTGGGAGATTCCCCTTTTTCCTCGGGCATCGTCGCTGCGAGCTGCCGCTCGTTGATTGAGAAAAACAAAATGACAATACAGACGGTCATAATAATGGCGAGCGTTGCGAACAACGGAAAGTAATCGGGACGGTCTCCTTTGCCGACCAAGAGCTTAATCAACGCAAGGGAAGTGACCGCACCTACGGCACCCATAAGGTTAATGACCGCATTTCCTTTGCTTCGCAGAGGCTTCGGTGTCAAATCGGGCATTAGTGCGACTGCCGGAGAGCGGTACAGACCGAGGCTGACAAGCAGCAAAAACAGAACAAGTACAAACAACGGAAGGTTCTCGGCACGGTCCGTAAACGGAAGGATAACAAGGAACAAAACCGTGAGTGCCGTACCCAAAAGGATAAACGGCATACGCTTTCCGATGCGGGTATCCAGCTTGTCGGACAGTGTTCCGAAGAAAGGCAACAGGAAAAGAGCCAGGACATTGTCTGCCGCCATAATACTGCCGGTAATGGTCTCTCCGAGACCGAAGGTGTTCTTAAGAATCAAAGGAATGATGTTGTCGTACATCTGCCAAAAGGCCGAGATGGATAGGAATGCAAGACCAATCAAGCAGGTTCTTTTGTAATTCAGCTTCATGTATACTCCGTTCTGCAAAAGATATGCAATGCAATGGTTGATGATAGGGGGATGAAATCCGACAGCACATCGCCACCAAGTCTATTTTGCCATGACGCGAAGGAGAAATCAAGATGAAAAGGAAAGAAAACGGTGGAGAAGCGGATGGATTCATAGAAGAAAAACGAGCACGATGGTATTGTATCGAAATAAAGAATTCAGGACAGACACAAAAAAAGTACTTAATTTAAAAAAAAATACTTTTCATAAAGGCGATGTTGTTGTATAATGTGTGAGGATAAACCATAAATTCAGCAAAGGAGCGTAAATGCATGAAGATTATCAGAGCAAAAGACTACGATGACATGAGTAGAAAGGCTGCGGCGATTATTGCGGCGCAGATGATTATGAAGCCGAACTGTGTTCTTGGCTTAGCTACGGGTTCTACTCCGATTGGTACCTACAAGGAATTGGTGGCGGCTTATGAGCGTGGAGATCTTGATTTCTCTACCGTAACCACAGTGAACCTCGATGAGTATAAGGGAATCACGAAGGAAAATGACCAAAGCTACTATTATTTTATGAATGACAATCTGTTCAGCAAGGTAAATGTACGCAAAGAGTTTACGTTCCTGCCCGATGGTATGGAGCCGGACAGCAAGAAGGCCTGTGAGGAGTACGATGCGATTGTCGAGAGCGTTGGTGGACAGGATTTGCAGCTTCTCGGTCTCGGTCACAACGGTCACATCGGTTTCAACGAGCCCGCAGATGTGTTTAAGTCCGGTACGCATTGTGTGGATCTTACCGAATCTACGATTCAGGCGAATCAGCGATTCTTTGCATCCTATGAGGATGTTCCGAAGCAGGCTTATACGATGGGTATCAAGACGATTATGTCCGCAAAGAAGATTCTTGTTGTGGTAAGTGGTAAGGACAAGGCGGCAATCCTCCGTGAAGTGATTGCCGGACCGATTACGCCGCAGGTGCAGGCATCGGTGCTTCAATTACACGATGATGTTACGATTGTAGCGGATGAAGATGCATTGTCCATGCTGTAGTATAGCTTTGTATTGGGTTGAGAGACAGAAGGAAAGTCCTTTTGCCGGTCGGTGTGGATCGGCAAAAGGACTTTTTTGGTCTTATGGAAACGAGCGCTTTCGTGTTACGTGAACGTTCTAACGGAGGATTCGTGCCATGATATATGCGGGAAGGAAGTTGCTCTTTTGGCATAACAGGGAAATGTATTCCTTGCGATCTCGGCAGTGTAGAATCGTTGCGGATACCGAGGTGCCGTTTTTGTCGATAAGGGTTGGACGACCGGCGATGAAACGCAGCTTCTTTATGCGGAGAAGTCTTCGGTAAGCATATTCATCTGCAGTGAGATTGCTTGCAGAACCGAGGTTGTGGTCGAAAACCGTACCCTCCGTTACTTGGTCAAGATTGCGGAATCGGAAAGAGCCGTCGTAATCGTCCACAATCCGACGCCACGCAGTCAGAAGAATCATATCGTTGATGTCGGAATCCGCAGCAACTTCTTTCTGCTTGGTACTAACATCCGTAAGCCAATCGGTCTTTGCTCGGTAGACGCGGAGGACAAAGTCAAGGAATTGACGGAGTCTGGGAAGCTTCCAGTATACACAGTGAGGGGAAGCATTTTCTCCGAGGCAGCTACCGCCTTGAGCGCTTGCGCAGGCAAAATCAATGTCGTCTATGGGGTACGTGGTAAGGTTGTCGAATAGGAGTACATCGCTGTCACACATAAAGCATTCATCAATACCATGCTCCTGCATAAATGCGTACAGCGCAAAGTGTCGCTGAAAGCAGGTAAGCTCAAATTCCTGTGACGCCGTGGACAAATGCTTATAGCTTTCGCAAAAGGTTGCGTATTCCTCGGAGCCGTAGTCATCGGCGGAAAACCAGTTGCTTGTATAGCCCCGATTACTTTCATCGCCGATCAATATGACATTTGCCGCTCCGCAGACGGCAGAGGCCTGTTTTAATACATCGTAGACGTAATCCTCACCGCCTGTGTGAAAGAAGATTACCGGGCGTGTACCTGTGAGGTCTCTTTGCAATACCGGATGTGTATGTCGTGCATTTGCCCCAAAGCCCAAGTAGAGATAGAACGGATACAGTGCCGCCAAATGCTTCAATGCGGTTACGAGATCCGGTTCATACAAGGCATGCGTCAGGATTAGAACGAACAAGACGGTTGTCGCATCGGAAACCAAACGATCGTTACGCGAAACGGGCGCATCCCAATCGACGGTTACAAGATAGAACATTCGATAGAGGAGAAGTGCCGTTAGTGCTAGACCCGGAAGTGCCAAAAGCGATGTGAGGCTAAGCCCTTTTAGGAATAGTTCTATGGGGAACAGAATCCGTGCCAAATAGAGCAGGCAGTCGATAAGGTAATAGGCAACGTGCCCGGCATAATCCTCTGCAGGGAAGGTGTTGTCAAAGGCATAAGGGGACACGCTGTAAGGACGTACCTCCAAAAGGAACGTAAACATACCCATCTGATATAAGACGCAGAACAACAATAGCAGTATCGTAAGTGCTCGGATACCCCAGTCTGCATCTAACTGCCATATACGTACAATCAGATAAATCGGAATGAGTAGTAGCGCATAGGGACTGACGAGCCATGCGTAGAGCAATACTGCAAGCAGGGAAAATAGGTAGCGTACCCACCCCCGCAGACGCAACACGCACAGAAGCACGAAGCAGAAGACCACAGTGTAGAGCTCGCGCGTAGGGTGCAGCAGCAACAATCCATCTCCGACAAACAGAAGCGCAAATAAGGCGTAGCATTTGCGATTTCGTACGCGTACAACGGCAAGCACCGCCAGATAGAGAAGGGCAGAAAGCGCAGCGACGATTAGCCCGAAGGTTGCATATTGGATTCCGCCCAAATGCGGCTTGGCGGATAGGTACAACGAGGGCATATCCGCGAATACGCGCTCAGCCTTCAGACGGTCATAAAAGAAATATAGTAACGCTCCGTTCCACAGAAGCTTTGCAACGCCTAAGAGCATTACTTTCCACGAAAATGCGGCGCAGACTCCCATATTAGGAATCGGCTCCTTTGGATGCTTGGACGCCTCCGGCTCGCTCGCAACAGACGTTTCTCCACTCGGAGTCTCTTCTTCCACAGCAGGCATAACTTCTTCGGATGTTGCATTCGTATCCTCTTCTGAGGAGATCTTGGTTAGTTTGTAGGGTCGAAAAAACGGACGCATACTTTCCTCCAATGTGATAAGTTCCTCTTTATCATAGCTTTTTTTTCTTCATTTGTAAATGTATTTTCTCTCATTTTTCAAAGGGGAATACGCCTTGAGCATCGAAAGAAGAATAATTTTCAAGCATTTCGGTTATGTTAACAGAAAAATGAGGCGACTACGGAGGAAGGTATGAGCAAAAAAGGAAAGCAAAGTGTTGCATTTAAGCGGGCACCGTTTATCATAGGTGAGGCATCTGTTGTAGGAAAGCTGGAGGGCGAGGGGCCGCTCGGGCAGTATTTTGATGAGATTTGCACCGATCCGCTTGTCAACGGGAAGTCGTGGGAAGAGGCAGAGAGTAATCTAATAACAAAGGCTTGTCGTTTGGCAATTGCAAATGCGGGAGTGGCTCGGACGGAATTGGATTGTGTCATCGGCGGAGATCTGTTGGGACAGCTGATGGCTACCTCGTTTGGTGTGGAATGCTTGGATCGACCATTCTTCGGGATCTATGGGGCCTGTTCGACAATGGGAGAGTCCATGGCACTGGCGGCGATGATGGTAGACGGTGGATATGCGGACAGCGTGCTTGCGGTAACCTCGTCGCATTTTGCGGGCGCGGAGAAGCAATTTCGTTTTCCTTTGGGCTACGGCTGTCAAAGACCGAAGGCAGCATCGTGGACGGTGACGGGAAGCGGGGCGCTTGTCATTGCGGGGGAAGAGTATCCAAAGAAAATGCATGGGGCAAAAGGAAAGAAGGTTCGTATCACGGGAATGACAATTGGAAGAATCGTCGATTTCGGGATTCAAGACTCTATGAATATGGGAGCGTGTATGGCGCCTGCGGCGGCTTCCACAATTGCGGCGAATCTTGAGGACTTTGAGCGAACGCCGGAGGATTACGATCTGATCGTGACCGGAGATCTCGGGACGGTGGGAAGCAATATCCTTTATGACATTATGGAGGAGAAAGGGTATTCGATTCGGAAGAAGCACATGGATTGCGGAATAGAGATTTACGATGCCATCAAACAGGATACCCATGCCGGCGGGAGCGGTTGTGGGTGCAGCGCAGTGACGCTGGCGGGGCTGCTGCTCCGAAAAATGCGTGCGGGTGTATATCGACGCATCTTGTTTGTTCCTACCGGTGCGATGTTGTCACCGGTCAGTTTTCACGAAGACCGTGACATTCCGGGAATCGCATACGGAATTGTGCTTGAGGGAACGGAATACTGAACGAGTCGTTCCGAAAGGATTGAAGAGCAGGAAAATATATGATAAAATGAGGAGGGTGCAATGGATATCTTAATTGCATTTTTTGTTGGTGGAGGAATCTGCGGTTTGGTGCAGATCTTTATGGACAAGACAAAGCTGCAGCCGGGACGAATCATGGTACTGGTTGTAATAACGGGGGCGCTGATCAGTGCATTCGGTTGGTATGATGAGTTTCGTGCATTTGCCGGTGCAGGAGCGGGAGTGCCGTTGTTGGGCTTCGGAGATACCTTGTTTCAGGGAGTTAAGAGTGCGGTGGATGAGAGTGGATTTCTCGGATTGTTTCAGGGTGGCTTTCGTGCTGCGGCGACGGGGATTGCAGCAGCACTCGTTTTTGGATATATCGCGAGCTTGATTTTCTCGCCGAAGATGAAGAAATAGCATAGGCAATGCGGATATTGTTACAAAGGAGAAGACGAATGGGACGGACAAATGTGTGGGAAGAATGTGTTGGAAGCGACGAATTGCGTGGAGCATTTCTCGGAGCCTCGATTACCGATGGGTATCTTGCAAATATCTCGTATTGTAGCTGTTTGGAGCGCTACATGAACGAGGAAAGGGAACGGCGCTCTTTGCCCGCGATGCAGACAAAGGTACTTGCGAGTCCGGGAACAACCTCGATGTGGGGAATGTTTTGCCTCGAAGCGTTGCTGGAGGTGCGGCCGCGCTTTGTATTTCTTGAGTACAGTGTCAATGACTACAAGGATGCGAAGCATCGGGAGGCTTATGAAGGGATGGTGCGCCGTTGCTTGAGGGCAGGTGCATTGCCGGTGGTGCTGATTCTGACCTCGCAATACGAATATTCCTGCAGAGGGCATATGACACGAATCGCGCGCCACTATGGGGTTCCGGTGATTGATGCCGGGGAGACACTTTTTCGGGAGATCGGTGCAGGAAGAATCGGGTGGCAGCAGTATTCGGGCGATTATATTCATCCGAACGATTGGGGACAGCAGTTTATCGCCGAGTGCTGTGTCGATGGTTTAAAGCAGGTCGATATGCCGTGCATAGAAGAAGCAGCGCGACGACCGGCGTTGTTCGGAGCCCGTTATGAGCATTTTCATATCCAAAAATGTACGGAGCTGAATGTCGAGAATCCGGTGTTCGAAGCAGAGTTTACCGGGGACGAGCTGTTGGTGGCTTACAAATGTACGAATGAAAGCTGGGCTGGGATGATGGAGGTCCGTGTGGATGGAAGGTACGTGAGTAGAATCGACAGCTGTGATTTTACCGCATGGGGCAATCCGGTGGTGGAGAGTTATTCGATAGAGGCAAACGAAAGCAACTCCCGTCGCGTGACGCTTACGTACGTGCGGCGAAGGGAGTCGGAACGCGTTCGAGTGTTTTATATCGGCTACATCGGCGAGCTCCAGGTTCCCTGACCGATGAGGCGTTTTAATAACAATATGTATTCTTTGGCCGCTGCGGAAACGTAGCGGTTTCTTTTGAATGCAACGGTAATCGGTTGTGTGGCGAGCTCGGAATCCAGTTTGAAATAGGCGGGATGCTTTGTGTAATTGCCGAATTTCATTAAGGTATCCGGAATCAGTGTGGCACCGAGCCCCGCCAGTACCCAATGGAATGCAGTTTCGATCTGGTCTGCGTACATGACGGTATTCAGACTTGCTCCGGCCTTACGACAGAGATCGTTTGTAATGCCGTAGATCGTTTGCGTGGGCGACAGCGGAAGGAAATCGAGTTCCGAGAGAACTTTCGGGGAGAGAGCTTCGGCTTCGTAGAAGAGGTCGGTTTCGTTCAAAATGTCTTCGACGGAGAGTGCGGAGGCTCTGTGCATCTTAAAGAACTCGGAGTCCTGCGGGACTGCCAAATAATAGTTTTCCGTAGCAAGGTGTGTCTTTGTACAGGTCTGTATGTCAAAGTCTGCGGTGTCAATGATGAAATCCAGCATGCCGTTTTGCAACTGCTCTGTCAGCATTGCAAGGGAGCCGGTAACCAATCGAAGGGAAATGCCGGGAAAGGCTTTTCGGTATTCCGCAAGGCTACGTGCCAACAGGCAGGATGCACCGAAGGGGGAGGTTCCGATGCGTAACGTACCGGAACGGAGATTGTGCATGTCCGCAAGCTCGGCATTTAGCTCGTCGGTCGCGGTCTGAATACGGTTGGCGGCACGGAGAAAGGCTTCGCCCGCTTCGGTAATGCGAAACGGTGTTGTGCTGCGGTCGAACAGAATTACACCGAGCTGGTCCTCCAGGTGTTTTATGTATTGACTAAGTGCTGGTTGGGAAACGAACAGTCGGTTCGCGGCCTTGCTGAAGTTACGTTCCTCGGCAAGGGTTTTTACATACAAAATCTGCTGTGAAGTCATAAGGGTCTCCTTTCGGGAAGGTGTCAGATGCAAAAAGGTCCGTATATGGGGAACTGCTAGCGAAAAGCTTTTCGATTTAAAAGCTCTTTGCTAGCAGTCCCCTGCGCGTAATATAAAGAGGAAAAAGAAAATCAGCGAATGGATTGTAACGGAGAAGCGCCGGATGTCAGCTGCTTCTCGCGTACCGCTGCCAATTCGGAAACCGAAACGATCTGATAGCCATCGGCGATCAACTCCGGAATCATTACTCGAATTGCGTCTACCGTAAACTGATAGTTGGCGTGCATCAATACAATGTCGCCGTCCTTTATCTTCGACATAACATTGTTATAAACTTTATCATAGGAGCCGTTGTTCCAATCGTTGCTGTCAACACTCCAGTTAATCAGAGGTGTCTTAACCGTAAATTGAACCTTCATGCTCGAACTACCATACGGAGGTCTCACAAGATAGTTCTTGATTCCGGTTACAGACTCAAGAAGTGCACGGGTCTTCTCAATCTCTTCTCGAATCTCATCCTCGGACAAATTCGTCAGATAAGGGTGCGACCATGTGTGATTACCGAGCTCGCTTCCTTCGTTGACAACACGAAGAAGCTCATCCTTCAAGGATTCATTGCAATGCTGTCCCCACACGAAAAAGGTGGCATGAGCGCCGTTCTCCTTCAAGATATCGAGAATCTCGTTATACTGTATGTACGGTCCGTCGTCAAATGTAAATGCTACGAGTTTTTTGTTGGGGTCAATCCAAGAGATGTCGACATCGGAAGTGTCCCAAGGAACCATCAAGGCTTCTGTAGGAGTCGGTTCGGGAGTCGCCGTCGGCAAAGGGGTGGGCGTTGCCTCGGGAGTCGAGGTCGGTGCCGCAGTAGGAGTAGGCACAGTGTCCTTGTTCTCCTCTTTGCTACAAGCCGCAAGCAACATACAGAGTAACAGCAATAGCGTGATAAATGAAATCTTCTTCATGGTTCGGCAATCCTTTCCTCGAGATGTTTCTTCATTATTCTCGATATACCTTTGATATACAGTATACCAAAAGAATAACGATAATGAAAGTACAAATTCGCGTATATCTGTTATAAGTCAATGCTTATAGCAGAACGCTACATCTGCTTCTTCACGATAGAATACTCATCTCCGTATCGGAAATACGGACATTCCCACGGTTGACCGCTCATGAAGTGCGCCATCTCATCCTCGTCAAGGTCCTTGCCGCACACATAGCACTCATAATCATCATCGTACTCATAATACATGCAATAATCACAATTTGCAAGTGCTTTCATAAAAAACCTCAAAATTTTTATCGGAAATGCACCGAGCGAACCCGGTGCACTTCTGTGTTATCGTTCAATTGCCTAATTGGAGCTCGATTCAAGGAGCAGACCGGGATGCAACGGACAGCTGATATTCATATCGCCGGGAAGGATGTGTTTGGTGTCGCTTGTGCCGCCATGCGTAATAGAAAGCTGGCTTTCGGTCTTGAGAAGAAATACCTTTGTCTCGATCTGAGGACACCCCGTTGTTGCCAGATGCCCGGATTCCGAGCAGAGAACGAGTTTCTTGTGGCAGGTACATTGCTGGTAAGGCGTTGTCCCCTTTGCGAAAATTTCTTCGACAACGCAATCCTTGGAGTACTGGTCACAAACACCGACCGTAGCGAGGTTGCCGCATTTGGAGCAAACCTTTGCCGTAACAATCGATGAGGGTTGGAGGAAGGTCGTGGGTGCACATTCTTTCAATACATGCACCTCTTCCATGACGGCTCGCCACATTTCACGATAGTAATTGGTGTCGGTTTGTGAGAAATTGTTGTCAAAACCGGACCAAATGGCAGCACAGTAGTAAGGAGTATAGCCGGCGAACCAAAGGTCAAAGTTGTCGTGTGCAGTACCGGTCTTGCCGGCAACGGGAATGTTCAATTTCTTGAAACGGGACTTGGTACCGGTACCGATGGTGGTCGTATCGACCATGGCATCGGTAAGCAGATAAGCGGTAGAAGACTTCATAACCTGCGTTGACGTCGTCTTATTGTTAATCAATACTTGACCGTCGATGGTCTTAATCATTGTATAGTAGCGAGGCTTGTTGTAAATGCCCTCATTTGCAATCGCGGAATAGGCCGCAGTCATTTCCAAAACAGAACAACCGGTGGACAAACCGCCAAGTGCAAGTGAGAGGTTGTAATCGGAAATGCCGTCACTTGTGTCAGTATCCAATTGACCGAAGCCTAATTTCTTCAAATACGACATCGCCGTGTAAGGAGTTACCGCTTCCATACAACGAACTGCTACAATATTCATCGAGTGATAGATGCCGCGACGAATGGACTGCAGCCCTTCGTAGCCGGTCTTATACCAGTTGGTAACTTTCTTGCCCGAGTCGGGGTATTCGTAATAGGAATCATCAAACGGACTTGCCAGAGTATAGCCACAGGTATCAATTGCCGGAAGGAATGCCGCAAGTACCTTGAAGGTGGAACCGGCTTGGCGATAGATGCCGCTGGCACGGTTTAATACTCGCTTGCCGGTCTTCACACCACGACCGCCGTACTGTGCAATGACGTTACCGTTGCTTGGATCCATGATGACCATTGCGGTCTGCGGCTGTAAGGTGATGACGCGAGACTCCTGTGTCGTGTAGACAACACCGGGGTGCGCAGCTGCGAACTCCTGCTGCTTTGCAGCAACAAAGGCATTAATCTTGGCCTCCAAATCGGCCTTGTTCAGCGTGTATACCCCAATGCCCTTGTTTCCGGATTCGTGGTAGTAGAGCTTACCGCTGTCCTTGTAGTTCTCATAGTAGGACAAAAGGTCATTCAGATGATAATGAACCGAAGTTCCATCCGTGCCGACGAGCGATAACGCGTAGTTCTTGGAAAGCTCATAGTAAGAGCCCTTGCCGATAGCGGGGAAATTGGCTTCGTCGGTGAAATATTTGTCCATGATGGACTGCACTTCACGATCCTGTGTCGTGTAGATCTGCAGACCGCCGCTGTAGAGCATTTTGTTGGCATCATAGGAGGAATATCCCATTGCCTGCAAATCACGGATGACCTGCTCAATCAATTCATCGACAAAATAAGAGTAGTCGGAGTTTTGTGTTTCCTGCACAATCTGATCCTGCATCTCAATGCGGGTGTACACATCTTCCGAGTCCGCAATAGCGGCATCGTATTCTTCCTTAGTACAGAAGTTGTTCTCGTACAGATTCTTCAAACAGTCCAAACGACGGCGAGCATTGTCCTCTTTGTTCTTCAGAGGATTCATGTTCGTCGGAGAATATGCAATGGGGGCGAGTACCGCCGCTTCGGAAATCGTCAATTCGCTGACCGGTTTGCCAAAATAGGAAAGAGCGGCCTTTTGGATTCCGTAAGCACCGTTTCCGAGATTGATCGTATTCAGGTAATATTCGAGAATCGTCGGCTTGTCGAGACGTCCCTCTAACTGAATGGCCAGATACTGCTCCTGAAGCTTACGAATAATCTTATCGAGATTGCGGTCCTCATCACCGCCGGAGAAGACTTGGTTCTTCAAAAGCTGCTGGGTGATTGTACTTGCGCCGTAGTCGAGACTTTGCTCCTTTACGACGGAAAATGCGGCACGAAAGATACCGCGGATATCGATACCGCTATGCTGGTAATAACGTTCGTCCTCCATTGCTACGAAGCAATTCTGAACACCGACGGGAATTTCGTCGATACTGACATATTCACGATTGGAGCCCGCGCCGGCAAGCTCGATAATAGGGGTGCCATCGGAATAATAGATTGTGGAGGGGTAGCTGTCCGGCACAACGTTGATGGAGTCGATGCTGGGAGACGTCTCGATGATTCCAAGGTAGGCACCGTAAGCACCGAAACAACCGACAATCATGCAAAATGCAACAGACACCAACGCAACACGAAACAGAGTTACCCGGAGAAGGGATCGAATTCGTTTCGTCGAAGAACGCAGCTCCTGTTGCTTCTTAAGTATATTGTAACGTCCGTAATTCATGGATACGTGTGACCTCCGTCTTTTCTAGAACCTCTTTGTTTATTATAACATTCGAAAAATGCTTTGTAAACTACGGCATGGGGGATCAAATGTTAAGTTTTCGGCCGTTTTTGTAACAAAGAGATGAATTTTTTGTGTTTTGCGGATGTTTCCGCGAAATCGGGAACGGCATTATAGCAGTATAATTTCGCCGTTGATATCGGCGTAGCGGACCGGATCGTCGACCGTAAGTATTGCCCGACCGGCAGTTGCCTCGTTCATTGCCGAAGAAAAGCTATCGAGGTGATTCGGCGGAAGCAATAGTTTGGCAGTAACTTGTTCTCCGTAATCGGTCGAAAGCATCGGGTAGCCATGGCTGCCGGAGAGGTAGAGTAGCTTGCCGATGCCGGTGTAATCGGTTTGTACCGTTACGGGAATTCCGACATGTTTCTCGGCGATTTGGCAGTTACGGAGCCCTTCCGCCACTGCGGCTTGATAGGCGCGAACCAGTCCTCCGGTTCCGAGTAGGATGCCACCGAAATAGCGTGTTACGACAACGCACACATCGTGCACGCCTTCACCGAGTAGGACATCCAGCATAGGACGACCTGCGGTGTGAGGAGGCTCCCCGTCGTCGCTGCAACGGGTAACGGTCGCTCCCTCCCCGAGAATCATTGCGGAGCAGTTGTGCCTGGCATCCCAATATTGCTTCTTCGTGCGTTCGATAAATGCCTGTGCGTCCTCTTCTGTGGAAACCGAGGCGACGGTAGCGATAAAGCGGGAACGCTTTTCTACGATTTCGCCTTGTCCACCCTCAAAAATAAAACGGTTCAAAGTTGCCATATTCCCTCCGTATGTCTTGACAAATTTCCGACATATGATAAACTGACTGTGTATGCATGAAGCTATTGAAAGCTGTTTGTCTGCGCATCATAGTGATAATGAATGGCTTCGAGCTTGGCACAAAGCTGCTCGGGATCGATGTCTTCGTTATCGCAGAGTCGTTCGAGAGAGTCATAACGATCCCGAAGCAATGTGTTAATATAGCTGAGTAGGATAAACGGATCGGACGGGAGTGCCATAATCGTACCTCGTTTCTGTTGTTTTTATTTATGCTCGGATATTGTACCATACTTTTGCGAAAAATACAAACGGCGCCTTTTCGTTAGAAAACGGGAGAAGATAATACATGGATTTGTTTGACTATATGCGCGAGAATGCGCAGGAGAAGGATGCTCCGCTGGCATCTCGCATGCGGCCGCGAACGCTGGATGAGGTGGTTGGACAGGAGCATATCATCGGAAGAGATAAGCTGTTGTATCGTGCGATTCGCGCGGATCAGCTTCGTTCAGTCATCTTCTACGGACCACCGGGTACCGGAAAGACCACACTTGCAAAGGTCATCGCGGGCACGACAAAGGGAGAGTTCCGACAGATTAACGCTACCTCCGCAGGAAAGAAGGACATGGAGGAGGTCATCCGTGAAGCAAAGCAACTGCAGGCAATGGGTGGCACGAGAACGATTTTATTTATCGATGAGATTCATCGGTTTAACAAGAGCCAGCAGGACTATTTGCTTCCTTATGTCGAAGATGGAACCGTGATTCTTGTAGGGGCAACCACGGAGAATCCGTATTTTGAGGTCAACGGTGCTTTGATTTCCCGTTCCATTGTGTTTGAGCTAAGACCGATCACAAAGGAGGATATCGAGGCATTGCTTCGAAGAGCCATGAACGATTGCGAACGTGGGCTGGGCAATTATCGTGCGGAGATTACCGATGAAGCAATTTCCTTTATCGCAGATGTTGCCAACGGAGATGCGAGACGGGCCTTGAATGCGTTGGAGCTCGGAGTGCTGACGACAGATCCCGGACCGGACGGAAGAATACGTATTGACTTGACGGTTGCCGGTGAGTGTATTCAGAAGCGTGTGCTTCGATACGACAAGTCCGGAGACAATCACTACGACACGATATCGGCATTTATAAAGAGCATGCGAGGCTCCGATCCGGATGCTGCGATTTATTATTTGGCACGGATGCTGTATGCCGGTGAGGAGGTTACGTTTATTGCAAGGCGCATTATGATATGTGCATCGGAAGACGTGGGAAATGCTGATCCGCAGGCAATTCAGGTGGCGGTAGCGGCTTCGCTTGCCGTGGAGCGCGTGGGCATGCCGGAGGCACAGATCATTTTGGCGCAGGCAGCGGCGTATGTGGCGTGTGCACCGAAGAGCAATGCGTCCGTTGAAGCAATCGGAAGGGCAATGGGCGTTGTCGAGAAGACGAAGACACCACCGGTTCCGGTGCATTTGCAGGATTCGCATTACGGAGGAGCGGAGAAGCTTGGGCATGGCATCGGTTATCAATATGCACATAGTTTTCCGAATCACTACGTGCGTCAGCAGTATTTGCCCGACGGACTTGTGGGCGAGCGATTCTATGAATGCGGAGAATTGGGATACGAAAAGAAGATGAAGGATTGGATGGAATACATACAAAGAGGAGGAGACGAAACATGAAGAGGTTTCCGCAGGTTGTGGCAATCGTTACATTGGTGCTTGTGTTGGCATCGGTTGTGGCGACATTTGTGGGCGCATTTATGAAAGGGGAGCTCGGCAGAGGAATTTTGTTTGCCGGAATTTTCGGCTTTGTGGTATTTGCGATTCTCGGTTGGGTCATGATTGCGATTTACAATCGTGTACACAAGGATGAGGAGACGAATGAGTCATTAGAAGCATCGGAGGATGCTTCGGCAGAGTGAATTCGCGAGGATAGTTCCCGAAGGAACGGGAATGCTATAAAAAAGCAAAGGAAGAAAGGAAGATAGGAACATGAGTTTGTTGGAGAACTGGAGAAACGTAGCGTACAAGAAGGACATGAACACACAGGAGGGGCAGCTGTTCTGGGGCAACTATTTCGCGCTGGAGAAGGCGGTATACGAGCAGTTGCTTGCGGAGCCGGACGTAGAGGTGTGCGGCACCGTGGCAGAACTGGCGCAGAAGTATGAGATGGACGTAACTACCTTTGCCGGATTTTTGGATGGGATCAATGACAGTCTTGTAACACCGAATCCCATTGAGGAGATGGCGGAGGATACCGTTGTAAGCTTGGCATTTGATAAGGAGAAGCTGTACTACAACATGTGCGAGGCACGTGCGGATTGGTTGTACGAGCTTCCGGCGTGGAAGGATATTTTGAGTGATGAGAAGCGTAAGGAGCTGTTTCTTACGCAGAGAAAGTCCAATACCGTAATCAACGAAAAGAAGGTAGGAAGAAACGAGCCTTGTCCGTGTGGTTCGGGTCGTAAGTATAAGTTCTGCTGCGGTAAGAAGGCGTAAGAAGGCGCAGTTGCATGACGGGGGACGAGGAAGGAAAGGAGTCGGTGAAAGATGGGGAAGCAGCCTCGCTACAATCAGCGGATGACAATGCGGTATCGTTCCGGAACAAGACGGGCGATTCGACGAAATCAGTTTTTCTGTGCCGCCGTCTCGTTACTTGTCTGTATCGTGTTGGGCGTTGTCAGCTATTCGCTTCTGTCGAAGAGCCACGGAGACGATTCCGTAGTGGTACCGACGCCGACGAAAAGTCCCCTGCAGCAGGGACAGGATGCGACATCCTCCGCACAGCCGCATTTGCTGTATACGGATGCTTATCGTGAGGGATTGTCCGAGGACGATCTGTGGATGGAGGAGTTCGAGGATACCCGAGAGCGAACTCAGGTGAAGGCGATGTATCTTACCACCGATATTTTGGCAAGAAAGTTCGAATACGTATTGGATTTGCTTGATACGACGGAGTTGAACGCCGTTGTTATTGATATCAAAAACGATGATGGATTTATCACGGTGAAGACCGATTCGGAATTGCTGAACAGTATGACAAATACAAATGTCTTGTTTGCAAATGCCGAAAGTGTAATCAAGAAATTGAAGGAACACGGGGTATACCTCATTGCGCGTGTTGTATGCTTCCGAGATATTCGTTCGGTACGTAGTAACGAAAGCTACGGGGTACGTATGAAGGACGGGTCGCTGATGAAGGACAGTAGTGGATATACGTGGATGAATCCGCTGAACGAGGATACTTGGGAGTATTTGACCGAGGTAGGGCGTCAGTGTGCAGCGTTGGGCTTTGACGAGGTCAATTTTGATTACTGTCGTTTTTCGACCGATAGTAAGATGAAGGATGCAGACTTCGGCGTAGAGGAGTTGACGACCGAGATCAAATACGACGCGATTACCGGCTTTGTGCGGTATGCCTGCGAGAACTTAAAGCCACTCGGAGTGTTTGTATCTGTCGATGTCTTCGGTGTTGTTCTCAGTAGTAAGATCGATGCGGCGGCTGTAGGACAGGATTATGCTGCGATGTCGCGATATTTGGATTACATTTGTCCAATGGTATATCCGTCCCATTATGGACGTGGATATTACAACCTTCCGGTGCCGGATGCGGCACCTTACGAGCTGATATATAATGCAATGCTCGATTCAAAGAAGGTGCTTAGTGTAAATACGGCAAAGGGACGTTGTGCGGACGTGCGCCCGTGGTTGCAGGCATTTACCGC